>NZ_JBVFMU010000004.1:0-366463 GCF_055486415.1 Bacillus sp. 9.4 | reverse complement strand
GCCAGCGTTCGTCCTGAGCCAGGATCAAACTCTCCGATAAAGTAGTTTGACTGACTACGCACATCGCTGTGCGATTTATAAAAAATGAATTAACAGGTACGTTTTGTCTTGTTTAGTTTTCAAAGAACTTTGTGTGCTTCTCTCGAAGCGACTACTTAATAGTAACATTTTTAGTTAACTAGGTCAATACTTTTTTGAAAAAGTTTTTACTAGTCATAATGGTCATGTTTGTGTCTTTTAAAAGACAACAGAAATGATTATACCATAATTTTTATGACTGTAAAGGGTTATGACACAAAAAAGCGCAGCTATTTCAGCTGCGCTTTTTCTCACACTTCTTCTTGTTCTTCTTCATTCTCATCTTCTTCGTTTTTCTCTACTAAAGCTACTGTAGCAACATGCTCTTCTTCTGCCATTCTGATGAGACGCACACCTTGAGTGACACGTCCGGTGATGGAGATATCATTGATGTCCATTCTGATGAGTACGCCGCTAGCTGTAATAATCATTAGATCCTCTTCACCTTTAGTAGCTTTCACTGCTACTAGTTGACCGTTGTTCTCGGTGATTTTCGCTGTTTTGAGTCCTTTTCCGCCCCGGCTTTGGGTTCTGTACTCTTCAGCCGGAGTTCGTTTTCCGTACCCTTTTTCAGTAACGATAAGGACGTGTGATTCTTCCTCTAATATCTCCATGCCGACAACAACGTCATCATCCGTCAGGGTGATGCCTTTTACGCCCGCCGCAGTTCTTCCCATCTCCCGGACATCTGTTTCAGGGAAACGGATCAGTAAACCGTTTTTCGTTCCAATGATGATTTGTTTTGTGCCGTCAGTCAGACGTACACCCATCAGTTCATCGTCTTCACGAAGACTCAGAGCGATTAGACCATTGTTGCGGATATTAGCGAATTGAGATAGTGATGTTCGTTTTGAAACCCCATGCTTTGTAGTGAAGAAAAGGTAAAGCTCCGCATTGAATTCTGTGACTGGAATAATCGCGTTAATCCACTCACCCTTTTCTACCTCCAGCAGGTTAATAATCGGGATTCCTTTTGCCGTTCTGCCGTATTCAGGGATTTCATACCCTTTTGCACGATACACTTTCCCCTTGTTCGAGAAGAAGAGAATCGTGTCATGAGTTGACGTAGAGATCAAATGCTCAACGAAATCATCTTCGTTTGTTCCCATACCTTGTACACCTTTTCCGCCCCGTTTTTGACTGCGGTAAGTTGATGCAGGAAGACGTTTGACGTATCCGTTGTGCGTCAGAGTAACTACGATATTTTCTCTCTCGATGAGATCTTCATCTTCAATTGTCTCCAGTCCAGAAGTGACGATCTCAGTACGTCTTTCATCGTTAAAACGCTCTTTGATTTCCGTGAGTTCTTCACGAATGATCTCAAGCACTTTATATTCATTTGCCAAGATGTCTTTTAGCTCTGCAATTAATTTAACAAGAGATTGGTATTCTTCTTCTATCTTTTCACGTTCCAGTCCCGTTAAACGCTGGAGCCTCATATCAAGGATCGCTTGTGCTTGCTTCTCTGTCAGTGAGAATTGTTCGATTAAACCTGTTCTCGCAATTTCAGCCGTTTGAGAATTACGGATAAGGGAGATAACTGCATCGAGATGATCCAGTGCAACTCTCAATCCTTCCAAGATATGAGCTCTTGCTTCTGCTTTACGCAATTCATAAGCAGTACGGCGGCTAATGACAACTTTTTGATGGTCAAGGTAATGCTCCAGGCATTGCTTAAGAGTTAAAACTTTCGGCTGGCCATCAACAAGTGCAAGCAGGTTGATGCCAAAAGATGTTTGTAGAGCAGTTTGTTTGTACAGATTGTTTAAGATGACATTCGCATTGGCATCTCGTCTGATTTCAATGACAATTCTCATACCTGTACGATCTGACTCATCACGCAGATCTGTGATACCCTCTATCTTTTTGTCCCTTACGAGATCAGCAATTTTCTCAATTAATTTCGCCTTATTTACTTGGTAAGGTAACTCTGTAACGATAATTCTTTCTTTACCCGAAGATGTTTGTTCGATCTCAGCTTTTGCCCGGATCGTGATAGAGCCTCGGCCTGATTCGTATGCTTTCCGGATACCGCTGCGTCCCAAGATTTGACCCGCAGTCGGGAAATCAGGCCCTGGAATGACTTCCATAAGTTCTGGAATTGTAATGTCCGGATTCTCACTGACAGCAAGTACACCATCAATGATTTCTCCCAGCTGGTGCGGAGGAATGTTTGTTGCCATACCTACCGCAATGCCGGCAGCACCGTTCACGAGCAGATTCGGGAACCTTGAAGGCATAACGACAGGTTCTCTTTCTGACCCGTCATAGTTATCCTGGTAATCGATTGTGTCTTTTGTGATGTCGCGAAGAATCTCCATTGAGATTTTAGACATTCTTGCTTCTGTATAACGCATGGCCGCCGCTGAGTCTCCGTCAACAGAACCGAAGTTTCCGTGACCGTCAACGAGCATATAACGGTAGTTGAAATCCTGGGCCATTCTGACCATGGATTCATATACCGCTGAATCACCGTGCGGGTGGTATTTCCCGATAACTTCTCCAACGATACGCGCGGATTTTTTATAAGGCTTGTCACTTGTCATGCCTAAATCATTCATTGCATACAAAATCCGTCTATGAACCGGTTTTAAACCGTCTCGAACATCCGGAAGAGCACGGGACACGATAACGCTCATTGCATAATCCAAGAAGGACGTACGCATTTCCTGACTGATATTTATTTCACGAACTTGTGGTGTGTTTTGTTCACTCATTAAAAAACCTCCCTGAAGTATCACATGAAATATGTGGGAGTAGATTGTCCATTATGACCTTCAATACGATTTCACTATTCTCCATTATATCAATAAACTTATGATTATACACATTAAATTGCTAGAATATATAGGTATTGCAAGCATTGCTGCATCTGATCTTGTTCAGAAAAAAGCCTTATTTCTTATTGGAAATAAGGCTTTTTATGATTAGATGTCAAGATTTTTAACGTATCTCGCATTCGCTTCTATGAAGTTTCGGCGCGGTTCTACTTTGTCGCCCATAAGCATTTCAAAAGTCTCGTCCGCATCCATTGCATCTTCAAGAGTTACCTGAAGAAGTGTTCTGGAGCTAGGATCCATGGTTGTCTCCCATAGCTGGGTGGCATTCATTTCACCAAGACCTTTGTAACGCTGCAGTCCAGGCTTAGGCGTTTGAGGAAGAGTTTTTAACAGCTCTTCAAGCTCCTTGTCATTGTACGCATATTCAACACGTTTCCCCTGTTGAACCTTGTAGAGCGGCGGCTGCGCAATGTACACGTAGCCATTTTCGATAATTTGGCGCATATATCTGTAAAAGAACGTTAACAGAAGTGTTCTGATGTGCGCGCCGTCAACATCGGCATCTGTCATAATGACAACTTTGTGGTAACGGGCTTTCTCAAGGTTGAAGTCTTCCCCGATACCTGTGCCGAGCGCTGTGATCATAGAGCGAACTTCGTTGTTAGAAAGGATTTTATCCAGTCTGGCTTTTTCTACGTTTAGGATTTTACCTCTAAGCGGCAAAATGGCTTGGAAATGTCTGTCGCGTCCTTGTTTAGCAGATCCTCCGGCAGAGTCACCCTCTACGATATATAACTCGGAGATGCTCGGATCTTTTGAAGAGCAGTCCGCTAACTTACCGGGCAGGTTTGAAATTTCCAAAGCACTCTTACGACGTGTTAGTTCACGGGCTTTTTTCGCAGCCATTCTTGCTCTTGCCGCCATTAAGCCTTTATCGACAATTTTTTTGGCTGCATCTGGATTTTCCAGCATAAATGTTTCCATCGCTGTAGAAAATAACGTATCGGTGATTGTCCGTGCTTCTGAGTTGCCCAGCTTTGTTTTCGTTTGGCCCTCAAACTGCGGATCAGGGTGTTTGATTGAAATAATCGCTGTCAGCCCTTCCCTTACGTCATCTCCGCTTAGGTTTGGATCATTTTCTTTAATAAGCCCTTTTTTTCTGGCGTAATCGTTGATAACACGAGTCAGGCCCGTTTTGAAGCCAGCTTCATGGGTACCGCCTTCGTACGTATTAATGTTGTTTGTAAACGAGTAAATGTTGCTTGTGTAGCTGTCATTGTATTGCAAAGCCACTTCAACCGTAATGCCGTCCTTTTCGCCTTCAATGTAAATCGGCTCTTCATGGACAACCTCTTTAGAGCGGTTTAAATACTCTACATAACTTTTAATTCCGCCTTCGTAATGGTATTCATTTTTGCGCTCTTGTCCTTCACGTTTATCTTCAATCGTGATGTTTACACCCTTTGTTAAAAAGGCTAATTCACGCACGCGGTTGGCAAGCAGATCATAATCATACTCGGTTGTTTCTGAGAAAATTTCAGGGTCCGGGACAAAATGTGTCGTCGTTCCTGTATGATCCGTTTCGCCAATGATTTCAAGGTCTGTAACCGGAACTCCGCGTTTATAGGTTTGGCGGTGAATTTTACCGTCACGGTGAACCGTCACATCAAGCTCTGTTGATAGTGCGTTTACGACCGACGCACCTACACCGTGTAATCCTCCGGATACTTTATAGCCGCTTCCGTCAAATTTTCCTCCGGCATGAAGCACCGTCATAATGACTTCTACCGCAGGACGGCCCATTTTTTCATGAATACCGACTGGAATACCGCGGCCATTATCTACAACCGTGATACTGTTGTCTTTTTCGATTTGGATATTGATATCCGTACAATAACCGGCGAGGGCTTCGTCAATACTATTGTCGACAATTTCCCATACCAGGTGGTGAAGGCCTTTGCTGTTTGTCGAACCGATATACATCCCCGGTCTTTTACGAACAGCTTCCAATCCTTCTAGTACCTGTATCTGATTTTCATCATAACTGTTTTGCTGCTGTTCCATAGCCACGTCATTCACCTACACTTTTCTAAACGATATATTCGTGATAAAAAATTTCTAAGAATCTATTTCAAACATAAATTGCGCACGTTTTTTTAATGTGCTGGAAGATAAGGGAGAGTAATATATATTCTGAACCGTGACTACGATAGATTTGGGCGTGCCGTTTACGGAAGGCACCACCTTGTGTTTCTGTTTTTTCAGAAATTCTTCAACAATAGGCGACATGTTGGCTTTAAAGTCAAAAATGCCGACAATATCTCGTGTTGAAACCACAAAGTCATCACCTAAATGAATATACAATTGCTCACCTCATTTCTTCACTTCACTAACGCACCATTTTGCACACGGAACATTCCTGCTTGACGTAAGGTTTCGTGATCAATGCCATCAACGCTTGTCGTTGTGACAAACGTTTGTACACGGCCTTGGATCGTATGAAGCAAGTGTGACTGGCGATAATCATCCAGTTCACTCAGTACATCATCCAATAGTAAAATGGGATATTCTCCGATTTCTTCATGGATCAGGTCAATCTCCGCCAACTTAAGGGACAACGCCGTCGTTCGCTGCTGTCCTTGAGAACCATACGTCTGCACATCGCGTCCGTTCACATAGAAAAGAACATCATCGCGATGTGGCCCTGACAGCGTCACACCACGCTCAATTTCTTTTTCTCTTAATTTAGAAAACGCTTCTTGATAGCTATCTCCTATTTTCGACAAATCTAGGGGATCTGATACATCAAGAGCTGTATGGTATTTCAGGGTCAGTTCTTCAAGCCCTCTTGAGATGCCTGCATGGATGGGCTGCGCCCATTTCTCGAGCTGTGCTGTAAACTGCAGGCGTTTTACGACGACTTTTGCTGCAACTTCTACAAGCTGATCGGTCAGAACATCGAGCATCGTCCGGTCAGTTTGTTTTCTTGTTTGCAGCTGTTTCAAAAAATGATTCCGCTGGGAAAGGATTTTCTGGTAAAGAGAAAGATCATGAAGATAGACGGGAGAAACCTGTCCGATTTCCATGTCAAGAAACCGCCTTCTCACTTGAGGGCTTCCTTTTACAAGATTTAAATCTTCCGGCGCGAACATAATGGTGTTGAGGGCCCCGACATACTGGCTGAGCTTTTGCTGTTCAATATGATTGACCTTGCCCTTTTTACCCTTTTTGGAGATGACGAGCTGCATCGGGATCGCCCCGTTTTGCTTCATCACTCTTCCCTCTATTTTAGCATAGTCTTTGTCCCACCGTATAAGTTCTTTGTCATTTGATGTCCGGTGCGATTTCGCCATGGACAAGACATAGATCGCCTCCATGAGGTTTGTCTTCCCCTGGGCGTTTTCTCCGATGATCACATTTACTTTATTTTCAAATTGAAGTTCAGCATGGTCGTAGTTGCGGTAAGATGTCAGTTCTAAGTTCTGGATATACAATCAGTGTCACCCGCTTTAATTGACGACTTGAAATGAACCAAATCCTTCAATCTCTACCACATCTCCAACATACAGCTTTCTGCCCCGGCGGTTGTCCGGCTCATCGTTCACAAGCACTTCATGCTCGCTTAAAAACCACTTCGCCATACCGCCAGACTGAATCACATCGGCTAATTTTAAGAATTGTCCGAGTGTAATCATCTCTGTATCAATTGAAATCGGATTTGCCATTATATCGACCTCTTTCAAATATCACTAATATCTAATTGTACTAAAAAAAAACGAATTAGGGAAAGGGAAAACTTGTCGGAGCAGATACCGAATAGAAAAGCTGCCGACAAGTCGGCAGCAGTGTATCGGATTAATAGGTTCTGACAGGGAGGATAAGCTGTACAATCGTTTCATCATTCGGCGTGCGAATTAAGAAAGGTCTCATTGCACCTGTAAAGCTTACGCGTATTTCTGCTCCTTCAAGCACCTTTAGTGCATCCAGCATATATTTTGGACTAAAAGAGATATTTAATTCCTCACCTTCAATTTGATCCGCAGCAATTGCTTCCACAACTTTACCGATTTCCGGTGAATTGGAAGAAATTTCAATGGATTCAGCCGGTTTTGCGGACAGTTTTACAACGTTGTTGCGTCCCTCTCTAGCTAAAAGAGATGCACGATCAATGGCCTGAAGGAATTCTTTTGTGTTCACAATGATTTCTGTTTTGCTGTCTTGCGGAATCAGGCTGGTTGTGTCTGGATAATTCCCGTCCAGAAGCCGTGAGAAGAATAAGACGTTTTTCGCTTTAAACAGAACTTGGGTTTCTGTGATGACGATATCTACAAGTTCCTGGTTGTCATCTAAAATCTTGCTGAGTTCAGTTAAACTTTTTCCCGGAATCACGACGTTATAAGATCTGTCTTCTGGAATATCAAGTTTCGCCTTTCTTAATGCAAGACGGTGGCTATCCGTTGCAGTGCATAATAATTCACTTTGCTCCACTTTCCAGTTTACACCTGTCAAGATAGGGCGTGTTTCTGAGGTGGACACTGCAAATACTGTTTGTCTGATTAGATTTTTTAACAAATCAGTTGGGATCTGAATCGCATGATGCTCTTCAATCTGAGGCAAGTGCGGATACTCGTCAGCATCCAGTCCGTTTAGATTAAATTCAGCTTTACCAGAACGGATAATCGTCAAATACTGATTTTGGACTTCGATTTCTACAGTTGCCATCGGCAATTTTTTTACAATTTCACTAAAAAAGCGAGCCTGTAAAACGATGCTTCCGGGCTGTTCAATAGTGACGATTTCTTTATCTCCTTCTTCTTTTGGAATGAAGGATTCAATAGAAATATCTGAGTCACTCCCTGTAAAGGATACTCCATCATCTGATGCAACAATTTTAATACCAGTCAGAATGGGAATCGTGGTTCTGGATGAAACTGCTTTTAATACATCTTGGACACTTTCAACAAGACGATCTTTTTGAATCGTGAATTTCATTTTTATCCTCCTAACGGATAATGTATTAATATATATATTTATAAAAAATAGTAGAAGTAATAGTAGGGCCTGTGGATTTGTGGATAAGTTGTGAAAAAGACAGGAAACACAGCCTATCCACATGTGGACAGACTGTGTATGACTTCCGAAAAGTTATTCACACTTTCCCCGATTGATCCCTGGTCCTGCTATTTAAGCTGTTCTTTAATTTCTTTTACATGCTGCTGAAGCTGTTCATCATCTGCCAGCAGTTTTGAAATTTTTTCATGCGCATGAATAACGGTCGTATGATCACGTCCTCCAAACTCTTCACCGATTTTAGGAAGAGAGGAATCAGTCATTTCCCTTGATAAGTACATGGCGATTTGACGCGGAAAAGCTACTGACTTTGTCCGTTTTTTTGCTTTGAAATCCTCGAGTTTAATATTAAATTGCTGGCCTACTACCCTCTGAATTTCCTTTATCGTAATGACTTTCGGTTTTGAGGAAGGAATAATATCTTTCAACGCCTCAGCGGCCAGATCAGCATTAATATCTTTATTAATTAAAGATGAATAAGCGACAACTCTGATTAATGCTCCTTCGAGTTCCCGAATATTGCTGTCGATTTGATTCGCGATGTAAAGCATAACCTCGTTCGGAATATCGAGGCCTTCTGCTTTGGCTTTTTTTCTTAAAATTGCAATTCTCGTTTCTAGATCAGGCGGTGTGATATCTGTAATAAGTCCCCATTCAAAACGTGAGCGCAATCTGTCCTCAAGTGTCGGAATTTCCTTTGGCGGTCGGTCACTTGAAATGACGATTTGTTTGCTTTCTTCGTGCAATGTGTTAAATGTATGGAAAAATTCTTCCTGGGTTTGTTCTTTCCCCGCTAAAAATTGAATATCATCTATCAAAAGCACATCAACATTTCGATAGCGATTGCGGAAGTCGACGGCTTTATTATCTCGGATAGAGTTGATGAATTCGTTTGTAAATTTCTCAGAAGACAGATAAACCACTTTGGCAGAAGGATTATGATCTATTACATAATGGCCGATCGCATGCATTAAGTGCGTTTTCCCTAAGCCGACGCCCCCATAGATAAATAAAGGGTTGTAAGCTTTCGCGGGTGCTTCCGCTACTGCAAGGGAAGCTGCGTGTGCAAATCGGTTTCCAGATCCGATGACAAAAGTATCAAAAGTATATTTTGGATTGAGCATATTTTGAGGAAAATCAGATGTATCTTCTTTGACCGCTTTTTTGACTTGCGGTTTCGGCATAAAGTCCTCAACATCTTGATTTTGAGGAATGACAAACTTAATGCTCAATTCTTCCCCGGTTAATTCATATATAGTATCTGCAATCAGATGCAAGTATCTGGACTCCAGCCAGTCTCTGGCAAATTCATTGGGAGCCGTGATTGTTAATGTATCGCCTTGCAGTGAGTGGGCTTTGGTTGACTTCATCCAAGTCTCAAAACTCGGTTTGCTCAACTTTTTTTCGATTTGAGCAAGGGCTTGGTTCCACAGGTCTAATATATTTTCCATCTTCCGGCACGTCCCTCCTTTTCATAGAAAATGTTGTCTTTCTCTGTTATAGAACACAAAAAAAGAGCAAATGGCGCTTACCATTCGTACACATTAAATGTTGAAAACATATAATATAGTAGATAAATAGCTTTTCGACAAATTTCACAACTTGTGGACAACCTTCTACACAAGCTGTGTGAAATCAATCCACAACTTATCCACACTTTGTGGATAAAGAGGAAAGGTAGTATTAGTAATCAAGAGTTAAAACACAAATATAATACCAAAATAAACGAGAGCTTGCAATGGTTGTCACAATCTTATCCACAAAGCGGACAACCTGTTGAAAAAACCTTGTCCACAGGGGTTGGTAATGTGAAAATGTTGTCGATAACCTCTGTGGATACTAAAAAAAGCCGAAAAAGATATCCACATGCGTGATTTTAGGGGCAAATTATTTGGATTTGTCTTTTTTCCGTAAAATTAAGGAATCTAAAAAATAAGGTTTCGAAAGTTGAAAAGGTATGGTATCCTATTATGGTTGCAAGAAATAAAAGCACTAGTGAAGTTGACAATGAATAGGTAACGCAAATATAATAAGTAAGACTGTCTTTAACAGCTATTCCTCGAGGGAGGTGTCATAAATGAAAAGAACATTCCAACCGAATAACCGTAAACGCAGCAAAGTTCATGGCTTCAGAAGCCGTATGAGTTCAAAAAACGGTCGTCTAGTTTTAGCACGCCGTCGCCGCAAAGGCAGAAAAGTATTATCAGCTTAGGCCACTGAATAATGTCAGTGGTCTTTTTTCACGTTATGGGAAAAGATAGATGTGATGCGTAATGAACCGGGGCATGCTTCCTGGTTCAGATGCATCTCATGTTCATAATAAATTTTAAAAGTTTCTGCCAGCCAGTATCGGAGTGAGTCATTTGAAGAAGCGAAATCGTTTAAAGAAAAATGAAGATTTTCAAAAAGTGTTTAAACATGGGACATCAGTTGCAAACCGCCAGTTTGTCTTATATACGCTGGATCAGCCTGAAAATGATGAACTGCGTGTCGGGCTTTCCGTCAGCAAAAAAATTGGCAATGCTGTGATGCGAAATCGGATCAAACGTTTGATTCGGCAGGCTTTTCTTGAAGAGAAAGAGAGACTGAAGGAAAAGGATTACATCATTATTGCCAGAAAACCGGCGAGCCAGCTGACATATGAGGAAACGAAAAAAAGTCTGCAGCATCTATTCAGAAAGTCTTCATTATATAAGAAATCTTCGTCAAAGTAGGCATCACCACTGCTTTCTTACAACTTTTAAAAGCGCTTCCTTTCTGGTTGATCAGAAAAAGACACCATTTAAAACTGAAAGATGCTAAAATACATACAAGTATGCTTTGCAATAAAAGAGTGTAAAGATTAATTATAGGAGGAAATGTTGTTGAAAAGGAGAATAGGGTTGCTATTAAGTATGGTTGGCGTATTCATGCTTTTGGCTGGATGCTCGAGTGTGAAAGAGCCGATCACTGCAGATAGTCCGCATTTCTGGGACAAGTACGTAGTATATCCATTGTCTGAGCTCATTACGTATGTAGCGAAATTGACGGGAGATAACTACGGGCTTTCAATTATTCTAGTTACCATTTTAATTCGTTTATTAATTTTACCGCTGATGATTAAGCAGCTGAGAAGTTCGAAAGCGATGCAGGCTTTACAGCCGGAAATGCAAAAGCTTAAAGAAAAATACAGCTCAAAGGATCAAAAAACGCAGCAAAAGCTTCAGCAGGAAACAATGGCGTTATTCCAAAAGCATGGTGTCAATCCATTGGCGGGATGTTTCCCGATTTTGATCCAGATGCCGATTTTAATTGGATTCTATCATGCGATCATGAGAACCCAGGCGATTTCAGAGCACAGCTTCTTATGGTTTGACTTAGGAGAAAAAGATCCTTACTATATCCTTCCTATCGTTGCCGGTGTCGCTACATTTGTTCAGCAAAAACTGATGATGGCGGGCAATGCGCAGCAAAATCCGCAAATGGCGATGATGCTTTGGATTATGCCAATTATGATTATCGTATTTGCTATCAACTTCCCGGCGGCTCTTTCTCTTTATTGGGTAGTCGGTAACTTGTTTATGATTGCGCAAACTTTCCTCATTAAAGGACCTGATATTAAAAAAAATCCTGAGCCGCAAAAAGCCGGAGGAAAGAAAAAGTGAGGAATGTGACTGCTGCAGGGCGAAATGTCGATGAAGCAGTACAGTCCGGATTGCAAGAGCTGGGATTAACGAAGGATAAGGTAGAGATTACTGTTATTGAAGAGGGAAACAAAGGGTTTCTCGGTATTTTCGGCAAAAAGCCTGCAATCGTAAAGCTGGTTGAAAAGATTGATCCGATTCAGCAAGCGAAGTTATATCTTCAAACGATCGCCGAAGCCATTGCCGGTAAGTCTGATGTGACTGTTCAAGAAAGCAAAAAGACAGTGAGATATCATATAACAGGTGAAAAGGCAGCATTGTTGATTGGGAAAAGAGGACAAACCTTAAACGCCCTTGAAACTTTGACACAGCTTGCCCTTAACCGTTATCCAGGCCAATACAAAAATGTGACGGTGGATGCAGAAAACTATCGTTTGAAAAGAAAAGAAACACTGAGCCATCTGGCCATCAAGCTTGCTGACCAAGTTTTGAAAACGAAAAAATCCATCCAGCTTGAGCCTATGCCGTCCAGCGAAAGAAAAATTATTCACGATACTCTTTCTGGATATGCAAACCACCAGATCAAAACATATTCAATGGGTGAAGGCGAAAATCGTCATCTCGTTATTTCCCATAAAAGATAGCATAAAACCGAAGTCCGATAAAAATTGGATTTCGGTTTTTTTGTATCCGAAAAATCTACTTTTCCTAGTAATATCAAGGTTTTGCCGTTTAAGTTTTTTCTTTTTAGGTGTATCCTGTTGATAAAAAGGAAGTTCAGGAAATAAAATTAATTGTTATTCACATGTGGATAAGTTAAAGTAATAAGGGACGAATTTCTATTTCTGTGGATAACAAATCTTCCACTTCGAACCAAACTATGTTATCTTTTAGTTTTGGCATAATAAATATTTTTTTATATAGATGAAGTATAAGTAAAGAGAGGTGAACAACATGGATACAATTGCGGCAATTTCCACACCGATGGGAGAAGGCGCGATTGCGATTGTACGGTTGAGCGGACCAGAAGCCATTCAAATCGCAGATAAAATTTATAAGGGACCGAAGGGGAAAACACTCAGCTCGGTCGAATCACATACGATTCATTATGGTCATATCGTAGACAGACCTTCGGATCGTGTCGTTGAGGAAGTAATGGTATCAGTGTTAAAAGCGCCGAGAACTTTTACACGAGAAGATGTCATCGAGATTAACTGTCACGGGGGAATTGTGACTGTGAACCAAGTGCTTCAGCTTGCATTGAGAGAGGGAGCGAGACTGGCAGAGCCTGGTGAATTTACGAAACGTGCGTTTTTAAACGGCCGAATCGATCTTTCACAGGCGGAAGCGGTTATGGACTTAATCAGAGCGAAAACGGACCGGGCAATGAACGTTGCTATGAATCAAATGGAAGGGCGTCTTTCTGCTTTGGTGCGCCGTTTGCGCAGTGAGATTTTAGAAACACTGGCCCATGTTGAGGTGAATATCGATTATCCGGAGTATGATGATGTAGAGGAAATGACGCATCAGATTTTAGTCGAAAAGGCAACCGTCGTGAAAAAGGAAATTGAGGCGCTGCTGAGGACTTCTGAGCAAGGAAAAATCTTACGTGAAGGTCTTTCTACCGTCATTATCGGCCGGCCAAACGTAGGAAAATCATCTCTTCTGAACAGCCTCGTTCATGAGGCAAAAGCCATTGTAACCGATATTCCCGGAACGACACGGGATGTGATTGAGGAATACGTGAATGTAAGGGGCGTCCCGCTTCGTCTGGTTGATACAGCAGGTATTCGTGAAACAGAGGATATTGTTGAGCGAATCGGTGTTGAACGTTCTCGCCAGGTTCTAAAGGAAGCGGACCTGATTTTACTTGTGCTTAATTATAGTGAAGAGCTTTCTGAAGAAGACGTGAAGCTTTTTGAAGCCGTTGAGGGCATGGATGTTATCGTGATTTTGAATAAGACTGACCTTGAGGCGAAGATTGACACTGAACGTGTCCGTGAGCTTGCCAATGGACGTCCAGTTGTTACGACATCTCTTTTAAAAGAGGAAGGCATCAATGATCTGGAAGAAGCGATTCAATCGCTGTTCTACACGGGTGCCATTGAAGGCGGAGATCTGACTTATGTCAGCAACACACGTCACATCTCTATTTTACAGCAAGCAAAACGCGCCATTGAAGATGCGCTTAGCGGCATCGAACAGGATGTCCCGATCGACATGGTGCAAATTGACCTTACAAGATGCTGGGAGCTTTTAGGGGAAATCATTGGAGATTCTGTCCACGAAAGCTTAATTGATCAGCTCTTTTCTCAATTCTGTTTAGGAAAATAATAAAAGGAGGAACTAGAATCATGGGGTATGAAGCAGGCCAATACGATGTGATTGTGATTGGCGCCGGGCATGCCGGTGTTGAGGCTGCCCTCGCATCTGCACGTCAAGGCGCCAAAACGCTTGTCTTGACCATCAACCTAGATATGGTTGCATTTATGCCATGTAATCCGTCTGTCGGCGGCCCCGCAAAAGGGATTGTCGTCCGCGAAATTGACGCGCTCGGCGGAGAAATGGGAAGAAACATCGATAAAACGCATATTCAAATGAGAATGCTGAATACAGGAAAAGGTCCTGCGGTTCGTGCATTGCGTGCGCAAGCAGACAAATTCCAATATCAGCACGAAATGAAAAATACGCTTGAAAAAGAACCAAACTTAACATTGCTGCAAGGAATTGTGGAGCGGCTGATCGTTGAAGACGGCGAATGCCGAGGCGTTATTACACAAACCGGTGCACATTATCGTGCGAAAGCAGTTGTCATGACGACAGGGACATATTTAAGAGGACGTATTATTCTTGGCGATCTGTCTTACTCAAGCGGCCCAAATAACCAGCAGCCTTCTATTAAGCTTTCTGAGCATTTGGAGGAACTTGGTTTTGACCTTGTTCGTTTTAAAACAGGTACGCCGCCTCGCGTTAAAAGCGACACGATTGATTACAGCAAAACGGAAATTCAGCCTGGTGACGATGTGCCTCGCGCTTTCTCATATGAAACAGTGGAATATATCACAGATCAGCTCCCTTGCTGGTTGACATATACAAGCCCTGAGACACATGAGATTATTGACAGCAACCTGCACCGTTCACCGATGTATTCCGGTATGATCAAAGGTACGGGCCCAAGATACTGCCCATCCATTGAAGATAAAGTTGTCCGTTTTAATGATAAACCGCGTCACCAAATCTTCCTTGAGCCGGAAGGCAGAAATACACAGGAAGTCTATGTCCAAGGTTTATCTACAAGTCTTCCAGAAGACGTACAGCAAAGAATGCTTGCAACGATTCCTGGACTTGAAAACGTGCAAATGATGAGAGCCGGCTATGCGATCGAGTATGATGCAATCGTACCGACACAGCTCTGGCCGACACTTGAAACAAAAAAAATCACAAACCTTTACACTGCAGGCCAAATTAACGGAACATCCGGTTATGAAGAAGCTGCGGGACAAGGGATTATGGCGGGAATCAATGCAGGACGAAAAGCGCTTGGAAAAGAAGAAGTAATTCTAAGCCGTTCTGACGCCTATATTGGTGTTCTGATTGATGACCTTGTGACAAAAGGTACCAATGAGCCATATCGTCTTTTGACATCACGTGCTGAATACAGATTGCTGCTTCGACATGACAATGCTGATTTGCGTCTGACAGAAATCGGACACCGCATTGGATTGATTTCTGATGAGCGCTATGCGGCTTTTGAGAAGAAAAAAGCGGCGATCGAGGCGGAGAAAAAACGTCTTCATTCTGTAATTATCAAGCCGTCTCCGGAAAATCAAGAATATATCCGTTCTCTTGGCGGAAGCGAATTGAAAGATGGAGTTCGCGGCACAGACTTGATGAAGCGTCCTGAAATGAACTATGAAACAGTCACAAAACTGGCGCCGCCAGAAGTGCCGGTTCCTCAAGACGTGGCAGAACAAGTAGAAATCCAAGTGAAATATGAAGGATATATTGAAAAATCTCTTCAGCAAGTGGAAAAACTGAAGAAGATGGAAAATAAAAAAATTCCAGACCGAATTGATTATGACGCAATTAAGGGGATTGCGACCGAGGCGCGTCAAAAACTGAAAAATGTACGGCCTTTGTCTGTTGCCCAAGCTTCCCGCATTTCCGGTGTAAACCCGGCGGACATTTCAATTCTATTGGTGTATTTAGAGCAGGGACGCATTGCGAAGATAGCCGAATAGAAAGGATGACGGCATGAATATTGAAGAATTTACTTCTGGTTTGGCGGAAAAAGGGATCTCCCTTTCTCCCCGTCAGCTGGAGCAATTTGAGCTGTATTACGACATGCTGGTTGAATGGAACGAAAAAATCAATCTGACTTCAATAACAGAGAAAAAAGAAGTGTATTTAAAGCATTTTTATGATTCCATTACAGCTGCTTTTTATGTCGACTTCAATCAGGTGAACACGATTTGTGATGTCGGAGCGGGAGCGGGTTTTCCAAGTCTGCCGATAAAAATATGCTTTCCGCACCTCAATGTCACAATCGTAGATTCACTGAATAAACGGATCACGTTTTTAGAAAAGCTATCTGAGGCTTTGCAATTGGAGAATACAACATTCTGCCATGACAGAGCTGAAACGTTCGGGCAACGGAAAGACGTGCGTGAAAGCTATGATATTGTGACGGCACGAGCAGTTGCGAGATTATCTGTTTTGAGTGAGCTTTGCTTGCCTCTGGTGAAGAAAAACGGTTTATTTGTTGCTTTAAAAGCCGCATCAGCTGAAGAAGAACTGAATGCAGGCAAAAAAGCAATCACGACGCTTGGAGGAGAACTTGACAATATCCATTCTTTTAAGCTGCCTATTGAAGAAAGCGATCGTAATATTATGGTGATACGCAAAATAAAAAATACGCCTAAGAAGTATCCAAGAAAACCGGGAACTCCTAATAAATCGCCAATTGAAGGGTAATTTAGACAGCCTAATATGACAATACCATCATATTTTCATCAAAATTGATGGATGTACAGCAGGAAAAACCATGAGAAAATAGAATTATAAAAATGGCAGTTTTTAAAGGTGGTGTAGGTACATGAAGCATTCATTCTCTCGTTTCTTCGGGCTTGGTGAGAAGGAACAGGAGCCGGAGATTGCTGAACATGATACAAACAAAGAAGAGATTCTGGAAATACCGGTAAATGCTATCGTTCCCAACCGTTTTCAGCCACGCACCATTTTCTCAGATGAAAAAATCAAAGAGTTAGCAATGACCATTCATACACACGGCATTATTCAGCCGATTGTTGTTAGGCATACAGAAGAAGAAGGCCAATACGAACTCATTGCAGGTGAAAGACGCTGGAGAGCGGTGCAATCGCTTGAGTGGGAAAAGATTCCGGCAATTATTAAGGATTTTTCCGACACGGAAACCGCTTCTGTGGCGTTAATCGAAAACTTGCAGCGGGAAGAACTGTCTTCTATTGAGGAAGCGCATGCTTATGCTAGGCTGCTTGAGCTGCATGATTTAACACAGGAGGCACTCGCACAGCGCTTAGGAAAAGGGCAGTCTACAATCGCGAATAAGCTTCGGTTATTAAAGCTGCCTCAGCCGGTCCAAGAGGCGATTATGGAGAAGAAAATCACCGAGCGCCATGCCAGAGCGCTGATTCCGCTGAAACAGCCTGAGCTCCAAGTCACACTGCTCACAGAGATTATTGAGAAAAGTTTAAATGTAAAGCAGACGGAAGACCGCGTGGTGAAAATGCTGGAGCAAGGCAAGAGAAAGCCAAAGCCGAGACGCAAAGCATTCAGCAGAGATACAAGAATTGCGATGAACACGATTCGCCAGTCACTATCAATGGTGGAAGACAGCGGTGTAAAATTGAATACGGAAGAAGAAGAATTTGAAGAATATATTCAATTAACGATTCGCATACCAAAATAGAAGCTCTCCTGAAAAGCAGGAGAGCTTTTTATATTTTCAATAAAAGGTAATCACTTACTTTTAGTGAAAATTATTATATTAGAATTCTTTTCTTTGAGTTTGTGGATAAACTCTTCAGATTTTTGCGGTGAAATTACTGCATGTCCCCATCCTCCCTGATAATATATTGTGATGGCATGGCGAGAGCCGATCAGACGAAAACCGGACCATAGTTTCTTTTTTTGAACGACTTTATCGATTTTTTCATAAGGAATTTGATGTTTGATCAATCCGGCTTTAATGATCAGATGGTGTTCCTTCAATACATATTTTAGGTCAATAAAGCTCCAAATGATGAGTCCATTTAAAAGAGTCAGCAGAATAAAAATGATCCAGCCGGAAACTCTCATATTTCCCAGCACAAAAGGAACAATGGCATCTGCTTGTATCAGTAATATGAGAAACACAATCATCAGCGTAACGGGTACATCTCTCTTCGTTTGATAAACCATTTTCTCACCATCCTGTTTCCACGTTCTGTACTGTGACTTCTTCTTTTTTTCTTTAAGAAATTCCTTTTTTAAGTCAAAAAAACATAGAAATTGCAGAATTTATAAGAGAAAGCATAAAGCGTGCTTGAATTTTCAATTATTTCCCTTATGATTCGGAACAAAATGATGAAAAAAATGAAACGCTTTAATCTTTTTTTGATAGAATAGAAGCAAGATAGTACATGTTCATGTGAAAGTAGGTGACATCGTGGGAAAAATCATAGCAATTACGAACCAAAAAGGCGGGGTCGGCAAAACAACGACGTCTGTCAACCTTGGGGCATGTTTGGCTTACATAGGGAAAAGGGTTCTGCTGGTAGATATTGATCCGCAGGGAAATGCGACAAGCGGATTAGGGATTGAAAAAGCCGATGTAGAGCAGTGTGTGTACGATATTTTAGTAGATGATGCAGATGTAATAGATATTATTAAAGCAACGACAGTAGAGAACTTGGATGTGATTCCTGCGACGATTCAGCTTGCCGGGGCTGAGATCGAGCTGGTTCCTACAATATCAAGAGAAGTGAGATTGAAGAGAGCGCTTGAAGCAGTAAAGCAAAATTATGATTATATTATCATTGATTGTCCGCCGTCATTGGGCTTGCTGACGATTAACGCCCTTACTGCCTCGGATTCCGTTGTGATTCCTGTACAGTGCGAATATTATGCCTTGGAGGGGCTCAGCCAGTTATTAAATACAGTACGTCTTGTGCAAAAGCATTTGAATACTGATTTAATGATTGAAGGTGTATTGCTGACAATGCTTGATGCCCGGACAAACCTTGGCATTCAAGTGATTGAAGAGGTTAAAAAGTATTTTAGGGATAAAGTATATAAGACAGTTATTCCGCGTAATGTCCGTCTGAGTGAGGCACCGAGTCACGGAAAACCCATCATTTTATACGATCCGCGGTCAAGAGGTGCGGAAGTATATTTAGATTTAGCAAAGGAAGTGGCTGCGAATGGCTAAAGGCCTTGGAAAAGGGATTAATGCGTTATTTAATCAGGTAGATTTGTCTGAAGAGACAGTTGAAGAAATTAAAATTGCCGATTTACGCCCTAATCCTTATCAGCCAAGAAAACACTTTGATGACGAGGCATTAGCTGAACTAAAAGAATCTGTGCTGCAGCATGGCATTCTTCAGCCGCTTATCGTCAGAAAATCTTTAAAAGGCTATGATATTGTTGCGGGTGAACGGCGTTTTCGAGCGGCAAAGCTGGCAGGTTTAGATACAGTTCCGGCCATTGTCCGTGAATTATCAGAGGCGTTAATGAGGGAAATTGCTTTATTAGAAAACCTTCAGCGTGAAGATTTATCTCCGCTTGAAGAGGCTCAGGCATATGACTCCTTGTTGAAACACTTAGACCTCACGCAAGAGCAGCTTGCCAAACGTCTTGGGAAAAGCAGACCGCATATTGCGAATCATTTAAGACTGCTGACACTGCCAGAAAATATTCAGCAGCTTATTGCCGAAGGTACGCTTTCTATGGGACATGGACGCACGCTTCTTGGCTTAAAAAACAAAAATAAGCTTGAACCGCTGGTACAAAAAGTGATTGCGGAGCAGCTCAATGTTCGCCAGCTTGAGCAGCTGATTCAGCAGTTGAATCAGAATGTTCCACGTGAAACAAAGAAAAAAGAACCTGTGAAAGATGCGGTTCTAAAAGAACGGGAATCCTATCTCCAAAATTATTTTGGAACAACAGTTAATATTAAAAGACAGAAGAAAAAAGGCAAAATCGAAATTGAATTTTTCTCTAATGAAGACCTTGACCGGATTTTAGAGCTTTTGTCTGAACGAGAATCGTAAATGAAGAAACCATCTTTCAAGCGAAGATGGTTTTTGTTTTATATGCGCCCAGTGAGCCTTTGCAACGGGTTAAGGCGTTCTTGCCTCCACTCTGTCCGATCTGTTAAACTCAATCCTTCCGCGAGAACATTGGCCATATTCATGACCAAGTTGAGTCTTGTATTTTGCAATACAAAATATTCCATGAAACCGCTAACATTCACGATTCCGTTAATATGAAGATCTCCCACTTCAGGAAGGTCTTTTTGTACACCGGCTCCGGGCTTTAATGGCCCGTCCCCGATTTGAAATGAACCCACACTCTTAACGCGGCCTAAGCATGCATCGACTGCTATAACAAATGGGTTTTTATGTAATTTATGAATGTCATTGATTTTATCCTTCATGTTCACAGCATGGACGGGGTCAGATAAGGTTCCGTAGACATGGAATCTGGTGAGCTGCATCTGTTTGAGTTTCATTCCTACGAGCGGGCCCAATGAATCACCGGTTGAACGGTCTGTTCCGATACAAACCACAACAATTGGTTTGCCGGCAGCTTTACGTAAGGATGAAGAAAGGATGGTTTGGATTTGTTTTGCCGCTGCAGCATCTGTATGTGAAACATATTGCTTTACTCGTTCCTGAGAGGAAAAAAGCCCGCCTTTTCGATTCATGGGTTTCACTTCCTTGTTATAGTAGGTAACAGAATTGCTATGGTGTGTGTTTCGTTATGTAAGGTTGTTTACAGTATATCCAGCAGTACGGTTTTTTATGCTTTGTGTATGACACCGGAGATTTTAAAAAAGTAGAGGTTATTATGAATGGTTAGTGGGTGAATTATAAATATTGTCCCCCATTGCCTCGATCATGATCAAGCTACGGTCTGCTTACAAAACACTTTATAGATAGGAATGGTTAATGAGGTTCATTCCTTCATTCCACTGCAAAATGATATATTTTTAGACTGCCTCCATCAGCAGTCTTTTTTTATGTGTATTTCGTATGATAATTTCACCTTGTATTTAAATGTCTATGAAAATATGGCATTTTTGCTTTCCTTTATTTATATAGTAACAATAACGGGAACAAGCTGAACTTTGTCTATGAGGTGATAGTGTTGTGGAGAGCCGGAATGAAGTGGATGCTGCTCATATTAGGGAGCCTGATCGGGGCCGGATATGCGAGCGGTCAGGAGATATGGCAGTTTTTTGGGGCGGAAAGCGGACTTGCTATTGTGCTGTTTACAATTATGTTCATTTTCTCGTCTTATATTGTGATGAAAATCAGTTTTAAGGTTCAATCCACTCATTTTCTGCCGGTTCTGGAGCATTTAATGGGGCCATGGCTGGCGAAAATTTATGATGTCCTCATCATTTTTTATTTGTTTTCGACGACTATGGTGATGATTGCCGGAGGCGGTGTGACCCTGCAAATGTACAAGCTTCCTTTCTGGTGGGGAATCACGCTGATTTGCATCGTGACAGTGTGTTTGTTTTTGTGGGATGTGAAAGGAATATTATCTATAAATAGTATTTTGATTCCTGTGTTAGTAGCGGGGCTTTTATATGCGTTGATCTCCTTTCAGAGCACACATCACCATACGTGGACGATTGATTTGTCCCAGCAGTATAACTGGCCTGCGAGCATTACGTTTACCTCTTTAAACATCCTTTCAGTTGTTGCGATTTTATCCTCTGTTGGGAAAGAGATGAAAGGGCTCGGAGAAGCAAAAATCGCAAGTGTGGCAAGCGGTCTTATTTTTGGCGTGATCTCATTTGTTTATAATGAAACGTTGGTGGAGCTGGCGGGCTCCCTTTCTCAGTTTGAAATACCGCTGTTTGCCGTTCTGGAGGGTGCGCCTTATTTCCTTTTTTTATGTATGACGGCGGTGCTGTGCCTGGCGATTTACACGACGACGGTAGCTGGTTTGCTGGGGCTGTCCAGCCGGCTGATGGCGTTTATTCATATGCCGAGATGGATGATTGTGTTGATTTTGTTAGTGTTAATGGTACCTTTTACTTCTTTCGGATTTTCTGATTTGATCGCGTTCTTGTATCCGATATATGGGATGCTCAATTTGTATTTGTTAGTTTGTCTGCTCTTATATCCTATTTTGAGTAAATGGAAATAAGAGGATGTATTTCTTTTCGGGTATCTTGATTGCTCTTATGATCAGTTTTTTTGTACAATAGATACAGCAGTTTAGGAAAAGAGGTGAAGGGTCTTGGCGGATAAAGACTTTGGCCTGAATGATATCGTAGAAATGAAAAAACCGCATCCATGCGGAGCGAACAGCTGGAAAATTATACGCATGGGAATGGATATTCGAATTAAGTGTGAGGGATGCTCTCACAGTGTTATGATTCCGAGAAGAGAATTTGAAAGAAAACTAAAAAAAGTACTAGTCAAGCATGAGGAGCCTACTTCATAAATAGGCCGACACTCATGCTTTTTCATATAGAAGGTAAGGAGAAGACGGCGATGAGCAAAGTGCATCAGTCGGCATGTCCGCTGAATTGTTGGGACAGCTGCGGCTTTTTGGTGACTGTTGATGATGGAAAGGTAACAAAAGTGGACGGAGATCCAAACCATCCGATTACGGAAGGTAAAATCTGCGGCCGCGGCAGAATGCTTGAGACAAAAACAAATTCTCCTGATCGGCTTCGCTATCCAATGAAAAAACAAAATGGCGAGTTTGTGCGGATTTCTTGGGAGCAGGCACTTGATGAAATTGCCGATAAACTTCGGGAAATCAAGGAAACGTCGGAGACGACTGCTGTTTTGCACAGCCATGATTATGCGAATAACGGTCTGTTAAAAGCGCTTGATCAGCGTTTTTTTAATGGATATGGAGGCGTGACTGAAATCGTCGGAAGCATATGCTGGGGCTCCGGCATCGAGGCGCAAAGCTGGGATTTTGGCCGTTCGTACGGTCACGGCCCGCTTGATATTTACAACAGCAAGCATGTTGTTGTGTGGGGAAGAAATGTATCCAGAACAAATATGCACTTATACCATCACTTGCAGCAGGTGAAAAAGAAGGGCGCCACGATTACGGTGATTGATCCGATCTTCAACCCGACTGCAAAGCTTGCTGACCGCTATATCTCTGTAAAGCCTGGAATGGACGGCTGGCTTGCGGCAGCCGTTTTGAAGGTTCTGATTGAGACGGGAAGAACGGATGAAACGTTTATTTCTGAGCATTCTGTCGGTTTTGATGATGTGAAAGAGCTTTTGAAAACTGTTTCTCTGGAAGAGTTTATTGTGAAAACAGAAACTTCTATGGAGGAGCTGGAGTATCTGGCCGGTTTGTATGCTGATGGTCCGGTGTCTACTTTTATGGGGCTTGGCATGCAGCGATATAAAAACGGCGGCGGAACGATTCGTTGGATTGATGCACTCGTTGCGGCAAGCGGAAATGTCGGAATTAAGGGCGGCGGCGCGAATTTCGGAAATGTCCAGATTGGCGAGAGCTTTGCAAAAACAAAGCTGACGTTGCCGGAATTAAAAACAACATCACGTTCTTTTTCAATGATGACGCAGGCTGAAGAAGTGTTGACCGCTGCTGATCCTGCGATTGAGATGATTATTGTGACGTGCGGAAATCCGCTGACTCAGGTGCCGAATACAAATAAGGTGAGACAAGCTTTTGAAAAGGTTCCAATGACGGTCGCGATTGATTCCATTATGACGGATACCGCAAAGCTATGTGATTATGTTTTGCCGACTGCCACTGTTTTTGAAGAAGAAGATATCTACTATTCCAGTATGTATCATCATTATGTTCAGTACGGGAAGAAGATTGTGGAGCCGCAGGGTGAAGCGAAGTCGGACAGCTGGATCTGGTCAGAGCTTGCAAAACGTCTTGGGTTTGGCGAGCTGTTTGAATACAGCACTCAAGAATTTTTAGAGATGGGGCTTTCCTCATTGGAAGCAGAGGATGTGACACTTGAGCGTTTAAAAGAAAAAGGCCACCTCCCTCTTCCAGTAAAACAGGTGCCGTGGGATGATTATCAGTTTTTGACGCCGAGTGGAAAATTTGAATTTACTTCGTCGCTAGCTGAGCAAAAGGGATTTAGCGGCTCGCTTCAATTAAATGTGCCCGAAGAATCTGTTTTCCATAATGAGGAGTTAGCTGAAAAGTACCCTTATACGCTGTTATCCATTCATCCGCAGCGTTCCAACCATTCACAGCATGTGCCGTTTATTGAAAAGCTTCAGCACGTTCAGGTCGATATTTCTCCAGATATAGCGGCTGAGCAGAATCTTCAGGATGGAGACGAGGTTGTCATCTTTAATGACCGCGGACGCTTGAAGGGCAAGGTGAAAGTGATGAAGCAGGCTCATGCGAAGACGATTAATATAGATGAAGGCATGTGGGCGGCTTTTGGAGGGTCAGTCAATGCACTGACAAATGATACAAATTCTGATAATGGAATGGGAAGTACGCTTTTTGACTGTTTAGTAGGCTTGAAAAAAGCATAATCAAAGGGATTGGCAGGCTGAAAATGCTTTTTTGTCAGCTTGTCTTTTCCAGTGAACCTCCTTATAATTGCTCTAGGTTCAAAATACGCTCATACAATGACGGTTTTATATAGAGGAGATGAAAGAATGGCTTTAACAGCTGGAATTGTTGGTTTGCCGAACGTCGGAAAATCAACACTATTTAACGCAATTACACAGGCCGGTGCCGAATCAGCCAACTACCCGTTCTGTACAATTGATCCGAACGTGGGAATTGTAGAGGTGCCGGATGATCGTCTGCAAAAGCTGACTGAGCTGGTCAACCCGAAGAAGACTGTGCCGACTGCTTTTGAATTCACTGATATTGCAGGGATTGTAAAGGGCGCATCTAAAGGAGAAGGACTCGGCAACAAGTTCCTATCTCATATTCGCCAAGTTGACGCGATTTGCCACGTTGTCCGTGCTTTTTCGGATGACAACATTACACACGTTTCCGGAAAGGTTGATCCGATTGATGACATTGAAACGATCAACCTTGAGCTGATCCTCGCTGATATGGAAACGGTTGAAAAGCGGATTACACGCGTCAGCAAGCTTGCGAAGCAAAAAGATAAAGACGCTGTATTTGAGTTTGAGATTTTATCTAAACTGAAAGAAGCGTTTGAAAGTGAAAAGCCTGCTCGATCTGTAGAATTCACTGAAGAGCAGCAAAAGCTTGTGAAGCAGCTCCATCTACTGACTTCGAAGCCTATTTTGTACGTGGCCAACGTAAGTGAAGATGAAGTTGCTGATCCATCTGGCAATGAAAATGTAGCGAAGATTCGCGAGTACGCTGCCGGCGAAAACGCAGAAGTTATCGTTGTGTGTGCAAAAATCGAATCTGAAATTGCTGAGCTTGAAGGCGAAGAAAAGCAAATGTTCTTGGAAGAGCTGGGCATTCAAGAATCAGGTCTTGATCAGCTGATCAAAGCGTCTTACTCTCTTCTCGGCCTCGCAACATATTTCACAGCCGGAGAACAGGAAGTCAGAGCTTGGACATTCAAAAAAGGCATGAAAGCCCCTGAGTGTGCAGGAATTATTCATAGTGACTTTGAGCGGGGCTTCATTCGTGCTGAGACAGTTGCTTATGAGGATCTTCTTGCGGGCGGCGGTATGGCAGGAGCTAAAGAGGCAGGAAAAGTCCGCCTTGAAGGGAAAGAATATGTGGTCCAAGACGGAGATGTTATTCATTTCCGATTTAATGTATAGGATGCAGTTGTAAAGGGACAAGAGCTTTGGTATAATATAAAATTGTGAGTAATAGAATTATTGCTCCTTGCCCATTATGGGCCGCTTAGTCCAAAAGGAGGTGCAAACAGATGAGAAAGTACGAAGTTATGTACATTATCCGCCCAAACATTGACGAAGAGTCTAAAAAAGCAGTTATCGAGCGTTTCAACAACGTTCTGACTTCTAACGGTGCGGAGATCACTGGAACAAAGGATTGGGGTAAACGTCGTCTTGCTTACGAAATCAATGATTTCCGCGACGGTTTCTACCAAATCTTAAACGTTCAAGCTGACGCTGCGGCAGTTCAAGAATTTGACCGTCTAGCTAAGATCAGTGACGATATCATTCGCCACATTGTTGTTAAAGAAGAAGAATAAGCAATTTTGAAATATATAATGGTAAAAGGTGGTCTTTCTTATGCTTAACCGAGTTGTATTAGTCGGAAGACTGACAAAAGACCCAGAGCTTCGTTATACGCCAAACGGTGCGGCTGTTGCTACGTTTACTCTTGCTGTGAATCGTACATTTACGAACCAGTCCGGAGAACGTGAGGCCGATTTCATTAATTGTGTCACTTGGAGAAGACAAGCCGAAAACGTTGCAAACTTCTTGAAAAAAGGAAGCCTTGCAGGCGTAGATGGCCGTTTACAAACAAGAAACTATGAAAACCAGCAAGGACAGCGTGTCTTCGTGACAGAGGTCCAAGCTGAAAGTGTTCAATTTCTTGAGCCGAAAAACGGCGGCGGTTCTGGTTCAGGTGGATACAACGAAGGAAACAGCGGCGGAGGCCAGTACTTTGGCGGAGGCCAAAATGATAATCCATTTGGGGGAAATCAAAACAACCAGAGACGCAATCAGGGGAACAGCTTTAATGATGACCCATTTGCCAACGACGGCAAACCGATTGACATCTCGGATGATGATCTTCCATTCTAATGTGATTATCGCCTAAAATGAAAAAGAAAGGAGGGAAATGACAATGGCAGGAGGACGCAGAGGCGGTCGTGCGAAACGCCGTAAAGTGTGTTATTTCACTTCTAACGGTATCACGCACATCGACTACAAAGATGTAGATCTTCTTAAAAAGTTTGTTTCTGAGCGCGGTAAAATTTTACCACGTCGTGTAACTGGAACAAACGCTAAATACCAACGTAAATTGACTGCAGCGATCAAACGCGCACGTCAAATGGCTTTACTTCCATACGTAAGCGGTGAGTAAGCTGATACGTAAAGAGCAAGGACCTTCGGGTTCTTGCTCTTTTTTATAGGGGGGAGGATGAAACATGAAGTTGATTTCATGGAATGTAAACGGCCTGCGGGCTGTGATGAGAAAAATGGATTTCCTCTCTTATTTGAAAGAAGAGGATGCAGATATTATATGTCTTCAGGAAACGAAGATACAGGACGGCCAGGTTGATCTCCAGCCTGAAGGCTATCATGTGTATTGGAATTATGCAGTGAAAAAAGGATATTCCGGCACAGCTGTTTTTTCTAAGCAAGAACCGCTGCAGGTCATCTACGGTATCGGAGTAGAAGAGCATGACCAAGAAGGCAGAGTGATTACGCTGGAATTTGAAAACGTGTTTGTGATGACTGTTTACACGCCCAATTCCAGAAGGGGATTAGAGCGGATTGATTACCGCATGCAATGGGAAGAGGCTTTATTGTCTTATATTCTTGAATTGGATCAGAAAAAACCAGTGATTTTATGCGGTGATTTGAATGTAGCCCATCAGGAGATTGATTTGAAAAATCCAAAGGCGAACCGGAATAACGCTGGATTTTCAGATCAAGAAAGAGGGGCATTCACTCGTTTCTTAGAAGCTGGCTTTGTTGATTCTTTTCGTCATGTTTATCCTGATCTTGAAGGCGCTTATTCCTGGTGGTCGTATCGTGCCGGCGCCCGGGACAGAAATATTGGATGGCGGATTGATTATTTTGTTGTTTCTGAAAGACTCAAGGAACAGATTGAAGATGCCAGCATATCAGCGGATGTCATGGGTTCCGACCATTGTCCTGTTGAACTTATCATCAATATATGATGAGATAGCAGTAAGGATTTTACACTTACTGCTTTTTTTATATGAAAAAGGAGAAAGAGATGGCAAATATAAAAGAGATCGCAAGACTGGCAAATGTATCTGTTTCGACTGTCTCGCGTGTATTGAATCATCATCCGTATGTGTCTGAAGAAAAGAGAAAGCTTGTTCAACAAGTCATGAAGGATTTGGATTATACACCAAATCGAACCGCAATCGATCTCATTCGCGGGAAAACCCATACGGTCGGTGTGATTCTGCCTTATAGCGATCATCCCTGCTTTGATAAAATCGTTAACGGAATCACCAAGGCGGCTTTTCAGCATGAGTATGCAACGACCCTCCTCCCCACCAATTATAACCCCGCTATTGAAATCAAATATTTAGAGCTGTTAAGAACGAAGAAAATAGACGGTCTCATCATTACTTCCCGCGCCAATCATTGGGACAGCATTTTAGCTTATCGGGAATATGGGCCGATCATCGCTTGTGAGGATACCGGAGACATTGATGTCCCTTGTGCTTTTAATGACAGAAAAGCTGCTTATGCAGAGAGTTTTCGCTATTTAAAGAGCCGCGGACATGAGAATATTGCTTTTACGTGTGTCAGAGAAGCTGATAGGAGCCCGAGCACGGCTGATAAAGCTGGGGCCTATAAAGCTGTCTGCGGAAGGTTGGAAGACCGCCATATGCTGTCCGGGTGCAACGATATGAATGATGGTGAGCTGGCAGCTGAACATTTTTATATGAGCGGACGGGTTCCGACTGCTATTTATGCAAATAGCGATGAAGTGGCAGCTGGAATTCATCTATTTGCCAAAAAGAATAATTGGGATGTTGAAATCATAGGCGAGGGGAATACTTCTATCAGCCGTGTTCTTGGTTTTCCGTCGCTTGATTTGAACCTTGAGCAGCTCGGCATCGCAGCATTTTCTCTATTTTTGAAGGATGAACCCGCTGATATCAAAATTCAGCATAAATTTAAGAAAAAAGCTTGAACTGAAATGCATTTCATACCTTATAACTTCATTGAAGGCGAAGGAGGAGGAAGAAATGCAGATTGAACATACAGCGGTCTGGGTCAATGATTTAGAGCGAATGAAGTCTTTTTATGAAACGTATTTTAATGGCGAAGCGAATGATTTGTATCATAATGAGAAAAAAGATTTTAAGTCTTATTTTATTACGTTTGATTCCGGAGCAAGGCTGGAAATTATGAAAAAAGGGAATGTGACCGATCCGCCCTCACAAACAATGACAGGCTGGGCACATATTGCCTTTTCCGTTGGGAGCCGGGAGAAAGTTGACGAACTGACTGATCGATTGAAGGCGGATGGTTTCGCAGTAGTAAACGGCCCGAGGACAACAGGAGACGGCTACTATGAAAGCGTGATTGAGGATGATGAAGGAAATTTGATCGAGATTACAATCTGACATCTGGAGTGACTTAAATGCTGAGGACAGAAAAAGAAAAAATGGCAGCCGGAGAATTATACAATTCGGAAGATCAACAACTATTACTAGAACGCAAACATGCGAGACAGCTGATTAGACAATACAACGAAACACCGGAAGATGATGCAGTGCGGACGGAGCTTTTGAAGGAGCTGCTCGGTTCGGTTGGGGATCAAGTCACGATTTTGCCGACATTCCGCTGTGATTATGGCTATCACATTCATATCGGAGATCATACATTTGTTAATTTTGACTGTGTCATTTTAGATGTGTGTGAGGTGCGTATCGGCCGTCATTGTTTGATTGCGCCAGGTGTACATATCTACACGGCAGGTCATCCTCTTGATCCGATCGAAAGGAAATCCGGGAAGGAGTTCGGTAAGCCTGTGACAATTGGAGATCAAGTTTGGATTGGAGGCCGGGCGGTGATTAACCCGGGAGTGACAATCGGTGATAACGCAGTGATTGCTTCTGGATCTGTTGTCACTAAGGATGTACCCGCTAATACTGTTGTAGGCGGAAACCCCGCGAGGATTTTGAAGCAATTGTAATGAGATCAGTGCGGCAGATCCGCACTGACTTTTTTAAATCTGTTTTGCATTCGTATTAGGACCGAAGAAGATTAACAGCAAGGAGCATGCGAGCCAGCAGCCCCCAATAAATAAGAAGACGCTGATATAGCCGAGCTGAACGGCAATAAATCCGACAAGCAATGAGCCAAAAATGTTTGAAAAACGGCCAAGACCATAGGCTAAACCGCTGCCAGACGAGCGGTATTCAGTCGGATAAGGTTCAGATGTATAGGCGTATAAGTTCGAGGTAAAGACCCGTTCTGTGATATTCACGATAAAACCAAATACAATGATCATGATGGGAATAAAAGTCATACCATATAAGAGCCCGGCGATGGCCGTCAGAAACGCACTCGCAGCTAAAATCCATTTTCTTTGAAATCTTTCGGAAATCATGGAGCCGAGCAGTGCGCCAAGTGGAGCGCCGACGGAATGCAATACGTTATACCATAATGTATTTTCCATGGTTACGCCATTGCTTTTTAGCAGGCTTGGAACCCATGAAGCAAATCCGTAAAACCCAAACGTTTCAAAAATCCATACAGCAGATAATACGATGGTGATTTTAAGGTTTCTGCCTTTCAATAAGCCTGCGTAACCTGCATGCTGCTTAACAGTTTCGCTTACTTTAGGCTGGGATGCTGCCGGAAGCGGGCCTTTCTCCTTTTCAACCTGTTCCTCAATTCGGTTGAGGATCGCATCGGCTTTCGCATATTCCCCGCGATTTTCGTGCCAGCGAGGTGACTCTTCCAGACGGCGGATGAAGAAAAAATAAATAAGGCCGACGGCACCCCATACAAATACTAGCCTCCATCCCCATGAACCAAGAGGAATGACAAAGGCAGACACAATGTTGGTGATCGGAACCCCGATCAATCCAATCATGGCACAAAAAGAAATATATTTTCCACGTACACTTGAAGGGAAAAATTCCGCCAAATAGCTATTCGTAATGACCATGGCGGCTGCAACGCCAAATCCGGTGAGAAAACGGAATGTCATTAAAGATGGAATGTCCCATGCCGCAGCATTGCATAGCGATGCGATTGAGAAAACAAAGACAAATAGATTTAAGGCTTTTTTGCGGCCGATTCGATCGGACAGCCGTCCGCCCAGTGAAGCGCCTAAAAACATGCCTAAAAACGAAGCAGCCGTTACGTTAGCAATAGTTGAAAGCGGGATGCCCCAATGTTCAATCAGTGCCGGCGCTACATTGCTGAGGGTAAATAAATCTGCGAGATCAAAGAAATAAACAATGCCGAGAGCGGTTAACACTTGGAAATGAACGCGTGAAATCGGAAGGCGGTCTAAACGATTCGCTACGTTTGAGAAAGGATGTGTATTCTTTTGTTTGAAGATCGTATTCATAAAAAACCCCCTTTTAAGTAGTAAGAAAAGACTGAAAATTCCCCTCTTGGGACTATTATAAGTATCTTGGTTCATTGGCAACAGAGTTCAAATCACTAGATGGAAGAACTAAATTCACACTTTATATTTTAATTTTGCTTAAAAGATTTCCAAAACAGTAGATTCATAGACCAATTTATGCAAATATATAGTAATATTCTCATTGAAAGGAAGAGACATAGAAGGAATGAATTCATTTATCCGTCCTATAGAAGGAAACAATACATTGTGGAGATATTTTTTCGCTTTTTTGGTGATGGTAGGGTTATATGTATTCGGGAATATAGCTTACCTTTTCGCTATACTGTTCACGGTTATTGTGAATCCCAATATCACGTTTGATTTGGATGAAGCTGTGTTGAGTGATCCTCTCGTAGATCTTTATTTGTCCCATGTGATTTATTTATTCGCCATTCCGGGAGTTTGGCTGGCTGTGCGCTTTATTTTGAAGCGGCCTTTCCGAACGGTGATAACACCAAATTCAAAGATGAATTGGCGGAGAATTTCCTTTGGTTTTATTGCTTATTTCTTGCTAATGATCGCCGTACAATTGATTGATTTTGTGATTCATCCTGATAGCTATTCAATGCAAGAGTTTAATGCATCACGATTTATCTGGCTGCTAGCGGCTGCCCTCATTTTGGTTCCGATTCAGACATCAGCTGAGGAACTATTTTTCAGGGGATTTTTGCTTCAAGCTTTCGGGAGATTGACGAAAAATCCTCTATTTTTGACACTGATTGTCGGAGGATTGTTTGGCGTATTGCATTTTGCGAATCCAGAAATGAACAATGGCGCTGTCTGGGCAGGAATTGAGTACTTAACATTTGGGTTTGTGTGGACGTATTACACGATTAAAACTGGAAGCATCGAAATATCACTTGGCGCCCATGCCGCGAATAATATGTTTTTGTGTATGTTTATTACAGAAAAAAACAGTGTGTATGGAAGAATTCCTTCTCTGTTTACCGTTACGCGGGGGAACCCGATGTGGGAGGCTTTCTTTACGATAGCGGTCAACCTTGTGTTTGCGGGGATCGCTTTATGGTACCATAAGAAATCAAAAAGTAAGCAGCAAGGGTCTTAATCCCTGCTGCTTATTAATGTGTGGATCGCTTCTTCAATATTTGTTGTCGGCTGCTGGCAGGCGAAGTTTTCACAAATATAAACGGTTGTTTTGCCGTCTATGATGCGGTAGTCTGCTGCAAATGGCGCAATGTCTTTGCATTGCTCAGGCTGCTCTGCCACCAGAATGGAGTCGTTGGGCTTAAAGGCTTTTTGAAGCTCCGCTATAATTTGTTTTCTGGCTGGATCGTCTGCGCTGCCAAAAATCACGATTTCTTTTTTAGGCATCAGATGCCTTAACACACTTTGCATAAAGAAAGCATGGCCGCTCGGATACGCTTCTATGTCTGGCTTGAACACGGAAAACATTGTTTCCGCTTTTTCGATCAGTGATAAGTCGCCTGTGACTTGCCCGAGACGCAGCAGCTGAACAGCTGCCACACTGTTTCCTGAAGGCACGGCGCCGTCGTACACTTCTTTTTCCCGTACGATTAAGGCTTCTGCATCGTGTCCGGTGAAGTAGAATCCGCCATGCTCCTCATCCCAAAATAAGCTGATCATATCGTCTGTTAGTTTCTTCGCTTTTTGTAAAAAAGATAGATCAAACGAAGCTTCATAGAGATCGAGATAGGCCCATAGGAGAAAAGCATAATCGTCGATAAAGCCTTTGTTTTTCACTTCGCCATCACGATATCGGACCATCACACGGCCGTCGATGATTAATTTGTTTTCAATAAATGTGATGGCGTCTTTCGCTAGGCTGAGATATTTCGGCTCCTGGTATACCTTTGCCGCTTTCGCAAAACCCGCGATCATCAGCGCGTTCCATGAGGTGAGCACTTTATCATCGACATGCGGATAGGTTCTTTCCTCGCGTATCTTCAAGAGCTGCTGTCTTGCGTCTTCGAGTTTGAGACTGAGCTCTTTTTCGGTTAACCCGGCATCGGCTTTGATTTGTTCCCACTTTGTGTGAATGAGGTTAGGAATATTTTTGCCTTCAAAGTTTCCTTCTTCAGTGATGTCATACACTTGGCAATACAGCGTTCCGAGATCGTCCCCGAGCGTTTTCAGAATTTCTTCCTTTGACCACACGTAGTACTTTCCTTCTTCTCCTTCTGTATCCGCGTCTAAAGCAGAGAAAAAGCTTCCGTCTTCATGAGTCATTTCCCTCTGAATGAACGTAATGATCTGCTCACAAATCTCTTTATAGCGGCTGTTTTGCGTGACCTGGTAGGCTTCGGTATAAGCGGTTAGCAGCAGCGCATTGTCGTACAGCATTTTTTCAAAGTGGGGAACGAGCCACTCGTCATCGGTCGAATAGCGGGCGAACCCATAGCCGATATGATCGTAAATGCCGCCATTCGCCATGCTGTCCAGCGTTTTCGTCACGTTGTATAAAGGGTTATCCTGCCCCGTATTGTGATGATAACGAAGCAAATACATCAGCATATGGGGCATCGGAAATTTCGGTGCCTGCCCGAAACCGCCGTAGATCGTATCAAACCCGCTGGCAAGCTGCTGGAATGTCAGGGAAATCGCTGACTCGCTAAGGCCTTCGCCTGATTTGGCGGCTGTTTTGGTCTGCAAATGTTTAGCGGCGTTCTCCGCAATATCCTCGACATGCTCACGGTCGTTCGCAAACGTCTCAGACAGATGCTCAAGCACATCAACAAAACCGGGACGATTGAATTTGCTCGTCTTTGGAAAATATGTACCCGCGTAAAACGGCTTCTGATCAGGCGTGATAAACACATTCAGCGGCCAGCCGCCCTGCCCGGTCATCAGCTGGCATATTCTCATATAAACAGAATCCACATCCGGCCGCTCTTCCCGGTCGACTTTAATCGCCACAAACCGTTCATTGAGAAGACGCGCGATTTCTTCGTCTTCAAAGCTTTCGTGAGCCATCACGTGGCACCAATGGCAAGTCGAATAACCGATGCTGACCAGAACCGGCTTGTTTTCGCGTTTTGCTTTTTCAAATGCTTCTTCTCCCCAAGGGTACCAGTCCACAGGGTTGTGGGCGTGTTGGAGTAAGTATGGTGATTTCTCATTGATTAATCTATTGGGTTTACTTTTGTTTGGCATGGGATCACCTTCTTCCTATAATTAGTGTATATTTAACTTAACACATTTTCTCAAAAATAATCCCTATTTCTTTATATAGCTGACTGTTCTTTAGTATTGTACTTAGGAATACGTATTACCCCCGAAGCGGTTAAAACGCCTAATATAACTAACACAGCCCCAATAACTTGAAATACCTTTATTGGTGTTCCAACGGCAAATGAAATAATCATCGTTACAACGGGAACAAGGTTGAAAAATAAAGATGTTTTACTAGCCCCAATCTCTTTAATCCCCTGATTCCACCATAGGTAACCCAAAACACTTGTAAAGAAAGCCATAAAAGCAATTGCCCCCCAAACTCCAATCGGGATGTTCGATAAAGAAACAGGTTTGGATGTAAATAAGGAAACTACTATTAAACTAACAGCACCAATAACCATCGTATAAGTGGTTGTAGATAGCGGTGTACCATCCTTTACAAACCGACGTCCAAGTACGCCATAAAGTGCCCAACAAACGTTACCTGTAAAGATTATTAAGTCTCCTCCTGAAATTGATAAGGTTTTAATGGTTTCGATAGAACCTTGTGTAATGACTAACAATACACCGATGAATGCAAAGAATATGCCGAGTACTTGTTTTTTTGTCATGTTGTCCTTTAAGATAATTCGAGCGAGAATTGCTGTTAATAAAGGATTCAGCCCCATTATTAATGCTCCGTTAACGGGAGATGTATATTTTAAACCAACAAAAAACAAGGCATTAAATCCAAAGATTCCTATAATTCCAAGAACAATGTATGAAACGGCGTTTTTCCGTAATTGACTCTTCTTTATACCTTCAGTAAAAATCAAAATGATGAGCATCACTGCAGCCGCTAAACCGAAACGCCATGCCGCAGAAGACGATGGAGAAAAATATCCAACTGTATATTTTGCAAGATTAAAAGTAGCTCCCGTGAAAATAGAGAAGCCAAGTAACATTATGTATATATTTAAATGTTTCATTTGTTTTCCACTTCCTCTTTCAAAATTGAATAATATGTATCCAGTTTTCCTTTTGTAGTAGAAATCACTTCTTCCAGCTCCCTTTTTTTAATTTCCATTTTCTCTAAGTGCTTGGTTAAAATCTCAATACGTTTATTTATAGATGGGGAGAGTTGTGCCGATTTAACATCCGAATTGATTTTTTCCAAAATGCATCCGTCTTTGACAAACTCATTAATATCCTCCAAAGACATACCTGTTTCCTTTAAACTTTTCAGGAATAACATGAACTGAATATCAGTCTCCGTATAAAAACGCCTTCCACTGTTTTTTCGTTTTGGTGGTGGAAGTAACCCAATCTTTTCGTAATATCTTAATGTATACGAACTAATACTAGTCTTCTCAGCAGCTTTACTAATGGAATACAACAACATCATCCCTCTCATTTAATTAAAGTTAGTTTACAATTTAGAGTTAACTCTAAGTCAAGCAAATAAAAAAACCTGCTACCGCATGGTTACGGATTACAGGTTTTAAAAATGAATGACATAAAAGGTAGACTGTATTGTTTGAACAAATAGTATTATCGTTTAAAATGGCTTCTGTTATCTTTTAATGGAGTTCCACACGATTTGATTATCCCAGGCCACCAATGACAAGTCGTCGAATAACCGATGCTGACCAGAACCGGCTTGTTTTCGCGTTTTGCTTTTTCAAATGCTTCTTCTCCCCAAGGGAACCAGTCCACAGGGTTGTGGGCGTGTTGGAGTAAATATGGAGACTTCTCAGCGATTAATCTATTGGGTTTACTTTTGTTTGGCATGGGATCACCTTCTTCCTAAGTTGGTTATATTCAGGTTACCACAGTTATCCTAAACAAATACAATAACTGACTGCTTATCGATAATTGTGATGTGAAAATATAAACTAATGTTTCATTTTGCCACTTGAGATAAATGCGAATAACGTTTTTCCTTGTTTCGCAATCTCTTCAAATTTTTATAAAAAAAAGTAAAAGTTTAAACCTTAGTCTATATATAATAAGATCATATCAATCAAATGTAGGGGGAGTTATTATGAAGTGCAATAAAATGAACAGGGTACAATTAAAAGAGGGAAGCGTATCAATGGCCCTATAAACTGCGTCTGCCCTCATTAATGGAGGGGAAATTGTGAATACGTCTTATTCACAGTCAACTTTACGGCACAATCAAGTTTTGATTTGGCTTTGTGTTCTATCATTTTTCAGCGTATTAAATGAAATGGTTCTGAACGTCTCATTACCTGATATCGCCAACGATTTTAATAAACTGCCAGCAAGTGCAAACTGGGTGAATACTGCCTTTATGTTAACCTTCTCCATTGGAACAGCTCTATATGGAAAGTTATCGGATCAGCTGGGCATTAAAAAGCTGCTTCTATTTGGGATTATGGTAAATGGCTTTGGGTCGATCATTGGATTTGTTGGACACTCTTTCTTTTCTATACTCATTCTAGCCCGGTTTATTCAAGGGATTGGTGCAGCCGCATTCCCAGCTCTTGTGATGGTTGTCGTTTCGCGCTATATTCCAAAAGAGAACAGGGGGAAAGCATTTGGCCTGATCGGGTCCTTAGTAGCAATGGGAGAAGGTGTTGGACCAGCTATTGGGGGAATGGTTGCTCATTATATCCATTGGTCGTATTTGCTGCTTATTCCAACTGCAACAATTATCACCGTTCCATTTCTTATAAAATTGTTGAAAAAGGAAAAGAGAATAAGAGGACACATTGATATGGCAGGGATTATATTGATGTCTGCAGGTATCTTATTTTTTATGCTGTTTACAACATCTTATAGATTTTCTTTTTTGATCATCAGTATTCTTGCTTTCTTCATATTTGTAAAACACATTAGGAAAGCTCAGGACCCTTTTGTTGACCCTGAATTAGGGAAAAACGTCTTTTTTGTGATTGGAACCCTTTACGGAGGACTAATATTTGGTACAGTAGCAGGATTTGTCTCTATGATCCCTTACATGATGAAAGATGTTCACCATTTAAGTACTGCAGCAATTGGAAGCGGCATTATTTTCCCCGGAACAATGAGTGTCATCATCTTCGGTTACATTGGGGGATTGCTTGTTGATCGGAAAGGTTCCTTGTATGTACTAACTATTGGAAGTGCATTGCTTTCTTCCGGTTTTTTAATCGCTGCCTTTTTTATAGATGCAGCACCATGGATCATGACAATTATAGTAATTTTTGTTTTTGGGGGTCTATCTTTCACAAAAACAGTTATATCTACAGTTGTGTCTAGCAGTTTGAAAGAAAAGGAAGCGGGCGCTGGAATGAGTTTGCTTAATTTCACGAGCTTTTTATCAGAGGGAACGGGTATTGCGATTGTAGGCGGTTTATTATCTATCGGCTTCTTAGACCATAGGCTGCTGCCTATTGACGTTGATCACTCTACCTATTTGTATAGCAATATGCTCATACTTTTTGCAGGAACCATTGTTATTTGTTGGCTAGTAATCTTGAATGTATATAAACGTTCGCGGAGGCATCGCTAAATGAGTGAAAGGATCAATCTTGTGAAAGTAATCCAAGGTTGATCCTTTTTTGTAAAATGAATAAACATGGCATCAATAGCATGTTCTTTAGATTAGCCATCGTTAGCTATACCCAATAGATACGAGAACAGGCTTGTTTTCGCGTTTCGCTTTTTCATATGCTTCTTCTCCCCAAGGGAACCAGTCCACAGGGTTATGAGCATGTTGAAGTAAAATAAGTAGACTTCTCAGCGATTAATCTATTGGGTTTATTGTTAGTGGGCATAGGATCACCTCTTAGCCGATTTACTTAAAAGAGGGAGAATGAAATATACTATAATGTTTAATTATGTTAATGCGTCCTTTCCAGTCTTCTTTACTTTTAATACAAGAGAATGGATATTTTTAGCTTTGTTAAAATTTGATGTTGATAATTCAATAGTATTAAGGAGAACCCATTGGATTCCCCCTTTAGTTCAATAAGAAAAATAACTGTCGAGTGTTACCTTACAATGTATATTTTGGAGGGAAAGATTTTTTTAGCCATTCCAATGATAAACGATTTGCACAACGCCAGAGGAAAATGTTCTTGTATTCACCATTTTTAAATTTATCCTCTGTTTTACATCAATAAACAACGGTTTTCCTTCTCCCAAAACAACAGGGTGAATAGATAATCTAAATTCATCAACAAGCCCCAAATTTATAAAAGTTGTAATGAGACTCGCTCCACCATATAGCCAGATGTCTTTACCAGGATTTTTCTTCAATTTATTTACTTCTTCAAGGATATTATCATTTATAAATATGGCTTGATTATCAATCTCATTTTGTGTTCTGGAAAAAACATATTTCTTTTTACTATGAACCAATTTCCAAAGTTCCTTTTCTGTATCAGGGTCTTCATTTTTTGGAATATATTGTCCCCATAAATCGTAGCTTTTTCTGCCATATAAAATAGTATCAATTTGATTTAAAAAATCAGTAAACCCCATATCAGGGTCCATAATACACCAATCAACTTCTCCATTTTTCCCTTCAATAAAACCATCTAAAGTAACCGCTAAATCTAAAATGATTCTTCTCTGTTTTAAGTTATTTGTCACAACTATTCATCCTTTTCCATAAGAAGTTGGTTGAAATTCTTCTCCCACTCTCGCACCAGATGAACTAAGTTGCGTTTGTGGACAGAGTGAAGAACAGTATCCTAAAATGAAAGTGCCCACTACTCTTCGCAGCTTGATTAGCCGGAACACTCTTTATCTTCACTTGGTTAAATGAAAGCTCTGCTCGATTAAGTTATAGATTTCGCCTCCTGGATCTGTCCGTTCTAAAACAATTGAAATCCAATGTTCCTTATCCATATGATATCCGGGTAAGATATTTTCCCCGTTTCTTAAGCTATCACTTATTTCAGGGGGACATTTTAGATTTAGAATATCTATTTCGCCATGACCATCCAAGCCTAATTTTTCTGGGAGAACATTCATGATAAGACCGTACCATTTTTTGTTTGATGTATGTCTCAAAGAAGCATAGTTTGGGTATTTCTCCCACGGGTAATCAGGCGATGTACCGTATTTTTCTTTGACGTGTTTAAAGATATCTTCTCTTGTTAACATACTCAATCACTCCTTTATTCGCTCTCATTCTTTCATAGAAAAAACAAAGGTCAACGGATCTTTGGTAGTCTTTTGGACATGTCACCAATGGCAGAGTTATATCTAATGCTTCTAATCCCCACGGGTACCATTCAACAAGATTGGGCGGGTTGAAGGAAGTATGCTTTTTCATATTGATGAATCTATTATTGTTAGTAGGCACGGGATCATCTATTCCTTTTTACTGTACCACAAGCCTCTGTTGAAATACCCCATTAAGACAGTGAAATAGAAAAATCGCTATATATAAAAGGTAATGGATGCTGTTCTTGATCGAAACGAGTATGCTAATATAATCTCGTTTAGGAGGGGATTGATATGATCAAGAAAATGGCTCAAATGAATTTGAAAGATTTCAATAAACCAAATGAACCTTTCGTTGTTTTTGGGAGAATGATACCTGCTTTTGAAAACGGTGTTTGGACATATACTGAGGAACGATTTTCTGAACCTTATTTTAAACAATATGAAGATGATGAAATGGATGTTAGTTATATTGAAGATGAAGGGAAGGTTGTCTTTTTATATTATGTTGAAAACAACTGCATCGGCCGGATTAAGATTCGTTCTAACTGGAATGGGTATGCACTAATAGAGGACATTGCCGTTGCAAAAGACTATAGACAAAAAGGCGTTGGAACAGCATTATTACATAAAGCGATTGAGTGGGCAAAGGAGAATCGCTTTTGTGGTCTTATGCTTGAAACACAAGATATTAATGTTTCAGCTTGTCGTTTTTATGCCAAACATCACTTTATAATAGGTGCAGTTGATACGATGCTTTATTCCAACCTTCCAACAGCAAATGAAATTGCGATTTTTTGGTACTATAAATTTTAATTTATCATAAAATTATTGAACGAAACGTAGCTTGTTTTGCGTTTCGTTTTTTCAAAGAAGAGGTTTTTTAACCCCTTCTTTTTTTTGATAAGAATTGTTTTTCCACAATAGGCATAAAAACGTGAAGGATCATTCCTCCTAAACAGACGGTTAATAGGGTTCCGATGCCGATAGGGCCTTTAAAGATGATGGCTAATACTAAGAAAAGAGCGTATACCAATGTTCTTGAAAACAAGATTGTTCTTTTGGAGAGATCTCGGATAATAAGTGTTAAATGATCGATGGGTGTTGATGCGAATTTCGTCTGAAGATAGATGGCTGTTCCAAGACCGATGAGCACCAAACCAATTCCGAAACAAATCAGTTTGCTTAACAACGCGTTTAGATAGAGGGTGTTTTTTACAACAAACAACCAAAGATCAATGCCTATTCCAGTAATGAATGCTGTAATCAAGCCCAGCAAAATAGGTTTTTTTCTCGTTAATATAGCGTTGCAGATTAAGAGGATCACAGAAATAAGGACCTCCCAGCTTCCTACGGTAAGTCCGACTTCTTTTGACAGACCCACCAAAAGGGCATCGAAGGGTGATGTGCCCAGTCCTGATTGTATGGTTAAGGAAATGCCCAAACTTAATATGAGTATGCCTAATCCGTAAAAAATATATTTCATGTTAAATCCGCGATATGTCTTTTGTCATCAGGACGTGAGGGATGCCGTCTTCCATAAATTCCTGTGAAGAAATCTGGTAGCCCAGTTTTTGATAAAAGCCTGCTGCTTGTGTTTGACCATGCAGCTTACATGCAGTCAGTCCTTTTTCTTTTATGATTTTTTCTAACCCGCTTACGATGACTTTTCCCAATCCATACTTACGGTAAGGTTTTAGGATGCAGATTCTTTCCAGCTTTGCTGTATGGTCAACGATGCGCACACGGCCCGTGCCGACAGGCTGATTCTCATGATATACCAAGACATGCTGGCATTGTTCCTGGAGCGTATCAAATTCATCGAACTCTTCGGATTCCGATACATGTTGCTCCTCAATGAAAACCGTTTTTCTAATATTTAAAGCTTCATGTAAATCAGCTTCAGTTGTTATTCTTTTTATATTCATTATGAATCAATCCTTTTCTGATATTAGTCTGGACTGTACAGCATGCATGTGGTCTTATAATAGTAAGGTTAAAACATTTTTGTTGTAATTGCAACAAAAATACGTGAGGGGTTTTAGGAATGAATGATATTTTGCGTGAGATCGGCATGATAGCAAGAGCGTTGGATTCCATAAGCAACATCGAATTTAAAGATTTGGACTTAACAAGAGGGCAGTATCTCTATCTCGTACGTATATACGAGAATCCGGGAATTATTCAAGAAAAATTGGCGGAAATGATAAAGGTGGACCGGACAACGGCCGCGCGGGCCATTAAGAAACTGGAAATGCAGGGATTTATTCAAAAACTGCCAGATGAGCAAAATAAAAAAATAAAAAAACTGTTCCCGACTGAGAAAGGGAAAAAGGTATATCCATTGTTAAGAAGAGAAGGAGAACATTCCACGGAAGTGGCCTTGTCCGGTTTTACTTCAGAGGAAAAGGAAACAATTTCTGCACTCCTTCATAGAGTGAGGAAGAATATAGAACGTGATTGGGAATATGTGAAGAAGGGGAACAAAAGGGATTATTAATGGACAATGTTTACAAGTTGAGATGATGCTGGCGAAAATCGGCGTCTCCTTCTCAAGAATACCAGTCTGCTGGAGTGTGGGACCATTTTCAAGATAAACTGCCTGGAAAATGGTCCGTTCACTTCTGTTTTCTTTAAAACTATCAAAAAATTTCCAAAGGAGATGGTTTGCGTGAACTTGAGACAACTATCAGAACATGTCTATCAATGTGAATTTGAGCTTGATGTGCCTCTTCGTATTCCGGTTCATACCTGGTTTATCAAAGATGGTGATGATGTTTATATTGTTGATACGGGAATAGAACGTTTTGCTGATGCTCAAATTAGGGCAGCGTTAGCGATCGGCAATCCAAAAGCCATTTTGCTTACCCATGGCCACAGTGATCATATCGGAGGTGCATCAAAATGGTTAGAGAGATTTGATATTCCGATTTATGCCCACCGGAAAGAACTTATATATATCAATGGAGAAGCGCCTTATCCGAACAAAAATGAAGTGGAGAACACAGGGGTAGCCCATATTGTCCAGCCGCTGACGGAGCAAACGCTTGCTCACCTGCCTCTGAAATACTATTTAACACCTGGCCATTCTCCGGGGCATGTCGTGTATTATCATAAAATCGATCGTACGCTATTAACGGGCGACCTTTTTATCACAAGTAAGGAGGATTTACACCCACCTATAAGAAGATTCAGTGTTGATATAAATGAGAACATCGATAGCGGCTCAATCATAGATCAAATCAAACCAACGCTCATTTGCTCTTCACATGGCGAAGAAATTCTTTATAACGAAGAATTGTATAAAAACTATGTGGTAAGGTATAGGGATTAATGGAAGTCAAAAACATAAGCTGAAAATTCTTCAGCATGGTGAAGCCCTCGATCCGATTTACTCACACCCAAAAAGAAAAAATGGCAGCTGCCTGACGCGGAGGCTTTTACGGAGCTTGTTATACATTCGATTCGTGAGGAAAAGGAGTGAGTGTCAGGATCACTCCTTTTCTATTTAAATTGCGGCTGTGAGCTTTGGTTTTACAAATTTCATGAAAATCCCTCTGACTAATGGGCCCATAATCAGTAATTGCAACGGATAGGCCAGGATGAAATTTTTCAACACAATCATAAGATAAGCACTGAAGAGGCTGTCCCCGTTCAGCCCATTTGCTAGAACCGCTGTCACTAAACCGAACACAGACATACAAAGTACCATGCCAATCACCATACAAGTTGACATGGCAAGGATGACATAAATTTTTTTAGTCTTGTCGAACGGCATGCGGAATGCAATCTTCTTGGCGAGGGGGCCCACTAACAGTAAATCTAACAGGAGGGCGACCATAAAACCGATGACCATTTCAAAAACGGTCATCAGTGAAAAATCCTGAATGGCTCCGTTGATGATGGCGTTGTAAATCGACATGACGCAAACCATTCCAAAGCACATCATCACGCCAAATATAAGGCCTTCTTTTTTATTTGCTGGCATACAATCATTCCTTCTCTCCATAATCGGTGATTAGTATACCAATGAACCGTTCATGCTCATAAGTGACAAATTTGTGAACAATCTATAAAACAGAATCGTCTTGTTTTGTCATCAGCACATGCGGAATGCCGTCCAGCATAAATTCTTCTGATGCAGTCTGATAGCCGAGCTTTTCATAAAAGCCTGCCGCCTGTGTCTGGCCGTGCAGTTTGAAGGTAGAAATGCTTTGTTCTTTCACAATATGTTCTAATGCATCGACGATCACTTTTCCCAAACCGAATTTGCGGTAAGGCTTCAGAATGCAGATTCGTTCCAGTTTCCCCGTGTGGCCAACGATACGGACACGTGCAGTGCCCACAGGTACATTCTGATGATAAGCCAGGATGTGCTGGCAGTCACCGTGGAGTGTATCGAACTCATCGAATTCATCCGAAATGGGACAGCCTTGTTCCTCTACAAATACTGCCTTTCTGATTTCAAAAGCTGTATGTAAATCCTGTTCTGACGTGATTTTTTTGACATTCATGTTTGAATCCTCCCTACTCAGAAAAATGGCTGATCACATATTGTTTAAAGGTCTCAGCAACCGGTGATAAAAACCTGCCTTTTATCCAGGCAATTCCTATGACACGCTGACATTCCGGCCAGCTGACGCGGATTTTGGTGATTTTGCTTTGGTCTAAGCCTTTCAGGTCTGGGAGAATAGATATGCCCAGTCCGGCTGCCACAAAACCTGCGGCAGTAGCTGCTTCTTCTCCTTCAAACATAATGTTCGGCTGTATATCAGCCTTCTCAAACAGCTCATCGACCGTCATCCGAAGCGCATAGCCCTTTTTCAATAAAATAAAACGCTCCCCGGCAATCTCATTCAGGGTAATGCTTTCGCGACTGGCTAATGGGTGATCATTTGGCACAAATACAAAGAGTTCTTCACTCCACAGCTTGATCCATTGGATCGGATTTTCAGGCTTAATCGAAGCGAGGAGACAGAGGTCCAGATCCCCGGATTTTAATCGTTCAAGCAGCCAATAAGAGTGGTATTGCTTCAGCTGGAAGGAAATGTTGGAGTATTCCTGCTGAAAGGAGCCGATGAGATCGGGCACGAGCGTGGTGCCTAATGTATGTAAAAAACCGAGAGAGACTACGCCTTGGTCTGGCTTTAATAAGGCTTGGATTTCTTCTTTTCCTTCGGTGTACTCCTTCATCATCGCCTGAACCCGCCGCAAAAAAATGTGTCCGTATTGATTTAAGCTAATGGATCGTCCTTGCCTGTCAAATAGCGGCACGCCCAAATGATTTTCCAGCCTGGCGATAGAGCGTGAAAGCGCAGGCTGTGTGATGGAGAGGCTTTTTGCAGCTTTCGTGACGTGCTGCATTCGGGCCAGTGTTTGAAAATATTCAAGTTGTTCCCATTCCAATTATCATCCCTCCTTTATTACATATAAGCATGAAAATGATATTTTATATGCATTATACAACATATATCAACGGTGCTAAGATAGTAATATAAACAGACTCGAGGATGTTTGAATTCGGAAGAAATAAAGGATGATTGTTTATGAATGGCAGTGCTCCACAACATGATGAGGGACCAATAAAGTCCCGATGACATACATTCAAAAAGGCACACCGGTTTTTCGAAAAATTACGTTTGCTTTCTTCGCTGCGGGTTTCAATACATTTGCGATTCTATATTGCGTACAGCCGCTCATGGAGGAATTCACGCGGGAATTTCATGTAACGCCTACTGCGGCGAGTCTTTCTTTATCTGTTACCACAATGCTGTTAGCTGTGAGCATGCTTGTCTTTGGTTCATTATCCGAGGTGTGGGGGCGCAAGCCGATTATGGGTATTTCCATGCTGGCCGCATCGGTTCTCTGTCTGGCATCGGCCTTTAGTCCGAACTTTCATACGCTGCTCGTATTGAGAACCATTCAAGGCGTTGCGCTCGCAGGCCTTCCGTCGATTGCGATGGCTTATCTCGGGGAAGAAATTGAACCCGGAAGTCTTGGGTCGGCGATGGGGCTGTATATCAGCGGAAATGCAATCGGCGCCGTTTTCGGAAGGATCGTTTCCGGGCTCCTGAGCGAGTACTTGAATTGGCATATGGCGATGGGATCAATTGGTGTCATTAGTTTGATTGCTAGTGTTATATTTTTTATAAATTTGCCGCCATCCAGGCATTTTACGCCAAGAAAATTGAAGCTCGGGAAATTGGGAATGTCTCTGATCGGCCACTTGAGGGACCGTAAACTATTCAGCTTGTTTCTCATTGGTTTTTTGCTGCTTGGAAGCAATGTTGCCTTGTTTAATTACATTGTGTATGTGCTGTTGGGCCCGCCGTATTCGCTTAATAAAGCATTTTCCAGCTGGATCTTTATTGTGATGATTGTAGGCATTTTCAGCTCGTCTTTCATTGGAAGAATGGTTGATCGGTATGGCTATCCGAAAATATTGGTGATGAATATTTTCATCGTCATTGCAGGTGCGTTATTTACGATAAACAATATGCTGGCAGTGAAAATTCTGGGGATTGCCCTCTTTACATTCGGTTTTTTCGGAGGGCATTCAGTTGCCAGCAGCTGGGTGGGCAGGAGAGCCCTTCACAACAAAGCACAGGCTTCATCGCTGTATTTGTTCTTTTATTACGCCGGTTCAAGTGTTTTCGGAACAATCGGAGGGCTATTCTGGTCTGGTTTTCACTGGCTGGGCGTTGTCGGTATGATCACCTTCATGCTGCTGGTTGCGTTATGGCTGTCGGGATACTTGGCAAGAAGTGCGAAAGTGCCGGATAAAAGGAACGAAAAAGGATTGAATTGATCAGTAAAAAAGGACCGTTAGCGGGTCCTTTTTTATTTCCAATGGGCAGGGATTCGTAAAGACAGCGGCAGCTTTGTGTTCGAATCGCCGTTGGCGGCGTTCACCTGTGCCTGTGTCAGAAAGATGCTCCCGGTCAGGTCGGCGCCGCTGAGATCGGCGTCTCTCATATCTGCACCGATAAAGTCTGTCATTCTCAAATCGGCATTTCTCAGATCGGCGGCTATGAGCAGCGCCCCTCTTAGATTTGCTCCTCGCAGATCAAGCCCTTTCAGTTTCGCGCCGATCAGGACACTTCTCCGGCTGACCTTTTTCGGGAGTTTTGGATGGCGGGCTTGGGCTCGCACCAGTTCACTTGTTTTTAACAGCCATTCATTGACCTCAGCTCGATGCTCGTCCACCTGCAGTGTCAGCAAGCGTTCTTTGCTGAGTCTGGTGAGCCTTTCTATTTTTTCGAAAGTGGTTCTCAGTTCAGCATGAATCGGCTTGGCTATATCTATAGAAAGAGCTTCATGTAAATACCAGAGCATTTCGTGCAGCTGCTGCATGATAGGAAAAACATCAAACATCTGGTTGGCCGTTTCGGGGCTGTTTCGCCAATCCTTTCCCTCATAAGTGATTTGGGATACTTTTTGGCCGGCGCCAAAGCATTCATATGCAGAGCAGCCTCGAAATCCTTTTTCTCTGAGATCTTTATGTATAGAACATTGATAGTTTGATTGTAAGTTGCGGCAAGGCGTGCCCCCGTCTTTATCAAAAGCAAAATCTGCCGACTTCGCATAAGGCAAGGCGACACAGCACAGGCCAAAACAGTGCCGGCAATCCGCACTTAAATCATGATGTATATTGTCATGTAACGTTACTTCCGCAGACAATAATGTTCACCCCTTCACTTGGGTACTTTGTTAAATATATCTATTTGATTATATAGGAAAAAAGGATACTTTTCATTTTGTTTTCAAGGTTTCAGTGGTCTAGCGATGTATAATATATCCAATCATGATGATTGGGGGAATTCATTTGGAACAGCAATTGAAAGACATCATCTCTGCGTGTGATTTGGCAATCCAAAATGAAGATTTTGATACACTGATGAATTATTATTCGGAAGATGCCGTTTTAGTTGTGAAGCCGGGCATGATCGCGCGAGGCAAGGAAGAAATCAAAAAAGCGTTTATCACGATTGCGAACTATTTCAATCATCATATTGTCCCGACACAAGGGAAAATGATCCTGTTGGAAGCAGGTGACACGGTACTCGTTCTTTCTCAGACACTGCTTGATTCGGATAAAAAGGACTCCGAGTATGCGATGGAAAGAAGGGCGACCTATGTATTTAAAAAGAATGCGCAAGGCGAGTGGCTTTGTGTAATTGATAATTCATATGGTACGGATTTAATTGGTGTGTAAGATATGTCTTTGATGTGCCATTCCTGCATATAATGATTCATTCAGCTGATTAGGGAAGGTGACACAATTGAATGTGTATGACATCAGAATGGCTCCTTATTGGTTTTATGAAGGCAGAGAACTTGTTCAACATCCATACGTATTTCGGCAACCTGTCTCCTCACGTGCAATCATTGCATCTACCCGCGGCGATGTAACGGGAGACGGCGTTATTGACGAGGTCTTTCTAACTGGAAATCAAATGCCCGGCAGCCCGTTATGGAGAGATATCACATTGGTGATCCGTGATGGCAGAACCCATCAGGAGCAGCGGATTCAGCTTCAAAACAATATGGGATACAATCCGTCACTTTTTCTGGGGGATATGACAGGCGACAAGATTGAGGATGTGGCAGTAGTAATGGACACAGGGGGAAGCGGCGGTGCTATTTATGCATATGTGTTTGCCTATCTAAACAGGCAGTTCCGGCGAATTTTCAATTCAGATGTATTGAATGATGAATTAAAGTACAGTGTGAGGTATCAAAATCAATATAAAGCGAGCGTCATCAGTCATCAGCAAAACGAAACGTATATCCTCGACCTTACTTACAAGGGCAGGGAATATTTGAATGAGATTTATAACAGCCAAGGTGTGTTAAAAATGCCGATAGAAGGATGGGTGAATCCTTTATCGGGCTTGTATCCGGTTGATTTTGACAGAGACGGCGTATACGAATTATTGGCGTACCAGCGGATAGCGGGAAGGTATAACGCCGACTCATTGGGATATGTTCAAACCGTATTGAAATGGAACGGACGGCGTTTTGCCGTTGACCGGCAGAATGTTTCGATTGTTGGCGGTGCTGTCTCGTAATCCTGATGGCTGTCACCCTATAAAGGGTGACAAAACACTACAGGTGTTCTGCAACGACAACCAAATAATAAGATAAACCGGTTTGCTGCTCTTCTAACATTCCTCTATGGAAATCATCTTGCATAAAAAAACGTGTTTGTTTTACGTAATCTTCTTTACTTGTCGGATGCCCGTTCTGATTTAGGAACTTAAGATGATTCATGACATGCTCTTGCACGGAAGGGTCATGATACGTTACACCATTTCTTAAAAAATCAGCCATCCTATCAAGAAAATGTTTAGCCTCTATTGCCATTTTGTTCATTTCATCGACATTGATTGTATGTGTATCCAATTCAAAATCGTAACGCTCTTTTAAATACCCATTTTGTTCTGCTAAAGATTGTTTCCATTCTTCAGCGCTTTCAAATCCTTTAAACATTACCTTATGATCCATGTTTTCGCCTTTTCTCGTGTATTCTAAAGATGTGTTGACTGTTTGAATGAGACGCTGATACTTTTCAATTTTCTTTTCAAACAGCTTTTTTTGTTTTTCTAATGTACTTGTTCTTTCAGCATCCTCTTTTAGTAATGTTTTGATTTCTGACAAAGGAATATCTAATTCTTTGTAAAAAAGGATTTCCTGCAGTCTTTTTAGTTCTTCAGCGCCATAGTACCGATATCCGGCTTCGCTTATTTCCTTTGGGGCCAGCAAGCCGATTTTGTGGTAATGATAAAGCGTTTTAATTGTGACATTCGCAATATTGGATAGTTCTTTTACTGTTAATTTCACCATCTGACTCCTCCTTTCTTCTTTCACTATGAGGCCTTACCTTTGGTTGGAGTCAAGGATAAAATGGTGGTGTTTTCGTCCGAGAACAGCCTAGTGAATGTTGGGAGAAAGAAAATAACACCTGGCGGATTCAAAGAAAAGAGTGCTTTTCAGCAAGCACTCTTCATTCCAGTTTAATTCGTTTTACATCCCCTAATACAAACACATAAAAAACCAATCCCAGCAACAGCACAAAACCAGCTACCAGAAAGCTGAGGGTAAAGGAGCCTGTCACATCAAACAAATACCCTGTCAGTGACGCAGCAATAATGCCTCCGAACAGGTTGTTTGCGAGATTCACCATGGAGCTCAGCATGGATACGGAACCGATCGGCGCGAGTTCTGCGGAGATGGACCAGCCGACCGGAGCGGTTGCGGAAATTCCGGCGAGTCCGATGGAAATGCAAATAATGGCTACGGTAATATTGTTCGTCAGAATGGAGCCTAAAAAGAAAAAGCCAAAGCTCATTCCGACTATGATTACGGTTCGGTACACCTTGGTGTTAGGATAGCCTTTCTTAATAAAATAATCGACGAGCCAGCCGCCGACGGCAATTCCGGAAATGGTTGAGATCAGCCACGGAACTGCCGTAAATAAACCGGACGACATGAGATCCATACCGTATGTATGTTTAAAGAAAGTCGGAAGCCAGGTGAGCAGCAGGTTGAATGTATACCCGTACCCTGTAAATCCGATCATTAAGCCCCATACTTTCCGATTGGTGAAAAGCTTTTTTAAAAGCGGGCCCGTTTTGTAAGGGATTTGCTCTGTTGTAATGGCATTGTGTTTTTGAATATAGTTTAGTTCACTTTTAGAAATGCGTTTGTGCCGTTCAGGCTGTTCATAATACTGCCAGAAAAAGATCGTAAACAGCACATTGATGCATCCAATCGTCAAAAAAGCGACACGCCAGTCAAATGTTGTGACAAGAAACGCGACCAATGGCGCGCCGATTACATTTGAAAACTTGGCGGCCGAATCGAACAGTGAGTTTGCCAATCCCCGCTCACTTGGAGGAAACCAGAGAGCGGTTGCCTTAGAGGCAGCAGGGAACGCAGAGGCGCTCGTCAGCCCAATGAGAAACCGGAACAGATACAACAGCAATTTTCCTTGCAAAAAAGCAAGAAGGATCGTTAAAAAGCTCCATATCGTCATTCCAACCCTCGTGACCCATGCGACCCCAAAACGGTCCAGCAAACTTCCGACAGGCAGCTGCATCAGTGTATAGGAATAGGTGTAAATGGAAAACACGATGCCGAGTTCAGTTGCAGTAAGGTGAAACGAATCTTGTATCGCAGGGGCCGCTACCGAGATGGCCACTCGGTCAAAATAATTAAGAATAATAATGCCGCTAAGTAACGAAGATATGTACCATCTGGTATGCCCAGGCCGTTTCACGCGCTCTTGACTCATGATGAAAACCTCCTCTGTCATAGCATGATCTCCTGATGGAAAAACCATTCAAATTTTAAATACCACAGCGCGCTTTTATATAAACGGCTGGAATTTGACTGGAACAGATCGGTGCTTTAGAATGAAAGTAATAAAAATGAACACTCCAAAGGGGAGTAGCTTTCACAGTAAAGTCGTCATTACGGGACAAGGTGTCCTCGGCTTTGCTGGCAATCTCATTGTTAGCGAGACCTTTGCCAAATCTGATTTTGGTGAAGGTCTTTTTGTTTCAGGAACTTCACCAAATTGGTGGAGTTTTTTCATTTTTATCAAAAAGGGAGAGGAGCATCAGAATGTCTAAGCTGAAAAAGTGGCTGAAGCGTGAATTGGTGAGGAAAGGGCTGCCGTTAGCGAAAGAGAAATTGATTCCGATCTTAAAAGAAAAAATGAAAAAGAAACGATGAGGGGGCTGAAGATGAAGATCATTTTGACAGTACTTGCCGGAGTGGGACTTTTGAGTGCAGGCGGATGCGGCATGCTTGATCAGGTGAACGACGGATTGAACTATACGAGTGAAGCAGCGGGGTATGTGGAGAAGGTGAAGACATTTGCAGAGGAAGCGCCTGAATTGGCTGAGAAAGCTGTAAATGACACCGAGGCGAAAGAAAAACTTGAAGCGCAGCTTGAGTCGATTCAGAAGGCTGCCGCTGATTTTAATGAATTAACGCCGCCTGATGCCGCAGCGGAGATTCATCAAACCATTCAGGAGCATAACGAAACCTTGCAGAAAAGCGCTGAAGAGGTGTTGAAACAAGCCGAGGAAGGCAAGGTATCGCTTAAAGAATTGGAGCAGTCAGACCTGGTCCAAAACGCAAAGCAAATTACTGATGTGATGGGACAAATTGAGAAGCTGGGTGAATAAGAAAAAGCATCCCGATGCGGGATGCTTTTTGCTTATTCAGCCATTGCGTCTGTTAAGACAGGAACGACTTGTTTTTTACGGGAAACAACGCCTTTTAAGAGGGCTGTGTTGTTTTCTAATGTAACGTTGAACGCTTTTTCCACTTTCGCTGCTTCGTTACCGATTGCAAGAGCAAGTGAATCATTTTCTAAGATATCTGTGATAACGAGAAGGAACAGATCAAGATTCTTCTCAGCCACAACTTTTGAGATCACAGCTTCTAATTCAGCTTGGCGTTTTTTCACATCTTCAATGTCCACTGTGTTTACTTGTGCGATTTCGACTTTCTTGCTGCCGAGTGTAAATTCTTTCGCATCAAGAGAAATGAGCTCTTCCACTGTTTTTTTGCTTAGATCAGCGCCTGCTTTCAGCATGTTCAAGCCGTATTCTTCAGCATCTACGCCAGCGATCTCCGCAAGCTCTTTTGCTGCTGCTACGTCTTGGTCTGTGCAAGTTGGAGATTTAAATAACAGGGAATCAGAAATGATCGCAGACAGCATAAGGCCGGCAATTTCTTTCTCGATTTTCACGTTATTCTCTTTGTACATTTTGTTTAAGATGGTAGCCGTACAGCCTACAGGCTCAGCACGATAGTAAAGCGGCTCAGCTGTTTCAAAGTTAGCGATGCGGTGATGGTCGATAACCTCTAAAACCTGAACCTCTTCAATGTCTTTGATGCTTTGCTGGCGTTCGTTATGGTCAACCAGGATAACGCCGTTTACTTCGTTTGCAGCTGTTTCAACAAGACGCGGGCTTTCTTGTTTGAAATAGTCAAGCGCGTATTGTGTTTCGCCGTTGACTTGTCCGAGACGGACAGGCTCAGCATTGAAGCCGAGTTTGTTTTTCAAATCAGCATAAGCAATCGCAGAACAAATCGTATCTGTGTCTGGGTTTTGGTGTCCGAAAATAAGTATCTTTTCCATGATAGCTCCTATCCTTTTTTTAAGTAGTGTAATCTTTATATAGTTTAACACGTCTGGCTGCAGGTGTAATCATGCAAACCCTTAAAAATTGATGTGAATAAGAAGCATTTTCTTTGAGCTAAGGAGAAAAGGTGTGTAAAATACTGGGTAGCTTAGTTGCAAAATGTAATGTAGTATCAAAAAAGGTACTATTGGAGGGTCAAGAATGAGTGGAAAAAAGAATATATACCCGAACAAAGAAGGCTGTCCAGTTGAATTTACTCTAGATGTCATTGGCGGAAAGTGGAAAGGAATTCTTTTTTATCACATGATAGATGGCAAGAAACGATTTAATGAGTTTCGGCGAATCTGCCCGAGTATTACTCAAAGAATGCTTACTCTTCAGCTGAGGGAGCTGGAAGCGGACGGCATCGTGCATCGTGAGGTTTATCAACAGGTGCCGCCCAAGGTTGAGTACTCTCTGACGGAATTCGGGCGAACGCTTGAACCGATTGTTTTGCAAATGAAAGAATGGGGAGAATCCAACAGAGACGTGCTGGAATCTTATCGTTCGAACGGCTTACTGAAGGATCAGCAGAAATAGCAGCAAAGGGAAAACTCCTTTGCTGCTTGTTTTATTTCATTGAAATGGCTCTGTTGGCGTTTCTGACATCGTTTTTCAACAGTTCAGAAAGGTTGTAAGACGGATAATATCCATGCTGATACATGTATCGATAAACTTGGGCGTGCAGCTGGATGGCAGCATTCAGCTGTTTGACCAGTACGTTTCTTAATTGAGGTGTTGCTGTTTCTGTAATTGCGATGGCATAGCTGCGGACAGATGTTTTGGCAAAACCGAGCAGGTCACCGCTGTAAAATGGGTTATCCGCGCGTTCTTCTTCCTCATCCTCTCTGTGCGGAGCCTGTGGAAAGAACGGAAGAAGCTCTCTTAAATTTTGCTCAACGCCCTGAATAGACACGTTATAAAGCTGTCTGAGCTGAGGGTCTTTTACTTCTCTTATCATTTTCTTCAGTTTAATGAGTCCGTTTGATTGAAAAGCAACCAGCTCGTGCATTTCTAATGTTTCATGCCAAGCCAAAGTTCTGCGTTCATCCATGTGAAAATTCTCCTTTATCGATCAGATTCCATATCAGCATATGCCCAACGCTCAATGTTGTTCATGATGTTTTGAAGTTTTTAAAAAGGGAAATTCACCTTATATAGGATACGGGTTGAGAACATGCACAAAGAGGTGAAACACAATGTGGGACATGATAAAGAACTTTTTCTTGTTTAGCAGCGGCGTTCTGCAAGCAACAACCCTTTTACTGGTGATCTTAATTTTTATGTATGTCAGAAAAACGAAAAAGAAAAACAAGGAATCTTCTGGCTTTATGGATGATAAACATTAATTGTGATGGGCATTCTTTTCAAAGAATGTCTTTTCATTTTTCATGTTTCACATGAAACATTAGCGTCATTTTACTTGCGATTTGGACTTATGTTAAAATATAAAAGTAAAATTTAGAGATGATATAAAAACATTCGGTGCAACGTATGTTGCAGCGATGAAAAAGAGCAGTCGTTTATGCTGCTCTTTTCTATTCGTATGTTCAGGATGATACGAGGTGACTAAGTGAAACAAACGAGAGCTTTAATGGAAGGTGCTATTTTAATCAGTCTGTTTGCGATCATCACGCTTCTGGTCGTTTATGTTCCTGTGATTGGAACAATTCTGTTATTTGCACTGCCGCTGCCAATGATCTTGTATACGATCAGACATGGATTGAAGCTAGGGATATGGATGGGCGCTGTCAGTCTTCCGGTTGTTTTTATTGTCGGGTCCTTTAACGGGCTTATTGTAGCTTTTATGTCAGCTTGCGCCGGCATTGCCATGGGACATTTTTTCAAAAGGAAAGAGCCCGGGCACGCCATTATTTCGGGCGCTCTTATTTATATGCTTAGTATTGTCTTCTATTTTGTGATAAGCATTCAGTTTTTGGGTATCAATATCATTGATGAGGCGATGACACAATACCGGCAATCTCTTGATATGGTAGAAACTGTAGCGAAGCAGTCGGGCAATGCTGGACAGTTTGAGAAGCAATTAAAACTGATGGAAGAACAATTGGGTATCGTTCAATATCTTTTTCCAACAGCTATTGTGATGGTAGGAGTTATTTTTTCTTTCCTCAGTTACCTTATCGCTAAGCCGCTCTTAAGGCGATTCTCCCCCGATATTCCTAATCTAAAGCCTTTTAGAGAGTTGAAGTTTCCGCAAAGTGTTGTAGTACTGTATTTGATTATTGTCATGCTTTCATTTTTGCCTTTAGAAAAAGGCCAAATGCTGTACTCTATCGCTTTAAATGGGGAGTTTATACTCGGGTTTCTGATTTTCATCCAAGGTTTATCATTTATCTTTTTCTATTGCCATAAGAAACAATATCCAAAGGCTGCGGCTGTGATTGCTGTCATACTTGGGTTTGTGCATCCGGTCTTCATGGCGGCCATTCGCATTTTAGGCGTTTTAGATATGGGCTTTCATATAAGGAATAAGGTGAAGTGAACATGAGTTTTACTCACATGGTGGGGAGTGATAGAAATGCCAAGCTTTTATGAAAAACCGCTGTTTCGGTATCCCATCTATGCATTGATTGCTCTGTCAATTATTACAATCCTCATCAGCTTTTATTTTAACTGGATATTAGGAACCGTCGAAGTGCTGCTGCTGGCAGTTATTTTGTTTTTTATTAAGCGTGCTGATTCTCTTATTCGACAAGAGATTGATGCTTATATTTCTACGTTGTCCTACAGGTTGAAAAAAGTCGGTGAAGAGGCATTGATGGAAATGCCGATTGGAATCATGCTTTTTAATGACCAATATTATATAGAATGGGCAAATCCGTTTCTTTCCTCTTGCTTTAATGAAAGCACTTTAGTGGGGAGATCACTTTACGATACTTGTGAATCGGTAGTGCCGCTTATCAAACAAGAGGTGGAATCGGAAACGGTTACATTGAATGACCGCAAGTTTAGGGTTGTCATCAAACGGGATGAGCGTCTCTTATATTTCTTTGATGTAACAGAACAAATCCAGATTGAAAAGCTATATGAAAACGAAAGAACTGTCCTGGCATATATTTTCCTTGATAACTATGATGATGTGACACAAGGATTGGATGACCAGACGAGAAGCACGATGAACAGCCAGGTGACATCTTTGCTAAACGCTTGGGCGCAGGAGTACGGGATCTTCTTGAAAAGGACGTCTTCAGAACGCTTTATTGCTGTACTTAATGAACACATCTTAACTGAACTCGAAAATTCGAAGTTTTCGATTCTTGATGAAGTGCGGGAAAAAACCTCATTTGACGGTGTAGCGCTGACGTTAAGCGTCGGTGTCGGGGCTTCAGTCTCTTCCCTGAAAGAACTTGGCGATTTGGCGCAATCCAGCTTGGACTTAGCACTGGGACGCGGCGGAGACCAGGTAGCCATTAAGCTGCCAAACGGCAAGGTGAAGTTTTACGGCGGTAAAACAAACCCAATGGAGAAACGAACAAGGGTGCGGGCCCGCGTGATTTCTCACGCCTTAAAGGAAATCGTCACCGAAAGCAGCAATGTGATTATCATGGGGCATAAATTCCCCGACATGGATTCTATCGGCGCAGCGATTGGGATTTTAAAGGTGGCTCAGGCAAATAACAAAGATGGTTTTATCGTGATTGACCCAAATCAAATCGGATCAAGTGTGCAGCGTTTGATTGGGGAAATCAAAAAATATGAAGAACTGTGGTCAAGATTTATTACGCCTGAAGAAGCAATGGAAATTTCCAATGATGACACACTGCTTGTGATCGTTGATACACATAAGCCGTCACTCGTTATGGAGGAACGGCTGGTCAATAAAATTGAACATATCGTGGTCATCGACCATCACCGCAGAGGTGAGGAGTTTATCAGAGATCCGCTGCTCGTTTATATGGAACCATACGCTTCTTCCACAGCGGAATTGGTGACAGAGCTGCTTGAATATCAGCCGAAGCGCTTAAAAATCAATATGATTGAAGCAACAGCCCTATTAGCTGGTATAATAGTGGATACAAAGAGCTTTTCTCTCCGCACGGGCTCGCGGACTTTTGATGCGGCTTCTTATTTAAGGGCAAAAGGCGCCGACACGGTGCTGGTGCAGAAGTTCCTGAAAGAAACCGTTGATTCCTATATTAAACGGGCGAAGCTGATCCAGCATACGGTCCTCTATAAAGATAACATTGCGATTGCTTCTCTTCCTGAAAATGAAGAGGAATACTTCGATCAAGTGCTGATTGCGCAGGCTGCTGATTCACTGCTGTCGATGAGTGAGGTTGAGGCTTCATTTGCGGTGGCGAGACGGGATGAACAAACGGTTTGTATCAGTGCGCGGTCGCTTGGCGAGGTAAATGTTCAGATCATCATGGAGGCCCTGGAAGGCGGAGGGCATTTAACAAATGCGGCGACTCAGTTGTCCGGCATTTCAGTTTCTGAAGCGCTGGAACGGCTGAAGCACGCCATAGATGAGTATTTTGAGGGAGGCGTACAGAGATGAAGGTTATTTTCTTACAAGATGTAAAAGGAAAAGGAAAAAAAGGCGAAGTCAAAAACGTAGCAGACGGTTATGCGCATAACTTTCTAATTAAAAAAGGCCTCGCGGTTGAAGCGAACGCTTCAAACATCAGCGCGCTAAACGGACAAAAGCAGAAAGAGAAAAAAGAAGCCATTGCTGAGCTTGAGCAGGCTAAGAGCTTGAAAGAGACATTAGAAAAACTGACTGTTGAGCTTAGCGCAAAATCAGGTGAGGGCGGCCGTTTATTTGGTTCAGTGACAAGCAAGCAAATTACTGAACAGCTCCAAAAAGACCATAACATTAAAGTAGATAAGCGGAAGCTTGAACTGCCGGACGGCATTCGTGCATTAGGATATACGAACGTGCCTGTGAAGCTGCATCCTGAAGTGCAGGCTGTGTTAAAGGTACATGTAAAAGAAGAAGCTTAATAGAAAAGAGGCTTGGATTCATCCAAGCCTCTTTTTTTATTCCACGAGATAAAGAGTTTGCTGGCTTTCTCCGCCAGGTCCTCCTCGCATTCCCTGCACGCTGTTTGTGCTGCTAGAGGAACCGCTGTACTCGTCAGATGTTATTTCTTTTCCGTTTTTCTTAATCCAGGAAACAAGTTCGCTGTTGCCTGAGTTGTTTTCTGACAGAAGGAAGTATTTCACTTTGCCTTCTTTGATCAGTTTTTTCAGTTCCGACACAGTCAGAATGGGATCCGTGCCGTTAAATCCGCCCATTGCCATAACAGATTCATTTTCGTAAATGATGTATGGCGCAGCTGTTACGGTTGTCAAAGTAGCAAATAAATATTCTTCGCCGGTATTGTGTTTTCTCAGATAGGACAGGAGCCCGCTGTCGACCTCTGAAGAGAACATGTTCCCGCCGTTTGCTGAGCCTTTGAGCTGCGGGCCGGATTCAGGAAGGACGCTGTTGCCTCCGTATAGAAGCGGCGTTGCTGACCAGTAAACAGGTGTGAGAAGCAGAACGCACAAGCTGATGATGGTCAGCTGCTTACTGAACGTACGGCTGCGTTTAAGCATCAGAAGTGCAAGGGTGATACCGAGTCCTACGAGTCCCAGGACATACATCCACACACTGCCGATTTGGCTTGTATAAGCACTCAGAATATACACCTGGAACGCGGCTGTGATCAGAACGGCTGCCGGCAGAAGATAGCTGGACCAGTCTTTATTATTTTTGTATAAGCGGTGCATCGTATACCATCCGATACCAGAAAGGGCGGCAATCGGCGGTGCCAGCATAATCAAATAATACTGGTGGAAGAATCCTGCGATGCTGAAGAAACCAGCCACGGGAACAAGCCAAGTCGCCCAGAATAGCGTTTCTTTCATTTTAGCAGCATGTCCGCGGCGATCACGGTACCAGCTGACGATTGCGCCCAGTAATCCGATCAATGAGAATGGAAGCATCCAGCTGATTTGGCCGGAAAGTGCTGATTGGAAGAGACGAAGCGGTCCAGGATCACCGGTGCCGAACATATTCACGCTTTTTCCGCCTCCACCGCCAGGCCCTCCATTTCCAGGTCCGTTGCCACCTGTGGGAGGTGTACCTCCGCCTCCATTGAGAGCGCCGGTTTGTCCGTTAGGCGGCTGAGGCGCATGTGAATGGTTTCCGAATGATTGATTTCCGTTCTGAGAAAAAGATGAACCGTTGCCATTTGGCGCTTGCATGTTGTCTTGATTTTGCATGTTCCCTCCGCCAGCAGCATTCATATCACCCTTTGCAAGGCCCGTAGTTTGCCCAAGCAGACGCTCTGTGCCGTTGTAGCCAAAGGCCAGTTCTAGCACTGAGTTGGTCTGGCTGCTTCCTACATAAGGCCGGCTTGAGGAAGAGGCTGAATCCACTGCAATTGCCCATGAGAGTGAAAGGCCTGTCAGAAGGACAAGAGACAGAAGCAGGGACCCGATTTTTTTCTTCAGAGAAACCCGAGATGCAACCAGGTAGAATAACACAAATGCAGGCAATACCATAAACGCTTGCATCATCTTCATATTAAAGGCGAGCCCAATCAGGGCAAATGCCGTCAGCAGCCAAACCAGCTTGCCTTGTTTTACTGCCCGAAACAGGTAAGCTGAACCGAGCAATATGGTAAAAACGAGCATGCTGTCGATATTGTTTGTCCGGCTGACAGCTACTGCGATAGGAGTCAGTGCCATGACAAGTGCGGAAATGCGGGCCGCTCCAATTCCAAAAGTCGGCTTAATCATTCTGTAGAGGAGGAATACAGAACCAACTCCGGCAAGAGCCTGGGGAATGATGACACTCCACGTGTGAACACCGAAAATCAGTGCAAAAATCGTTTGAATCCATAACACGACAGGAGGCTTATCTACTGTCACAAATCCAGAAGGGTCAAATGACGCATAAAAGAAATTATGGAAGCTTTGCGTCATGCTTTTTACAGCCGCCAAATAGTACTGGTTTGCTGTATCATCCTGCCAAATGTGATACGTATTCAAAAAAGCTGCTGCCAGCAAAATAAGAATAAGGGCTGCGTCGAATCGTTTGGTTTTCATCGTTTTTCACCTCTTTATGGTGTCTCATTGTAAAAAACAAATATGAAAAACTTATGAATAAACCATAAATATTCAAAGAAAAAAGCGGAGATATCTTCCCCGCTTTATGCTGAATTTCTTTGTTTTTCTGACTGGAAAATGTATCGATCTCGTCCGGCTCCCTGTCCGGCTGCTCCCATTACGATCAGGGCAGCAATGAGAAGCACAATCGGCATCGTCCAAGAATGCGTCTGGTCAAAGAGATAGCCGACAAAGATTGGCCCGACTGCTGCCAGCAGGTAGCCGAATGACTGAGACATGCCTGACAGCGCAGCGGCCTGTTGGGCATTTTCACTGCGGAGACCAATCAAAGTGAGCGCCAGACTAATGCTGGAGCCTTGTCCGATACCGATAATGATCATCCAGATGGCAAGCAATGTATGGCTTCCGCCCGCTAATAATCCGCAAAGGCCGATCAGATAAACTGAGGCCAGCGCCGCAACGATACCGCGCTGCTGTTTCACACGGTCAGCTAAAACTGGTGTCAGAAAAGTGGAAGGCAGACTCGCAAATTGCATGAGTGATACCATCCATCCGGCTGTTGCCGTATCAATCCCGTGTGAACGGAGAATTTCAGGAAACCAAGCGATGCTGCTGTAAAATAAAAACGATTGCAGGCCCATAAAGATGGTGACATACCATGCCATTTTGGAAGCCCAAATGGAGCTGGATTGCAGCTTCATTGTCTGGTTTGCCGTATCTCGATGGCGCAGCTGAGGTATCCAGATTAGCAATGCAAGTAAAGCCAGCCCGCCCCATAAGAGAAAGGCCTGTTTCCATCCGCCATCCATCTGGGTCGCTAAAGGAACGCTGACACCCGATGCTAAAGCTGCGAATATATTCATTGATGTCGTATACAGGCTGATCATGATACCTGGCTTTTCAGGGTATTTATGTTTGATTAAGCTTGGCAAAAGTACGTTACCAATCGCAATCCCGACGCCGATAAGTGCCGTTCCGAAAAACAAAGCGGCAGTATAGCCGGTAGAACGAGTCAAAACACCGATCAGCAGTATCACGAGACCTAGCCATAAAGTTCGCTCATTTCCGAGGCGCTGTCCAAGCTTAGGTGCAAGCGGAGAAAGAACTGCAAACGAAAGCAGCGGCAGTGCGGTCAAAAAACCGGCTGCCCCATTGGACATGTGCAGCTCTGCCCGGATAGAGCTGATGACCGGACCGACTGAAGTGATCGCGGGCCGTAAGTTAAAGGCGATAAAGATAATGCCGGTGATCAGCCAAAATGATTGGATTTTTTTATTATGTGGATGTGGCAAAGCAGTTACTCCTCTTTTCTAACATATACATGATATTATCCCGAAACAGGTAAGCAAGTATGTGAATGAACGCTATGATTTGTCCTCTTTTTGCAGTTCAGCCATTTTGGCAAGCAGAATATGCTGAGGCATATGCATGATCTGTTCAAGCGGCAGATTCAAGGACTCTGCAAGCTTTTGTGCAGTTTCAGCAGAAATTTGCAAAGGTCTCACAAAAGATCCCTCCTCTCTTCTGTCCATTGTACAAGAATCAGATGTGAAATGTAAGAAGATGTCACAAAGGAATAGAGCAATCGGAAAATGACCGTTATAAAAGAGGTAAGGAGGGTTCTTATGCACGCACCGTTATCCTTATTAAAACAAATGCTGAAGGAACACCAAATAGACACTGAAAAAGCTGTCACTTTCGAAGAATATATAGCAATGAGGCTAAAGCTTCAGGAGCTGATGGGGAAATTTGCTTCGATCGGGGAGTGGGATCTGTATCAAAAAGCGGCAGATTTGATGATGCACATAGGCATCCAATGGATGAAATAAACCGATAACCGCTAAAAAACCCTCGCTGCAGCGAAGGCTTTTATTCATTAAAATGAGTGTTCTTCTTCCACATTTTTAAACTGGTCATAAATTACAAGCTTAGACGGACTGTTTTCCTTAGCCACCTGTTTGGCTTTTTCAATAGCGGCGTCTTTAGACGTATACAAAGCTGTCGGCGCTACATTCTCCACCTCAATAAACCAGCCGTCCGCATCAACATTAGGTGTAATCGCATATTTCTTTATCATCTTTCATTCCTCCCTCATGTTTTATTGCATTTTTCCCGCCTTGTTACTGTCCGAAACGATCCAATCTGCTAACTGAAAAAAACAGGAAACAGACAATTTTTCTATTTTTTTTCTGTAGAAATGGTAGAATGGAGGTTGGAGATTTTTTAATGAGAGGACGGTGCTTAGCATGACAGACCTTCTGAATGACCGGCTTCCTCCGCAAAATATAGAAGCCGAACAAGCCGTGTTAGGCGCTATTTTTTTACAGCCGTCTGCTTTAACACTGGCTTCAGAAGTATTGATTCCAGATGATTTCTATAGAATGTCCCACCAAAAAATCTATAATGCGATGCTGGTGCTCGGTGACCGAGGTGAACCGGTTGATCTGGTGACAGTAACATCAGAGCTTGCGAACACAGACCTGCTGGAAGAAGTAGGCGGCATTTCATATTTGACAGATATTGCTAACTCGGTGCCGACAGCGGCTAACATAGAATATTACGCGAAAATCGTTGAGGAAAAATCGATTCTTCGCCGATTAATCAGAACTGCGACAACGATTGCTCAAGACGGGTATACCCGTGAGGATGAGGTCGAGGATTTACTAAGTGAAGCGGAAAAAACGATTATGGAAGTGGCACAGCGCAAAAACACGAGTGCCTTCCAAAATATTAAGGACGTCCTTGTCCAGACCTATGATAATATCGAACAGCTTCACAATCGAAAAGGTGATATCACGGGGATTCCAACAGGGTTTACGGAGCTTGACCGGATGACTGCGGGTTTCCAGCGCAACGACTTGATCATTGTGGCTGCCCGTCCTTCAGTAGGGAAAACAGCCTTTGCCCTGAACATCGCACAAAACGTGGCGACAAAGACCGATGAGAGCGTAGCAATTTTCAGTCTTGAGATGGGTGCAGAGCAGCTCGTTATGCGTATGCTCTGTGCCGAGGGAAATATCAATGCCCAGAATCTCCGTACAGGTAACCTGACCGAAGAGGATTGGGGCAAGCTGACGATGGCAATGGGAAGCCTATCGAACAGCGGGATTTACATCGACGATACACCGGGTATTCGAGTGAGTGAAATCCGCGCCAAGTGCCGCCGCTTGAAGCAGGAAAGCGGGCTGGGCATGATTTTGATCGATTACCTGCAATTGATTCAGGGAAGCGGTCGTTCAAAGGACAACCGTCAGCAGGAAGTATCTGAAATTTCCCGTGAACTGAAGTCGATTGCGAGGGAGCTGCAAGTCCCTGTTATCGCGCTTTCTCAGCTTTCCAGGGGTGTTGAGCAGCGTCAGGATAAACGTCCGATGATGTCTGATATCCGGGAATCAGGAAGTATCGAGCAGGACGCGGATATTGTCGCGTTCCTTTATCGTGATGACTACTATGACAAAGAAACCGAGAATAAAAATATTATCGAAATTATTATCGCCAAACAGCGTAACGGCCCGGTAGGAACCGTGTCTCTTGCGTTCGTAAAAGAATACAACAAATTCGTCAACCTGGAACGGCGTTTTGATGACGCAGGCGTTCCGCCCGGCGCATAAGCCCCAAGAGCTGCTCTTGGGGTTTTTTTCATTCGAAAGATGGAAGAAATACCGTTCGCTCAGCGGATGAAAATTTGAAAGCGTTTTAATAAAATGGTGCAAAAAGGAGATGGTAACAATATGGGAAAACGTTTTTCGTCTTTTCACGCAGCACAAATCCGAATTGCGCGTCCTACGGGCCAGCTTGATGAGATTATTCGTTTTTACGAAGAGGGACTGTGTTTGAAACGAATAGGAGAATTTTCACAGCATAACGGGTATGACGGTGTCATGTTCGGCCTTCCTCATGCCGATTATCATTTGGAATTCACCCAGTATGAAGGTGGAAGCACTGCCCCCGTTCCCCATCCCGACAGCCTTCTTGTTTTTTATGTGCCGAATGCAGATGAACTGGCAGCGATCACTTCAAAGCTAAAGCACATGGGCTATCAAGAGGTCGAATCAGAGAACCCGTACTGGAGCAATGGGGGAGTGACGATAGAGGACCCGGACGGCTGGCGGGTCGTTTTTATGAATTCAAAAGGGATATCAGGCAAGTGATTCTTTCTTGTGCTAAAGGATGAAAGTTCCGCAAGCTTTTTATGACAAAACAGTGAGAAAACGCTTATAAAACGAATGGAAGCGAACGAATATAGATTTACAATAATTTAATGTTCGGATTTACAATTGACTTTCTGTTTCTTCACTGATAAACTTGATTTGTTTGAATAGAATCGTTTTGAAAGGTTAACGGAGGTGCACGGACATGTCTTCAGTAGTTGTAGTAGGTACGCAATGGGGCGATGAAGGAAAAGGTAAAATTACAGATTTCCTATCAGAAAATGCAGAAGTGATCGCCCGTTATCAAGGCGGAAATAACGCAGGGCATACAATCAAGTTTGACGGAATCACATATAAGCTTCACTTAATCCCGTCTGGAATTTTCTATAAGGATAAAACGTGTGTAATCGGAAACGGAATGGTTGTAGATCCGAAAGCATTAGTCACAGAGCTTGCGTATCTTCATGAGCGCAACGTCAGTACAGATAACCTGAGAATCAGCAACAGAGCTCACGTCATTCTGCCGTATCATTTGAAATTGGATGAAGTGGAAGAAGAGCGTAAAGGGGCTAACAAGATCGGCACAACGAAAAAAGGAATCGGCCCTGCTTACATGGATAAAGCAGCCCGAATCGGAATTCGCATCGCGGATCTGTTAGACCGTGACGCGTTTGCGGAAAAGCTTGAGCGCAATCTTGAAGAAAAAAACCGTCTTCTCGAGAAAATGTACGAGACAGAAGGGTTTAAACTTGAGGATATCTTAGACGAATATTATGAGTACGGCCAGCAGATTAAAAAATATGTTTGCGATACATCTGTTGTCTTAAACGATGCTCTTGATGAAGGGCGCCGTGTATTATTTGAAGGCGCACAAGGGGTTATGCTCGATATCGACCAAGGAACATACCCGTTTGTTACGTCATCTAACCCGGTTGCCGGCGGTGTCACGATCGGTTCTGGTGTCGGCCCGACCAAAATCAAGCACGTTGTCGGTGTATCAAAAGCATATACGACTCGTGTCGGCGACGGTCCTTTCCCGACTGAGCTGAAAGATGAAATCGGCGATCAAATCCGTGAAGTCGGACGCGAATATGGAACAACAACAGGCCGCCCGCGCCGTGTCGGCTGGTTTGACAGCGTTGTTGTCCGCCACGCCCGCCGTGTGAGCGGAATTACAGATCTTTCTCTGAACTCAATTGACGTCCTAACAGGAATTGAAACGTTGAAAATCTGTGTGGCATACCGCTACAAAGGCGAAATCATTGAAGAATTCCCAGCAAGTCTTAAGGCACTTGCTGAATGTGAGCCGGTATATGAAGAAATGCCAGGCTGGACTGAGGATATTACAGGTGCGAAGAGCTTGAGCGAGCTTCCGGAAAATGCGCGCCATTATCTTGAGCGTGTGTCTCAGCTGACAGGCATTCCGCTTTCTATTTTCTCTGTCGGTCCAGACCGCTCACAAACAAATGTCCTTCGCAGTGTGTACCGTGCGAACTAAATAGAATATGTCTGCAAGCCCCTATATCAGGGGCTTGTTTTTTGTTTGAAAGCCGCATATAAGTTGGTCTGAGAAAAAAATATGAAAAAAAACCAAAAAAGTTATTGCCACTTCTATTTGTTCGTGATATTATAAATCTCGTTGTTACGGAAACTGCTTCAATAGAGTACAAGATGAGAACTAGATTTAAGTCGTTTGCTCTATAGAAATTCCGACATCTTTAAGAGCCATTAGCTCAGTTGGTAGAGCATCTGACTTTTAATCAGAGGGTCGAAGGTTCGAGTCCTTCATGGCTCACCATTTCGTGAAGGCCCGTTGGTCAAGCGGTTAAGACACCGCCCTTTCACGGCGGTAACACGGGTTCGAATCCCGTACGGGTCATTGATTTACTTTAGCGTTATTGCTAAATTCCTTATTTGTCTGTGAGAGCTGACACGACAGCTCTCCGGGCAATTACTGTAAGGTCCGGTAGTTCAGTTGGTTAGAATGCCTGCCTGTCACGCAGGAGGTCGCGGGTTCGAGTCCCGTCCGGACCGCCATTTTACTTTACTTAGTAGAGAAAAATAAAACATTTGGCTCGGTAGCTCAGTTGGTAGAGCAACGGACTGAAAATCCGTGTGTCGGCGGTTCGATTCCGTCCCGAGCCACTTACCAAACGCATCTGCAATCGTAGGTGCGTTTTTTCTTTTAGGAAAAAGGCAAACATGAGGAGTGTTATAATAGAAGAAAAAGGGAGAACCGGCCCTGCGGCCGGTTCAAAGAAGAAGACGTCATTGATAAAGACGCACTCCGGTGAGGGGAGGTTTCAATAAAGTTATCTTTTTTAAAAAAAGTTGACCAGCATGACAATAGATAAACAACTGGCGATAAAGGTGAAACATGTGTTTTTTTTCTAAACCTTTATTTTTTTTATCTTTTGACCTTAAACCGTTATAATAGACAAGGACCCATTCTTTACATGGGCCATAAGTGATGAAACGAATGTTATATAGATGAAATGAAGTCATTCGGCAGGAGGAAAATCAAAATGATGGATAAAAAGATCCTTGTAGTAGATGATGAAAAACCGATTGCAGATATATTGGAATTTAACTTAAGAAAAGAAGGCTATGAAGTGCACTGTGCCCACGACGGAAACGAAGCCGTTGAAATGGTAGAAGAGCTTCAGCCTGATTTAATTCTTTTAGATATTATGCTCCCGAATAAAGACGGCGTTGAAGTATGCCGTGAAGTCAGAAAGAAATACGATATGCCAATCATTATGCTGACGGCTAAGGATTCAGAAATTGACAAGGTTATCGGGCTTGAAATCGGTGCTGATGATTATGTCACAAAACCATTCAGCACACGCGAGCTCTTGGCGCGTGTAAAAGCGAACCTGCGCCGCCAGCTGACAACAGCGCCTGCGGAGGAAGAGCCTTCCTCTAACGAGATTCATATCGGCTCTCTCGTCATCTTCCCTGACGCGTACGTTGTATCAAAACGAGACGAAACAATCGAATTGACTCATCGTGAGTTCGAATTGCTTCATTATTTAGCAAAACATATCGGACAAGTGATGACCCGTGAACATTTGCTTCAAACCGTTTGGGGCTATGATTACTTCGGCGATGTCAGAACGGTTGACGTAACAGTCCGCCGGCTTCGTGAAAAAATCGAGGACAACCCGAGCCATCCAAATTGGATCGTCACACGCCGCGGTGTAGGTTATTACTTGAGAAACCCAGAACAGGACTAATGCCCATATGAATAAGGTTGGTTTTTTTCGGTCGATCCAATTTAAGATTACCTTGATTTATGTGCTTTTGATTATCATTGCCATGCAAATCATTGGTGTGTATTTTGTCAATCAGGTAGAGAAGTCGCTGATCAGCTCTTATGAACAATCGCTGAATCAGCGAATCGACAACCTTTCTTATTATATCGAACAAGAATATAAGAGCGATAACGACAGTACCGTCATAAAGGATGACGTCAGCCGTATTTTGAATGACTTCACGAAAAGTGATGAGGTTCGGGAAATTAGCTTTGTAGATAAAAGCTATGAAGTGGTCGGTTCTTCAAAGCCGTACGGTGAGGAAGTGGCTGGGAAACAAACGACCGATCTGATTTTCAAAAGAATTTTTTCTACCAAACAGTCGTATTTAAGAAAATATTATGACCCGAAAAGCAAAATCAGAGTTCTTATTTCCGCGAAGCCCGTCATGACTGAAAACCAAGAGGTTGTGGGCGCGATCTATGTTGTCGCGAGTATGGAAGATGTCTTTAATCAAATGAAGACGATCAACACGATACTGGCGTCCGGCACAGGTTTGGCACTTGTTTTGACGGCTCTTCTCGGTATTTTTCTGGCAAGAACCATTACCCACCCGCTTTCAGATATGCGAAAGCAGGCGATGGAGCTTGCGAAAGGGAATTTCTCGAGGAAGGTTAAAAAGTACGGGCATGATGAAATTGGGCAGCTGGCCACAACGTTTAACCACTTAACGAGAGAGCTTGAAGATGCCCAGGCGATGACTGAAGGAGAACGCAGAAAGCTAGCCTCTGTCATTGCCTATATGACAGACGGCGTAATCGCCACAAACCGAAACGGAGCGATTATTCTCTTAAACAGCCCGGCGCTGGAGCTGTTGAACGTTTCACGTGAAACAGCCTTAGAAATGCCGATTACGAGTTTGCTCGGGCTTCAAGAGAATTATACTTTTGAAGATTTAGTGGAGCAGCAGGATTCTATGCTGCTTGAAATTGAGCGCGATGATGAATTAACGGTGCTTCGCGTGAATTTCTCTGTGATTCAAAGGGAACATGGCAAAATTGATGGTTTAATCGCTGTCATTTACGATGTAACCGAACAAGAGAAAATGGATCAGGAACGCAGAGAATTCGTTGCGAATGTATCACATGAGCTGCGGACGCCGCTTACGACAATGCGCAGCTATTTAGAAGCGTTAGCTGAAGGCGCGTGGGAAAATAAAGACATTGCTCCGCGCTTCTTAATGGTGACGCAAAATGAAACAGAGCGTATGATCCGGCTTGTCAATGATCTGCTTCAGCTGTCGAAATTTGACAGTAAAGATTATCAATTTAACCGGGAATGGATTCAGATTGTCCGGTTTATGTCACTTATTATTGACCGTTTTGAAATGACAAAAGAGCAGCATGTGGAGTTTATCCGCAATCTGCCGGACAGAGATCTGTATGTCGAGATTGACCAGGATAAAATAACGCAGGTGCTCGATAATATTATTTCTAACGCTTTAAAATATTCACCGGAAGGCGGACATGTCACGTTCTCGATTGATGTCAATGAAGAGGAAGAACTTCTCTATATCAGCGTGAAGGATGAAGGGATCGGCATTCCGAAAAAAGATGTCGAAAAAGTCTTTGACCGCTTCTATAGGGTGGATAAAGCGAGAACGAGAAAGCTTGGCGGCACCGGTCTGGGATTGGCGATTGCCAAGGAAATGGTACAGGCGCACGGCGGAGATATTTGGGCGGACAGCATAGAAGGAAAAGGCACGACGATTACATTTACTCTTCCATATAAAGAGGAACAAGAGGATGATTGGGATGAAGCGTGAAAATATAAAAACGATATTACTTACGGTACTCGTCGTCATCAGTCTTGTTTTTACATGGGGGATATGGACGTTCCAGCCAAACTTTTCTGAAGGCTCATCCTCAACAGAGTCTACTGTTCGTGTGAAACATAAAATCGAAAAAACCACCCAAAAGCTGTCTGAAACGGTAAGGCCAAGGGACATGTTTATCCATGATGACGGCGCTCATTACAAAGTGGATGACAATGCCCTCTATGAAGAAATTTGGTCTGACTTGCCGCATTGGGATGTGAAAGGAATTAAAGATATTTCGGATCAGTATGACAAGGCTGGATTCAAAAGTTGGTTTTATGGAATAGGCGGTTCTGAAGCCAAGCTTGACTTGCAATTCAGCGATACGATTCCGATTGATATTTTCCAAACGCTGTTTAAGTGGTCTAATCAGTCGTTTGAATACAGTTCGTTTGATCATATTCTGATCCCGTTCAATGAAACAAAAGCGAACAAGAAAATCTATTTGGTGTCATACAGCAAGCAGCTCATTCTTGAAGTGACGGTTGAGTCGGCAAACTACCGGAACATTATGAACGACTTGAAAAACAGGCAATCAAATATGCCGGCGTTCAGTTTGTTCTCCATTGGCTCAAAGAAAGAGTTCTTGCTGCCGAACAAACCGCTTACGATGGACAAAAAAGAATTTGTCACAGAATCGATTAAAACAAATACCTTTAAGCAGGCTTTGTTTAGTGATCCGAGCATTGTAAGAGAAGATTCGAATTACAACAACAGAAATGTGCTGACAGATGGGATCAGCCGTTTAGATGTGAATCTAAGCCAGCGACAGGTGCAATTCCAGCAGCGCAATTTGGTGCAGAGCACATCCTATCAAACAGGTGAGTTAATCAAAAAGAGCCAAAAATACCTTGAGGATACCGGAAGCTGGACGGATCACTATCAATTTTTCAATATCAATGACAGCCAGCAGCTGAGCTTCTATATCTTTATGGATCAGATCCCGGTCATTAACAGCACCGCCAAACCTTTCGGAGCGACATCGGCGATTACGGTGCAATGGGCGAATGATGATATTCTCAGCTATAAGCGGCCGAATTACAGTCTCGGAACGAATCCGATTAAAACAAGTGAAACAGAGCTCATGAGCGGCAGCGAAGTGAAGATGCTGCTTTCGAAACAAACCGCTTATGATACGGACAAAATTGATCAGATCTTCCTTGCTTATCAATTGGTATCAACATCAACCAACGATGATCCTCTCGTTGAACTGGAACCGGTTTGGGCGATGAAAGTAAATGGAAAAATTGTGCCGATTACAAAGGACTTATTGAGGAAGGAGGGGGCTAACAGTGGAGTGGAATAAGACAAAATCAATCTTCATCGTTGCCTTCCTCATTTTAGATATTTTCTTAGGCTATCAGTTTTTTCAAAAATGGCAGGCTACCGGCAAAGAATATGAAGTCATTAAAAATGATGTCGAGCATGACATGAAGGCCGATCATATTACGTATGAAGGCTTGAATAAGGAAGCGACAGAAGGCTATCGGATCACGGCAAATCAAAAGTCTTTCTCCAAGGAGGAAATTGAGGCGCTGAAGGATCAAAAGCCTTTGATGGACATGCCTAGTGATGATCATAAAGTAACGAGCCTGAAAATGAAGTTTGCAAATCCAATCGCCCTATCAAAGAAGGATATCGAGGACGATGCTCAGGCACTTGTTTCTTCGAAAATTCAAGATGGCGAAAAATATAAGCTTTGGAAGGTTGATAAATCGAAGAAAGAAATTATTTTCTTCCAAACGTACGAAGGCCATTATATTTACCAAAAGACCGACAACCCCTCTAATATGATCGGGCAAGTGGTGCTGCACTTAAACGGTAAAAACGAGGTTGTGTCATACGACCAGACTACGCTTGAGACCTTCAAGCAAATCCAGAAAGAAAGCTTAATTACTGAAATGGATGCGGTTGAGCTATTGTACTATCAAAATCAATTAAAAGAATACAGCACTGTGAAGAGCTGTAAATTCGGCTATGTAGCACAATATCCGCTGACAAGTACGCAGGTGCTGGCGCCGGTATGGAGAATTACGGTCGAGTACGAGAAAAAAGTGAACGGTGAGAAAAAGACAGTACAAGAGTATTTTACTGTGAATGCTTTGGAGAGTACGATTTTAGATACAGATCAATGAAAATAATGGAGTGAGACAAACATGAGCTTGCAATTTAGCGTACTTGCGAGCGGGAGTACGGGAAATGCGTTTTACCTCGAAACAGAGGATCACGCATTTTTAGTGGACGCCGGTTTGAGCGGGAAAGCCATGGATGGGCTGATGGCGCAGATCGGGCGTAAGCTGGATGATGTAGACGGCATTTTTGTGACGCATGAGCATAGTGACCATATTAAGGGCCTTGGTGTCGTCGCCAGAAAGTACAAGCTTCCGATCTATGCGAACGAGAAGACTTGGAAAGCGATGGAGAATCAAATCGGCAAAATTGACACCGATCAAAAGTTTGTATTTCCGATGGAGACGGTAAAGTCGTTCGGCGGACTTGATGTTGAATCGTTTGGCGTCTCCCACGATGCGGCGGAACCGATGTTTTATGTGTTCCATTATAACGGCCGAAAGCTCGCGTTAATGACAGATACGGGATATGTCAGCGACCGAATGAAAGGCATTATCCGTTCAGCGAATGTGTTTGTGTTTGAAAGCAATCACGATGTCGGTATGCTGCAAATGGGAAGATACCCATGGAGCATTAAGCGGCGGATTTTAAGTGACGTCGGGCACGTTTCAAATGAAGATGCTGCCTTGGCGATGACGGATGTCATTGGCGATGAGACGTCTCGTATTTACCTGGCGCATTTGAGCCAGGACAACAACATGAAGGAGCTGGCAAGAATGTCTGTGCAGCAGACATTGGCTTCTAAAGGATTTGTGACGGGTGAGACATTTGACTTATACGACACTGATCCGAAGAAGGCCACTCCGCTTTGCGCTGTATAATTTTTCTATGTAAATCATGACTATTCTAGGAGCTTCTAACCCACAATATAACCATATTAACGTTCTTGGAAAGGATGGAATATGGTGGATTACGAACGTGAGGAAGAACATACTACTCCTGAACAGCCAAAGAGAAGCAAAAAAGGATATTTTCTTTCAAGCCTGATTGGTGTGATTGTCGGTGCCGTATTAATGGCGTTTATCATGCCGTACCTTTCAAATGAAGGGCTAGATACGGGCGCTTTAGATCAGCAGCAGAACAATAACGGCCGGGAATCAATCAGGACGGTGAATGTCAGTGTCAACAATACGGTCACCAAGATTGTCAGCAATGTGTCGCCCGCCGTTGTCGGTGTTGTGAACATCCAAAAATCAGATATACGGGGAGAGAGCGGCGAGGCTGGGAGCGGCTCTGGCGTCATCTATAAGAAAAATGACCATTCCGCTTATGTCGTGACCAACCATCATGTCATCGAAGGCGCTTCCCAAATTGAAATCAGCTTGAAAGACGGATCGCGTGTATCAGCTGATCTTGTCGGCAGCGACCAGCTGATGGATCTGGCCGTTTTACGGGTGAAAAGCGATAAAATTAAAGCAGTCGCCGATTTCGGAAATTCAGATAAAGTGAAGTCTGGGGAGCCGGTTATTGCGATCGGGAACCCGTTAGGCCTTGAGTTTGCTGGCTCTGTCACACAAGGCGTCATCTCGGGTACGGAGAGGGCGATCCCAGTAGATTCAAACGGTGATGGACAGCCTGACTGGAACGCAGAAGTCCTGCAAACAGATGCGGCCATTAACCCTGGGAACAGCGGCGGCGCTTTGTTAAATATGGATGGGAAGGTCATTGGCATCAATTCAATGAAAATTGCCGAGTCAGCGGTTGAAGGGATTGGCCTGTCCATTCCGTCTAAGCTCGTGATCCCTGTGATAGAGGATTTAGAGAGATACGGAAAGGTCAAACGCCCGTTCCTTGGCATTGAGATGAAATCCCTAAGCGACATCGCAAGCTATCATTGGGATGAAACATTAAAGCTTCCTAAGAACGTCACCAATGGAGCGGTTGTGATGGGTGTAGACGCCTTTTCACCTGCCGGAAAAGCGGGACTGAAGGAACTCGATGTCATCACGGAATTTGACGGATACAAAGTAAATGATATTGTTGACCTGCGAAAACGGCTTTATCAGAAAAAAGTCGGTGACCGGGTGAAGGTGAAGTTTTACCGCGGCGGAAAAGAAAAATCTGTTGACATCAAGCTGTCGTCCGCAGACCAATTAGGAAGTTAATCAAAACAGTCTGGCATCGTTTGCCAGGCTGTTTTGATATGCAAAAAAACTGAACGGGGGTCACGCCCGTTCAGTTGAAAAGGATATATCGAATATGAAGAAAAATACAAGATGGATGTTACACGTGAAACAGCAAATAGCAGTTAGCTGCAAATACTTCCGTTCTCTGCATGGACTTTAATGGTTTGTACCGTGTGGTTGCTGGCTGTGATGGTGATGATGTACACATAGGTGCCATTTTCTTTCTTCAATGCAGAAGATGTGACGGTGCCTTTGCATTTGTTCAACGCAATGCTTTGTGCTTTTGCTTTTGTGATCGCGGCTTGTTTATGTTCAACGTGATGCTTGACGATTTTTCCGCTGTTGCGGTTAATGTTAAAGGTGTGAATTTTGCCATCCTCACCAAGCACTTTAATGACATAGACATAAACGCCATCTGCTTTCTTCATTTGTGCTGATTGAACTGCGCCTTTGCAGTTCTTTATAGCGACAGTTTTTGCTTTAGAGAGCGTAATAGAAGCCTGCTGTTGGGTTTGAACTTTAGCAGTGTCTTCTTTATGCAGAACAGCCGCGTGTGCGGATGATAAAGAACTGATTGAAATGACCGCGCCTAAAGCAGCTGCAGAACATATTTTCATATTCATTTGTAGGTCCTCCTTAGAAAAAGAACTGAACGCGGGTCACACACGTTCAGTTTAAAAGAGTATTTAGAAAAAGGTAGACATGAACTTAGAACTTTGTGTTAAAACAAGACTGGTGTTATACGTTGAATTTCAGTTATTTTACTGCTGGCAAGCAGTTATTTTATTTGCAAATGCTTCCGTTTTCAGCGTTCACTTTCACTGTATGTTCAGTGTGGTTTTGGGCAGTGATTTTAAACACGTAAACGAATGTGCCGTTCTCTTTCTTCAAATCAGTAGATTTCACTGTGCCTTTACATTTATTTAGTGCAATTTGATGTGCTTTTGTTTTTGTAACGGCTGCGTTTTTCTTTTGCACTTCTTGTTTTACGATTTTACCGCTGGCACAGTTGACATGAATTTTATGAGTTTTTCCATCTTCGCCAAGCACTTTGACAACGTAGATGTATGCGCCGTTTTCTTTCTTCAGTTCAGAAGATTGAACTGCGCCTTTGCATTTGTTGAGTGCGATTTGATGCGCTTTTGTTTTAGAAAGATGTGCTTGTTTCTTTTGCTCGTGTTTTGCGACTTTGCCGTTTTCTCCATTGATATGGAGCGTGTGAAGGCTTCCGTCTTCACCCATTACTTTCACGACGTAAGCGTAAACACCGTTTTCTTGCTTCAGCTCAGAAGATTGAACCGCACCTTTGCAGTTTTTCAAAGCGATCGATTGGGCTTTTGTTTTGCTGATATAGCTTTGTTTCTTTTGAACATCATGTTTCACAACTTTGCCGTTGTTGCAGTTGACGTTCATCGTATGCTGTTTGCCGTCCTCACCGAGAACTTTCACAACATATACGTATGTGCCATTCACTTTCTTCATTTGGGCCGTTTGAACAGTACCTTTGCATTTGTTCAAAGCAACCTGTTTTGCCTTTGCTATTGTGATGGAAGCCTGTTGCTTCGTCTCAACCTTCGTTGATGTATCATCCTTTTGAATGACAGCGGCGTGAGCAGAAGTGAAAGAACTGATTGAAATAATCGTTCCCAGTGCAGCTCCTGATAAAACTTTAGTGATATTCATGTGAGATTCCTCCTTTATTTCATTGTTGGCTGTACCAACTAAGGCAATTGTATAGGCCGAAGCTGAAAATCAAATGAGGGCTGGCTGAAAACTTGCTGAATTCAGCTGATTTTTAGGGAAGATTCAGTTTGTTTTCAGTTAAAAACGAATAATAGGAGGGGAAGGGAAAAAACTAATCAGAGGTTTATGCCAACTAAGGAGAGAGCACAGCATGAATAGGATGAAAGGCATCAAGATTTTGCTCGTGGACGATGAACCGGCGATATTAGATTTTTTGACAATGGGTCTTGAAAATGAAGGCTTTGAAGTGAAGACAGCAGCTGACGGAATGACAGCGATGAACACCGTAAAGACATTTCAGCCGCATGTGGCCATCTTGGATGTGATGATGCCCGGAATGGATGGACTGGAAGTATCGAGGATGATGAAAAAAACCGGCCATACCGCCGTTATTATGCTTACGGCCAAGGATGAGGTGGGGGTTCGGGTAAAAGCGCTGACAGAGGGCGCTGATGATTATATGATCAAACCCTTCAGCTTTGAAGAGCTGCTGGCGCGAATCTATGCGAGAATTCGGGATCACTTTCCCAACCTGTTTGAAGAATTCGCGCTCGGTCCGTTTCGAATTGATGATCGGCGCAGAGAAATCCGCTATCAGGAAGAGGTGCTCAAGCTTTCAGCAACAGAATACGAGCTTTTAAAGTTTTTGGTGCTGAATCACGGCCTTGTGCTCAGTAAAGCAAGGATTCTGGATAAAGTATGGGGGTATGATTTTTACGGAGAAGAGAATATTGTTGAAGTGTACATTCGTTCCTTGCGGGAAAAATTGAATGACAAAAAGCATGAAGTGATCCGAACGGTTCGGGGTGCGGGCTATCGGGTGGATATTGAATGAAAAAACGATTCAAAACACTGCGCTTTCAGCTTTTATTCCGTTCATTATGCATTCTCGTTCTTCTATTGGTGTTTGTCGGCGCTATGCAATATGTGTTTGGAAAACGCCTCTTATATGAAAACCGAGCTGTCAGCATTCAAAGTTATATCAACTCAACGGAGCCAACCATCTGGAATAATATTAAAACATACAAAAGCCATCCCGACAGCTCGGAAAAGTCAGATGGTGCTGTCCGTCCCGCCTTTATCTATCCGGGCGTGACCATTGTTTTTATCGATAAGAAAACAAAAGACAGTACGGTATTGTCGACCGATCCATATGCGGGAGCACCGCCAACAGTGAAAAAAAGTGTATATGATGAGGCATTAAAAGATACGATGGCCTTGCATTACAAAATCACGAAAAATGAATCCGGCGAGGAAGTGCTGATTGTGTTTCAGGCTATTACTATTGATGGAAAAGAAGCAGGCGTGATCCAAATGAGTACTTTAACAGAACCACTGAAGGACGTACTGCTCCGGCAAATCAGCATTTATTCCACGCTCTCGCTGGTTGCGCTCCTGCTCGGGCTTTTCACGTTCTTGCCTGTGGTCAGACATACGCTTAAACCGTTATCACAAATGGTACATATGATGGGAGAAATCAATGCAGGAAATTTGAATAAAAGGCTTCCTGTATATCGAAAACAAATGGAAATCGACACGCTCGCTATTTCGTTTAATCGCATGCTGGAGCGGATTGAAACGTCATTTAAAGCAGAAAAAGAAGCGAAGGAGCGCATCCGGCAATTTGTATCAGACGCTTCACATGAATTGAGAACGCCTTTAACGTCCATACACGGCTTTATCGAAGTGCTGCTGCGTGGCGCCGCGCTTCAGCCGGAGCAGAGAGATAGGGCGCTGAATAGTATGTATGAAGAGTCGAAGAGAGCCACTCGGCTGATTGAGGATCTGTTGTTTTTAGCAAAAATTGATCGGGTGCCGAGCTTTGAAATGAAGAGAGGAAATCTCGATGCGCTCATAAGGGAGATGGAGCCGCAGCTCAGTCTGCTTGCGAAAGAAAGAAGGCTGCAGCTGCTGCTTGAGGATGACGCTAAAGCGGTGTTTGACCGGGATAAGATGAAACAGGTCATTCTGAATTTGGTTTATAACGCGGTGCAGTATACAAATGAGAGAACCGGTGCCATCACCATTTCTCTGCAAAAAGGCAGTTCCGGCGTGATGCTGATGATAGCAGACAATGGCACAGGCATCGCGCCGGAACATTTGCCGCATTTATTTGACCGGTTTTACAGGGCAGACCCATCCCGCTCCCGGAAATATGGAGGTTCGGGATTAGGCCTTGCCATAACGAAATCGATTATCGACAATCACAATGGGACGATTGAAGTGAAAAGTGAAATCGGCAGAGGCACTGTTTTTCTGATCAGGCTTCCTGCTCCGGATTATTCGTTAGACGAGTGAGAAAATTTCTTCAGCCGATATTGGAGGCTTTGTCTGCTGATGCCAAGCTCCTGAGCAGCTTTCGAGATGTTATGGCCGTGTTTTCTTAACACGTTCTCTATCACATATTTTTCGAAGCTTTCCATTTTTTCTTTTAAGTCCGCGGCCGGCTGGTGTCTTGGTGTTTCAGGCTCTGGGATGTCAGCCGGCTTGATTTTCATTCGGTATTGATAGGGCAGATGGGAAGCCGTAATCGTTTGCTCGTCCGTCATGAAATTCATTGCGCCTTCGATCATATGCTCAAGCTCGCGAATATTTCCCGGCCAGTCATAAGAAAGGAAAAATTGCTTCACGTCATCGCTGATGTGTTCAACATTCATTTGGAACAGATGGTTGTTTTTCTGGATGAACTCCGACGCGAGAAGCAAAATGTCTTCTTTTCGTTCCCGAAGCGGCGGGATGATCAGTGTGACGACACTCAGCCTGTAATACAAGTCCTTCCGCATTCGTTCGCCTGCAATTGCATCAATTGGGTCTTCATTCATCGTGGCAATAATACGTACGTCAATCGGTGTATCCTTTGTCGAACCGATGCGCCTGATTTTCCGTTCTTGAAGGGCGCGCAGCAGCTTCGCCTGAAGGCTGAGATTCAGCGAGTTGATTTCATCTAACAGCAGCGTGCCGCCGTGGGCTTGTTCAAACAGGCCGGGCTGGTCGACAGCGCCGGTAAACGCGCCTTTTTTCGTCCCAAACAAAATGCTTTCCACAAGGCTGTCTGGCAGTGCCGCACAGTTTTGCGAAATAAACGGGCCGCCAGAACGATCGCTTCCATTATGGATACTTTGCGCGAACAGTTCTTTTCCCGTGCCGGTTTCGCCTGCGAGAAGGACAGATGATGACGTACGGGTTGCCCGCTTGGCGTTTTCGATGACGTCTTGAATGGCCGGACTGGTGCCGAGAATACTGTCAAACGTATAGGTTGTGCTGCCTTTTTTGTTCATATTCTCCCTGATCAGCCGTTCAAGCTTTGTCACATCCTTGGCAATTTCAACGGCGCCCCTGATTTTGCCGTCTTGGACGATGGGATATGTATGATTGATCGTCGTAATTTCCTGGCCTTTATTATTGAAATAGCTCTGTTTGACGTTTTTAATCGTCTTGCCTTCCTGAAGAGCCTGTACCAGTGTGCTGTCCTGCTGCTTTGAAAACATAAACACATCCATCAGGTTTTTATTCAAGACGTCATGCTTCTCCATATCTTCAATCTGCATCATTTTATTGTTATAAACGATTGTGTTTCCATGCTCGTCTACCACGTGCAGGCCAACATCGATTTCATCTAAAATACTCTGAAAAACCAATGTGAGGAATTCGCTGTCTTTGACCACTGTATAAACCTCCCTCGATTATTTTCTTAATATTGCTTCTATTTTATAAAAAAATGGAGAGGATATGCAAAAGAATTTTGCACTTGCTGAAATTTTTGCTTGAAATATCAGAATGTTTTTGCACCTTGTCCTCGAAAATTGTAGAAAACACACGAATTCTTGATTTGGCACAGAACTTGCATTTATATAAAGGGAAAGCAGGATAACATGTTGAAACAGAAAACAAGGGGGAATTTAAATATGCCAGCTTTATCTAAATCCAAAGAAATTATTGATCAGACGTCTCATTATGGAGCCAACAATTATCATCCGCTCCCGATTGTTATTTCTGAAGCGCTGGGTGCTTGGGTAAAGGACCCGGAAGGCAATGAATATATGGATATGCTGAGTGCTTACTCAGCGGTAAACCAGGGGCACAGACACCCGAAAATCATTCAGGCATTAAAGGATCAGGCTGATAAAATTACCCTCACGTCACGCGCGTTTCATAATGATCAGCTTGGGCCGTTTTACGAAAAAACAGCTAAACTGACAGGCAAAGAGATGATTCTGCCGATGAATACAGGAGCTGAAGCGGTTGAATCTGCGGTGAAAGCGGCGAGACGCTGGGCGTATGAAGTGAAAGGCGTAGCAGACAACCAAGCGGAAATTATCGCATGTGTCGGGAACTTCCACGGCCGCACGATGCTGGCGGTATCTCTTTCTTCTGAAGAGGAATATAAACGAGGATTCGGCCCGATGCTTCCGGGAATCAAACTCATTCCTTACGGCGATGTGGAAGCGCTTCGACAGGCCATTACGCCGAATACAGCGGCATTCTTGTTTGAACCGATTCAAGGCGAAGCGGGCATTGTGATTCCGCCTGAAGGATTTTTACAGGAAGCGGCGGCGATTTGTAAGGAAGAGAATGTCTTGTTTATTGCGGATGAAATTCAGACGGGTCTCGGACGTACAGGCAAGACGTTTGCCTGTGACTGGGACGGCATTGTTCCTGATATGTATATTTTGGGCAAAGCGCTTGGCGGCGGTGTGTTCCCGATCTCATGCATTGCGGCGGACCGGGAGATCCTAGGCGTGTTTAACCCTGGCTCACACGGCTCCACATTTGGCGGAAACCCGCTTGCATGTGCAGTGTCTATTGCCTCATTGGAAGTGCTGGAGGATGAAAAGCTGGCGGATCGTTCTCTTGAGCTTGGCGAATACTTTAAAAGCGAGCTTGAGAGCATTGATAACCCTGTTATTAAAGAAGTCCGCGGCAGAGGGCTGTTTATCGGTGTAGAATTGACGGAAGCGGCACGTCCGTATTGTGAGCGTTTGAAGGAAGAAGGGCTTTTATGCAAGGAAACGCATGATACAGTCATTCGTTTTGCACCGCCATTAATCATTTCCAAAGAGGATTTGGATTGGGCAATAGAGAAAATTAAGCACGTGCTGCAAAACGCATAAATCCGCACCATGGCGGGATATTCACTTCGTTTGTATAAATTTACAACAGAAAAATCAGCACTCCCTATTTGCTCAGCTACAGTATTTTAGTATAATGTATCTTTATGAGAAGAAGTGAATTTTATATTAAATAGATAGAGACTCTTTGGACAGCAAACTGGGATAGCACCATGCAGATGTTCCAGCTTAGATCCAATACAAGTTGCTGAAGGGGTGCAGAATGTGAATACAAACCAAGATAACGGAAATCAGCTCCAGCGGACAATGAAATCACGCCATTTGTTCATGATTTCATTGGGCGGAGTGATCGGAACCGGTTTCTTCCTTGGAACCGGGTTTACCATTAACCAAGCGGGACCGCTCGGCGCGGTTCTGTCCTATTTAGTGGGCGGCTTTATCATGTTTTTGACCATGCTCTGCTTAGGAGAGCTGGCAGTCGCCTTTCCTGTGTCGGGGTCCTTCCAGACCTATGCGACAAAATTTATCAGCCCGGCCTTCGGGTTTGCGTTCGGCTGGCTGTACTGGCTCGGCTGGGCGGTTACATGCGCCATTGAATTCTTATCAGCGGGGCAGCTGATGCAACGCTGGTTTCCGCATATAGACGTATGGATTTGGTGTCTGGTCTTTGCGGCACTGATGTTTATTTTAAATGCGATCACCACAAAAGCCTTTGCGGAATCTGAATTCTGGTTCTCAGGCATTAAAATTTTGATTATCCTTTTATTTATTATTCTCGGCGGAGCTGCCATGTTTGGCCTGATTGATCTGAAGGGCGGAGAGCAGGCGCCGTTTTTGACACATTTTTATGAAGACGGGTTATTTCCGAACGGCATAAAGGCAATGCTGATTACGATGATTACCGTGAACTTTGCGTTTCAGGGGACTGAGCTGATCGGGGTTGCAGCCGGAGAAAGTGAAGACCCTGAAAAAACGATTCCACGGTCAATCAAACAGACAGTATGGAGAACGCTTGTCTTCTTTGTGCTTTCCATCATTGTCATTGCCGGCATGATTCCGTGGAAACAGGCGGGTGTCGTGGAAAGTCCATTTGTTGCCGTATTTGAGCAAATCGGAATCCCATATGCAGCTGATATCATGAACTTTGTTATTTTAATCGCGCTGTTATCTGTTGCGAATTCAGGTTTATACGCATCGACACGTATTCTGTACGCGATGGCGAATGAAGGACAGGCCTTCAAAGCGCTCGGAAAAACAAATCAGCGCGGTGTGCCGATGTACTCGTTAATCGTAACGATGGCTGTGGCCTGCCTATCACTTCTGACAAAGTTTGCGCAGGCTGAAACTGTATATATGGTACTGTTATCTTTGGCGGGTATGAGCGCGCAGGTCGGCTGGATTACGATCTCGCTTTCCCAAATCATGTTCAGACGCAAATATATCCGTGAGGGCGGGAAGATAGAAGATTTGAAATTTAAAACACCGCTGTACCCGGTGCTTCCGCTGATCGGCCTAACATTAAATACGGTCGTGCTCATCAGTCTTGCATTTGATCCGGAGCAGCGTATCGCGCTGTATTGCGGCGTACCGTTTATGGTCATTTGCTACATCATTTATCATGTCGTCATTAAAAAACGCCAGCAGGCGAATCGTCAGCTAGAGCTTTAAAACGTTGTCCGTAAGTCATCTTTGTTATAACCCGCATAGGACATTATCTTAAATGTTGAGGTGGAATCACAGATGGATAAAACGATTTCGGTTATTGGAATGCCAATGGATTTAGGACAAGCACGACGCGGAGTAGATATGGGCCCGAGTGCCATCCGGTACGCTCATCTGATCGAGCGGCTGTCAGACATGGGGTATACGGTTGAAGATCTCGGTGACATTCCGATCAACCGTGAAAAAATCAAAAATGACGAGGAACTGAAAAACCTGAATTCCGTTTTGGCGGGAAATGAAAAACTCGCGCAAAAGGTCAACAAAGTCATTGAAGAGAAAAAATTCCCGCTTGTCCTGGGCGGTGACCACAGTATTGCGATCGGCACGCTTGCAGGCACAGCGAAGCATTACGATAATCTCGGCGTCATCTGGTATGACGCGCACGGCGACCTGAATACACTTGAAACTTCACCATCGGGCAATATTCACGGCATGCCGCTCGCGGTCAGCCTCGGCATTGGCCACGAGTCACTGGTTAACCTTGAAGGCTACGCGCCTAAAATCAAACCGGAAAACGTCGTCATCATTGGCGCCCGGTCACTTGATGAAGGGGAGCGCAAGTACATTAAGGAAAGCGGCATGAAGGTGTACACAATGCACGAAATCGACCGTCTTGGCATGACAAAGGTCATTGAAGAAACCCTTGATTATTTATCAGCATGTGATGGCGTCCATCTGAGCCTTGACCTGGACGGGCTTGATCCGAACGACGCACCGGGTGTCGGAACCCCTGTCGTCGGCGGCATCAGCTACCGGGAGAGCCATCTGGCTATGGAAATGCTGTATGACGCAGGCATCATTACCTCAGCCGAATTCGTTGAGGTTAACCCGATCCTTGATCACAAAAACAAAACGGGTAAAACAGCAGTAGAGCTCGTAGAATCCCTGTTAGGGAAGAAGCTGCTGTAATAAGAAAACCCCCGCACCCGCGGGGGTTTTTCATTTATCCAATCATTTTCTCAGCGACTTTCATTTCCTGTGAATGGGTTTGATGGTCCGCAATAAACCAACCTGATAAAATCACCGCTGCGACGCCTGCACCAATCAGAAATCTTTTCATTTATATAACCTCCGTTCGTTTAATCAGTTCTTCAATTTGTAATGCTTCATAAAAAAAGTGGGCAGCTTCTTTGTAAAGCTCAAGTTCCCTATACCGTTCGCCAGCCAAAATGGAAAGTTCTCTTACACTGTCATACTCTTTCTCGGACAACAAGTCATCCATATGTTGTTTGCATAAGTGAAACGTTTCCGCATGACCCCCTTCTGCATAAATGGCATATAAAATGGCTATTTTTGCCTCACATATTCTATTCGGCTCAGTATTCAATTTTTCCTTCACTTCTTGGTAATAAGATAAGGCCTGTTCTTTCTTTTTGATCTTAAACAGCTCTCGTATCAGCAAGTAGACAGAATGATAATAATAGGCGGAGCGGGCATACTCATCGTTCCGTAGAGCCTCCTCTAATTTCGAAACCGCTTCTTCTGATTTGCCGCTTTGCGCATGAAGAAGGCCGAAGTTATGCAAAAGCTGGGCTTCAAAAAAATGATCCTCTAATTCACTCGTGATCCGAATTGCTTCGTCCAAGTAAGCCTCAGCTTCTTCAAACTGGCTCATCTCTGTAAAATTGCCTGACATGGTAATCAGGGCTGAAGCCAGCTTCTTTTTATAATCAGTTTCTTCCCTGAATGTTTTGACTGCTTGCCGTGTATGATTGAGGGATACAATATTTTGTCCCAGCTTATAATAGAGCTTTCCGACCTTCAGGTGAAATTCGGCTTTTTCAATCGGATCGGGAATGTTGTCGAGATACTGCTCTGCATCTTTATACAGCCCAATGGCAATGTCATAATTATTTTTATAGGCCTCATACATGCCTTCAAACAGAAAAAAGTAATATTTCAGCATGTCAGACGTAGCATTCATATGAGAAGGCTCCTCATGCTGAAAGCCCTGTCCTCTCGCCTCGTGAAGCAAAACCTTGTGGCGCAGTTCCAATAAGGAGAAGTAGGCAAGCACCTCCTGATCCTCTTCCATGTCATCCAATAAAGGCTTCACTTCTTCAAATAAACGGGAGGACTCTTCCACTTCATGTTTCTTGATAGCAAGGTACCAATCGTTGAGCATGCTAGCGATTTCTGCGGGTGCGATCTTATTCATGTGAAACTCCTTTCTCTAGTGACTTATCAATCTCAGTTGCTTATTCTGATAGTAACACCTCTTTCTATTTTATGTAAAATCCTCTAGTCAATATATGAAGGAGAGATGATATGACAATCATGCTGACCCCAATGCAGTCAGAAGAATTTCGGTCTTATCTCACATACACAACAAAGCATTACGCGGAAGAAAAGGTAAAAGCGGGAACATGGCTGCCTGAAGATGCACAGCTTTTGTCTAAGCAGGCGTTTACTGATCTGCTTCCGAGAGGGCTGGAAACACCCCATCACCATTTGTGGAGCCTCAAGCTGAATGAAAAGGATATCGTTGGCTGGCTCTGGATACATGCTGAACCGGAGCATCCGCAGCAGGAAGCGTTTATTTATGATTTTGGGTTATATGAACCGTATCGGGGAAAGGGCTACGCAAAGCAAGCATTGGCGGCATTAGATCAAACGGCACGCAGCATGGGAATCCGCAAGCTGTCCCTTCATGTCTTTGCCCATAATCAGACGGCGCGAAAGCTATATGAGCAAACCGGATTTCAAGAAACAGACGTAGTGATGAGCAAGAAGATTTAACGAAAAGGGCCTGATAAAGGCCTTTTTCTGTAAACGTTTTCTAAAAATTCTGTAAATAACCTAGTTACTTTCCTTATTTTCCTAATATAATGTGGGTGAGGAAATTACCTTTCCTACACTCACAAGAAAAGAGGAGATGTAATGAAGTTGAAGAAACGAGTGTCGATGTTTTTGGTAGCGCTTACAATGTGCGGCGGCCTGTTTGTTTCTCCCGCCAAAGCCGTAAAGACCACAAATTATGCTGAAGAAATCGCCGCACTGCAGCCAGGCACGACACCGGAAGAAATCATGAAATCTGCCAGCCAGATTGCCAAACAGCAGCACGTAAAGCAGGACATTATCCTAAAACAGTTCTATAAGGAAATCACGGCTGATAAAGCAGAGGGAGACCGGCTCGCCAAGGAAAGCGGCATGTCTATCATGGGCGGCTCGTCCGGCACGAAAAAACTCCCGACAAGCGCGAAAGGCAATATCTATTACACGAACTCCTACACAGCCTACTACAATCACGGCCATGTCGGCATGTACTCCGCCGCTGACAAAATTGTTGAATCTGTCCCGAGCGACGGCGTCAGGCAGATCGCGTATAATGCCAGAGACGTGGAAGACAACTCCATTGTGCAAACCGTCAGCGTATCCTCATCTCAAAAAACAGCTGCTGCCGACTGGGCGGTATCAAAAGTCGGCGACCCATACTCATTTAACTTCGTCAATAACAGAAATACCGGCCATGACGGCGCCAAAAACTGTTCAAAGCTCCTATGGTCTGCCTTTTTGCTGAAAGCAGGGATTGATATAGACAGCAACGGAGGCTTAGGCGTGTATCCGCGCGACATCACTAGTTCTTCTTATACGACAACCATTATGACCATTTACTAAGGAGAAGGCTATGAAAAAGTGGATGATTACCATCGCCATGCTGATTCTCGCAGGAATCGCACTATTTGTCTTCATTTCTCCTCTCAAAAGCCATAAAACCGTGAGTCAGCAGGATCTCAGAAATCCCGATTTCCTGGATGACAAAGAAGTCCTGCTGTATTTCTCATCCTCTGCGGATCAAGATGCATTTGGCGGCGGGAAAAGTTACGCCCTGTTTATCAGCCATGACGGGACGCTGTCTTCCTTTCAGATGAAGGGCCTTGAGCTGGGCTCAGCAAAGGTTCACGGTGACAGCGTGATGCTGGAGGACAAAAACACGATTTATACGATCAAAAACGGCCTGCGCTCCCATAAAAGAACCTATCAGCACACAGGCGACAGCGCGGGCTTTCTGCAAAACACGGACGGCTTTTACACCTTATACAACTCCGGCTACGACAAAAAGGGAGACGGATACCGCTCAGAGCTGTACCGCCAAATGGACGGAGAGTGGAAAAAAGACGTCATCCCCTACTACATCCGAGCCTCCGGTTTCCATGATGGCGCCATTTACGCACTCGTCCCGACAGATGACGGAAAAGGCTATCAGCTCCTTCAGATTCAAGCAGATCAGAAGAAGCTTACCTATCTCAGCATAACGGAATGGCAGTACCGGGAAGGAGCCTCAGTCGAATCCCAACTTGCCGTGGACGACCAAGCTGTGTATGTTATGGTTCGCGGCCAAAAAGCCCACAATCTCTATCAAATGGTCAAGATCAACAAAAAAAGCGGCGAAGTAGAGCTGCACGATATCGCCGAATACAAAAACGACGAACAAACGATATACAGCTCCATGCCCTTCAGCTTTAAAAACAGCTTTTTCCCTTATGACGGGAACCTGTATTTCATTGACGGCTTCGGAAAGGTACACAAAATCGATGCCAAGACAGGAAAAACAAGCATCGTCTTCACCCTTTCCCCGGACAAAATGAAAGCCGAATTCAAAGAAATCACCCAAAAAGGCAGCAGCCTCTATTTCTTCACATACACGTACAACAAGCCTGCCTACATTGAACAGTACAATCTGAAAACCGGAAAGAAAATGAAAGAAAAAGTGATTGGGAAGGTAAAGGACGTCGTGACGCCGAAGAGTCATTTGAAGCTGTATGATGTTGAGGTGATGAAGGGGTTTTAGGGCAAGGAGGTTAGTATGGGAGCTATCGCCGTTTTATTTATCGTTTTTGGTTTTCCGATTTTTGCAGGTGTATTTGGTATAGCGGGTCATTTTTTATTTAAGAGGTTTTGGGTGGCACCGCTCATCGTCCTTATCGCGAGCTTGATATTGTTATTTACGTTAGCTTCGGGCAATAGCTCATTCATGTTTTGGGTTGTTATGTATACGGCGATTTCGTTAGTAACCAGTATTGTCACATTATTTCTCAGGAAATTTTTTAATTGATCTCTAATTATGAAGAGACTGGTGTGAAGTCTCTTTTTTTGTTGAACCGAAATTTGCAGAGGATTTTGGGTATGGTTTAGAAACGAATCTAAAGGAGGAATTACATGCAGACCAAACGGGTTATTCTTCTGGCAGTTATGATCTGCCTGGTTTCGGCCATTACTGTGTTCTTGTTAAATGGATGTAAAGTCGACTTCTTAGACATCGGCGGAACCATTATTGGCTGCCTTCTTGGCATATTTGTTGTTGTAAGAATACAGAAAAAGCAGGCGTGAAAAAGGGAAAGAGTCATGCCGAACCGAAGTCATGTTCAAGGACGCAAAGTCCAAACACATGAATGGGAGGAATGGCGTTGACAGGAAACAAAGCGGTTGTGTACAAAGGCAAAGGGACTGTAGCGGTGGAGGATATCGGTTATCCGGAGTTAATCTTGAGGGACGGGCCCGGCGTCCCGAAGGCGAATGTGAATCGAAAATGTGAGCATGGGGTTATTCTCAAAGTCATTACAACCAACATTTGCGGAAGCGACCAGCATATGGTCAGAGGCCGCACAACGGCGCCTGAAGGCTTGGTGCTCGGACATGAAATCACCGGAGAAGTCATTGAAACGGGGCGTGATGTCGAATTTATCAAAAAGGGCGATATCGTATCCGTTCCTTTCAATATTGCCTGCGGACGCTGTGTGATGTGCAAAACGCAGAAAACGCATGTGTGCCTGAATGTCAATCCGGACCAGCCGGGATCGGCTTACGGCTACGTCGATATGGGCGGCTGGGTCGGCGGCCAGTCTGAATATGTCATGGTGCCATACGCTGATTTTCAGCTTTTGGTATTCCCTGATAAAGAACAGGCGTTAGAAAAGATTCTCGATTTGACCATGCTGTCCGACATTTTCCCGACCGGCTTCCACGGAGCTTACACAGCGGGCGTGCAAACAGGTTCAACCGTTTATATCGCGGGAGCGGGGCCTGTTGGCTTGGCAGCTGCACACTCCGCTCAGCTCCTAGGCGCCTCAACCGTGATTGTCGGCGATCTGAACGAAGACAGACTGGCACAGGCGAGAAGCTTCGGCTGTGAAACGGTCAACGTGCAAAAACACGACCGCCTCGGCGAGCAAATTGAACAAATACTAGGTGAACCAACCGTTGATGCGGCAGTGGACTGTGTCGGCTTTGAAGCATCCGGCCACGGCAATCAAGGAGAAGCGCCAGCCGCCGTGCTGAACTCGATCATGGACGTCACTCAGGTCGGAGGCAGCCTTGGCATTCCAGGCTTATACGTGACCGAAGATCCCGGCGCAAAGGATGCGGACGCCAAAACAGGCTCATTAAAAATCCGCTTCGGACTCGGCTGGGCCAAAGCCCACACCTTTGTTACCGGACAAACCCCTGCTATGACATACAACCGCAATTTGATGAAAGCGATTCTGAGCGGCAGAGCGCAAATCGCAAAGGCCGTCAACGCTACTGTCATTTCTCTGGACGACGCGCCAAAAGGCTATAGCGACTTCGACAAAGGCGCAGCCAAAAAATTCGTCATCGACCCGCATGGAACATTGAAGTAAAAGAAAAAGCCGGACGTTCTCAGAACGCCGGCTTTATTGCTGATAATCCGTTTCTTCAAATCGATTTCCCGTTTCATCCTGTACGATGAATTCCCCTTCGATTTTGTCCAGTCCAATCAAAATATAAGGGTTTTTCTCATTTGCCGTAGGAGCAGGTTTTCGTTTCACAGTTACAATCGTTTCTTTAGGTGAGAATTTGACGTCTGACACTTCAAGCTTCTTATCTTTCTCGCTGCTTCCGAGAGACACAATAACCATTTTTCTTCCTTCTAAAATGGTGAAGACTTGATATCCTTTTACATCATCATGCATTTGAAGGTAATTAGCGTATATTTCTAAGTCTGGACTGCCCTCACTGATTCGATCCTTCTCCAACACCCAATAAGACGGCTGACACCCAGCAAGCAGCAACATGATCACAAAAAGCCAAACCCATTTGATCTGCAAATGTAGACCTCCCCACACATCGGTTACATCCAAACTAACATACGGGCGAAATAGAGTCATCAACAGCTTGTTTGTCGAATTGTGGATAAAACTCAGCCCGAAGCACTACTAACATGTGAATAAATAGGTTATATTGAGAAGAGAACAATTGTAAAAATGGAAGAAAACATCGGAGGATTTGAACATGAAACAAACGTATTATTCCTGTGAAGAACACATCGAAACGGTGCTGGATATGTACATAGACGACCACGAGCTGCCGCCCGAAATCAGAAAAATCGAACATACTAACAGTTTATCCACAGCCTGTGAATTATGTGGAGACCCCGCAGTATATATAGTGGGGAACGAATGATCTTACACAAAATACAGAAAAGATATCCACAATTGTGGACAACATATATGAATAACTTGTTTTTAAAGTGGGGATGACCTGTGAATATCAATATTGTGACAATCGGAAAACTAAAAGAAAAATACCTCAAGCAAGGCATTGAAGAATACACCAAACGACTTTCGGCCTACGCAAAAATCGACATCATCGAACTCCCGGACGAAAAAGCGCCGGAAAACCTAAGCGACCAGGACATGAAAATCATAAAAGACAAAGAAGGCGACCGCATCCTATCAAAAATCAGCCCCGACGCCCATGTCATCGCCCTCGCCATCGAAGGAAAAATGAAAACATCCGAAGAACTAGCCGATACAATAGATAAGCTGGCTACATATGGAAAAAGCAAAGTCACCTTCGTCATCGGCGGATCACTCGGATTGAGCGACGCAGTGATGAAGCGAGCGGATGAAAAGCTGTCGTTCTCGAAAATGACGTTTCCTCATCAGTTAATGCGGCTCATACTAGTTGAGCAGATTTATCGGGCTTTTCGGATTAATCGTGGGGAGCCTTATCATAAGTAGTGCCATGATGGAACAAATAGGTTACAACAGTCTAAAAAAATTATGGGAGTGAATAATTAGAGTGGAAACTAAATTCAATTTTACTAATCTTCTAGGAGTATATTTAGAAGGACTAAACTCAGAAGATAAAATGACCGCTTTTGAGATCAAAATTAATAATGGCAGATTTGTTTTTATGATGTTTCTTTCGGAAGAGGATTCAGCCAGAAGAGACGAACTTTACATACATTTGAGACGAATTAACAAAATTATCAAACTTAAAACATATGGAAATCATTTAAAGGGGAATTTTGAAGTTTGGATAAAAGAGAAAGATAAAGAGGATATCATTTCTGAACTCGATCTACAAAAGAATGGCACCATGTTTGATTTCAAATCATTTCTTGAGCAACTTAACGACAAAATCCCTAATTCAATAACTAAGGAAGAAAAAATAGCAACGATAAGGGCTAACAAAGGTGTAATTGGTGAATTAGGTATTGATGAGAATGATAAAATTATACTCATTGGAACAAGGCATTTATCGATTGGCACACCACAAGATAAAACATTGCGAAAACTCTATGTTTATACGGACAGTGAGGTAGAGGTAATTGAGGAGTTTATAGAACGTTTAAAAGAAACGAACAGTACGGTTGCATGGACAACTGAAGAAAATAGGAAAAATGCTCCGGACATAAGAAATTTAATAAATGGCTTGTAGCTTTATCCTCATATATTAATTTCTTAGAAAAAAATTATTTTATCAGTTTAGGAGTGTAATAGATGAAAATAAGTGAATACTTTAATCTCAATAGAAAACAAAATGAACTAGATTTTGTAGATATTGATTATGAAAATGATATGCCACTTTTTCTAGATCCATATTTTCTATCTATTAGAGAAGATAGATGGTCTCAACAGGCAAATGCTACTCTCGAAAACTTCTTTCAATATACCTTAGCGCAATTCAAAAATGGAGATATAGAGGAAGCTCGAAGGAATTTTAGATTTACGGAGCCATATGAAACATGCTTAGGGTTATCTAAGACAGGTGTAAAAGGAAAAAGTATAGGGGACGATGATGCTTCAGAACTATTTCAGTACATTTTGGATAGTAACGCGCTTGACGATGGTTTAATTTCCAGTGTTAAAGAAATTAAAATATTTGTTGATAATATTTCTCATGATAAAATATCTGATCTATGTACAAATGTAATCCGAAAACACCTAATTGAATATACTAAAAGCCAGTGTGAGCTATATGGTATAAAATTAGAGAACGGGATTGCAACAAGGGAGTACTGGGATCCCGAAAATTTGGAATGGACGGCAAGCTATGAAGAAATGCTAGTAATAAATGATAAACCCATACTTTTAGTACCTAAGTCTATTGTGTGTAGAAAAAGGGGTTACTATTATGATTCGGAGCAGTATGCACGTCATTTTGTATTAAATTTCCTAGTAAGTGAAGAGTCACGATTAAATACCAGTTTAGTTAAAAGAAAAAAATTAAAAAGTGGAGAAATCAAAACTTCTGTAGTTAAAGAGGAAGTTGCCAAAAAGTATAATGCTTATAGTAAAGGTTACTTGAGAAAGTTCACTAAGCAGCATCCAGCTTTCTTTGAGTCATTTAAGGCATCTGCAAAAAGAAAAGTATCATCATTGTCTAACGAAGATATACTTGAGAATTATAGTGATGAATTTTACTTAGATATTATCGATAGACTGATTACAGGTTTTTCTGAAATCAATCCAGGAACAGCTGAGGCAAACAAATTTCATAATCAGATTATTGCTTGTATGAATTTTTTATTTTATCCAAGTCTCACAAATCCTGTAAAAGAAAAAGAGATAAACCAAGGAAGAAAGAGAATAGACCTATCTTATAACAATGCTGCAGAAGAAGGATTCTTCTTTAATTTACAAACGGTTAAGGATATTCCTTCAGCATACATTTTTGTTGAATGTAAAAATTACACGAAGGACGTTGCTAACCCTGAACTGGATCAGTTAAACGGAAGATTTTCTCCAAATCGAGGAAAAGTAGGTTTTATGGTATTCCGTACTTGTAGTAACGAGGAAGTGCTTTTTCAGAGATGTGCTGACTATTATAGAGATAACAAGAACTTAATACTACCATTGCAGGACAAAGATTTTATTTCTATTTTGTCTAAAATGAAAGAAGATATATTTGAAAGAACAAACAGACCTCAAGAGAGTTTTTTGAATGAACTGGCTCAAAAAGTTATTTTATCCTAAATATTCACCTGTTAGAAAACACCTCAAATTAATTATATGAATGTATACTTCAAACATTATCTAAATTCTATGTAGCTTGTATACGATCAATGACATATGAATCTTTTTAATCAAAAAAATATTAAATAAGAGGAGGGTAATATGAGTTCAATTTATGTAAAAAATTTAATTAAAACAGTTATTGAAAAATCGGTAAGTAAGTCATGGGATACTGCTGTATTAGAATGGGAAATTGATGATGTTATTGAAGATGAAGATAACGAATCTTCTTGTATATGTGGTAAAGAAAATATTAGATATTTATTTACAATTAAGAATATCAATAATCAAAACACACTTTCTCCTATTGGAAGTTCTTGTATTAAGAAGTTTGATCGTGAAGATTTAAATGAACTTACATTAGTTAACGAAAAATTGTTTAAATTATTCCATGCTGTTAAAGCAAATGAATTTATCACTTTAAATTCTGAATACTTCTCAAGAAAAGTATTAAAGTATATTTTTGATCAAGGTGTATTCGCGCCTAATAAGTATAATAATTTTAATGGAGATAATGATTACAATTTTATGCTAAAAATGTTTAATATGAGAGGCGAGCCATCTGAAAAACAGTTAAAGAAAATAAGAGCTATCATTATTACTTCTATAAAACCATACCTTATAGAATTACTTAATGATAAAGTTTTGAAAAAAAGCTTTTAGATTCAAAATTAATATGTTTATTTAAAGTACGAATTATTATTTATAACATAACAACATTAGAAAAATAAAAAGAAATGTATTCAAAGTTCCTAATGAGAAAACTCTTGTTGTTAAATTTATTGACTGTCTTGAGTCGCACTCAATTTATAGGAGGAAAAAAGTTTGGAAAAATCCTGAGCTAAATTAGCGCGGGCATTTAAATATAAATATAAATATAAGTATTATTTAAGGTTTTCTCATCAACTTCAAAATTATTTCTTTTGTTTAAAATTAGAAAGAGTAGTATCTAATTATTTGTAAATAAATACCAATCACATAATTAAAAGATCGTCATGCACTTATTTTATTTTCTGATACATGACGATCGCTTTAATTAATATAAAGGAAAATATAATTACTCTTTGACCGGATACTTCCGACCATTCTTCATAACTTTCTCCTCAATAATCTCTTTCACATCCATATTAAGATCTGAACAAAGCATCAGCGAATAGATAAGAACATCGGCAATTTCTTCACGAATGTTTTCTTCGTTTGCTTTGAGTGCTTCTTCGTTGCTTTTCCATTGGAAGTCTTCTAACAGCTCGGCTGCTTCAATTGAAATAGAGATGGCAAGATCCTTTGGGTTGTGGTATTGTCTCCAGTTTCGTGCGTCTCTAAATTCATTAATCGTGTTAATTAAATCTTTGATTTCGCTCATTTTTTCCTTCTCCTTTTTAACTCTAGCAATCTATTTCTTAATTTTACATCCGTTGCGTAAATGTAAAGACCGTTGATGCCTCGTTTCATGAGGACGTTGATAGAGTTTAGAATAATCTCTTCCTTTATTTTCTTAATTTTCTCCGCAGACATGTCATCTCGTGTGGTGAATGCGCCTGTATCTTTATATTTTGCAGTGTCGATGAAAAGCTCATCCTTTTCACTATCATAGCTGACAGAAGGTCCTAGAATGACGCCAACATAATTTAGGTCAAAACCTTGAACAGTATAGATTGAACCGACCTCTTTAATAGAATCTGCATGTTCTGCCCAAGTCCATTTGTCATTTGTAGAATTCCATGGCATGTTAATACCTTCCTCATCGACCATATAAGTAGCACCATCTTTTTTATGGATATAGTCAAAGGTCGAGACAATACGTGATAGACCTACTTCATTATTCTTTTTTTCAATTGCAGCTTTAAAGTCGGCATGGTCCTCAAAGATTTTGAGTTGGAAGGTATCATTATTTTCTTGCGGCAGAGGGAGCAATTGTTTTGAGACAAAATGGTTAATCCACTTTAGTGTGTCTGGATTTGCATTCATTCTCATTTGCTCCGTGAGCTTTACTGTTTTCGCATGATATTGATTGGTGATCTCCTCAAGCAACCTTTCATTCCAATAGCTTTTAATTTTTAACACTTGTTTAGGATCGAAGATGACAATAGTGATTCTACTGCGTTTAATGATTTCTTGTAGCTGATTTTGATAGTGGAAATTATTATATCTATCCTCTTTGGTTAAAAGCAGATGAGCCTCATCTACTAATACAATATCAGCTATTTCCCCTGTTTTTGACATTTGATTTATAAAGGAGGTAGGCTTCATTAAGTTTTTTTTCTTTAAATTTGGCAAGCTGTTTGCGATGCTTTTATACGTCTTCAGCATTTCACCATGGTTCACAAGTAAGTAATTGTTCTTGTTTTTCAAATGTGAATTTTCATCTTTAGATAAATCTTGAATTGTATTAAATAGAGAGCTCAGTAGGACACTTTTCCCTGTTCCGGCATCTCCTTCTATAGAAATAACATGGTTACCTGGTTTCTCGATATGTACCTTGCAAAAATTAAGAATTTCATTTTTGATCTCCACCTGCTGAGGAGAGAGCTCTTTATACGGAGATAGTTTGTAAATGTCTTTATTTCTGAGGTTTTCAAGAGTGTCACTGACAATGTTCTCTTTCCGAAGCTGATCCCATATCTCCTCAAAAAGCTGTTCGTTATAAAAATTCTTTTGATAATAATGATGCATTTCTCTCGATCTAGTTTGACTGATATTTTGTAATTGGTAGTGATTTTCGGCAATAAAGTAATTAATAAGATTTGTCTCAATATTGTAGGATGCGGACTGGTGGAATCTCTCATGACCAATGAAAATGGTTTGCGTTAAATTTTTTCGCTTCTTGTCTCTCAAATGATTTTTCAATCGTCGTGTAGCCTGTACAGTCTGCCCAATATATGCAGTCGGCTTCTTTTTTTCGTTGTAAAGAATGTATACAATCGGATGGTTATCTAATTTAGATGCCTTCAATGCAAAAATTTGTTCTTGATTAAAATCTCTTTTTTCAAACACAAGTTCACTCATATGCTAGCCCCTGTATGTCTTTTACTGTCATCGTATCATAAATTTAACGGATGATCTCAGAGCGTTTAATGAATGACTCATAAATTTACTAAAAAAAGTGAATGAGACGGATCAATCATTTAGGTACATTGTATAGATAGCAATTGGATCAATAAAGAGAAAAATAGCCGAAAGCTTTTACAAAATAGGAGGAAATAATGGGGAAGATAAATTCTGTATTAAATGTTGAGATGAATTGGGAATAATTCATTCTTTGGATGTTCGGCGACGAAAGCAAACAGAAAAAGTTCTTTTTTCTGAAAGGCTTTGGGAAAGGAATCGGTTGAAGGATTCGTAGACGGAATCATAAGGTCTAATACTTATATGGATACTTAGCATATTGTATAGCGAGATTCTCAATTTTGATTTTGAAAAGTATTTATACTCGATTGTAAAAAAGAGCCCAGAGAATATCTCTGAACTCCATATACCTACTTCATATACCGATACTCCCGCAAACTCTCCAAAATCGCAACTTCCTGCAACAGTTCCTCACCCACATTCGTTTCCTTCACTTTCTTCCGCTCAAGCTCTTTGTCCACTAATCGTTTCACCGTTAAGACATCGGTGCCGGTGCTTAGGACTTCTGCCTTGGAGTTGAAGTGTTTATGGGCGACGAGCTGCATGCCGTAGGAGTTGTATAGCAGTGTGTAGCCGGCGATGCCTGTTGTGGATTGGTAGGCTTTAGAGAAGCCGCCGTCGATGACGATCATTTTTCCGTTTGCTTTGATTGGGTCTTCTCCTTCGATTTCTTTTACCGGCGTATGGCCGTTGATGATATGGCCGTGATCTGGATTGAGGCCGAATTCTGCCAGGATGTTTCGGCAGGTTTCCTCGTCTTCACGTAAATAGTAATACGGGTTTTTCTTCTCTTTATGCGTTTCCTTCTCTTTAATGAAATACCGTTCAAATGTCGTCATGGCGCGTTTTCCGAAGAGGGAGGAATACTCGCCTGTCCATAAATACCAGGTCATATCTGTCGCCAGATCATCGGTTTCTTCCGGGTGGGCAAACGCTTCCCGTAAGAATCGTTCAAATACATCAAGCAGCTCACGGCCCGCATATGATTTATCCTCAATCATCATCGTTTCCATATTGCCGTTTTCATCGACAGGAATACAGCCGTGAATTAACAGGTTGCCGTTATATTTTAAATAAAGGCTGCCTTTTTTCATCATGAAATTCATATGGCGGCCCAGCTTTTCGGAATGCTGGACAGAGAATAGCAGCTTGTCTATGACCTCTGCTTCTTCTTCTAATAGCTGGTCTGGCTGCTCCGGATTTATCGTCGCAAAGCAGGTGTTTTCCAGTTGATATGTTTTTCCGTTTAGCGTGATTTCGTTTTTGTCGTAATCTATTTTCTCTAATAACAGCCGCTCTTCCATATTAAAGTTCGGCCGTCTCTTGATAATCGGGCTCTCAAGCTTGAATTGAATCATCGCAATGGCTTGATGGATTTTTGTGATTTGCTTAATCTCATCCTCTGGCCTGTTGTCGTCTGCTTTTGGACGGAACGCTGGATTATCATCGTAATATTTTTCGGCCAGGTTCAGCAGCGGTCTCAGGTTGATGCCGTACACGTCTTCAATAATATCCAAGTTGTCGTAGCGGGCACAGATGCGGATAATATTGGCCAGGCACACTTTGGAACCGGCATAGGCGCCGATCCAAAGGACATCGTGATTTCCCCACTGAATATCGACAGAATGATAGTTGATCAGTTCTTCCATAATCCTATCCGGCTGCGGTCCGCGGTCGTAAATATCGCCGACCACATGCAGATGGTCGACCACCAATCGCTGAACGCTGTAAGCAAGACCGGTGATCAGCTTATCGGCTTGGCCAAGCTCAATGATCTGATCAATGATTTCGGAGTAATATTGCTCCTTGTTGCCAGCTTGTTCTGTTTTGTATAGCAGCTCCTCCGTAATATAAGCAAATTGGGCAGGCAGTGCTTTGCGTAATTTGGAGCGGGTATACTTGGAGGAGCAATATGAAACGAGCTTAATCATTCGATGAATCGTTTCTTTATACCACTCGTTTAACGCTTCTTTCGCAACAAAGTCATGTTTGATTAACTTCAGTTTGTCTTCCGGATAGTAGACCAATGCTGCTAATTCATCGATTTCTCTATCGTAAATGACACCGCTGAAGATGTCGCGTATCTTCTCTTTGACTCGTCCTGAACCATTACGCAGCACGTGTTGGAATGCCTGATACTCCCCGTGCAAATCACTGACAAAATGCTCAGTGCCCTTCGGCAGGTTCAATATCGCTTTCAAATTAATGATTTCTGTTACCACTTTTTCTTCACAATCGTATTTTTGAGCGAGTAGATCTAGGTACTTGCTTTCCAAAATCGTCCATCCCCTTTTTAGAATAAACCCCTATATATGATCATGTGCATGATAAGGTGAATTTAAAAGTATGACATTATTTTTAAACATTGGACCTTTATATGATAGTACCGCATAACTGCTTTTAGAGACAATTAAAACGAGAGAAAGAGGTGCCAAATGGGGTAAGCAAGAGCTTAAAACAGCTTTTCAGTACAGGTTGGTTTAGGGTAAGATTGTTTGCCTCATTTCTTCCACTTAAAATCTTTATATCCCTTAACTAGTGTAGTCAATATTGATGTTTTACTTTTCATTACGAAGCTTTAAATCAAACTATGGCCTTTCATTCGGTATAGCTTAGAGGGGCTAGAGGACTATAGGCTTTATATACCAAGAATAGTGACATTTTTCAGATTTTTTAGTTACAATATATTGACATGTATTGAATCATATAGAATAATTGGTTTATATTAGAAAAGGAGGAGGGATAATATGAAAAAGGAAAACACTAACAATGAGACTGTGAAAAACTTAGAATTTAAGGGTCTATTAGATGAATCACAAAAGTTAGCAAAAGTGAATGATCTTTGGTATTTTGTAAAATCAAAAGAAAATCGCTGGATTCTTGGAAGTGGTCATTAATTAGAGGGGGACAAAGGAGAGTCTAACTCTCCTTTACCATTTGTTGGGGGATATTTCATGTATAATAAAACAGTATCAATCAATTTAGATTCAAGGTGTAATGCATCCTGTGACCATTGTTGTTTTTCTAGTTCACCAACTTCAACAACCAGGATGGAAAAAGAATACATAAGAGAGTTAGTAACTGAATTTGCAAAAAACAAAACCATTCAAGTGATTTCTTTTACAGGTGGGGAAGTTTTTTTAGATTATAAATTTTTAAAAGAACTAATGGAAATCATTAAACCATATGAAAAACAAATAACGTTGATCTCTAATGGATTTTGGGGTTTGAGCAAGAAAAAGGTCCAGGAGTACTTTCATGATATGAATTCTTTAAATGTGATAGCACTGACTATAAGTTATGATGAGTACCATGCTCCATTTGTCAAGTCTTCCAGTATTAAAAACATATTAGAACATAGCAGGAAATACCCTGATATCGATATTTCTCTTAATATGGCAGTTACCAAAGACAAAATGTCCAACCATATTTTAGAGGAATTGGGGGATTCAATCTTAGGTGTAAAGATAACAAAATTTCCAATGATATCAGTTGGCGCTGCTAAAACTAGAATTAAGCAAGAAAACATACATAAATTTTACAGTCTTGAAGATGAAGATTCCTTACATTGTCCCGGATATGACATTGTATATCATCATGATGGAGAAATTTATCCATGTTGTTCCCCTGCTATTTTTGAAACGAAAATAACCCTAAGGGAAGAATATAACCAAAGTTTCGAAAGAACCGTGGAAAAGTTAAATTCCAATTTGCTATTATTTATTCTTAGAAAAGAAGGATTCAAATGGTTTTTGAATATTTTAAAAGAGAATAACAAGATAGAGGAATTTGACATTCCTTATGAATTTTCCTCTATTTGTGGAGTTTGTGGTTCCTTATTCAACTCTGCAGAAAAAATAAACTACTTCTATCCTTATATGGAAAAATACTATAATGAAAATTTTAAAGTATGAAGATGAAAAATATGAAGTGCTTGTGCAAAACAACGTATTTATAAAAGACAAAAAAAGCGGAGAATACTATAAAAATAGTTTAAATTCTCTGTCAGATGAACAATTATTACGTTTTAAAATGTATAAAGAGAAAGTATCACCAAAGTTTTTTTATCTGTTCTTATCCTTTACGGCTCTCATGTTCATATTAAATTATATTCATTTAATAAAATTGCAAAATGGATTGTCCTCAGTATTTTACGGCTGGAAAATGTGGATAATTATAGTTATTTACTTTATAATGAATATAGTGCTTCATGAACTGGGACATATTTATTCCTTAAAATTTTTCGGGAAAAACTTTGATAAAGTGGGATTCAAACTGAATTTTTATGTATTTCCTGCTTTTTATGTCCAATTGAATGAAACCTACATGCTATCAAGAAATGAAAAGATAATCGTTCATTTATTTGGCTTGTTTATCAATTATCTTTTAATAAATACATTAGAATTAATAAATCAATTTACATTTTCCAGTGAAGCATTAACTATGGCATTTATGCTTTTCTCGTCTACTTTATTGTGGAACTTAATCCCAATATTGAATTCTGATGGTTACAAAATTCTTTTAGCTTTTCTGAGCTTAGATGAATATAGCCGTTTTAAGACAAATCATTGGTTAGTTCTTACGATTCAAATTATAGGGATTGGCCTTGCAGTGAATTCAGTTGTACATTGGATATTATATATTGTAAACTAGAGTAAAAGATCTCCAAATTAGCCATCTAAAAACATTTCTTTCGCTTCCGGATCGGAAACGAAAGAGGTACCTCAAAAGCTTAGACATTAGTAACAAATCACAAGGCAGAACATTTTATTATTATGCAAATATTTCCTAGGAGTATGTATATGAATATAGCGAATTACACTTTAAAAGTGAAAGGCAAAACGTTACTTCAGGACACCGACTTGCATTTTTCGAGCGGGAAAATTAATCACGTTGTCGGAAAAAATGGAGTCGGTAAATCACAGCTTGCTAAAGACTTTTTGTTGAATAATAGCAAAAGAATTGGTAGAGATATTCGTCAAAATGTTTCTTTAATATCCAGCTCGTCGAATATACCTAATGATGTTTCTAAGGACTTTTTATTACACTTTTTGAGTAAAAAATTTGATGCAGAAATGATAGATAAAATCGCACATTTACTTAATCTGGATAATATTGATGGAAAAGTTCTGATCAAAAATTTGAGTGATGGACAAAAGCAAAAATTAAAATTGCTCAGTTTCTTATTAGAGGATAAAAATATTATTGTTTTAGATGAAATAACGAATTCATTAGACAAAAAAACGGTTATAGAGATTCATGGCTTCTTAAACAAGTATATTCAGGAGAACCCCGAGAAGATTATCATCAACATTACACATGATTTGTCTGATTTAAAGGCGATAGAAGGGGATTATTATATATTTAATCACCAAGAAATTCAACAATATCATTCAGTGGATAAATTAATTGAAGTGTATATAAATGAGTAATAAAACATTGGGGGCTTGAGATGAAATTAGAGTTTAAAAAGAGTATTAGCAACAAAGTTATCATTATTTTAGGAGCAATGTTTGTATTTTTATTTTTGCTGGGTTATTTTTTACTTGTTGGAATTGATAAAGTCAGTAATGTTACACCTGAAATGTTTTTCTTTAGCTCCTATACTGTTGCGACCCAGTTTGGTTTGATGTTATTTTCATTTGTTATAGCTTTCTTTATTAATAGAGAGTATTCAAACAAAAATATTCTCTTTTACAAGTTAATTGGAGAGAACATCTATACTTTCTTTTATAAAAAGATAGCTGTTTTATTTTTGGAATGTTTTGCATTTATAACGCTAGGCCTGCTAATCATATCATTGATGTACCATGATTTTTCGCATTTTGCATTATTACTTTTTTTATTTTCTGCAGTTATACTGCAGTATATTCTAATTATCGGAACTATAAGCATGTTATGTCCTAATATATTAATTAGTATAGGTGTCAGTATCGTTTATTGGATGACTTCTGTTATCTTAGTAGCTATAAGCAATAAAACGTTTGGTTTCATTGCTCCTTTTGAGGCAGGTAACACTATGTATCCCCGAATAGAAAGAGTGCTGCAATCTGATAACATGACACTTGGGAGTAATGATGTTTTATTTATTATTTTGTATTTAGTTTCAATTATTATCATAAATGCGATTATCCTTCGCTTTTCTAAAACTAGATGGATCAAAATGGGCATTTAATAAAGGGAGCTACTTCACAATGAAGTAGCTTTTTATGTGCACCTATATATCATTAACATCAAGATTAATGCATGTGACTGGCTGAGTTTGTTAAGGGAAGGATGTTTTTCTGTTTGCATCGCCCAAACTATTATTGTTTTTCTTTCACCAGCTTTACAAAGAGGAAAAAGATAATGAATACGATAAAGTAGTTCATTGGATTCTTAACGATGCTCATCTCTAGTGAAATCTGTAAGAGTATCCAGAGCGCAAAGATGGCTAGTATGGCAGGAATGATAATTTTATACATGTCGATCACCTTCCATAGTGAAGCAGCCCTATAATAAAAAACTATTAGCCTGCACCACAAACTGCGACTGCTTATAATTATACGAAATCTTCGAGTAATCAAACGGCTGCCCATTTGTCAGGTGAAAAATACTTTCTATATACAGCTTCGGCAGTCCAGCCTCTAATCCCAAATATTCCGCTTCCTCCTCATTAAGCTGGCCCACGTGCAGAAACAAATCAGAAAAACCAATCTTCAACCCCAGTCCTTCCCGGATGTAATGGAAGATGGAGTGGGAGACGATTTCGTTGTTTAAATACGTCACGATCAATTTGTTGTAATAGGATTCTTCGTAGCAAAGGGTCTGGCCATTGATGTAACGGACCCTTTTGACATAGTAGATGTCCTCGTCCATTCCGATGTTCAGGTTTTCCGCCGCTTCCGGAGTTGGCTTTCTCACGTCCAGTTCGATAACTTTTGAGGTGACGTTGAAATCCTCGAGGTCTTTTTTAAATCCCTGATTCGACAGAAGGCTGATATAACCTTTTCGTTTATGTTTTCTGACGAAAATGCCGCTTCCTCTGACTTGAAAGATCGCGCCTTTTTGCTCTAATAGCTCGAGGGACTTTGTGATTGTGCTTTTGCTGACTTCAAACTGGGCCATGAGGGTTTCTAGGACTGGCAGTTTGTCTCCCTGCTGAAGCTGGTGTTCTTCTATATATGTTTCAATTTCCGCTGCGATTTGCTGGTATTTTAACATACGCATTCCTCATTTATTCGTTTAGTTTCACTGCCAAAATTATAGCATAAACCGCTTACAATGATAGTAAGTGCGTAAATATTTTGTTTCGGTATTGATATATTATACCGGTACAATTATAATGAAAGCGCAACCAAAACGAAGGGGTGGGTGAAATGTCGGGGAAAGTGAGAGATTATACGAGACTAGCAAAAGACATTTTAGAGGCCGTAGGCGGGGAAGAGAATGTGATTGGGGCTTCTCGCTGCGCTACCAGACTTCGATTGGTGCTGAAGCGGTCTACCCCTAAAGCGAAGGATATCGTGAAATCGATGCTACCATCCCGGCGTCATTACGGTTGTCATGGTGGCGCCTACAAAGCCTGCGTTCAGCGTCCGGCGTCGAATTGCTTGCGCACATCGGGCTGGATACGGTGACATTAGGCGGCACTCCTTTTTCCTTGAAGGTAAAAGAAGGCGATACCGTCAAAAAAGGCGAAGTGCTTGTTGAGTTTGATAAAGCTTTCATTGAAGAGAAAGGATTAACAACGATTACCCCAGTCATCATCACGAATTCACATGTGTAGCAGGAAATTCTGATTGAAGAGATTGAGGAAAGTGCATTACATCAAAAAATATTTACAGTCGTAAGCTGAGGAGGAATTAAACATGGGAAACATGCCAAAGGATTTTTTATGGGGCGGTGCTTTAGCTGCCCACCAATTTGAAGGCGGATGGAATCAAGGCGGTAAAGGGCCGAGTGTCGTCGATGTGATGACAGCGGGTGCGCACGGCGTGCCGAGAAAAATCACTGACACGATTGAAGAAAACGAATTTTATCCAAACCATGAAGCCATTGATTTCTATCACAGATACAAGGAAGATATCGCTTTGTTTGCGGAAATGGGATTAAAATGTCTGCGGACGTCCATCGGCTGGAGCCGGATTTTTCCGAAAGGCGATGAGGCTGAACCGAACGAAGCCGGTTTGCAGTTTTATGATGGTGTGTTTGATGAATTGCTGAAGCATGGGATCGAGCCGGTCATTACCCTGTCTCACTTTGAAATGCCGCTGCACCTGGCAAGAGAATATGGCGGCTTCAGAAACCGGAAAGTCGTGGACTTCTTCGTCAACTTCGCAGAGGCTTGCTTTACCCGTTACAAAGATAAAGTGAAGTACTGGATGACATTTAACGAGATTAACAACCAAATGGATGTGAACAATCCGTTGTTCCTATGGACGAATTCAGGTGTTGTGGTTGGCGAAAACGAAAACGCCAAGGAGGTCATGTATCAAACGGCACACCATGAATTAGTGGCGAGCGCATTAGCAGTGGCAAAAGGAAAAGACATCAATCCAGAGTTCCAGATCGGGGCTATGGTATCACACGTGCCGATTTATCCTTTCTCCTCCAATCCTGAAGATGTGATGCTGGCTGAAGAAGAAATGAGGCAGCGCTATTTCTTCCCTGATGTACAGGTTCGCGGTTATTATCCAAGCTACGCGTTGAAGGAATTTGAACGCGAAGGCTACAACATCACATTCGAAGACGGCGATGATGAGATTTTAAGAAACGGAACCGTCGATTACTTAGGCTTCAGCTATTACATGTCAACAACTGTGAAAAGCGATGTGAAAAATGATAACACTGGCGATATTGTAAATGGCGGCTTGCCGAAGGGTGTCGAAAATCCGTACATCACTTCGAGTGACTGGGGATGGGCGATTGATCCAACCGGGCTGAGATATACGTTAAATCGTTTTTATGACCGATACCAAATCCCGTTATTCATCGTTGAAAATGGCTTTGGCGCAGTGGATACGCTGGAGGAGGACGGAAAGGTTCATGATCCGGAACGCATTCAATATTTAAAATCGCATATTGAAGCATTGGAAAAAGCGGTCACGTACGACGGTGTTGATTTAATTGGCTACACGCCGTGGGGCATTATTGATATTGTCTCCTTTACAACTGGCGAAATGAAAAAACGCTACGGCATGATCTATGTTGATCGTGACAATGAAGGAAACGGATCCATGAAACGATATAAGAAAGACTCCTTTGAGTGGTACAAAAATGTCATTCAAACGAATGGCGAGGAACTATAAGAAGCTGGCCCGAATCGAGCACGTTTACCGTAGTGCCTGGTTCGGGTTTTTGGCATGACAAGACCCGATATCCAGTAATGGGAATAGATTACTAGCGCTGATTGTTATGTTATGATTTCACCTGTAAGATCCTTTTTTGTATAATTTAATATTAGAACGGAAGAAAGGGAGAGCGTTTGTGAGTAAAAAGGGATGAAAGCGGGTGTCCGGCTGAAGATTTTAAGATCATGATAGAGTTCCCTAAGCAAATCTCCTGACAAAAATTTGGCGAGGAAGGGGCAACATCACATTGAAAAACATTTTAATAAGAGCTGGCATATCACCATTTGATACATTTAATGCAGCTGAAATGATTGTTCGCAACTCCATTGGCGGCAATGTAGGAAACCTAGTATATGCCTACAGTGTGTTTCGCACGCTGATGACAGAAGGAACGACGATTACTCCTGATTATTATCGGATTAATCCAGCGGATGCTGAACAAATTAATAAAAATTATGATATGTATATTATTCCGCTGGCAGATGCATTCCGCGAGGATTTCGTGCCTTCTTTACGGAAATATACCCAATTAATTAAGAAACTAACCATTCCGGTTGTTGTGATTGGTGTTGGTTTGCGGGCTCCGTTTGAACCAAAATTAAATGAAGGTTTTCCTTTTGATGAGGATGTAAAAGCGTTTGTAAGTGCTGTGCTGGAGAGATCAAATATGATCGGTGTCCGGGGTGAAATTACAGCGAAATACCTTTCCAGATTAGGCTTCCGTGAAGGCATTGACCATACGGTGATTGGGTGTCCTTCTATGTATGCGTTTGGCAGAGAACTGAAGATAAGAGAAACTAATATCACAACAGAATCTATGGTGACGGTTAACTCATCAAGGCTGTCTCCAAAGCATGTGCTGGACTTCATTACGAGAAGCATGAAAGAGTTCCCGAATCATTACTTTATCCCGCAATGGCGAAAAGAAATGATTCTGACGTATGCGGGTGCGCCTGCGCTAGCGAAGCCTGCTGATAATTATCCGGTCAGCATGGAAGACCCGGCTTATCAGAATGATAGAGTCCGATTCTTTTTAAATGTGCCGACTTGGCTGGATTTCCTGAGAAAAGCCGATTTGAGCTTTGGCGCAAGGCTGCATGGAAATATCGCAGCGACGATTGCCGGTACACCGAGCCTGTTGCTTCCGAAAGATGCCAGAATGCGTGAATTAGCTGAGTACCATCAATTAACGCATGTCATGGCAAATGAGATAACCGATCAGACAAAACTGTCAGAATTAATTGAAACACTTGATTTTCATCAGCCTGAGAAACGGCAAGCGCAAAACTTTGACCATTTCATCAGCTTCTTGAATCAAAATGAATTAGACCATATTTATAAAGAGAAAGCGATTCCTGATACCGTTCCTTTTGACGAAAAACTATCTAAGACGAAGCTTCTTCCGGCTGTGACTACAGTTAGCGGCTGCAGTTCCACAGAAACAGCGAAACGCTGGGAAACGCTAGTGGCATTAGAAAATGCCAAAAAGGAAAAAACCATTAAAGATCTGAAAAAAAAGGTCAAAAAGTATCAGGGCACGTTAAATAGAAAATCAGTGCGTATCGCTTTAAAAACAGCAAATATGCTGAGTGTGAAGTGACCATTCACTAACATTACAACTATATTACAGTTGTATAAAACTTGCAATATTTTTGGAATAAAAAAGAAAGCCGCAATGCTGCCAATCTGGCAATATTGCGGCTTTCTTATATTAGTTACGGATAAGGTAATCAAACGCGCCGAGAGCGGCCGTTGCTCCTGATCCCATCGAAATAATGATTTGATTGTACGCACTGTCTGTGCAGTCGCCGGCAGCGAATAAGCCTGGCACGCTGGTTGCGCCGTGTTTGTCGACGATGATTTCGCCCATGCGGTTGCGTTCAACCGTTCCTTCTAACCATTCTGTGTTTGGCACGAGACCGATTTGGACGAATACACCTTGAAGTTCAACGTGTTTTTCTTCGCCTGTTTCGCGGTCTACGTATGTGATGCCGTTAACACTCTGATCACCTGTGATTTCTTTTGTTTGTGCGTTTTTCACGACAGTAACGTTAGGCAGGCTGTAGAGACGTTTTTGCAGGACTTCGTCTGCTTTCAGTTCCGGCGCGAATTCTAGCACAGTAACGTGATTGACAATACCTGCAAGATCAATCGCTGCTTCGATACCAGAGTTTCCGCCGCCGATTACCGCAACGTCTTTGCCTTCAAACAATGGCCCATCACAGTGCGGGCAGTATGCGACACCTTTGTTTTTGAACTCTTGTTCACCGGGTACGTTGACATTGCGCCAGCGTGCACCTGTTGAAAGGATCACTGTTTTACTTTTCAGGACAGCGCCGTTTTCGAGTTCAAGTTCGAACAGATCTTTCTTCTCAAGGCGTTTCGCACGCTGAAGGTTCATGACATCAATATCATATTCCTTCACATGCTCTTCAAGACTTGCCGCAAGCTTCGGCCCTTCCGTCGCTTTGACGCTGATGAAGTTTTCGATGCTCATGGTGTCGAGTACCTGTCCGCCGAAGCGTTCAGCGACAACCCCAGTGCGGATGCCTTTACGTGCAGTATAAATCGCTGCACTTGCACCAGCAGGTCCGCCTCCGACAACAAGAACGTCAAACGGCTCTTTGTCAGCAAACTCAGATGCATCTGTGCCGCTGCCCATTTTCGCAAGGATTTCTTCAAGCGTCATACGGCCGCTTCCGAAGGATTCGCCATTCAGGTAAACGGTCGGCACTGCCATGATGTTTTTGCTTTCAACTTCTGCTTTGTATGCTGCACCGTCAATCATCGTGTGCGTAATGTTCGGATTCAGCACGCTCATCATGTTTAAAGCTTGTACAACATCAGGACAGTTGTGGCATGTCAGGCTGATATAAGATTCGAAGTGGTATTCACCGCTGATCTTCTTCACCTGATCAATGACTTTTTGGTCCACCTTAGGCGGTCTGCCGCTCACTTGGAGCAACGCCAACACTAATGATGTGAATTCGTGGCCCAGAGGGATACCAGCGAAAGTTACGCCAGTGTCTTCTCCGACACGATTGACACTGAAGCTTGGCGTTCTGTTTAATTCAGCTTTTTCAACTGAAATTTTCGATGACATGGAAGCCAGCTCATCAACGAGAGCCAGCATGTCCTTAGAAGTGTCATCTTCGCCTGCGCTAACTTTGAGAACAATGTCATTCTCAATTAGCTGCATATATTGATTTAATTGTGCTTTGATGTTTGCATCAAGTACCAATTGAATGCACTCCTTAGATTTTACCTACTAGATCAAGGCTAGGTGTAAGAGTTTCGCCGCCTTCTTCCCATTTAGCCGGGCAAACTTCACCTGGGTTTTGACGAACGTATTGAGCTGCTTTTACTTTGTTTACAAGGTTGCTTGCGTCACGGCCGATACCGCCTGCATTGATTTCAACAGTTTGGATAACGCCGTCTGGATCGATGATGAATGTTCCACGGTCAGCAAGACCAGTTTCTTCGTCAAGAACATCGAAGTTGCGAGAGATTGTTTGAGATGGGTCACCGATCATTGCGTAAGTGATTTTGCTGATTTTTTCAGAGCTGTCATGCCAGCCTTTGTGTACGAAGTGAGTATCTGTAGAAACAGAGTATACTTCAACACCTAATTCTTTAAGAGCAGCATATTGTTCTTGAAGATCTTCAAGCTCAGTTGGGCATACGAAAGAGAAATCTGCTGGGTAGAAGCAGAATACGCTCCATTGGCCTTTCAAATCTTCGTTTGTTACATCGATGAATTCACCGTTTTTGAATGCTTTTGCTTCGAATGGAAGTACTTCTTTACCGATTAAAGACATAATGTATATTCCTCCTAAAAATGTATTAGAAAGCATATTCGCTTTCAATAATAATTCTAATTATATATGAATTATTAATTAATATATATTTTTTGTCAAGCCATAACCTACTTTTTTTCATCTTACTAAAGGTGTGACAGGTAGGATTTATGCATTTCTTTTATAACAAATGAGAGGCTGATTCTCAATTAGACAAGGTTTTCAGGGACTTTTGTAAATCAGAATGACAGGCCGTTTTGGCATTTGAACATTTTATGACACCATGGACAAGGGGCAAAGGACAATGGCCAAAAGCAGAATAGAACGGAACAGCAAGCTGCTGTCACATGATGATCTTGGGGATTGTTTCTAGCTATTATTGTATCACTGTTTATGATATTTAAAACATAACTTATGTCTTCTGTTGTTTGGGATAGAAGAAAAAAACACGGTTCAGTTGAAAACTAACCGTGTTTTTGATGACAGGTTATTCAGACCAATTCGTATGGAAAACGCCGTCCATATCAGTCCGTTCGTACGTGTGAGCGCCAAAGTAATCGCGCTGCGCCTGCAAGAGGTTCGCATTGGAACGCCCTGTGCGGTAGCCGTCGTAATAAGAGAGCGCGGTAGTTAAGCATGGGAAAGAGATTCCGGTGCTGATACCCTCGCAAACGACTTTTCGCAGGCCTGTTTGATAGGCATGGAGCTTATCTGTGAAATAAGGCGCGATCAGCAGGTTTGCCAGATTTGGCTGCTCACTGAATGCTTCGCTGATCACGTTTAGGAAATCAGCGCGGATGATGCAGCCGCCTCGGAAAATCAAGGCAATGTCTTTGAGCGGCAGATTCCAGCCGTAAAGCTCAGATGACATCTTATATTGGGCAAAGCCTTGTGCATAGGCGCATACTTTCCCCATGTAAAGAGCCTGTCTGACGTATTCAATCCAGGTGTCTTTATCCAAGTGTTTTTCTTCGGATTCTGGGCCTGCTAATACGTCTTGAGCTGCCATCCGTTCTTCTTTTAAGGATGACAAGTAGCGGGCGAACAAGGACTCTGTGATGATCGTGGACGGGATGCCGTTATCAATCGCCTGCATGCTTGTCCATTTCCCAGTGCCTTTTTGTCCAGTTTTATCAAGGATGACATCGATCAGAGGCTGCCCTGTTTTTTCGTCTTTTTTGCGTAAAATCTCAGCTGTAATCTCTATTAAATAGCTTTTCAGCTCACCTTGATTCCATGTTTCAAAAATAGATGCAATTTCATCTAGCGGCAGACGAAGCGTTTCTCTTAGAAACGTATACGCTTCTGCAATCAGCTGCATGTCTGCATATTCAATGCCGTTGTGCACCATCTTTGTAAAGTGCCCTGCCCCTTTTGGTCCGATATAGACACAGCAAGGGTCATCTCCGACTTGAGCTGCGATTTTCGTCAGGATAGGAGCGGCTTTCTCATAGACGTCGCGATCTCCGCCCGGCATGATGGAAGGCCCTGTTAATGCACCGACTTCACCGCCGGAAATGCCGACTCCCAGGTAGCCGATCCCTTTTTCCTTCAGCTCGTCATATCTTCTTTCTGTGTCTTCATAGTGGGAGTTTCCTCCGTCCATGATGACGTCGCCTTCTTCAAGCAAAGGCTTTAATGATTGGATGACGGAATCTACGGGTTTTCCCGCTGTGACCATCAAAAAGATTTTTCTTGGTTTTTCTAACGATTGAACAAAGTCCTCAAGCTCGTAATACGGGCTGAGAGATTGTCCATCCAGCTTTTGGATAAGCTGGTCCGTTAAATCTCTGGTGTAATTATAGACAGCGACGTTTTCGCCTTTATTTGCCATGTTTAAGGCGATGTTGCTTCCCATTACGCCTAAGCCTATGACACCAATCGTATTGAACATGTGTTACAGCTCCTTCTTAATTTCATACAACTAAACTTAACAATAAAATGAATCCCAGTCCAGCAACGGAAATAATGGTTTCCAGCAATGTCCATGTGGCAAATGTTTCTTTCATGCTTAATCCGAAGTATTCCTTGAACATCCAGAAGCCGGCGTCATTGACGTGTGAAGCGATGACACTTCCGGCGCCTGTTGCGAGCACGACTAACGCCAGGTTAACATCAGAATGACCCAATAACGGAATGACCAGACCTGTTGTGCTTAGTGCGGCAACAGTCGCTGATCCTAGAGAAATGCGCAGGATCGCCGCGATGAGCCATGCCAGAATGATTGGCGATAATGCCGTTCCTTTGAATAGGTCTGCTACGTAATCGCCGACACCGCCGTTGATCAGCACTTGTTTGAAGGCGCCGCCTCCTCCGATGATCAAAAGCATCATGCCGATTTGTGAAATGGCAGTTGAACAAGAATCCATCACGGTTTTGACTGGAATGTTGCGCTTAATGCCCATTGTATAGACTGCGACCAATAACGAAATAATCATAGCAGTCGATGCGTTTCCAATCAATCTGATAAAAGCCAAAACTCCGTTATCTGCAAACCCGATTGTTTCTTGAAGCAGGTCGATAATGGTCGCGACCGACATGATGATAATCGGGAGCATTGCAGTAAAGACACTGATTCCAAAGCCGGGTGTTTCTTCAAGGTTAAACGTTTTTTGTGTGCCGAGTGATGCAATATTGCCGTTTTTCGCAAATGATGCAGGAACGATTTTTTTCGCGAACTTTGTAAATAACGGCCCTGCGATGAGCACTGTCGGAACAGCAACGATAAAGCCGTACAGCAGCACTTCTCCAATGTTTGCGCCATACTCACCGGCGATCGCCGTAGGTCCCGGGTGCGGCGGCAGGAAACCGTGTGTGACGGATAGTGCCGCGACCATCGGGATTCCGAGAAATAAAATAGAAATCTTCAATTCTCTTGAAATTGCAAAGACAATCGGAATTAATAGAACCAGTCCTACTTCAAAAAATAAAGCAATCCCAATAATAAATGAGGCAATGACAACGGCCCATTGAATATTTTTCTCACCGAATTTGTTGACGAGCGTCATCGCAATGCGCTGTGCGCCTCCTGAATCCGCGATCAGCTTGCCCAGCATCGCACCGAGTCCGAAGATGAGCGCGATGTGGCCAAGAGTCCCCCCTATTCCTGCCTCGATGGAGCTGACAACTTTATCGAACGGCATCCCGAGTGCCAGTGCCACGCCGAACGATACGACCAGCAGGGAAATAAATGTGTTTAATTTTAAGCCCATAATCAGAAATAGTAATGCTAAGATCCCAAGTGCAACGATGATTAACGGCATGGTAATGCCCTCCCCTTCATGTCATATACTATTTGTGTGTGATTAAGCCCCTCTGATAATCTGCAATTTGTGTATATTGATTTTCTAATAATCTTGATAGATTGATGAAAATCGGCATTAATGTTCTGTATTCCTTGGCTGAGTCTTCGATCGGTGTATGTCTGTATGTGCTGCCGATCATGTCGGACACGGCGTCGAAAGAGTCAATTTTTCCTGTTGCATACAGGCCTAAAATGCAGGCGCCGAGACATGAGCTTTCGTAGCTTTCCGGAACGACAACCTCTGATTCGAAGATATCCGACATCATTTGGCGCCAAACCTCTGACCTTGCAAATCCCCCTGTCGCTTGGATGCGGGTTACCGGGCCATCCATGCATTCAGTTAACGCCAAGAACACCGTGTACAGGTTGTAAATGACGCCTTCCAATGCCGCGCGTATCATATGCTCTTTCTTATGCGACATGGTCAGGCCGAAAAATGAGCCGCGTACATCCGGATTCCACAACGGAGCGCGTTCTCCGGCGAGATATGGGTGGAACAGCAGACCGTCAGAACCGGGTCTGACGCGTTGGGCAATTTTCGTCAGCACGTCATATGGATCAATGCCCAGCCGTGTCGCTGTTTCGATTTCGGAGGAGGCAAACTCGTCTCTGATCCAGCGAAGGACGATGCCCCCGTTGTTCACAGGTCCCCCAATAACCCAATGCTTGTCCGTCAAGGCATAGCAAAAAATTCTCCCTTTTTCATCGGTTTGCGGCTTGTCAATAATCGTCCGGATGGCACCGCTTGTACCGATGGTGACGGCGATTTCGCCCTTTTTAATGGCGTTGACGCCGAGGTTGGACAGCACGCCGTCGCTGGCGCCGATGACAAAAGGCGTTTCCGGATCGATTCCCATTTGGATCGCTATTTCCGGGCTGCAGTGCTGAAAGATCTCGGTTGTCGGCACGAGTTTGGATAAGTGATCCGGCGTGATGCCTGCGATGCGCAGTGCCTCTTCGTCCCAATCCAAGCCTTTCAGGTTCATCATGCCTGTCGCTGATGCCAATGAGTAATCGATGACATACTCATTGAACAGCTGTTTAAAAATGTATTCTTTGATGCCGATATATTTTTTTACCTTGGAAGCGATTTCTTTCCTTTCATTCGTGATCCAGGCAATTTTACTTAACGGTGCCATCGGATGAATCGGTGTTCCCGTCCGTTTGTATACCTCATGTCCGTTCAATTCCTCTTTGATCTTATGCGCCCAGCCTTCACTTCGGTTGTCGGCCCATGTGATGCATGGCGTCAGCGGCTTGTCATTTTCGTCGATTGCAATGACGCTGTGCATGGCGCTGCTGAATGAAATGAAAGAGATCTGTTTTTCGGGATGCTGTTTTGTAATTTTCGCTGTTGTATGGATGACTGCCTGAAAAATCTCTTCCGGGTTTTGTTCTGCTGTTGAGATGTCCGGTGTATAGAGCGGGTAGCCGATGCTTTCTTTCTGTACCACATCCCCGTTTTCACTGAACAGCACAGCTTTTGTGCTTGTCGTGCCGATATCGATTCCTAACATATAACTAGTCATTGTTGTATTCAGCTCCTTTTGCCAGCATTTGTTGTGAGAGCCATAGGTCTTCTACCTTATCCTGCACATCATCAAAGTTTTGGTGAAGAGACTGAATCATCAGCACCCTATCCTTTGTTTTGATGGCTTGAATATAAAGCTCGTGGTTATCTAAAATCCTTGTGAAGTCTTCATACTTTTCCTTTAACCGTACCCGCATCGATAAAAGAATAAAGCTTTCCATGACGGGTTTTAGATTGTTCCAGATCATCTGAATGTATGAATGATCAATCGCTCGGATAATGGTTTCATGGAACAGCACATCTTGAAATGAAAATTCGTCAGCATCCTCATATTTGATTGAGACTTTCATCATTTCAAGAATTTTGCTGAGATCCTTAACTAAAGGCTCAATGTCTATTTTGACAAGCCGTTCAAAGACAAATGTTTCTAATAGTAACCGCACATCATAAATTTCCGCGATTTTCTTCTCAGTTAAACCAATTACGACCGCTCCCATTCGTTCTAAGCGGATGATTTTTTCGGATGCGAGTATTTTTAGCGCTTCGCGAACCGGCGAACGGCTTACTGAAAACTCGGCGGCGATTGTATTTTCTGATAAAATGGTACCGCTTTCAATCAGGCCTGAAACGATCCGCATTCTCAGCTCGTATGCGACACGAACTCCGGTTGACGCTTTTGAGAGCCATTTTGCGGGATACAACAGGTCTTTGGAGTCTAGCATACACTCACCTTCCTCACTCAAGAAGTATACTTGTATACAAGTATGATAACGTGAATATTTCTTTTATGCAAACACTTTCATTTCTAATTTTTAATAAAATTTTTCCCAATCATTATGGTATTTATTTCTAAATGGAATATGGTACATTGGAGATAACTAGCATAAGTGAATCATGTTTTGAAAGAGGCGATTTGGATGAAAATCATCATTGCACCTGATTCTTTTAAGGAAAGCTTATCAGCTCTGGAGGCAGCCGAAGCGATAGAAAGAGGTTTCAAATCGGTCTTTCCGGGTGCTGATTACAGAAAATTGCCGGTGGCGGACGGCGGCGAGGGAACCGTTCAATCTCTGGTCGATGCGACCAACGGAAGGATCATAGAGCAAGTTGTCACAGGGCCGCTGGGGGAACCGGTGAGAGCTTTCTTTGGCATGATGGGAGATGGGAGAACAGCTGTGATTGAAATGGCTGCTGCTTCAGGGCTGCATCTGGTGCCTGTTCATAAGCGAAATCCGCTCATCACTACATCAAGGGGAACGGGAGAATTAATCAGAGCAGCTCTTGATGCGGGAGCGGAGCGATTGATCATCGGAATCGGCGGAAGCGCCACGAACGACGGGGGAGCCGGGATGATTCAGGCATTGGGCGTAAGGCTTCTTGATAACTCAGGCCGCGAGATTGGCCCAGGGGGCGGCGCGTTATCTCAGCTTGCATCAATAGATGTGAGCGGGCTTGATTCCAGACTGCGGAATGTCAAACTGGAAGTTGCCTGTGACGTGGATAATCCGTTAACAGGACCAAAGGGTGCTACGGCTGTTTTCGGGCCGCAAAAAGGCGCGACAGCCGACATGCTGGATGTACTAGAGCAGAACGTAAGCCATTTCGCTGATATGGCAGAAAAAGAGCTCGGATCAACCTTCCGATATACAGAGGGCGCCGGTGCAGCGGGCGGTCTTGGATGGAGCCTGCTGACTTATCTTCAGGCTGACCTGAAAAGAGGCATTGATATTGTCCTTAATGCGGTTGATTTTGAAAGTATCGTTCAGGATGCAGATCTTGTGATTACGGGCGAGGGACGGATCGACAGCCAAACGGTTCATGGAAAAACGCCGATCGGCGTAGCCAAGGCGGCTAAATCATACGATGTGCCCGTCATCGGCATTGCGGGATCAATATCCCGAGACAGTGATGCCGTCTACCAGCACGGAATCGATGCGCTTTTCAGCATCGTTCCCGGAGCCGTGACTCTAGAAGACGCGTTTGAACATGCCGCAGAATATATGGAAAGAACGGCGCGGGACATTGCTGCGTCTATCAAATTGGCGAAAACAATGTTTCTGATATAGCCGATGCACATGCCAATGCATAGCCATCCTTCTTTTTGGGTAGAGACAGTTAACACACAATGAGGAATTCATCCCAGAAGGAGGACGCAGATATGACTGTACAAGAAATCAAAGGCAAAAAACTAGTAAAAGGCATTGCGCCAAATGTGGAGCCGGAAGCTCTGTTAAATGATAAACGAAAAGTATTTTTGTTTGGTTCCCCTAGTTACACAAACATTGGCGACCAAGCGATTGCGTATGCGGAAGAGAAATTTATCAAAAATCATTTTCCGTATTATGAATACATTGAGATTATGGATTATGCGACGGATGAGGGCATTGAACTGGTGAAGGAGATCATTCGTGAAGACGATATTGTCTGCTTTACAGGCGGAGGGAATTTAGGAAACCTTTATCTCGATATTGAGGAAGACAGAAGAAAGGTCTTTTCGGCGTTTAAAGATTACAAATCAATTTCTCTGCCACAATCCGTTTATTTTGAGGATACAGAGGAAGGACAGAAGGAAAAGAAAAAAACACAGGATGCGTACCATCAAAATGCAAATTTAACGATTGCTGCGCGTGAGACGCAAACACTGGATGTTGTGAAGGAGACCTTCAACTCCAATGTGATCTTTACACCGGACATGGTGCTTTCCTTGGATATTGTGCCGCGAGAGCTCGAGCGGGACGGCGTTCTCTTTATTTTAAGAGCGGATAAGGAGAAAGTGACTGACGAAGATTTTATTTCACAGATGAAGAAATGGGCAGAAAAAACAACTTACACAGAGCGTACCGATACGGTGCTGGATACGGTCGACACCATCGACTACGCCGACCGTGAAAAGCATTTTATGGAGATGCTAGACCGCATCGGCTCCAGTAAATTGGTGATTACCGACCGCCTTCACGCGATGATTTTCTCGATTATCACCAAAACACCTTGTCTTGTCTTTGGAAACAGCTATGGCAAAGCCAAACATTCATACCGGGATTGGTTTGAAAGCTTAAACTTCATTGAGTATACGGATAAGAATGATGTTGAGGAGCTGGAGCGCATGATTGACCGCCTGCTTCAAGCAGAACCGAATGACGTTGATTTATCTAAGGACTTTCAGCCGCTGATTGATTTTTTTGCTTCTTAAACGAAAAAGACTGCCCTCCCCCGGGGCAGTCTTTCTTTGTTAAATATGAAACAGCCAGACGACGAGCGGGCCGAAGAATGAGCCGAGCACCGCACAAAGCGTCATGGAGACGGAACTCATGGAGACGGCCAGTTCTCCATATTCCAATGCTTTGGAGGTACCCAGTGCGTGGGAGGCGCTGCCTAATGCAATGCCTTGTCCAAGGGAACTGCGTATGCGAAGCCATTTTAGGAAAAGCGGCCCGAGGATGACGCCTGAAAAGCCCGCAATCATGACAAATACGACTGTCATGGAAGGGACGCCGCCAAGACCGGCGGCGATCTGAATAGCGACAGGTGTTGTGATCGACTTTGGCAGAATGGATAATAAGAGATCATGATCAATCCCGAATGCTTCTGCGAAGATCAGCCCGCTGATCATTCCCATGCATAATCCGACCAGGACGCCGCCTAAAATGGGAACACAATGTTTGACAATGATATGCCATTGTTTATAAAGCGGATAGGCCAGTGCCACGACAGCCGGCCCAAGCAAAGAATTGATCCATTTCCCCCCGATCATATAGCCTTCATAGGAAACATGAAACATCATCAAAGCCGCTACAATCAAAATGGTCGTTGTCAGAACAGGGATCAGAAATGGAAGCGGGAATCGCTTATAGAGTTTGACCATCGCTAAATAAGCGGCAACTGTTAAAAGAATTATAATGATCGCGATACATGCTTGCTGCATTTCTCTTTCTCCTCCCGTTTTTTTGCTTTTTTCTCTAATAGCTGGCTGGCGAATCCAGCCGCAATGATCGTGACGATGGTGCTCAGAACGACTGTAATCAGCAGCATCAGACCATTGAATGAAATGAGAGACGGATAGTTTATCACTCCTGTCATTGCCGGGATGAACAACAATGGAAGGAAGGATAATAAAAACCCTGCTCCGTCTTCAATGAGGGAGACGGGAACAATACGGAGGCCCAAGCAGATCAGAAGCAATACCAATCCAACGATGCTTCCTGACACGGGTAAATGAAACAGATGCTGAATGGCTTCCCCGATCATAAAAAATACATATAATATCAACACTTGCAAGATAATTCGTATGGTTTTCACATCAAGTGCTGCTCTCCAATCAGAACAGCTTCCTCCTTTCTGGTGCTTGCTTCTAGGATGGTTCTGAGGAATCGCTTTACTTTCTTCTTATATGATTGTACTATACAAGTATAATAATTGATTTAGTCATATAACGACTTGTATTTATTCAGTTAATGTACATTTGTATTATACAAGTATATATGATGTTGTCAATGCCGGAGATTGGAATAGGGAGCGAGAGCGATTGCAAAATCAAAATCCAGTTGAATTAATTGAATATGAGCTGACGACTTTTATCAGGAGAGCTGTTTATCTGGATCAATCAGAGAAAAGAACAGGGAATTTGGAGAGATCTTCGTACTTATTACTGAGACAATTGGATGAGTTTGGCCCTGCTCGTGTTAAGGAATTGGCAGAATCGTTTAAGCTTGATATTTCTACTCTTTCAAGACAAGCAGCTGCTTTAGAGGCAAAGGAGCTCATCTATCGTTTCTCAGACCCATCTGATGGGAGAGTCAGCCTGTTTACCATTACAAAACTCGGCAAACAACTATTAAAAGCCGATCAGCAAAAGCGCCTTGAACGTTATGAACAGATGCTGAAAGAATGGTCAACACAGGAAAAAGAGATGTTCGGCGAGCTACTGCAGCGTATGAACAAGGCTTTTATCGATTAACAGCTAAAAAACCCATGGTTCGCTGGAACAGCATGGGTTTTTCTTATGGTCAGAGATTATCTGCATCGTTTGGCGGCAGCCCAAGCCACTAGTCCGGCAACAACAGCCGCCGATACAATGGGGCGCTTCGTCGCTTTTGTGTAGTAGCTTCTTGACCTCATCCATCCTTTATTTGTGCCTCTGTCATGCATACCGCAGCCCGCATCATAAAGAGCGCTTTCTTCTCGCGGTTTGGACGGTTTTTCGGCATGCTGGCTGTGATACATGATTTTTTCCATCAGTCTGTCGGTCAGACGAGGAAAAAGCGCGCCCAGCATGGCGATGGCTTTGGCCTGTGAGCCGATGTACATGTCGCGCTTAGGGTGTTCGGCGGCAAACAGGATAGCTTCGGCGACCGCTTCCGGCGGATAGATCATGGAGCGGTAATGAGCCGGCTGTTTGTCGAGGTAGCTGTGCGCATGCTCGTTATATGGTGTGTCAATTCTGCCCGGGTGGATGAGCGTTACCGAGACGGGCGCCTGTTCCTTTTCAAGCTCCATTCGGATGCTTTCCGTCCAGCCGTGAAGCGCAAATTTGGCAGACGCATATGTGGATTGAATGACTGTTCCCCTGTCTCCGAACAGGCTTCCTACATTAATGAGTGCGCCCGGCACACCTCTGCCGGTGTAGTGTTTGACAGCCGCTCTTGTTCCGTAAACAGGTCCCCAGAAATTTGTGTCGAACATGCGCTTCATGTCTTCGACGGTGACGTCCATGGCATGTCCGAAAGTCGAGACGGCCGCATTGTTGACCCATGTGTCAAAGCGGCCGAATGTGCTGATCGCGGTTTCTGCGATGCGGTTGACGTCCTCTTCTTTTCCGACATCCGCCTTTACCCATATGGCGTCGTGCCCTTTTTCCTTAAGTTCATCAGTGAGCTCCTTCAGCGCGTCTTCATTTCGCGCTGCTGCCACGACCTTTGCGCCTTTTTCTGCTGCCATTCGTGCCGTGACAAGTCCGATACCGCTTGAAGCGCCGGTAATGACGATTACCTGATCCTTGAGTTTTTTCAGTTTGATCTTCGTTTTCATGCCGGGGTTCTGTTGTTCAAGCTGCTCTGTATTCGTGACTGAATGATCGATTGTCATTGAGAGATCCCTCCTAGACGCTGTTTTTGTACATTACCCCATCCGGAAGGGTCTTACCCCTTTTGACAATCACAGGGTTCTTTTTTATATTATATAAGTCGCTCTACCATACCTAGGAGGGAATGTTTTAATGACTAGCAGAGGAGATTCACGTGAAAAAATCCTTCACACGGCGTCACGTCTGTTCCAGCTGCAAGGATATCACGCGACAGGTTTGAACCAGATTGTAAAAGAAAGCGGTGCTCCTAAGGGATCGCTTTATCACTTTTTTCCGAATGGCAAAGAAGAATTAGCAATTGAAGCGGTTACATATACAGGTAAGATCGTTGAACATCTGATACAGCAAAGCATGGATGAGTCCTCTGATCCAACAGAAGCGATTCAGCTTTTTATCAAAAAAACAGCCAGCCAATTTGACAACACAGAAAGCATTAAAGGTATTCCAGTCGGTTTGCTGGCGAGTGAGACAGCGTTAATCAGTGAACCGCTGCGGACGGTTTGCATGAAGGTGTTTAAAAGCTGGGAAGCGGTTTTTGCCAGAAAATTAATGGAAAACGGATTTGCAGAAGAAGAAGCAAATCAGCTTGGAACGCTGATTAATTCGATGATTGAGGGTGGCATCATGCTTTCGTTAACGAATAAAGACAAAACGCCCCTCCTTCTCATTGCCGAACAAATACCAGTGCTGGTGAGAAAAAAAGGGTAGCATTTTGTTATCCTTTCTCCTACAATTATATAGAACGGTCTAGACAAATAAATGATAATATATAGACTGGTCTAAATTGGAGGAAGCGATAATATGAAAACATTATGTACACATTCATTGCCTAAAGAAAAAATGCCTTATTTGCTCCGGAGCGGAGAAGGCGAGCGCTATCTGTTCGGCAGACAGGTTGCCACGGTGATGGCGAATGGGAGAAGCACAGGTGATTTGTTTGAGATCGTGCTTCTTTCCGGGGGAAAAGGAGATGCCTTTCCGCTTCACGTCCACAAGGACACACATGAAGGAATTCTCGTTTTGGACGGGAAACTGGAACTGACACTTGATGGTGAACGCTATTTATTAATATCAGGTGATTATGCGAACATTCCGGCGGGAACACCGCACAGCTACCGGATGCAGAGCCACAGAACAAGACTGGTATCTTACACGATGAAAGGAAACGTAGCGCACTTGTATTCCGTTATTGGGAATCCGTATGATCACGCTGAACATCCGCCGTACGCAAGCGAAGAAGTCTCAAACGAGCGATTTGCAGAAGCAGCCGCTGTAGTGGACATTGTATTTCTAGATGAAGAAAAGCCTGCATGTTCGGCCAAATTAGCGGAACTTACAGAGCTGCCAGATGGAGCCGTTCCATACGTTCTTGAATCTGGAGAAGGAGATCGCCTGTTGACTGGAGATCAGCTTCACCGCATTGTGGCTGCACAAAAAAATACAGATGGCCAGTTTATCGTTGTATCCTCTGAAGGCCCTAAAGGTGACCGAATCGTTGATCACTACCATGAACATCATACAGAAACATTTTATTGCCTTGAAGGCCAGATGACGATGTGGGCAGATGGCCAGGAAATTCAGCTGAATCCGGGAGATTTCCTGCATGTCCCTGCAAATACCGTTCACTCCTATCGCCTTGATTCTCACTATACAAAGATGGTGGGCGTATTGGTTCCTGGTTTATTTGAACCGTTTTTCCGGACGTTGGGCGACCCGTATGAAGGCCACATCTTCCCATGTGAGCCTCAGGCTTTGCGCCTTGATCGCGTTTTGCAGAATATCGAAGCATTAGATTTAAAGGTGATGAAACCATAAAGATGACAAGATTGTAAGGTTTTCATGCCGGCCTGACACCTAAATCGATGTTTCCGCGCTTCATTTTTTCATACCCTTAAGGTACAGAAAAAAGGAGCGTGATGGCTATGTCTTCATTACAGCCGATTTTGGCAAATGAGCGGATCGGTGTGCTTGATGTGCTGAGAGGAATGGCGATTTTCGGCATCTTATTTGTCAATCTGGCACATTTCAGTTATCCGGATATGTATTTGTCTATGCTTGGAAAAGAGAATTTTTTCATGGATAAGTGGTCTGAAGCTGATTTTGCCGCCGCAGACATACTGAAATTCTTCATTCAAACAAAATGTATTTTATTGTTTTCCTTTTTATTTGGATTTGGCATGGTTGTCATGATGGAGAGAGCAGAAAACAAAGGGAAACGGTTTGTTCCGTTATATGTGAGAAGGTTAATGGCGCTTCTCTTGTTTGGAACGATTCATGCCTTTTTGATATGGGACGGGGATATTTTAACAGAATATGCCCTGCTCGGTTTTGTCCTGCTCTTGTTTCGAAAAGCAAAGCCGAAAACACTGCTGATATGGGCGGTCTCTTTGTATCTTCTGTTTTCCATTCCGTTCATGTTGACAAGTTTTGATCAATCAAACGGACAGGAATGGGTACAAGCGGTAACACAGCAGGCAAAACAAGCGATTCATGTTTATGGAAGCGGCAGCCTGAAGGATATTGCAGAACAGCGGATCCACGACCGTCTTGTTTACATGTCTTCGAATGGCATGCTTACGTATAATCCGCTCAACTTCTTCTTTGCATCCATTCCATATTTCAGCATGTTTTTGCTGGGAGCTGCGGCAGCGAAATCTCGGTACTTGCATGAACCAGAAAAGCATCGCAAAGGATTAAAACGATTGTGGATGGCTGGGCTTGTCATCGGCATCGGCGCCCAGGTGCTGTACAGTGTAACGGATAAAGAAATATGTTTGCTGATTGGCGCGCCTTTCCTCATGTTTTTCTATGTTACAACGGTTGTCTATCTTTATCATAAAACAAGAGTGAGAACAGTGCTGCAATCATTCTCCCCTGTTGGGAGGATGGCATTTACCAATTATCTGATGCAGTCTATTGTATGTACTTGGATTTTTTATCATTACGGCTTGGGCCTGTATGGAAAAGTGTACCCTGCTGCCGGTGTGCTCATTACAATTGCTGTTTGTGCCGTTCAAATGGTCTTCAGCCACCTTTGGCTTCGTGTCTTTCGGATGGGGCCGTTTGAGTGGCTGTGGAGAAGCGCTACGTATCTGTCGTGGCAGCCTATTGTAAAGAAAACAAAAGTCTAGATGCCTATTGGCGTCTAGACTTTTTTCTATTATTTATACACGACACGTGTTTTGCAAATGATGTCATGCAGGCCTTTTTTCTCTCCAAAGGCGATCATGATAAACCCGATATAAAAGATGATTCCAGATAAGATATAGGCAAAGTAACGGCCAATTCCCTGTCCGACAGAAACCCGTTCACCTTGTTCATTGACCACTTTCAGGCCAAGAATTTTTTTGCCAAGTGTGCCTTGCATTTTAGAAGCTGTGAGCAGCCCGTAATATAACACGCTGATGACGATCATGATCAGCATAGTAGGCAAAAATGCAAGCGTCATGTATTTCACTAAATACTCTTCTTCCGTCATGTAAGGGTTTGTTGCCACAGCCCCAGCTACAAAAACAGAATTGATCACAAATAGAATAATATAACTAGGAACAGATACAATAATGCCATCAATAAAATAAGCTAAAAAACGAATCCAAAATCCTGCTGGTTTTTCCATGTATTTTTCTCTCTCCTCTGAATTAATCTGGAATAGTATACTTTGAAAAAGAAGTACATGCAATATAGTATGGTGATAAAATCCTGATATTACAGAAAAATGAGTCTTTTATCCTTTGTTTTTTACTATATAAATATACTAGAAAGAATCACATCATTTCTGTATGTTCTGGATTTTTTTAAAAAATATAATGAATATAACTTTCAACTTACTTATAATAAAAAAGGTTAATATTTCTATTAAAGGAGGAGTTTGATGTCTAAAAAAAATAGCGTGGCGATCATGACAACCATTTCTGCGTTTATTTTTTGCGCCGTGATTGTGGCGGCTTCACTTTCGCCGCTGGCCGGAACGGGAGCGGCGGCCAATCAGTTTAATTCGGTTGGCATGTGGTCAGCTGTCGGTATGATCCTTGTATTGTATTTCATTCCATTTCTCGTTTATATGCTCGGAGTAGATGCAATGAGGTATGTCATGGCGGTGCTTTGCGGCTTCGGGCTTTTGATTCATTTTTCTTCGGCCGGTTTTATCTTGATGTTTAGTTTCTTTAGTGACCATCTGCTTTCTGAGGTGATCTTTGTTTTGGGAGTTAGTCTCGCTGCGGCTGCTGTCAACGTCATTTGGTTTGTGGCTGCATTTCGGCCGGGTGCTGAAAATACGTCCGTGAATACTCTTACATAGTTTTCTAGTTTGTGATGTTTTTGTGAAATAGATTTATAAAATGGATGAATATGTTATGATGGTCACAAATTAGAAGTTACATATAATGGGGGTCTCAATGATGGTCAAGTCATTTCGTATGAAAGCTTTGATTGCGGGAGCTGCGGTGGCGGCGGCTGTTTTGGCCGGCGCTGTTTCTGATGTGCCCGCTGCCAAAGTGCTTCAGCCGACAGCTGCTTATGCGGCGGAAACGGTGTTTTCTCAAAATAATGGAGCATCTGGCTTTTTGACAGGAAGATATGATGTACAAGCGATGGCGCCTGCCATGTTTAACTGGTCACGCGAAAGCCGGTTCGCCGGAAATACAGACGGGACGCTGAAATGGCAAAACGACATCAGAACGACTCCGCAAAATGGAGCGGGGGCTGTGATTGACGGAGACGGCACAGTATATCTTCATTCCAGAGACGGGGAAATGAAAGCCTTTAATCCAGACGGCTCAGTCAAATGGGTGACGGGCAATCTTGGAAAAACATATACGCAATCTCCTGTACTTGGGACCAACGGCGTTATCTATCTGGCATCCTATGACAAAAAGATTTATTTTATTGACAAAGAAACGGGAGAAATTTTAACAACGGTTCCGTTAAGCGGCGGGCCAAGCTCTGAAACGGTGATCGGTTCAGACGGGACGTTGTATTTCTCAACACTTGATAATTATGTTCACGCGATCAAACCGACGTCAAAATCAACTTGGACAGAGCGCTGGAAGTTGAAAACAAATGGTGTCGTCAGCTATGTGCCGGTGCTTGCCAAAAACGGCACCGTGTATGTCGGCACATATAATTACGTGTTTTATGCGATCAACTCCGGAACCGGACAGGTGAAATGGTCCAGAACGACGTCAAATGCGTTTAAAGGATATCCGGTGATTGATAAGGACGGAAACATTTATGCCGGCAACCAAGATGGACAGCTGTATGCTTATACATCAACAGGCAGTTTGAAATGGACATTCCCGCTAAACGGGTTCTCCAGCTCATCTCCTGCGATTGATCATAATGGCAATATCTACATCGGCTCAGGAAGCGGCGAGCTGTTTTCCATCAGCAAAAACGGGGATATGAACTGGTCATTCTATACAGACGGCCCTGTCAGAACGGCGCCGCTGATTGACGCGAAGGGAACGGTGTATTTCGGGTCAGATGATATGAAGGTTTATGCGGCAGACGCAAACGGCAATGAATTATGGAACTATCAAACCGACAGCAACGTCGTGTCTTCTCCTCAGCTCGCTGAGGACGGAACGCTTTATATTGGAAGTTATACGAAGCTGATGGCTTTTGGGAAATAACTGAATAGAATAGCGGAAGACCTTCTTTTAATAAGAAGGTCTTCTTACTGTGATACAAAACATTTACACTTGCTGGGATTTTTCAATCTGAACTTTCATATCATTGTCTTTAATCTTAGGCACTATCGTATAAAGGATAATAGGGATTAATAGAAATACAGCTACAACAACAAACATGGCAGAGAGCCCAAAGGCTGCGGAAATGATGCCGAAAATGACACCGGAAAGAATTTCTCCAATTGCTCCTACCCCTGAGTTTAACGAGAAAAGTGTGTTCTTGTATGAATCGGGGAAAAACTTATTTAAGTAACTTGTTACGATCGGATGATGAATATCTTCAATTGCAAGCAAAAACGCTGTACATGGAATGCCCAGCGGCCTGAATGCTCTAGACAATAGAAAAGTCATGACCATGCCCATGGAATCCAATGAGGTTAAAGCGAGATATGGATTTTTTTCGATCTTCTTTTCGAACCTGATGGTTAATGTCAAAAGAACGAGAGCGGTAAACCCTCCTAGGGCAAAAATATATCCCAGTGACTTTTCTGAAAAGCCTAAATCACTCAAAAAAGGCTGCCAGTAACGGGAAATTGTGTCATAGGCTGTGGCTGTAAAGAAACCGGCTATGACGATTAAAAGAACCCTTTTTTTGTTAAGGATAATTTTTAAACTTTCTTTGATAATCTTTATCGAATCATGTTGGTTCTGATCCCCATGATTTGTTTCGGAAACAGAAGGGACTTTAATAAATACAGACATCCAAATAAATAGTAATAAGTAGATCACCATAACGAGCAGGAAAGGAAAATAGATATTTAATGAATACAAATACCCGCTGGCAATACTTCCAATAATTAAAAAAGTGATTAGCAATTGTGTGTTTTTCATCATTTCTTTGCCGAATCGATCTTCCCCTGCGACACGGCTCATCCAAGTTTCAAAAGAACCGGAAATTAAGGAATCTGATAAAGCCCATATGATCATAGCCAGTATGCAAATAGCAGCTGAATCGATAAAAGGGAAGAAGGCCCATGTAAGGATGGAGAAAAAGAATGAACTGGCAATTGAAATTTTAATTCCATAACGATCAGCAAAAACGCCGGAAGGAACTTCAAATATAAGCTTAGCAATTTCAAGTACCGCTCCCATTAATCCAATCTGAAGGAAATCATAATCTTTAGATATCAGATAAAGAATCCAAATAGGCGAAAAAATCCCCATTGCTAATCCCCTAAGTGCGGAAAACGAATAAAAGATGCTCATCTATATGCTCCTTCTGGCAGATTTTTTTGTTTGATCAAAATGATATTGTGTTCGATGGCTTCTTGAATATATTTGGCCACTTCTTCAAGGCTGACACCATGTCTGTCTAAAATCGTATGAAGTGTGTCTTTTCCATTAATATCGCAGAGAATATGCAGCCAAGCTCCGACGTCTTCCTCCGAAACAATAAACTGAATAAATCCTTCTTTCGCAATGTAGATGCAATGCTCACTATCGCTTTCCGGCCTTAACAGAGTGACGCCAGGGTTTAGCGCCAAAATATCTTGTCCTTCACACTTATTGGCTGAGATATTTAAACGGCTGGCAATATCACCTTCCTGTGAGTGCCAGTCTTTTATTGTTATCGATTCTAAATGGCTGGTTATGTCTAATTGAACAGAATGGGTTTCTTTAGTCATTTTTGATAAAAGTCCCATGTTCACCAGTCTTAATAAAAATTCAAAATTTGTAAACTCAGGATCATCCTCCAAATATGTCATGATGGCATGAATGTGTTCAACCTGTATTATGCTGGAGGCATCGCTGTGAGAGAAGGCCTCCTCTATAAGCTGATAATTGTTTTTCTTCAGAAGATGAAACATCATTTTATGTGTATATCTCACGTCCTTACCATAGAAAAAAGGAACCTTTGGCCGGTGGGTATAGCTTGTATGCAGCTCATTTGTTAATGATTTTCGCAATATCGACTTATCCCATAACAAGTCTTTACGGAGTCCATCAGGTATTCCGCAAACCCATTCAACAAGCCGATGGTCCAAGAACGGTACACGGTTTTCGATATGATTAGCCGCGGCGATCCGATCTTCATGCCAGCAATTATACATTTGCAGGTCACGGTATTTTGTCAGGACATACGATTGCCAAGGATCTGCTTGGCTGGAATCATTGCTCTTTAAATAAGAAAGGTTTATAGGAGAAAGTCCAAAATGCTCCTCCCACACTCTAAAGATATTTCCCTGCAGCCGATGCAGCCGGTTCATCTCCATCGTATTGACCGATTCAATAAATCCTTCCCAACTTGGGTTCTCGGCTGGTGAAAGTGTCGTGCTGTAACCGCCGTTAAATTCGTCGCTGCCCTGGCCGGTCAGCATGACTTTCAGGTTTGGCCTTATCGCTTTGGCATACTTATGTAAATGAAACTTATATAATTGTTCCGGTCCGCAAAACGGTGTTTCACAGATCCATAACAAATGTTTATATGACTCTGGTTGTAATAACTCATCGTTCCCTAATTGATAGAGAACCTGATGATTTGGAAGGTGTAAATCTTTAGCCAGCCAATGGGCATATTTTGCATCTTCATTTGTAAATGTACTTTGGCTTAATACTGTAAACGTATGGAGATCCTGTTTTTCTGCAGCAAAATGTGCGACTGCAGCTGAATCAATGCCACCGCTAAGAAACAACCCGACTTCAACGTCGCTTTGTAAACATCTATGGACTGAATCTGCCAGCAGTTCTCTATATCCTTCAATCAGGTCATCGGGATGGAGATTCTCATGATAGCCTTGCCTGAGCAAAATATCCTGTAAAGACCAATAGCTTGCTGTTTTTCGTTCATTTGTTGTCAAATTAATTTCGAGATAATGGCCAGCATCGAGATTTTGGATGTTTACAAAAAAGGAAGTGGTTTCTTTATGATTACTGGCTGCTTCCCCGCTTAGCCAAATGTCTGAGAGTGCTTCTTTCCAATTAAATTGGCGGGGACAGTGAGGATGAGAAAATAGGGATTTTATTTCAGAGGCAAATATAAGCTCGTGTTTTAGCTCTGTGTAAAAAAGCGGTTTAATCCCAAAGCGGTCACGAACTAAAAATACTTTGTTTTTATTTTTGTCCCAAATGGCTATTGAAAACATTCCGATGATGTCGTCTACAAATCCAATCCCTTTTTCTTCATATAAATGAACAATTACTTCACAATCAGATGTCGTTTTAAACATATGATTGTGTAAAGAAGCCTTCAGTTCTTTATAGTTATAAATTTCTCCATTTACCATAACGACGATTGATCCATCCTCATTTAAAAAGGGCTGCTGTCCATTTACAAGGTCAAGAATGGACAATCGCCGAAATGCAAAGCCGACTTTGGAATCAATATGATATTGTTCATCATCCGGTCCCCTATAGCTGATGGCATCTGCCATGCCTTTCAATATATGAAAGGTACATTCCTGAGAACGGGGAGCAGCCAGATTTATAATACCCGCGAGCCCGCACATATGTCTCCCTCCCAATAGCGTTATTGATGTTTATAGATATAAGCTGTCTCTACATCTGTTTCTTTTACAATATCGATTTTAATTCCGAGACGTTTTGCGTTTTCGATTGCGAGAATGGAAGCGTACGCAGAAAATTCTTCGGGATCAATTTCAAAATAAAAAAAGGCCTCACTAGGTTCTTTTTCATACCAAGTGTGGGTATTTACGACATATTTATCTTCTGTTTCAAACAATTCAATTTTGTCATAAAGTAAACGTCTTCCTTTTATAAAGAGTTCCACAAATGATCCAACTGGTTGTTGGCTGTTAATGTGTCTCCACTCATCATAATATCCTCTTTCCTCATATTGCTCGTGAATCCAGCTTACAATATCTTGATGAGTCAATCCTTGTTTTTTGGCAAAGGCAAGCAGAGTGATGATGTAATTTACGATTGATTTAGAACGGTGTGTACTCAGCTCATGTACATCGTCTGGTAAAGCAAGCACTTTTTGTTTTTCCAATTCTCATGCCCCCTGCTTAACTTTGATTGCTTCATGTTCAATAAGCAACTCAAACAGCTCCATACAATCTTCTAAGCAGGTTTGATAATCAACATCATATTCATTGACGATTTTTGAGCAAATATCATGTATGCTGACCTTGCCGTCGATATGGTTATAAATATCTGATGCCATTTCATTTAAAGTGATGCCCGGCTCTATAATAATGCTTTTCAAATATTTTCTTGATGGCATTTCTCGATTTTTGGATAAAACAGTTGATTCATTGATCATTACAATGCACCTTCCTTTTCTTTTTCTATCGTTAACATCCATGTGACAGACTCAATTTCATGATCAGCGCTTTGATCATTTTGTTCCCACAGGGGAGCATCCTCCAGCTCATCTAAGCTTTCTATAAAATCCTCCGGTAAAAAGTGAAAGGTTTCTAATGAATAATTGGGAATGCCGGCATCCTGAACAAACTGGTGAATGTCTTCAAAGGAATAACTTTCTTCAAATGCCTCTCTTACAAACCTGAAGTATTCCGGTTCTTTGATTTGTTTTCGCATAATCTCTAAATGGCTTCCTTGGGGATTAAATGTATCCAAAATGACAATTTTTCCGCCCGGAGCCAGAACTCTATAGCACTCTTTAAGTCCTTTAACAACGTCTTCCCAATGATGCAGGCAAGAGTAGGAGACGATGAAGTCAGCATATTGGTCAGCGTAAGATAAATGGTGGACATCTTCCAAATCAAATGAAATCAGGCTGCTTACTCCGCTTTTTTTAGCTTCTTCTTGAGCGATTTCATGCATGGCCGGGTTAATATCGACAGCATGCACGTGCGCATTTGTTCTTTTAGCCAACTGAATGCTTAAATAACCTGGACCTGTGCCCATATCGATAATGACTTTGTTTTTGGGGGAATACATCCGGGACAGTCTGGCGCCAAGCAAGGGGTAAAGATAGGATTGGTAAAGATCAACAAATTCTTTGTACGTTCTGCATTCTTCAGCCGTAATCATCTTCAGCATCCTCCTTATCAAGTTGGCGTGATAGCCTCAAACGTTAATCGTTTTGGATAAGATTAATGACCGCCAGCTGCTACAGCGCGGCGCAATTCAAAAAGGCGAGGTTTCTTATAAGCTTTTTTCATTGAGCATCCCTCCTAAAATAGAGTACTAGATGTCAAATGCTATATGAGATTAATGGCCGCCAGCTGCTACAGCACGGCGTAGTTCAAAAAGACGAGGTTTCTTATAAGCCTTTTTCATCCTGTTCCCTCCTTCCTTGTAAAAAAATAGGCTATCACGCACAACTAAATATTATAATACTCTGATAATTCTGTCAATATTTACTTTTAGAAAAAAATGTTATATCTTTGTGATGAAGTTACTTTTTTTGGGAGGGATAATATGAGTGCTGTAACCGAATCGGTTTTGGAGTCTATCATCAGTCCTGTAACGATGAGTGAGTTTTTAGAAGAATATTGGCCTGTAAAACCTTTGGTAGCCAGAGGAGAAGTGGAAAGATTTACAAGCATACCGGGGTTTGAAAAGGTTAGAACGCTAGAAAACGTATTGGCTATCTACAATAATCCAGTCATGGTCGTTGGTGATGCTGTGATTGAAGAATCTGAAGGGATCACAGACAGATTTCTTGTGTCACCTGCAGAGGCTTTAGAGTGGTATGAAAAAGGGGCTGCATTAGAGTTTGATTTCACCGACCTATTTATTCCCCAAGTCAGAAGGTGGATAGAAAAACTCAAAGCGGAATTAAGACTGCCTGCGGGTACTTCTTCCAAAGCCATTGTTTACGCGGCGAAAAATGGCGGGGGATTCAAAGCCCATTTTGACGCCTACACCAACTTGATTTTTCAAATTCAAGGTGAGAAAACATGGAAGCTTGCCAAGAATGAAAATGTGAGCAATCCAATGCAGCACTATGATTTATCAGAGGCTCCTTACTATCCTGATGATTTACAGTCATATTGGAAAGGAGATCCGCCAAAAGAGGATCTGCCAGATGCAGAAATCGTTAATTTAACACCGGGAACCATGCTGTATTTGCCAAGAGGTTTATGGCACTCCACCAAATCTGATCAAGCAACGTTAGCTTTAAATATTACATTTGGCCAGCCTGCATGGCTTGACTTGATGCTAGCAGCTCTTCGAAAAAAATTAATCAGTGATAACAGATTTAGAGAACTCGCTGTAAATCATCAATCCCTACATGAATCGTCCAAATCAGAGTTAAATGGATATTTGGAAAGTCTGATTCAAACGTTATCAGAGAACGCAGAGACATTGACCCCAGAGCAAATCTTCCAATCTCAGGATTCAGATTTTGATCCTTATCAATCCACGCAATTGGTATTCAGACAGCTTTTGACAAGTTATAAGTTCTAGTAAATACTAGATAAGGGGATTAATGACATAAAATAGGTTGTTAATTCTCTTATTTTTGTTCAGCTAAAAGGAGGAAAATATGAATATTATTCCGACATGCCAGATACCTAAAGATCTTGTTTCCGCGTTTTTTCAAAAACACTGGGGCAGTCCGCAAATGGTTATTTCTAGCGGTATTTATAACTGCGATGAATTAGATGGTTATGGAATGCTCAACGATGATAACCAGATTGTTGGCCTTATTACATACATATTTGAAGAAGATGCCTGTGAAATCATTTCGCTGGATAGTGTCATTGAGAATAAAGGGATCGGAACAGCTCTGCTAGAGAAAGCCGAGGAAGCATGCAGAGAGAGAAATATCAAACAAATAAAACTGATCACAACCAATGATAATATTCATGCATTAGCGTTTTATCAGAAGAGAGGGTACCGGTTGGATCGACTATTTGTGAATGCAGTCGAGACGGCCAGAAAGATGAAGCCCGAAATTCCTTTACTGGCAGATAATAAAATACCTATCCGTGATGAATTGCTTTTGGTCAAGGAGTTACAATAAAAGGCGCTCCTCTAAGGAAGCGCCTTTTGATCATGCGATTATTCAGCGGCCTGAATAAATACACCCTTCTCATGAGAAAACTCTTTGAATCCGTATACCCCATGATAGGAGCCGATTCCGCTTGTGTTGACGCCGCCGAATGGCAGGTTGACGTCACTGAAATGGACGACGACATCATTGATGGCGGCATTTCCTGATGTCGTGTGCTGTAGGACGTTGTCAATCAGGTCTTGGTTTTTGCTGAACACATAAAGTGCAAGCGGTTTATCGCGGTCATTTACGTAATCGATGACCTCGTCGATGTCTTCATAGTTCATCATTGGCAGAATCGGTGCGAAGATTTCCTCCTGCATGATTTTCATGTCAGGCGTGACGTTTTTCAAAACGGTTGGCGAGATCGTGCGGTCGCTGGCATCAAATACGCCGCCGAACACCACTTCCGCCCCTTTTTCGATGGCATCGTCGAACAGATCTTTGACGCGGTTGAAGTTGCGGTCATTGACGATCTGCGTAAATTTGCTGCGGTCTGGGGTATGATCATCCTCCATAAATCCAGCGTTGACGACTGTTTGTAAAATCCCCGCGAACCTGTCCTGAACGTCTTTTTTAATGAACAGGTAATCAGGTGCGATGCAGGTTTGGCCGGCGTTTACGAATTTCCCGATGGCGATCTTTTTCGCTGCGTCCATCAGATCGTATTCACTGTCAATAATCGTCGGGCTCTTGCCGCCAAGCTCAAGTGTGACAGATGCCAAGTGTTTGGCAGCCGCTGTCATGACGATTTTCCCGACATTTGTGCTTCCAGTGAAGAAAATATGGTCGAACGGCTGATCAAGTAGTTCGGTTGCCACCTCAACCTCTCCTTCAAAAATCGCGACTTCTTTTTCATCAAAAGCGTCTCTTATCACTTTAGCGGCAATGTTGCTCGTGTTCATCGTGAAATCGGACAGCTTCACAATCGCGCTGTTTCCGGCTGCGAGAGAAGCGGCAAGCGGCGCCATCGTCAGCATAAACGGATAGTTCCACGGGCCGAGGATGAGTGTGACGCCTTTAGGCTCGTACATAAGAATTCCGTTTGCGTCAGGGCTTAACGATGAACCGACTTCTTTAGGCGCCATCCATTGTTCCAGGTTATTCATATTATCTCTAATCGCTTTTTTTGTTCCTTCGATTTCCGCTTTTTTGACTTCGTGATATGGTTTGCGGACGTCTTTGCGGATCGCTTCGATGATTTCTTCTTCATGGGCGATGACGGAATCTAAAAAGCGTTGAAGCTTTTCTCTCCGCTGTTCCGCTGTTGAAGCGCGCAAGGCTTTTTGCTGTTTTTTCTGAAGCTGAAAGACACGCCGGATGTCGTCCTTTACTTGTTGTTCCATTGTAAAATCCCCCTCATTTGCTTTCTTCTTTTCTCGGACCTATTATAAGGTGGTACCTTTTCTGTAAGAAAGACAACGGTGAACCATCTATACGTTACCGTACATATATCGAACATTTGTCTAATGATTGGGGGTGTCTTTTGTGCCGGAATCTGCCGAAGCTCAAGTGAAAGAGGCGCTGCTGGCTTTATTGAAAGAAAGAGATATTCAACACATCACAATGAAAGAAATCGCTGAGAAGGCCAAAGTGAGCCGCGGATCGCTCTACCTTTATTATGAGGATAAGTTTTCAATCATTGAGGATTTAATCGAAGACATGAAGGAAGGGCTGGGCAAAGCGCTTTTTGACGCCTTCAGTCATATGGATATCCTCCATTTGAACAAAAAACGGCAAACGGTGCATCCGACGCTATCCTTTGTTCATGAGCATCGATCCTTTTTTTCTGTGATGATGAACAGAGGGCATTTCCATCGTTTTTTTAAGGATGTGTTTCAGCAGGATGTTCTGCTGACTCCGGTCCATGTGAATTTGACGCCGATCGAACGGGAAATTTACGGACATTACCGGGCCTTGTACACGTACGCGATTATCCTGTATTGGCTGAATGAGGATGCGGCCGCGACTCCGGAAGCTATCAGCCAAAAGGTATGGGAGCTTGTTTCTCAAAAGAGATTTTATTGGCTGTTTGGACAAGCTGTGCCAGGAGAGCGAGAGAAGAACAAGCAAATCGACAGGCGTGTGGTTCGAACGAGAGAGGCGCTCCAGAAGGCATTTCTGGACGTGCTGGCGGAGAAAAAAGACTACGCAGCCATCACGATTTCGGATATTACCCGGAAAAGCAATATCCGCCGTGCAACCTTTTATGATCACTATGCCAATAAGGAGGAATTGCTCCAAACCCTGATACAGCGATCATGTGCGGAGATCATTGATCACCTGACGATTGCCTCCAGCCCGAATGAATTTTCCTTAAAGGAAGCGGAGAAGGCGCTCGCCAGTCTGCTTTCTGCTTTGTCAAACATGCCCATTGTCCATTTTCTCAATCGGGAATGGGGTGTTCCTCATGTGATACCTGATATGTTTAAAGCGCTGGAATCGTTTTATCTGCATCAGCAAACTGATATTCACGCAGAGAAAAAGCTTTATGCCCATTATGTATCCGCAATGATTATTGGGTTGCTTTTGTATCGGCTGGATGAAGGAAAGGCGCATCCGCCTGAAGTGCTGGTGAGGGAATTTTTGCAGTTTTTGGATGTAAAAAAGTATAAGGTTGTATTGCTTTGAAAGACAAAAAGAGAGGGACATCCCCTCTCTTATTTCGTTTCTTCCTTCCATTTCTCATCAATCAGCATCTTCCCAGGCCATGTGTACGCCATGATGCCGCCGTCTGCGGTGATGTCCTCTCCTGTGACGTATGAGCTGTCGTCTGACGCGAGGAACAGTGCCACTGTTGCCATTTCCTTCGGCTGGCCGAGACGGCCGAGCGGCGTGATCCATTTGTTGGCTTCGCGGAATTGTTCGCCCATTTCCTGTTCTTTTGTGCCTGCCAGTTTATCAATCAGCGGTGTTTCGATCGTGCCCGGTGAGATAGAATTGACGCGGATGCCGTTTCGTGCATAGTCGATTGCCATTGCCTTTGTCAGGTTGGTGATGCCGCCTTTTGCTGCGTTGTAGCCGGAGCGGTCAAGGTCCGCGGCACGGCCTGACATGGAGGAGGTGTTGATGATGGAGCCTCCATTTTCGAGCATGAGCGGAATCAGATATTTGCTGCAAAGGAACGTGCCGCGCAGGTCGACGGCGATAATGCGGTCAAACAGGTCAACCGGATATTCATGCACCTTTCCGCCCTCCTGATCAACGCCGGCATTATTAAACAGTATATCAATCGTTCCGCATGCATCCTTGATTTGATCAGCAAAAGCTTTCACACTGTTTTCATTTGACACATCGAGGTGAAAGGATTCGGCCTGTCCTCCGTTTTTTCTGATTGCGTCCACTGTTTCTTCCATTTGATCTGTATTGATATCTCCGATGATCACGCGCGCGCCTTCATTGGCAAAAACCTCTGCCGTCGCTTGACCAATGCCGGTCGCGGCGCCTGTGATCACTGCTGTTTTGTTTTCAAGTCTTCCCATGATACGAGACCTCCTTTTTCTATTTGTCTTCCCGCTATGTGCAGTGATAAACATGCGAGAAAAGAAAGGCCAGCATATGTTAAGATGAATTAGAAATTGTTGGGAGGTTTGTATGTTTGAAGGTACAGCATAAGAAGGAGCTCAAGTTTTATTGCTTCATTACCATTCCATCTGCATTTGTTGTGCTGACTGTCATCTCTTTTTTATTGCAAGAGATTACGTTTCCGGTGACTGCAAGCGCATTTCTGAATGCTTCATGGCATAATCTATTGTTTTTAATACCGTTCGGTTTGTTTTTCTACCCGGTGCATATATGGATGAAGCGGGAGTTTGGCCGCTGGAATGACACAGAAAAAAAGAGAGGATGATGAAGCCTCTCTTTTTTATGAGAATGAGTGAGAAAAAGAGTGAAAACAAATCCAACTAATGTTAAATTTACATATATATGCATCTATCAATCTAATTGACAATTGTCATCTTATGTGATAAATAGATGCTGAAAAGGGTTTACATAATGGTAAAGGAGCGATCAAGAGTGGCGAAAAAAGAGTTTAAAGCAGAGTCTAAACGCTTGCTGGATATGATGATTAACTCCATTTATACCCAAAAAGAAATTTTCCTGCGCGAGTTAATCTCCAATTCGAGTGATGCGATTGACAAAATCTATTACAAAGCGCTTACGGACGATGCGCTTACGTTTGATAAAGACAGTTACTACATAAAGGTCGCAGCTGACAAAGATGCGAGAACATTAACCATCTCTGATACGGGGATCGGAATGACAAAGGATGAGCTTGAACAGCATCTTGGAACAATTGCAAAAAGCGGTTCCCTCGCGTTTAAAAAGGAAAACGAGCTGAAAGACGGACATGACATTATCGGGCAGTTCGGTGTCGGTTTTTACGCGGCATTTATGGTTGCCGATGTCGTGACAGTCATCAGTAAAGCGCTTGGCAGCGAAGAAGCTTATAAATGGGAGTCTGCGGGTGCAGACGGCTATACAATTGAACCGTGTGAAAAGGATTCTGTCGGTACAGACATTATCCTGAAAATCAAAGAGAACACAGAAGATGACAGCTATGATGAGTTTTTAGAGGAATATCGTTTAAAAGCGATCATCAAGAAGTACTCCGACTTCATTCGCTACCCGATCAAAATGGATACAACCATTAATAAGCCGAAGGAAGGCAGCGAAAATGAATTTGAAGAGGTGCAGGAAGAGCAGACGGTCAACAGCATGGTGCCGATCTGGAGAAAAAACAAAAGCGAGCTGACAGATGAGGATTATGAAAAATTCTATGCTGAAAAGCATTACGGGTTTGATAAACCGCTGACACACGTTCATATCAGTGTGGATGGAGCCGTTCGCTACAACGCAATTCTATTCGTCCCTGAAAACATGCCGTTTGACTACTATTCCAAGGAATATGAGAAAGGCTTGGAGCTGTATTCCAATGGCGTGCTGATCATGAATAAGTGCGCAGACCTGCTACCGGACCACTTCAGCTTTGTGAAGGGCATGGTCGATTCTGAGGATCTGTCGCTGAATATTTCCAGAGAAATGCTGCAGCATGACCGCCAGCTGAAGCTGATCGCGAAAAACATCAGCAAGAAAATCAAAAGCGAGCTGCAAAGCCTGTTGAAAAAAGACCGCGAGAAATACGAGACGTTCTACAAGTCGTTCGGCAGACAGCTGAAATTCGGCGTGTACAATGATTTTGGCGCGAATAAGGATCAATTGAAGGATCTCCTATTATTCTACTCTTCAAAAGAGAAAAAACTGGTCAGCTTAGACGAGTATGTTTCCAGAATGCCAGAGGAGCAGAAATACATTTATTACGCGACCGGTGATTCTTACGACCGCATTGAGAAACTGCCGCAAACGGAAATGGTGGCGGACAAAGGCTATGAAATCCTCTACTTTACTGAGGACATCGATGAGTTTGCAATTAAAATGCTGGCTTCTTATCAGGAAAAAGAATTCAAGTCCGTATCAAGCGGAGACCTTGGCATAGACACGGATGAGGATCAAAAGCAGTCCGAGGAAGAGGAAAGCAAGTATAAGGATCTGTTTGAGGAAATGAAAAACATTCTGTCAGACAAAGTGAAAAACGTCAGAATCTCAAAACGGCTTAAATCACATCCAGTCTGCCTTGCTGCTGACGGCGAAGTGACAATTGAGATGGAAAAAATCTTAAACGCGATGCCTGACAGCCAAAATGTGAAGGCGGAAAAAGTGCTGGAAATCAACCCGAATCACGAGGTATTCCAAACGCTGCAGGACGCGTTTGAACAAGATAAAGAGAAGCTGAGCCTGTACACAAACCTTCTGTACAATCAGGCGCTTCTCATCGAAGGCCTGCCGATTCAGGACCCTGTGGAATTTACGAACAATATTTGCAAGGTCATGGTGTAAACAGAAAAAGGAATCGTCCCATAAGGAGACGATTCCTTTTTTTATAATGTACGCTCATTCAGCACTTGGTTTTGGGTGCTTTTCTTCTTTTTAAACCGGTTTTTCAGGCTTGCTTCAATTTCCTCCAAGCTTTTCCCTTTGGTTTCCGGTACCATGTAGAACGCGAAGAAAAATGAGAGAAGACAAATGACTGAGAAAACCATAAAGACCCATGCGATGCCCATCGCGCTTAGCATCAGCGGGAAGACAAGCGACACGATCAGGTTAGCTGCCGATAACACCAAAGTCGTGAACCCTGTCGCGGCTCCGCGTGCTTTGGACGGGAAGAGCTCAGGCATGAGCACCCACACTACCGGACCCCATGTCGCCTGGTAAAAGACGATATAGACACCTAGAAAGACTACTGTCATCCACGCTGTTGATGCGGAAAGTCCGAGCGTTAGGAGCACGCCTGATAAAGCAGCAAGGCTCAGTGTGATGCCGACACTTCCCCAGATCAGAAGTTTTTTGCGGCCGACACGGTCAATTAAGATCATGGCAGTGATACACATGATGACGTTGAGGATGCCGATCCCCATTGTGCCGAGTGCCGAAGCTGATGTGCCAAGACCGGCCTTCGTAAAAATGGTTGGCGCGTAGTAGATGACCGTGTTAATGCCGACCGCCTGCTGGAAAATGGCAAGGCCGACGCCAATCAGAAGCATGGGGCGAATCCATTTGGCTTTCAGCACGCCGAGTGTCGTTTCTTTTTTCTCCGCTTCCCCTTGCTTCATCTCTGCCAATTCCATTTCGATGTCTTTGGGATCATGAGTGATGTTCATGATGCGTCTCGCTTCTTCTTCACGGCCGCGCTTCACGAGCCATCTTGGCGATTCCGGCATGAACGCGATGCCGATTAATAGAAGCACGGCAGGCACTGCGGCCAGACCGACCATCCAGCGCCACGCTTCAAACGGTGTGAACAGGTAGTTAACGATATAGGCGAGCAAAATCCCGGTGACAATCATTAAGTTGTTCATTGTGCCGAGTGTCCCGCGAATTTTCGTCGGTGCCATTTCGGAAAGATACACGGGCACAAGTGCCGTTGAACCGCCGACGGCCAACCCGAGTATCACCCTAGATGCAATCAGCATGCCGATTGTTTGAGAAAATGCGCAAGCGAGCGCACCGATAATAAAAATGATGGAAAGGACAAATACAACCTTTCTCCTGCCCCAGCGGTCTGAGCATGTGCCGCTCAAGGCAGAACCGAAAATCGCGCCAAGGAGCAGCATGCTGACAACCAATCCTTCTGTCAATGTCGTTAAAGGAATATCGTTATTGATAAACAGGAGTGCTCCGGAGATAACGCCTGTATCGTAACCATATAGCAGTCCCCCTAAAGCGCCGAAAAAGTAGATCATATATTTCCTTGTGTCTTTCTTCACAAATGTCTCCTCCTCAGTTGTTGAGCCAATGAGTATCTAAAATGTATAACAAAGTTAATAGATTAGTACCCATTTCCTATCTCATTTGAAACATTTGTTTTGAACAAACGAAAACATTAAAGCCAAAATGCTGGGTATTGGCGATTTTTGCGTAAGTTATTAATAATGAGAGCGATGATCACGATGATGACAGATCCAATGAGGACGGGAAATACTAAATAACTCCAAGCATATGCCCCTTGAATGACAACAATCGGGTCGGCGCCGGCAGGAGGATGAGTGGTTTTGGTCAGCATCATCAAGCAAATAGCAAGCCCTGTCCCCAATGCAAAGGTCCATGGGTGGGCGCCGAATATGTGAAGGACAACAATCCCAGTAAGAGCGGAAATAAAATGGCCGCCAATCAAATTCCTTGGCTGTGATAATGGAGCATTCCAAGCGCTGAATACGAGCACACAGCTCGCTCCAAAAGGCGCCATTAACCATAAGCTTGATGTATAAGCGGTCAACGAAGCCAGTGTCAATATGGTAATAAATCCTCCGATAAGCCCTGTAACAGCATCTTTGCCGTTCACCTGCAAGGGTGTTTTTCCATTTCCTTTCATTTTAAAAAAGAAGTTGTTTTCCAAATTTATCCCTCCAGTATGTATAGAATAATAGTTAAAAACTAACCTGTCAATTTTATTTTTAGAGGTTAGTTTTTTGAGTCAATAAAAAAACCGTTCGCTGGGGAACGGATTCTTACTCATGATTCATTTTTTTCTGATGGCGTGAAACCTTATGCCTGTTGCCGCATATCTTCATGGAGCACCATTTTCGCCTTCCTGTTTTATCAAGAAAAAGCAAAATGCACTTTTCGTTTGCGCACCGTTTCAGCTGTTGAATTTCTTTTGTATGAATCAGCCACAACGCATCGTAAGCGATAAGCGATAAAATGGAATCATCTGGTTTTCCATTCGGGATGCGGGCTAGTTTGCCATCTATGATTTGATAAGAAAAGGGAGCGGCGGCGATTTGATCTTGCAGGAAAGAGATAAAAGCTTGAGAGGGTTCACTGCCTTCGACGATACGCTCAAAGTGTTTTCTCAGCTCAGCCCGGAATTGATGAATCCGCTGCAATTGTCCTCGGACTTCCTGTAGCGTCAAAGAATTGAGAAAAGGAGCAGTTTCTCCCATTATTTCAAACCATGCCATCAGATCTTTTTCTGACTGGATGAGATCGTGCCGTTTATCATAGCTTACAATTTCAGTATTCACGAGATCGAGAGAAAGGTTTTGTGTGATAAGAGGGAATTGAGCATTTGCCATTGTGATCATTCCTTTCAAAATCATTGTAAGCGCCAAAACCTTTTTGACGCAAGGATATGAGTAAAAGGAGGTTTTGCATGTTATCTCTCAGGCGGTCTGCTGATTAAAGGGGAGATGATTCTTCCTGTCTACTGGAAAACCATTATAAAAAACCTTACCCGCGCGGAGTAAGGTTTTGATTAAGACATTTTTATTCTTCTGCTTCGTTGACGAAAACCAAGGCGGAGAAGCCTTTTTTCTTATCAAATTGCAATTCAACGACGGTAACGTCCGGATTGAAGTTGTGGTATTCCTCTAAGAACTGAATAATGCCTTCTGAAATGTCATCTGACATAAGCTGCTTGTGGTGCAGGCCAAATGTGGCTTCAGCGAAGAACCCTGTACGCTTGTTGTACGATAGTTCTTTTACTTCAACGTCTTCAGGGTAGATATCTTCTTCATTGGAAATATACACGCAAATTCCGTCTACAATTTCTTGCTCATTTAATATTAATCTCATTGCCTAAAATCTCCTTCTGTACGTCTTCGGTGCTTTAAATGCGCGAATCAACGCGATGACAATGATTAAAATAATGATCAAAGCAATGATATCAACGATCCAGGCAATGGGTGAAGCGCCATACGAAACATAGCCTGGGCCTCCGACTGGATGATAGGTGTAACCCCATGGGTGCATCATGCTGATCATGAACATACCCATTGTAAATCCGCTATAATATCCAAACCATCCTGATGGCGCGAAACCTGCGTGATAGTAATGATTGACTGAAACATAACGTCCGCCAACATAAGCTTTAGACGTTTTTCCGCTGTATGTCTTTCCGGTTACTTTTGATGTAGCGCCGGAAAAGGTCCCTGACGATTTTTTAGAGCTTGATGAGCTTGCCTTTTCCGAAGGCTTCTTTTTAAGCGAAATCGATGATGATGAATCGTCAGACGTCTTAGATTTCTTGCTAGAAGAGCTTGCTCCTGAGCTGTAGCTTGATTTCGGGCTTGATTTATAGCTTCCGCTGTATGACGAGCTTGAACTCCGGCTGCTGTAACTAGATGATGAGCGGCCGCTAAAGCTTTTTGCATGAGAAATCGTTGATGGCAGCAGTACACCTAAAGCAACAATTACTGCGACTAAGGCTTTTACATATTTAAGTTTCATTCTGTTTCCTCCATAGACCATCGAAACGGTCCGCTATTCTGACCAGCAAATAAAAGAAGCTGGGTCAGCTTTATTTCATATGAGCTGGATGATATGAACGTTTCATACTTTTGCTTTCTCAATCACTTTCTTTCTGAGATAAACTACCTTTATTTTATCGGATTTATGGCTCATTTTGTAAGGTTTTGCTTCAAAATCAGTTATTTAGGAATTTATCGCACAAAAAAACAGCCTTCTCCATTGGAGAAGGCTGTTTTCTTCTTATGCGAACAGCTTATCAATAAATGAAATATCCTCTTGAGAAAGCGTCACGTCGGCTGTTTTGATGTTATCAATCAGCTGATCGGCACGTTTTGCTCCCGGGATTAAAATATCAATTTCCGGTCTTGCTAAATACCAGGCCAATACGATGTGAGGGATATCCACGTTGTGTTTTTCGGCAATCGGCGCAAGCTTGTTGACCTTTCTGATATTTTCTTTGAAACGCTCGCCCTTGAAGTGTTCCTGTTCGTTTCGCAGGTCGCCTTCTGGGAACGTTGTATCTTCTGTATACTTTCCTGCCAATAAACCTGATACGAGAGGGAAGTAAGGGATAAATGAAATATTATGCTCCTTCGTATACGGGAAGAATGTGTTTTCCGCTTCACGGTTTAACAGGTTGTATTCGCCTTGCAATACATCTACCAAACCGTCTTTGTTTGCTTCTTTCAATTGCTCTAAAGAGAAGTTGGATACACCGATGGAACGGATTTTTCCGGCTTTCTTCATCTCATTCAGCGCGTTAACGGCTTCATCCTTAGGCGTATGTTCGTCAGGGAAGTGAATGTAGAACAAATCGATATAATCGGTATTCAAGCGCTTCAGGCTTTCATCAACTGATTTTTTAAGAAATTCTGGTGAATTATCAAAGACAAAGTCATTGCCTTGTTTTCTGTGAGCGGCTTTTGTCGCGATGACAACATCTTCACGGTTGAATTCACGCAGCACTTCACCAATTAATTCTTCGGAACGGCCGATCCCGTAAATATAAGCGGTGTCTAACATTGTCACGCCATTACGGATCGCCTCGCGCACCAATTCTTTTCCGGTTTCTTCATTTAGGTTCGGGTAGAGGTTATGTCCTCCGACAGCATTTGTTCCTAATCCGATAGGGAATACCTGCAAGTCTGATTTTCCGAGCTTCGCTTTTTTCATGATCTGCCTCCTAGAATAAAATGGATGATAGACTCTCAACACTATTGTAAACGTTAGGCCAGATGAATGCCGATTTGATGCTCATTGCAGTACTGCGTGTACTCGTCGTCTAATGGCTGAGAGGTCACAATGCAATGCAGCCTGTCAAACGGTGCATACGTCAGAAGCGTTGATTTTCCGAATTTAGAATGGTCAGCCAATAGATACACTTCTTTTGCTTTTTCCGAAATCCTCTTTTTAATTTCATACTCCAGCAGATCCGAGTTGGTCAATCCGTGAGTCAGCGTCGTTCCGGTAGCGGACATAAAGGCTTTGTTGATATTGTACTTATCAAGCATAGCCGGGTCGTCCATGCCGACAAAGGAGCGGGTTTTTCTCTTATAGTTGTTTCCGATAATGATTAAGTTGATATTCTTCAAAGCTGACGCCGCATTGATAATGTCTAAACTGTTGGTTAAGATGGTGACATTTTTGGCTGGATCAAGCGTATCGAGAATAGACTTTGTTGTCGTTCCTGAATCAATGAAGATCAAATCGTGATCTTCAATAAAACGGGAAGCATAATGGGCAATTTTTGTTTTTTCATCTTGGTGCTGAATGGTGCGATTCTCAAAAGGAACTAATGCGGTTTTTTCAATAGATGTTACGCCGCCGTATACTTTTTCAATCGCACCCTTTTCTGTTAGCTTGTTGATATCACGTCTGACTGTGTTTTTGGAGACATTGAACACCTGGCACAGCTCATCTAAGGAAACAGTGCCATGCGATAAAATGTACTCCTCCATTTCCTGAATCCGCATCAGTTTCATATTAAAAACTCCTTCTTGAATCTTTACGTAACATAAATATATAATAAAAACCAAAAGTTAATCAATAGTTGCTTAAAAAATGATAACATCGGTGTATATCTTTTGCAAGATTCGACGGGCTTCTCTTACCTCTCTTAATTGATTAAAAGATTAATATAATAAAAATAATGAAAAAATTTAGTGTTTATGATTGACTTATGGGTATTATGCGATTAGAATATAACCAAGAAATGACCAAAAAGTAACCTGTTGTGCATGAAATGGTTGCTTGTATGTAAATATGCATCCGCCATTTATTTTTTTGGTTTTTTTGAAAGCGTTTAATTCTTGGCTTGCTGAAAAGTGGATATTGATATGAATCTATCCTGAACCATCCATACAAGTGTATGTGTTTACTAATGAAGGAGGCAATAAGAATGGCAGAAATCAGAAAATTAAAAAACTACATCAACGGTGAATGGGTTGAAAGCAAAACAGATCAATATGAAGATGTCGTCAATCCGGCGACGAAAGAAGTACTATGCCAAGTGCCGATTTCTACAAAAGAGGATATTGATTACGCAGCGCAAACGGCGGCTGAAGCATTTAAAACATGGTCAAAGGTGGCGGTTCCGCGCCGTGCCAGAATTCTATTTAACTTTCAGCAGCTGCTGTCCCAGCATAGAGAAGAACTTGCTCATCTAATTACAATTGAAAACGGAAAAAACACGAAAGAAGCTTTAGGTGAAGTGGGACGCGGGATTGAAAACGTAGAGTTCGCCGCTGGAGCACCTTCCCTGATGATGGGTGACTCACTTGCTACCATCGCAACAGACGTTGAAGCTGCCAACTACCGTTACCCAATCGGAGTTGTCGGCGGAATCGCGCCATTCAACTTCCCGATGATGGTTCCTTGCTGGATGTTCCCGATGGCGATCGCGCTCGGCAACACATTTATTTTAAAGCCATCTGAGCGGACTCCGCTGTTAACAGAGAAATTGGTTGAGCTTTTTGAAAAAGCGGGCCTTCCGAAAGGGGTATTCAACGTCGTATACGGTGCGCATGACGTTGTGAACGGCATCCTTGAGCATCCCGAAATTAAAGCAATTTCATTTGTAGGCTCCAAGCCAGTAGGCGAATACGTCTACAAAAAAGGAAGCGAAAACTTAAAACGCGTTCAATCTCTGACTGGCGCGAAAAACCATACGATTGTCTTGAACGATGCGAATCTTGAAGACACGGTCACAAACATCGTCGGAGCTGCCTTCGGTTCTGCCGGTGAACGCTGCATGGCTTGTGCGGTTGTGACAGTTGAAGAAGGAATCGCCGATGAATTTATGGCGAGGCTGCAGGAAAAAGTGGCGGACATTAAAATCGGTAACGGCCTTGATGACGGCGTGTTCTTAGGACCAGTGATTCGCGAAGACAACAAGAAGCGCACGCTCAGCTATATCGAAAAAGGTCTTGAAGAGGGTGCCAGACTCGTATGTGACGGACGTGAAAATGTGTCTGACGACGGCTACTTTGTCGGCCCGACGATCTTTGACAATGTCACAACAGAGATGACGATCTGGAAAGATGAAATTTTCGCTCCGGTCTTATCTGTCATTCGTGTGAAAAACCTGAAAGAAGCGATTGAAATCGCCAATAAGTCTGAGTTTGCGAACGGCGCCTGCTTGTTCACATCCAACTCAAACGCAATCCGCTACTTCCGTGAAAACATTGATGCGGGAATGCTAGGCATCAACCTTGGTGTGCCGGCTCCAATGGCGTTCTTCCCATTCTCAGGCTGGAAATCTTCATTCTTTGGAACGCTGCATGCGAACGGAAAAGACAGCGTCGACTTCTATACACGTAAAAAAGTGGTAACGGCAAGATATCCGGCACCTGATTTCAACTAAACGACGAACAGCCGAACGGCGTCCATGTGCGCTGTTCGGACTCATTCTGCCAATAGAAAGAGGAGGGCTTCTCTATGAGTTATTTGTTGCGTAAGCCGCAGTCGCATGAAGTGTCTAATGGGGTCAAACTCGTGCACGAAGTAACGACATCCAACTCTGATCTCACTTATGTAGAGTTTAAAGTGTTAGATCTTGCATCAGGTTCAAGCTATACAGAAGAATTGAAAAAACAAGAAATCTGTATTGTGGCGGTAACGGGAAAAATTACAGTGACAGATCATGAGTCGACTTTTGAGAATATCGGCACGCGTGAAAGCGTATTTGAACGAAAACCGACAGACAGCGTCTATATATCAAATGACCGTGCATTTGAGATCACAGCGGTCAGCAACGCAAGAGTGGCGCTTTGCTATTCTCCATCGGAAAAGCAGCTTCCGACAAAGCTGATCAAAGCGGAAGACAACGGAATTGAACATCGCGGGCAATTTTCAAACAAACGTACTGTTCATAACATTCTTCCGGATTCAGACCCTTCAGCTAACAGTCTATTAGTAGTTGAAGTCTATACAGACAGCGGCAACTGGTCCAGCTACCCGCCTCACAAACATGATCAAGACAACTTGCCGGAAGAATCTTTCTTAGAAGAAACGTACTACCATGAGTTAGACCCGGGACAGGGCTTTGTATTTCAGCGCGTATACACAGATGACCGTTCTATTGACGAGACAATGACTGTGGAAAATGAAAACGTTGTCATCGTTCCTGCGGGATACCACCCGGTAGGCGTTCCGGACGGATACACATCCTACTATTTAAATGTCATGGCAGGGCCGACGCGAAAATGGAAGTTTCATAACGACCCGGCGCATGAGTGGATTTTAGAACGCTAACAAGTGAGGAGTGGCTGTTTACGATGAAGTATACATTCAATGAAGAGAAGGCTTTTGACATTATTGCCATCGGCCGGGCATGTATTGACCTGAACGCAGTCGAATACAACCGCCCAATGGAAGAGACGATGACATTTTCCAAATACGTCGGCGGTTCACCTGCGAATATCGCGATCGGCAGCGCGAAGCTTGGCTTAAAAGCGGGCTTCATCGGCAAAATTCCGGATGACCAGCATGGAAGATTCATAGAGTCCTATATGAGAAAGACCGGCGTTGATACAACACAGATGGTTGTTGATCAAGATGGACACAAAGCAGGCCTTGCATTTACAGAAATCCTCAGCCCTGAAGAATGCAGCATTTTAATGTATCGCGATGATGTGGCGGATCTTTATCTTGAGCCTTCAGAGGTAAGCGAGGACTATATCGCAAATGCGAAAATGCTGCTTGTTTCCGGGACAGCGCTCGCCAAAAGCCCGTCACGGGAAGCGGTATTAAAAGCTGTTCAATACGCGAAGAAGCATCAGGTTAAAGTGGTGTTCGAACTGGATTACCGCCCGTATACGTGGCAGTCATCAGATGAAACAGCCGTTTATTATTCTTTGGTTGCCGAGCAGTCTGATATCGTCATCGGCACACGCGATGAATTTGATGTGATGGAAAACCGCACAGGCGGAAGCAATGAAGAATCCGTCAATCATTTATTTGGCCATTCAGCCGACCTCGTTGTCATCAAACACGGCGTCGAAGGCTCTTACGCATACAGCAAATCCGGCGAGGTATTCCGCGCTCAAGCGTACAAGACAAAAGTGCTGAAAACCTTTGGAGCCGGTGACTCCTATGCGTCAGCCTTTATCTATGGCCTTGTCAGCGGAAAAGACATTGAAACGGCATTGAAATACGGCAGTGCTTCCGCTTCCATTGTGGTGAGCAAGCACAGTTCGTCAGAAGCGATGCCGACTGCGGAAGAAATCGTACAGCTTATTGAAGCACAGTCATAATTGAAAAAGATCGAGTAAAGGTGGGATCGTTTGTGGGTAAGAAAATTCGCTTAACAACAGCACAGGCGCTGATTAAATTCTTAAACCAGCAGTACATCCATGTTGATGGAAAGGAAGAGCCTTTTGTCGAAGGGATTTTCACGATTTTCGGTCATGGAAACGTATTAGGGATCGGGCAAGCGCTTGAGCAGGATGCAGGCCATTTGAAAGTCTATCAAGGGAAAAATGAACAAGGAATGGCGCATGCGGCCATGGCGTACAGCAAGCAAATGCTAAGAAGAAAAATATATGCGGTGTCTACATCCGTCGGACCGGGAGCGGCTAACTTGGTGGCGGCAGCCGGCACTGCATTGGCAAACAATATCCCAGTTCTCTTGATTCCGGCAGACACATTTGCGACAAGACAGCCAGACCCTGTACTGCAGCAAATGGAGCAAGAATACAGTGCGGCGATTACGACAAACGATGCATTGAAACCTGTATCGAGATACTGGGACCGCATTACGCGCCCTGAGCAGCTGATGAGCAGTTTGCTGCGCGCGTTTGAAGTCATGACTGATCCGGCAAAAGCAGGTCCGGCAACGATTTGTATTTCTCAGGATGTTGAAGGGGAAGCATACGATTTTGATGAAAGTTTCTTCGTCAAACGGGTTCACTATATTGATCGCATGCAGCCGAGCGAGCGCGAGCTTCAAGGTGCGGCGGAGCTGATTAAATCCAGCAAAAAACCTGTGATTCTCGTCGGCGGAGGCGCAAAATATTCCGGTGCGCGCGATGAATTGGTTGCCATTTCTGAAGCCTATAACATTCCATTAGTTGAAACGCAGGCAGGAAAGTCCACTGTTGAGGCAGATTTTGCGAACAACCTTGGCGGAATGGGCATCACAGGTACACTTGCGGCAAACAAAGCGGCCCGTCAAGCTGATTTGATTATCGGCATCGGCACAAGGTATACAGATTTTGCGACATCCTCTAAGACCGCTTTTGATTTTGATAAAGCGAAGTTTTTGAACATTAACGTCAGCCGAATGCAGGCGTATAAACTTGATGCATTCCAAGTGGTAGCGGATGCGAAAGTGACGCTTGGCAAACTGCATGGCTTGCTTGAAGGCTATGAGAGCGAGTTCGGCACAACGATTCGGGAGCTGAAGGACGAATGGCTAGCTGAACGCGAGCGTCTCAGCAAAGTGACGTTTAAGCGGGAAGCATTTGATCCGGAAATCAAAAATCATTTTTCTCAAGAGGTCCTGAATGAATATGCTGACGCGTTGAATACGGAGCTTCCGCAAACAACGGCATTGCTGACAATCAACGAGACGATTCCTGAAGACAGTGTCATCATCTGTTCAGCAGGCTCACTCCCAGGAGATTTGCAGCGTCTGTGGCATTCTAATGTTCCGAATACGTATCACCTGGAGTATGGGTATTCTTGCATGGGCTATGAAGTGTCCGGGACACTCGGTCTTAAACTGGCCCACCCTGACAGAGAAGTGTATTCAATCGTCGGAGACGGCAGCTTCCTGATGCTTCATTCTGAATTGATCACGGCGATTCAGTACAACAAGAAAATCAATGTGCTGCTCTTTGACAACTCAGGATTCGGATGCATCAACAACCTGCAAATGGATCATGGCAGCGGCAGCTACTATTGCGAGTTCCGCACAGATGACAACCAAATCCTGAATGTCGATTACGCAAAAGTCGCTGAGGGATACGGCGCGAAAACCTACCGCGCGAACACAGTAGAAGAATTAAAAGCGGCGTTAGAGGATGCGAAGAAACAGGATGTATCAACGTTAATAGAAATGAAAGTTCTGCCAAAAACAATGACGGACGGCTATGACAGCTGGTGGCATGTCGGGGTGGCAGAGGTATCTGAACAAGAAAGCGTTCAGAAAGCATACGAAGCAAAAGAGAAAAAGCTGGAATCTGCGAAGCAGTATTAGAGGGGAGGCACCATAGATGGGCAAAAATGAAATCCTGTGGGGAATCGCTCCCATTGGGTGGCGGAATGATGACATGCCTGAAATTGGAGCGGGAAATACACTTCAGCATTTGTTAAGTGATATCGTTGTCGCACGTTTTCAAGGCACGGAGGTCGGGGGCTTTTTCCCCGAACCTGCCATCCTGAACAAAGAGCTGAAGCTTCGGAACTTACGCATTGCAGGAAAATGGTTCAGCAGTTTTATTTTGCGTGACGGACTTGGTGAAGCGGCAAAGACATTTACCCTGCATTGTGAGTATTTGCAGCAAGTAAACGCTGATGTCGCAGTTGTCTCTGAACAAACGTACAGCGTGCAAAGCTTGGAGAAAAACGTGTTCACAGAGAAGCCGCACTTTACGGATGATGAATGGGAGCGGCTTTGCGAAGGGCTGAATCACCTTGGCGAAATTGCCGCTCAGCATGGCTTGAAGCTTGTCTATCATCATCATCTCGGCACTGGTGTCCAAACAGCGGAAGAAGTGGACCGCCTGATGGCAGGAACAGACCCTGCGCATGTACACCTCCTCTATGATACAGGCCATGCGTATATTTCTGACGGCGATTACATGGGGATGCTTGAGAAGCATATCGGCCGCATTAAGCATGTGCACTTTAAGGATGCCCGCCTGAATGTCATGGAACAATGCAGGCTCGAAGGACAATCGTTCCGGCAATCATTTTTAAAAGGCATGTTTACGGTTCCCGGTGACGGCTGCATTGACTTTAGAGAAGTATATCAGCTGCTGTTGAAGCACAGTTATTCCGGATGGATTGTCATTGAAGCTGAACAGGACCCCGATGTTGCAAACCCGCTGGAGTATGCATTGATTGCGAGAAACTATATTGATCAGCAGTTGTTGGATCTGGCTTAATGGGGAATGAACATATGGGCAATACCAATGGAGATTCAGCCTTCAATAAACGGACAATCGCGGCAGCATTGGCTAACTATATTGATGCCGGTTCAATTGTGGCAGGCTCCGCCGGTTTATCATTATGGGTCAGTTACCTTAAGCTATCCGATACGCAAATCGGGCTGCTCGGCGCGCTGAGCGCAAATGCGATTTCTGCCGCTGTCGGCGCGCTGCTTGGCGGGTTTCTGGCTGATAAAGTCGGACGGAAGGCTGTTTATACCAATAGTATGCTGGTTTATGCACTAGGGATTTGTTTGGTTTTGTTCGGGGTTAATTTCCCCATGTTGTTAAGCGGTTACATCATTATCGGTTTATCAGTAGGGGCTGACATTACCGCGTCATGGACCATTATTGCGGAAAATGCGCCAAAGAAGAATCGGGCCAGACATTGCGGCGTAGCACAAGTCGCTTGGGCCGCGGGCGCTGTCGTTGTACTGCTCCTCTCCGTACTGGCCGGTGACTTGGGACTCTTGGGGAATAAAATCGTATTTGCCCATCTGCTTGTGATTGCGTTGATTACGTACATCCTGAGAATCAGGCTTCCGGAATCAGACGCCTGGCAGACAAAAAATCAGCCGGAGGATGCTCAGGCAGAGAAGCCGGCTGTACTGAATAAGACATCATATTTTGATTTGCTCAAGCCTATGTATCTAAAAAGCATATTGTTTTTGATGGGTGTGTACTTGGTTTGGAACTTAGCTGCCGGGGTCATGGGCTTCTTTATGCCATACATTTATCAGCAGGTCGGCGGTGTATCTGCCAACATGGCCAACCTTTTGCAAATGGGGCTGTTTATCTTCACAGGATTGGGGGTCGCCTTGATCTTCATGCCCTTTGCCGACAAATATAGAAAAACCGTATTTGGAATCGCCGCTTTCATGGCGGTGATCGGGTGGACACTGTTTCTGCTGCCAGTTGAAGGCCTGCCGATTCTGCTCCTGTTTATTGTCGTGATCGGCATCAATAACGGAGCAGGGCAGCAAGCGAACTATCAGTTATGGGCCAGTGAAATCTTTCCTACGCAATATCGTGCTTCCGCACAAGGACTGATGTTTTTCCTTGTCCGTATTTCAATAGGGATTTGGAGTCTGTTTGTCCCAATGATTATCACCAATTTCGGCATTGGAACGATGGCTGCAATTCTTCTCGGATGTGTGACGGCCAGTATGATCATCGGGCTGCTCTTTGCGCCGAATACGTCTGGCAAGTCGCTTGAACAAATTCAAGAGGAACTCTACGGATCTCCTCAGAGCCAAGTAAAGCAAGGAACAGAAAGCAAAATCATGTAACCAACAGAAGGAGTGGCTATCAATGAGTTTACGTATTGGCGTAATTGGAACTGGAGCAATCGGAAAAGAACATATTAACCGCATCACGAACAAGTTGTCCGGCGCGGAAATTGTAGCTGTAACGGATGTTAATCAAGAAGCTGCACAAAAGGTCGTTGAGCAATACCAATTAAACGCGACGGTTTATCCGAATGATGACAGCCTGCTTGCAGACGAAAATGTAGACGCTGTCTTAGTGACAAGCTGGGGGCCTGCGCATGAGTCAAGCGTGCTGAAAGCCATTAAAGCCCAGAAATATGTGTTCTGTGAAAAACCGCTCGCAACAACGGCTGAAGGATGCATGCGCATCGTCGAAGAAGAAATCAAAGTGGGCAAACGCCTTGTTCAAGTCGGCTTCATGCGCCGTTATGACAGCGGTTACGTACAGCTGAAGGAAGCACTCGATAACCATGTGATTGGCGAACCGCTTATGATTCACTGCGCACACCGCAACCCGACTGTAGGAGATAACTACACAACCGATATGGCCGTAGTCGACACGCTTGTTCATGAAATTGATGTGCTGCACTGGCTCGTCAACGATGACTACGAGTCTGTTCAAGTCATCTACCCGAAAAAATCGAAAAACGCGCTGCCGCATTTAAAGGATCCGCAAATCGTCGTGATTGAAACAAAAGGCGGCATCGTCATCAACGCTGAAATCTATGTGAACTGTAAATACGGCTATGACATACAATGCGAAATCGTCGGAGAAGACGGCATCATCAAGCTGCCCGAGCCATCAAGCATCAGCTTGAGAAAAGAAGGCAAATTCAGCACAGATATTCTGATGGATTGGCAGAGACGCTTTGTCGCTGCGTACGATGTGGAAATCCAAGACTTTATTGATTCGATTCAAAAGAAAGGCGAGGTCAGCGGACCGACGGCATGGGACGGCTATATTGCCGCTGTTACAACGGATGCTTGTGTGAAGGCCCAAGAATCCGGACAAAAAGAAAAGGTTGAATTGAAGGAGAAACCAGAATTCTATCAATCTTTTACAACAGTTCAAAACTAAAAAACAGAGGAGTGAAAATATGAAGTTAGCATTGGATCCATCCATGTATCGTGATGATTTAACTTTAGAGGAAATGGTCTATAAAACGGCGGAACTTGGTTATGAATATATCGAATTATCGCCGCGTGAGGATTTTTGCCCATTTTATAAATATCCGAAAGTCGATTCAGCAAAGATCAAACAATTAAAGCGGCTCTTAAGGGATACAGGTGTTAAGCTTTCATCGCTTCTTCCTCTTTATCACTGGGCGGGTCCTGATGAAGACCGCCGCCAGGCTGCAGTGCGCAACTGGAAACGGGCTATCGAAATTGCGGTTGAACTTGAAGTGGATTTGATGAACAGCGAATTCAGCGGTTCAAAATATGATCCTTTAACAAGTGAAGAAAAATTTATCAAATCCATGGATGAGCTTCTGCCAGTCTTTGAAAAAGAAGGCATGAAACTCAACCTTCAAGCCCATCCATATGATTTTATCGAAACGCACAAAGGTGCGATGGATATGATCCGCGCGCTTGACAAGGATTGGATCAATCTTGTCTACTCGACTGCGCATACGTTCTTCTATGATGACGGCAAAGGCGACATCGAGACCATGTTTGACGAAGCCGGCGACCGCCTCACACATGTTTTATTTGCAGATACCTATAATCATAAAGCGGCTCATGGCCTTCGCTACATCGTCAATCCGCCTGACGCGAAAGTAACGGTTCACCAGCATTTAGACATTGGCCAAGGCGAGGTTGATTTTGATACGATTTTCAGAAAACTGAGAGAGATGAAGTTCGACGGAATTGCGACGAATGCCGTATTTGCTTGGGTGGATGAAAGAGCGGATGAATCAAGCCGATTTATGCTTAAGAAAATGAAAGAAGAATTAGGTCTGGCATAAGCTGAGCATGGAGTTCGGCGGGATATGGCGAGAGCCTTCCTGCCGAACTCCCTTCATATCTAAAACGCAGATGGGGGAGTCTGGCATGAAACTTTGTTTTAATGAAGCGACAACATTGGAAAACTCAAACCTTAAACAGGATTTAGAACTATGCGAAAAGCATGGATATGATTATATTGAAATCCGCACAATGGATAAGCTGCCTGAGTACTTAAAAGATCATTCATTGGATGACCTTGCGGAATATTTTCAAACCCATCACCTCAAACCGCTTGCCTTAAATGCGCTTGTTTTCTTCAACAACCGTGATGAAAAGGGCCACAACGAGATCATCACTGAATTTAAAGGCATGATGGAAACATGCAAAACCCTCGGTGTGAAATATGTGGTGGCCGTTCCGCTTGTGACAGAGCAGAAGATTGTAAAAGAAGAGATCAAAAAGAGCAGTGTAGACGTGCTGACTGAGCTGTCAGATATCGCGGAGCCGTACGGCGTAAAAATCGCGCTTGAATTTGTCGGCCATCCGCAATGTACGGTCAATACGTTTGAACAGGCGTATGACATCGTAAACACAGTCAACCGTGACAATGTCGGGCTTGTCCTTGACAGTTTTCACTTTCATGCAATGGGTTCAAATATAGAGAGCTTAAAGCAGGCGGACGGAAAGAAAATCTTTATCTATCATATCGATGATACAGAAGATTTCCCAATTGGCTTTTTAACAGATGAGGATCGTGTATGGCCGGGGCAAGGGGCGATTGACTTAGATGCCCACTTATCAGCACTGAAGGAAATCGGCTTCTCTGATGTTGTATCGGTTGAGCTCTTCCGGCCTGAATATTATAAGCTGACTGCTGAGGAAGCCATTCAAACAGCGAAAAAAACAACAGTGGACGTCGTATCAAAATACTTCAACATGTAATGGATAAAGGAGGGGTGGACATGGCTTTTGTATCGATGAAAGAGCTTCTTGAAGATGCAAAGCGGGAGCAGTATGCGATCGGCCAGTTTAATATCAATGGTCTGCAGTGGACGAAGGCGATTTTGCAGGCGGCGCAAAAGGAGCAATCACCGGTCATCGCCGCGGCTTCCGATCGCCTGGTCGACTATTTAGGCGGATTTAAAACGATTGCCGCCATGGTCGGTGCGTTAATAGAGGACATGGCGATTACCGTTCCGGTCGTGCTTCATCTCGATCACGGCAGCAGTGCGGAACGCTGCAGACAGGCCATTGATGCCGGATTCAGCTCAGTGATGATTGACGGCTCCCATCAGCCGATTGACGAGAATATCGCGATGACAAAAGAAGTCACCGATTATGCCGCAAAACACGGCGTGTCAGTAGAAGCCGAAGTCGGCACGGTCGGCGGAATGGAAGACGGACTGGTCGGCGGGGTCTGCTATGCCGATATCACGGAATGTGAGCGGATCGTCAAAGAAACCAATATCGACGCGCTGGCCGCCGCCCTCGGCTCTGTACACGGCAAATATCAGGGTGAGCCGAATCTCGGATTTAAGGAAATGGAGGCTATCTCCCGCATGACTGATATTCCCCTCGTTCTTCACGGGGCATCCGGGATTCCGCAGGATCAGATCAAAAAAGCCATCACGCTCGGCCACGCGAAGATCAATATCAATACGGAATGTATGGTAGCGTGGACAGACGAAACACGCCGCATGTTCCAGGAAAACAGCGATCTGTACGAACCGCGCGGCTATTTGACACCCGGCATTGAAGCCGTGGAAGAGACAGTGCGAAGCAAAATGAGAGAGTTCGGATCAGCCGGTAAAGCAGCTAAGCAGCAGGTCGGCTAAAGAGACCAGAAACCGCCGAGATGGCGGTTTTTTTGTGCGGTGTTGCGTCCATATGCCCAAAACGATTATGATGATGGCAGCAGTGTAAGAAACGGGAGTGGTTCAGTTTGAATAAAATCATGATTGTGGAAGACAGTGAAGACATTCGCGGACTATTGCAGAATTACCTTGAAAAATACGGATATCAAACAGTGGTCGCCGCGGATTTTACAGCTGTTCTTGATGTCTTTTTGCGGGAAAAGCCCGATGTGGTGCTCCTTGATATCAATTTGCCGGCATATGACGGATATTATTGGTGCCGGCAGATCCGCCAGCACTCCACAAGCCCGATCATCTTTATTTCTGCCAGAAGCGGGGAAATGGATCAGGTGATGGCGATTGAAAATGGGGGAGACGATTATATTGAAAAACCGTTTTCTTATGATATTGTGCTTGCGAAAATCAAAAGCCAGATCCGGAGGGCGTACGGGGAGTACGCCGCAAAGCAGGGAGAGAAAGTGGTTGAATATGCCGGCGTTCAGCTCTTTGTGGAACGGTTTGAACTGCGTTTTCAGGATGAAAAAAGCGAGCTTTCTAAAAAAGAAAGCAAGCTTTTGGAAGTGCTGCTTGAGCGGGGAGAAAAGGTGACGAGTCGGGACCGTCTCATGGAAAAGACGTGGGACACCGACATATTCATCGATGATAATACACTTAACGTGTATATCACGCGGCTCAGAAAAAAACTGCGAGAGCTGAATGCGCCTGTTTCTATTGAAGCGGTGCGGGGCGAAGGCTACCAGCTGAGGGCGCAGTCATGAAGCTGTTTCTCCGGTCTCATGCAGTGCTGATTCTGCTTTTTCTCCTTCAAGGGCTGTTTGTCTTCTTTTATTACTGGTTTGCGGGTCTTCATTCTTTTTCTCACTTGTTTTACATATTGGGCGTGCAGCTTCTTATTTTGGCGGGGTATCTTGCCTATCGCTGGTACAAAGACCGCGGCGTGTATCATTGGCTCAGCTCGGGGCAGGAAGGGACGGATATCCCGTATCTCGGTTCCTCAGTGTTCTGTTCAGAGCTGTATGAAAAGCAGATGGAGCTGATGCGGCTGCAGCACCAGAAGCTCCATGAGACTGAAGCCAAGCTGGACGCGCGGGTGACGTATATGAATCAATGGGTGCACCAAGTAAAGACGCCGCTGTCGGTCATTAATTTAATCATTCAAGAAGAGGATGAGCCCGTTTTTGAACAAATCAAAAAAGAAGTCCGGCAGATTGAATTCGGGCTGGAGACGCTTCTTTATTCTTCAAGGCTCGACTTGTTTGAACGGGATTTTAAAATCGAAGCGGTTTCCCTGTCCGAGCTTCTCCAATCAGTCATTCAAAGCTATAAACGATTTTTTATTCAATATCGCGTTTATCCGAAAATGAACGTTTGCGATGATCATCAGATTTACACCGATGCCAAATGGCTCAAATTTGCGATCGGCCAAGTGGTCACAAATGCGGTCAAGTATTCAGCGGGCAAGAGTGACAGACTTGAGCTGAATGTCTTCCGCGATGAAGACAGGACGGTGCTTGAAGTCAAAGATTACGGTGTCGGGATTCCCTCGCAAGACATCAAGCGGGTGTTTGACCCTTATTACACCGGGGAAAACGGGCGGCGTTTCCAAGAATCTACGGGAATCGGCCTCCATCTCGTCAAAGAAATTACAGGTAAGCTCAATCATACGGTGGACATCAGCTCGTCTCCCGGTGAAGGGACATCAGTTCGATTTTCATTTCTTACAAAAATGTAAGGCTGCGTTAAGAAAACAACATAGCCCGCTTTGTTTCCCCTTGATAACATGGATTTATGTCAAGGGGATTTTTATGTTGAACGTCCCGGCACTACATGAAAGCAGCCCAGATCAACAAGAATAAAACCATAAGGAGGATTTTCATGGCGAATATGCTTGAAGTCAAACATATAAATAAAACCTATAAAGGACAAGTATCCTATCAAGCCTTAAAGCAAATTTCATTTTCAATAGAAGAAGGCGAGTTCACGGCGGTGATGGGGCCGTCCGGGTCCGGAAAAACAACGCTTTTGAATATCATTTCAACGATCGACCGTCCGGATTCAGGCGATATCCTGATTCACGGAGAAAACCCGCATCGCCTGAAGCGGACAAAGCTCGCTCATTTCCGCCGCAAGCAGCTTGGATTTGTGTTTCAGGATTTCAACCTTCTGGACACGCTGACAATCGGTGAAAATATCATGCTGCCGTTAACGCTTGAAAAAGAAGCGCCGTCTGTCATGGAAGAAAAACTGCAAGGCATCGCGGCAAAGCTCGGAATCGAAAACCTGCTCAACAAACGGACGTTTGAAGTATCCGGAGGACAGCGCCAGCGTGCCGCCATCGCAAGAGCGGTCATTCATAAGCCGTCACTCATCCTGGCCGATGAACCGACGGGCAACCTTGATTCCAAAGCGTCAAAAGACGTCATGGAAACGATGCAGAGCCTGAATCAGGATGATCATGTCACGGCTTTGATGGTGACCCACGATCCTGTTGCGGCAAGCTACTGCCGCCGCGTCATCTTTATAAAAGACGGCGAACTGTTTAATGAGATTTACCGCGGGGAAAACCGCCAAGTATTTTATGAACAAATTCTCGATGTGCTGTCTATGCTGGGGGGAAACGCAAATGACCTTTCTTCAGTTCGCTTATAAAAACGTCACGAGAAACAAAAGGGCCTATCTTGCATTCTTTTTAAGCAGCGCCTTTTCCGTTTTGATTTTCTTTACCTTTGCGATGTTCTTGTTTCATCCGGCATTAAAGGAAGGCTACCTGAATAATATCGCCAAAAAAGGCTTAACCGCTGCGGAATGGATGATCTTTGTTTTTTCTTTCTTATTTGTTCTGTATTCGGTTAACGCATTTTTGAAATCGAGAAATAAAGAATTCGGCATTCTGCTCATGCAGGGCATCACGCCGGGTCAGCTGAGAAAGCTCATTACTGCGGAAAATATGATCATTGGCGTCATGTCAATTGCAGCCGGCATTATCGGAGGATTCATTTTTTCAAAGACGTTCTTTACGGTCGGCGCTTATATTTTAGAAATGGACGCGCTGCCTTTGTATATGCCTTGGAAAGCGCTCGGTATTACGGCCTGCGGATTTCTGCTCTTATTTTTCTTTTTATCGCAGTTTACGATCCTTTTTGTCAGATCAAATACGGTTATCAAATTAATAAAGGGCACTGACAAGGTTAAGCCGGAGCCTAAGCCGTCCGTGCTTCTGTCCTTATTCGGCATCGCCTGTCTGTGCGGCGGGTACGGCATGGTTCTTAAAGGCAATGTCCACGGGGCCGAACCGTTTATCATTTTACTGCTCACCGTCATCGGAACATATTTCTTTTTCAGCCAAAGCAGTATATGGATTCTGCGCGCGCTGAAGAAGTGGAAAACCTTTTATCTGCGCGGGAAAAACGTCATTTGGGTTTCTGACCTTGTCTATCGTCTAAAAGACAACGCCCGCCTGTTCTTTATCGTCAGCATTATTTCCGCGGTTGCGTTTACTGCGACAGGCGTGCTCGCAATGTACAAATCGACCGTCGGAGCGGAAGAGTCCGCTTATGAAATGGAGTATTTATCTTACAGCAACAATCCAAAAGAACAGACTCATTTGAAAGATATTGACCATGAACTGAAAACACACGGCTTTACGTATAAGAAAGACAAAATAGATGTTTCCTATGTTCGCTATCAGGAAGGAGAAACTGTTCCCCCTGTTTACATGATCAGTGAATCGGATGCGGCAAAATACTTCCATGTCAAAATGAACGGCCTGAAAGAAGACGAGGCTGTCTATTTCCCAGGAACGTATGACCGCAATTTCAAAAACGAAGCGCCGGATCAGCTGAAGCTGCTGAACCAAAAAGGCAAGCTGTCCGGACAAAAACTGTCGGTAAAAGAAGTTAAAAAACCGCTGATCTCATTGAATGCCATCATCGCGGTGAATGATCAAACCTTTGATCAGCTGAAATCACTCGGTGATAAAGCGTCATTATACGGCTACAGCTATGATCATTGGAAAGACAGTCTTGAGATCAGCCAATCCTTGCAAAATGAGATTTACGGCAATTATATCGATGTGCATTCTGATTTTGCTTCAAAAGCCGGGACTTACTATGATACGGTGCAGCTGCCGAGCCTGAGTTTATTTATCGGCCTGTTTATCGCAATTGTATTCTTTGTCGCGGCAGCAAGTTTCTTATATTTCAGACTGTTCACTGATTTAGATGAAGACCGGGAGCGCTACCGTTCACTGGCCAAAATCGGCCTGAGTGAGCGTGAAATGGCACAAAGCGTGACAATACAATTGGCCATTCTTTTCTTCTTTCCATTTGTCATTGCCGTCATGCATACACTGTTTGCCTTGAGAACATTGGCTGTGGAAGGCTATTCCGATGTAGCGGGGCCGCTCAGTCTTACCATCGGAGGGTTTTTCATTTTTCAGCTTCTATTCTTCCTCGCGGTGCGGTCAAGCTATTTGAAAAAAATGAACAAGTAAGGGGAGTGCAAAGATGAAAAAAGCAATGGCAATCCTGGCCGTCTTGGCGGCTGCTGCCGTAATATGCGGGCTTCTCTTTTTTCATAACGATGTTACAGACAGATTTAATCCGTTTATTCACCAGCAAGATGTCTATGTTCAGATTGATCGAGATGGCAAACATCTTAGCCCAGGCGGTACTGAGTATACATTAGACGGATACAATGCATCCGGAAAAAAAGAAGAAGTGACCTTTTTCGCCGGCAAAGAGCTTCGGAAAAACGCGTATTTGAAGGTGAAGGCGAAAGGAAAGTATGTCGAGACTTGGGAAGAAGTCAGGTTTGAAGATATGCCGGACTCCGTGCAGTCAAAATTAAAGTGAATCATAAAAAACGGCACAGCGTCATGACTGTGCCGTTTTTTTATTTTTTATTTTCTTCGGCCCGTTTGATCAGCATGTCGGTGATGATATCCACCTGTTTGCTGACAGAAATCGGGTCGTACGGGTAGAACGTGTCAAAGTCATTGATAAACACGCGATTATGTTTAACAGCGTCAAGGTTCTTCCAAATAGAAGAATTCTCCAGCTTGTCGAGTGTTTTGCTTTCGCCTTTCGGGTTGTAATCCGTAATGAACATATAATCTGCGGCATACTCAGGAATAACCTCTTGAGAGAGCTGTTTCATCTCTCCTTTTTTGATGACATCTTGCTCAATTTTTTCAGGCGCTTTTAACCCAAGTGCATTGTATACAGCTTGGCCGCCGCGTCCGCCATTGTCATTGAACACCCAGAATTCGCCCTTGTCTGTGTTTTCATAAATGCCGAAGGTCGCATCTTTGTCGATGACGCCGGCAATTTTCTTTTTAGCTGCTTCCGCTTTTTTGTTAAAGTCAGCCATAAATGATGTTGCTTTGTCTTTCGCTCCGGCGATATCTCCGAACATGCTGACTGTGTCTTCTACGTTTTTCGCTGTGTTATAAGGTATGACAACAGTCGGAGCGATTTTCTTTAATTTATCAACATTCTCTTCATTCATGACAACAATTAAGTCAGGCTGAAGCTCCATCACTTTTTCAACGCTGATTGGATCACCAACATCCTTCACATTTTTCAGCTTTGATTTTAAAAACGGATTATCAAATGACCATGAGCCTGAGCCGACCACATTGGCCCCGACAGACAGCAATTCACCAGCATAAAAATCAGTGACGATGCGTTTCGGATGTGCAGGAATGTTGACGTTCCCTTTTGGTGATTTGTATGTTCTCATTTCTGTTTTTTCGGAAGCAGAATCGCTTGAGCTCCCTTTAGAAGCCGTGCCGCTGCAAGCGCTGACAAACATGAGAAGCAGCACAAGCATGCCCACGAGCAATATGTTCTTTTTCATCAAGAACCCTCCCACTATGTATCTCAATAGATTAGTAATGATTATCATTATCAATTAATAATATAGCAAGAAACCTGTTCTCCGTCTATCACTATTTTTAAGGGAGAAAGTTTTTCCCGTTTATGGGTGACGCGGTATGCCTAATCGATTATTATAGGTAAATAGGAGGAGAAAAATATGGGAATTACAAAAAGAGGTTCCGCTTGGGAATTGCTGCATAGCTGGTGGATGCTGTTTATTTTCATGCCTTTTGCCATTACCAGTTTTTTTGCCTTTTTATTTATTGGCATCAAGGTTAGAAATAGAAAGTGGATCATGTACGGCATCATTTATTTTTTCATTTTTGCGTTTGGTTTTGTTTTGCCCGATCTGCCCGGTGTTTTTATTGTGGTCCCGTTATGGGCGGTGACCATTATTCATGGATTTAAAGTGCGCCCGCTGTATTTGATTCAGCTGGATGTATACAAAGATCATGTGGAGGCGCGGGCTTTTGCCGAGGCAAGAAGTGAAGCCGAGAGCAGATTTCATGCACCGAAACAGTCTATTCAGGATATACATATTCGCAAAGAACAGTAAGAAAAAAAGCTCAACACTCGCATTGTGTTGAGCTTTTTTATATGTTACTGCTGATAGGATTGTTGCTGAAATGGCGTGTTTTGGCCGAATGGAAGTGTAGACACATTCGTATTCATGACGCTGGATTGTCCAGTAAGTTCCTGTTGCATTTGGTTGCACATGTTGACAACCTGCTGGCACTTTTGAATCGCCATGTCATGCCCGTGCAGTGCTTGCTGAATGGTATGTGCAGCTTGTTGTTCGTGGTTTAGAATCTGCTGCAGCATTTGGATGTTTTGCTGTTCCTGATGAAGCATGTGGCGATATTGCTGGCTGCTTTGCTGTGTTTGCTGAATGAGCTGCTGAGCAGTCTGGCGGCATTGATTCAGCTGCTGCAAGCCGTGTTGTGTATTATGCATGAATGATCCCTCCATGTATCGATTGACGTGAGTCGGTATTATCATGCAACCTGATTGAAAAGAAATTCTGCAAATGAGGAACTACAATTATTTTCCTCAGCCCCTCTATCTTTGAATGAAAACGGTAAAGATTGTATACTGGGTGCAAACCCTTTTTATGTAAACGTTCCGTTTTAACATATAAGAATGGCGGAAAACGAAACCCTGAAATGGGAGAATCGTATTCCGCTTTTTTTCTTTGCTTGCTCAGAAACCGCCTTCCCCTGCAGTAAATGGGATATTCAGCCTGTTTTCTACTGTGCGGAGGCGCTGATTGAGCCGATTTAGGCGGCGTGTATGGCGTTCAACAGTCTGGCTTAGCTGATTGACCTGTTCGGCCAGCCGCGCAATTTCGCGGTTTTGACGGCGATCTTCGTTTGTTAGACGGGTTAATTCTCTCGACTGCTGTTCATTTTGCCGTTCAAGTGCTGCGATTCTTCTTTCTAATGCCGGCTGTCTATCCATTTGGTATGGATCGTATACATCCTGCTGCGGATAAGAATTGTACTCATAGTGGCTATAGTAAGGTTCCTGCTGAGGCAGCTGAGGGCTGTAATATTGATAAGGGTTCATTATGATCAATCTCCTTGTGGGTGAATTCCTTATAACTTATGTAGTCATTGGCACAGCGGCACGGCATTCGCCCAAAAAGAGGAGGAAAGGATGTGATCCCCTTGAGAAACAGATATGGCATTTTGCTTTTAACTGCTGTATGCATTATGGTATCGGGCTGCCAGCAGCAAAAAGAAGAGACACCGTTTTATTACGGAACGTGGGATGAGGGGCTTGTCCCCGGGCCAGCGGATGGCGTGAAATCAGCAACAGTCACATTTACCAAAGATGAGGTAGTGGAGACGGAAGTCATTGAAGGAAGAGGAGAGGTGCAGCTGCCTTTTATGGCATATAAGGTGATTTCCCAAAGCACTGACGGGTCCATTGAGATTCAGTATCTCGGCTCCTATTACCCGCTCAAAAGCACGCTGAGAAGAGGAGAAAACGGGACGTTGATCTGGGAGCAAAATGGCCAGACAAAAACGATGACAAGAATCGAGTCAAAGACCGGCAGGGAGGAGAAAGATGAGAAATAAAAAAGCTGAGAGACTGGTGGCAGCGGGGCTTGTTTTACATATTATTCAGTGGATATTTATATTATGGGCTTTTCTCAAAGTCAAACATGTATTTAGTGACTATACGATCTATAACCCTAATGTCATCAGCGGATCGATGCAGTCCTTATCGTTTATACAAATGATGCGTGCTATGATGTACTCAGGGGCAATCGTGAATTATGTTTTGTTTTTTGCTCTTGTATTGCTGATTTATGGCATAGTGCTTCATGCCATCCTGATTGTTCTGGAAATGGCGGCTTACGTCATGATCAGACGGAATCCTTCATCTTCATGGGGGTTCTTTTTGATCGCTGCGGGTGTAAAGCTTGCCATCTTGAATATAACCGGCATTCCTTTTTTAGCTGCCGGCTTTCTGCTGATGAAACAGAAAAAAGCAGAAAACGGCGTCAAGGCAGAAAGAAAGCGGAAACCACGCAAACGTATCCGAAGACAAGGGCGGCGTCTAAACAGAATCCGGAGAAAACCTTCTCTTCCGGTTGAATATCAAAAAGAAAAAACGATATGATGGGACTATAGCCTGAAAACGACATGAAGGAGATGCAGGATGTACAAACTAATTGCAATTGATATGGATGGAACACTTTTAAATGATCATCATGAAGTAACAGAGGAGGTCCGCGACGCCCTTCACGCGGCAAAAGCGGAAGGTGTCAAAATTGTGCTCTGCACCGGCCGGCCTATCGGGGGTGTGCAGAGATATTTAGATGAACTGAATTTAATTGAAGAAGGCGACTATGTCATTGCGTATAATGGAGCGCTTGTTCAAAATACGCATACAAATGAAGTGGTCTCGGAGCTGTCTCTCGGCTATGATGATTTGACTTCATTATATGACCTGAGCTTAGAGCTGAAGACGCCGATGCATTTCTTTGATTCATCTAATTTGTATACGCCTAACCGGGATATTAGCGAATTTACCGTATACGAATCCTATGTGACACAGGTGCCGCTTCATTTCCGCAAGATTGACGAGGTGCCTAAAGATATCCTCATCCCGAAAGTGATGTTTATTGATAAACCGGAGAACTTAAGCCGCGTCATTACATCGATTCCAAAAGACGTGAGAGAAAAATATACAATGGTCAAAAGCGCGCCTTTCTTTTATGAAATTCTGCACTCGGAAGCCAGCAAAGGAAATGCTGTACGCCAGCTGGCACAGCTGCTCGGAATCGAGCAGGCTGAAGTCATGAGCATAGGCGACAACGGGAACGACCTGACAATGATCGAATGGGCGGGCTGCGGGGTTGCCATGGCAAACGCCATTCCAGAAGTATTGGAAGCCGCAAACTTTCAAACGCGCTCCAATAATGAACATGGCGTTGCACATGCGATTCATGAGCTTGTTTTGGCTAAATAATAAAAAATCCAGCCTTCTAAAGGCTGGATTTTTCGTTTTATTGGATGTAATGTCAATTCTTTGACGAATCGATTTGACTTTCGTTATGCTGATAAAACAAGTTGTTCACAAAATGTACGATTTTAGCCTGAATTGAAAGGGGACTGAATCAGATGTGCACAAGTCTTACATTGGAAACTGCTGACCGGAATCATTTATTAGCGAGAACAATGGATTTTGCATTTCAGCTGGGGACAGAGGTGATTCTCTATCCGCGCCGTTACAGTTGGAATAGTGAAGCTGACGGAAAGGCCCATCAGACACAGTACGCATTTATCGGTATGGGAAGAAAACTTGGTAATATTCTATTTGCAGACGGCGTTAATGAAAACGGTTTATCGTGTGCTGCACTTTATTTTCCGGGCTATGCAGAGTATGAAAAAACGATACGGGAAGAAACCGTTCACATTGCCCCGCATGAGTTTGTGACATGGGTGCTGTCAGTCTGTCAGTCTTTGGAAGACGTAAAAGAAAAGATTCGATCTTTAACGATTGTAGAGAAAAAATTAGATCTATTGGATACAGTTTTACCGCTTCACTGGATATTGTCAGACCGGACGGGACGAAGCCTGACGATAGAACCGAGAGCAGACGGCCTCAAAGTCTATGACAATCAACCTGGTGTCATGACGAACAGCCCCGACTTTATATGGCATGTAACTAATCTGCAGCAATATACAGGAATCAGACCGAAGCAATTAGAGAGCAAAGAGATGGGCGGGTTAGCCCTTTCCGCTTTTGGCCAAGGCTTAGGAACGGTTGGCCTGCCGGGGGATTATACACCGCCTTCCCGGTTTGTCAGAGCTGTTTATTTGAAAGAACACCTAGAGCCGGCGGCCGATGAAACGAAAGGTGTAACAGCCTCTTTCCACATTTTGGCAAATGTGACGATACCAAAGGGCGCAGTGATAACGGAAGAAGACGAAATTCATTATACGCAATATACTTCCGTGATGTGCAACGAAACTGGAAACTACTATTTCCACCACTATGACAATCGGCAAATCCAAAAAGTAAATTTATTTCATGAAGACCTTGACTGTTTGGAGCCTAAAGTGTTTTCTGCTAAAGCAGAAGAGAGTATTCTAGAACTTAATTAAGATTCAATTAGCTGATTTCGGTATGAATCCGGGATCAGCTTATTTTTTTATGTGAAGTCTCAGCTTCTGAATGAGTGGGAAGATGGACCGTTCTACGACGGCGACACGCGCGTTTATTAGCAAAGAGCAAAAGCAGCGGCAAAATGCGTATGGTCGGAAGTACAGATAAGGTACAAGCTACATTTATATAAAACTTTGGATCAAAACGAGTCTCAGCATCAGACTGGTTTTTCCAGTATACAGGTTGCACAAATGCCGCCCCATAATTCTGCGAAATTCTTTTCAGCTTAAAAAGAAAAATTTGATCCTAACTCATTGACAAACGTCCAAGACAAAGGTACATTTTGATTTATTCATATTAAACGACTAGGAATATAGGAGTTTATTTTTCGGATTATTCAGCCTAAAAACATGATAAAAGGAGTATCGTCATGACAAGCAAAAAGAAACAAATCAAATTAGGGGTATTTTTAGCAGGTACAGGCCATCACGTCGCGTCTTGGCGGCACCCGGACGCGCCGTCAGATGCGAGCATGAATTTGGATTATTTTAAAGAGCTTGCGAAAACAGCGGAGCGAGGCAAGCTTGATATGCTGTTTTTAGCGGACAGCCTTTCGATTGACAGCAAATCACACCCAAATGTATTAACAAGGTTTGAGCCATTCACCCTGCTCTCTGCTTTGGCGCAGGTCACATCAAAAATCGGACTGACAGCAACAGCCTCCACTACATACAGCGAGCCATTCCATATTGCCAGACAGTTTGCGTCATTGGATCATTTGTCCAACGGCCGTGCCGGATGGAACGTCGTCACTTCATCTATTGAATCAACAGCGCTGAATTTCAGCGGTGAAAAGCACCTTGAACACCATTTGCGCTATCAGCGGGCAGAGGAATTTGTCGAAGTTGTAAAGGGGCTTTGGGATTCATGGGAAGAGGACGCCTTTATCCGTAATAAAGAAACGGGTGAATTCTTTGACAAAGAAAAAATGCACGAGCTGAACCACAAAGGAGAATATTTCTCGGTTCGCGGACCTCTGAACGTTTCAAGAACGCCGCAGGGCCAGCCGGTCATTATCCAGGCAGGATCATCAGGAGACGGAAAAGCGTTGGCTGCCAGAACAGCAGAAGTGATCTTCACAGCACAAAACCACCTGGAATCAGCTCAGGAATTTTATCAATCCATTAAAGAACAGGCAGCGGAATTCGGACGTGATCCAGAAAAAATTGCCATCATGCCGGGTATTTTCCCAATCATTGCCGATACAGAAGAAGCAGCGCAAGCCAAATACAAGGAGCTTCAAGATCTGATTATCCCATCTGTCGGTCTGCAAATTCTCCAAAATTACTTAGGCGGAATTGATTTGTCGGCATATCCGCTTGATGGGCCGCTGCCGAAGCTTGACGCAGAAGCTTCTAATGCGGTGAAGAGCCGCTTCAAGCTTGTTCAGGAAATGGCTGAAAGGGACAATATGACGATACGAGAGCTTTACAAATACGTTGCAGGCTCCAGAGGCCACCATATCTTCGTCGGCACGCCGGAGCAGCTCGCCGACAAGATGCAGGAATGGGTGGATAAGAAAGCGTGTGACGGGTTTAACATCATGCCTCCGCTTCTTCCAGAAGGAATTGAAGTGTTTGTTGATCAAGTAGTTCCGATTTTACAGGAGCGCGGCGTGTTCAGAAAAGAATATGAAGGCACAACATTACGAGAGCACTTCGGTTTGGAAAAGCCGGTAAACCGCTATGCAAAGTAAGGAGGAACGCTAGATGAAGCCACAATATCGCCTTGCAGTTGAACGTGATGCTGAACAGCTCCTCGCGCTGACATTGCGGGCTTATGAACCGATTCGAAAGCTTGGCATTCGTTTTGCTGCTGCTCATGCGGATTTAGATTTGGTGCTGCAAAATATTCGGAAAAACGCTTGCTACGTCATGGAAGAAGACGGGCGGATCATCGCGACCATCACCTTGAGAATGCCTTGGGGAAAACAGCCGGGACCGTATGGCGTTCCGCATATCTGGTGGTTCGCTGTGGACCCCGACACCGGTAAAAAAGGAATCGGAACAAAGCTGCTTCAATGGCTGGAGGAAACAATCCTTCGCGATACGTTAAAGGTTCCGTTTGTCTCACTCGGAACAGCGGATAAGCATCCGTGGCTGATAGAGATGTACGAACGAAAAGGGTATGTCCGCTCAGGTGAACAAGACCTTGGAAAAGGGCATATCACAGTCTATATGAAAAAACAATTGCGACATGATCTATAAAAAAAGAAAAGGCGGGAAAATCAAATGAAAATGAAAAAATGGACTGTGCTGGTCGTTGCTGCATTATTAGCGGTGCTTTCAGCTTGCGGCAATGGAAACAGCAGCAGTAAAGAGGATGACAATGTGCTTCATGTCGGTGCGACAGGACAAAGTTACCCATTTGCTTATAAAGAAAACGGAAAGCTGACAGGTTTTGACGTTGAAGTGATGGAAGCAGTCGCTAAGAAAATTGACATGAAACTGGACTGGAAGCTGCTTGAATTCAGCGGGCTGATGGGAGAGCTTCAAACAGGCAAGCTTGACACCATTTCCAACCAGGTAGCTGTGACAGACGAACGTAAGGAAACGTATAACTTTACGAAACCATACGCTTATGCGGGAACACAGATTGTCGTCAAAAAAGACAATACAGACATCAAATCAGTAGACGATTTAAAAGGCAAGACAGTCGCAGCCGTTCTCGGTTCAAACCACGCGAAAAACCTTGAAAGCAAAGATCCTGATAAAAAAATCAATATCAAAACGTATGAAACACAAGAGGGTACGCTGAAGGATGTTGCGTACGGCCGTGTAGACGCTTATGTCAACAGCCGAACTGTATTGATCGCGCAAATCAAGAAGACCGGTTTGCCATTAAAGCTTGCAGGAGATCCGATTGTTTACGAACAGGTTGCATTCCCATTTGCCAAGGACGATGCGCACGACAAGCTCCGCAAAAAAGTCAATAAGGCGCTAGATGAATTGCGTAAAGACGGAACACTGAAAAAACTCTCTGAAAAATACTTTAATGAAGATATCACAGTAGAACAGAAGCATTAAGAAACGGCGGTGACTCACCAGAATGAACACGATTGATTGGGAATTCATGATATCAGCGTTCCCGACTTTAATTCAGGCCCTTCCGATCACGTTGTTTATGGCCATAGCGGCTATGATTTTTGCCATTATTGGAGGACTTATTCTCGCACTCATTACAAAGAACAAAATTCCAGTGCTTCATCAGCTGTCAAAGCTGTATATATCCTTTTTCCGAGGCGTGCCGACACTGGTGCAACTGTTCTTAATCTATTACGGGCTGCCGCAGCTGTTTCCAGAGATGAGCAAAATGACAGCTCTCACAGCTGCCATCATCGGGTTAAGCTTAAAAAATGCAGCATATTTGGCAGAAATCTTCCGGGCCGCCCTCAATTCTGTTGATGACGGGCAGCTGGAGGCGTGCCTGTCTGTCGGTATGACAAAATTTCAGGCATACAGACGGATTATTTTGCCGCAAGCGATCCGAAATGCGATTCCGGCAACGGGCAATACATTTATCGGGCTCCTGAAAGAAACGTCACTGGCCTTTACATTAGGGGTCATGGAGATGTTCGCCCAAGGGAAGATGTACGCTTCAGGAAACCTCAAATATTTTGAGACTTACTTGGCGGTTGCGATCGTCTATTGGGTTCTTACCATTATCTACAGCATTTTGCAGGACTTGTTTGAACGTGCCATGAGCAAGCCATACCGGACTTAGAGGTGAAATCAGTTGATAACAGTAAAAAATATTCGCAAAGCGTTTAAAGATCTCGTCGTGCTCGACGGAATCGATCTAGAAGTGAAACGCGGAGAAGTGGTGGCAATCATCGGTCCGTCCGGTTCCGGAAAGTCAACGCTTCTCCGGTGCTTAAATTTATTAGAGCGTCCGGATCAAGGACTTATTGAAATCGGAGAAGCCAAACTGAACGCGGAAAAGTTTACACGCAAGGAAGCATATCGGCTTCGCCAGCAAACGGCCATGGTCTTTCAAAACTACAATCTGTTTAAAAATAAAACGGCTCTGCAAAACATTACAGAAGCTTTAATTGTGGCTCAACATAAACCACGCGACGAAGCGAAACGTATTGGAATGGAGATTCTGAAACAAGTCGGTCTGGAGCATAAGGCTGACAGCTATCCGATCACAATGTCCGGCGGCCAGCAGCAGCGAATCGGCATCGCCCGGGCGCTTGCGGTCAATCCGCATGCGATTTTGCTGGATGAACCAACTTCAGCGCTTGACCCTGAGCTCGTCACAGGGGTGCTTCAGGTCATCAAGTCCATTGCGGAAAAGCAAACAACGATGATCATTGTTACACACGAAATGGCGTTTGCAAAAGAGGTCGCTGATAAAGTGATTTTTATGGCAGACGGCCATATTATCGAGCAGGGAACGCCAAAAGAACTGTTTGACCATCCGAAAAACGAACGGACGAAACGATTTATCAAGCAGGTGGGAGAGCCTGCAGAGCTTATATAAGAAGGGGAGAAGAACAATGGCCGACAAAGCGTTTCATACCCGTTTAATCAATATGCGGCGTGATCTTCATGAACATCCTGAGCTGTCATTTCAAGAGGTTGAAACGACGAAAAAAATCCGCCGCTGGCTTGAGGAGGAGCAAATCGAAATACTTGATGTTCCTCAATTGGAGACTGGCGTGATTGCAGAAATCAAAGGACGGGAAGACGGCCCCGTGATAGCAATACGAGCGGATATTGACGCGCTCCCGATCCAAGAACAGACGAATCTCCCGTTTGCATCTAAGGTTGATGGCACAATGCATGCGTGCGGACACGATTTTCATACTGCTTCTATTATTGGCACAGCGATGTTGCTGAATCAAAGAAGGGCCGAGCTGAAAGGTACAGTCCGCTTTATCTTTCAGCCTGCAGAAGAAATTGCCGCAGGAGCAAGAAAGGTTCTAGAAGCTGGCGTACTTAATGACGTTTCTGCGATTTTCGGCATGCACAATAAGCCGGATCTGCCTGTCGGGACCATTGGTGTAAAGGAAGGTCCGCTCATGGCAAGTGTTGACCGGTTTGAGATCGTCATCAAAGGGAAAGGCGGACACGCCGGCATCCCGAATAACAGTATTGATCCAATCGCTGCAGCCGGACAAATCATCAGCGGGCTGCAATCTGTGGTCAGCCGCAATATCAGCTCACTGCAAAACGCAGTCGTCAGTATCACAAGAGTACAGGCGGGCACGTCGTGGAACGTGATTCCAGACCAAGCTGAAATGGAGGGGACGGTTCGAACCTTTCAAAAAGAAGCGAGGCAGGCTGTTCCGGAGCATATGAGACGAGTGGCTGAAGGAATTGCAGCGGGCTATGGGGCACAAGCAGAATTCAAGTGGTTTCCTTATTTGCCTTCCGTTCAGAATGACGGCACATTTTTGAATGCGGCATCCGAAGCTGCGGCACGGCTTGGCTATCAAACCGTTCACGCTGAGCAGTCTCCGGGCGGAGAAGACTTCGCTCTGTATCAAGAGAAGATTCCGGGATTTTTTGTCTGGATGGGAACGAACGGGACGGAGGAGTGGCATCATCCGGCCTTTACACTGGATGAAGAAGCCCTTACGGTTGCCTCTCAATACTTTGCGGAGCTGGCGGTTATTGTATTGGAGACCATCAAATGAGCAAACAAGGGCTGACAGCAGGTCTTGCAGAGGCTGTGAGAACGTCACAACCTGAGCATTCAGTTGACGCGATTCACGAAGCAAAAAAGGGATTACTTGATTTTACTGCCGCTTCATTCGCAGGAAGAGAAGATAAAGGAATTCAAAAGCTCCTCCGTCTGATAGAGGATGAAGGAGGCCGGCCCCTTGTTCCTGTTATCGGACAGGGCAAAAAGGCCGCGCCATTACAATCCGCGATGCTCAATGGATTTATCGCCCATGCATTGGATTTTGATGATGTCCACTCCGATGTAAGAGGACACCCCAGTGCAGTCATCGTGCCTTCTCTTATTGCTTCTGCCGCTCGCGGACATGACGAGCGGCTTCTTGGCGCTTATGTTGTTGGTGTGGAAGTGATGGCACGGCTGGGAGAATCAATTGGCAGCCGCCACTATGAAAAGGGCTGGCATAATACAGGAACGCTTGGTGCTATCGCTGCTGCCTGCGCCGTAGGTTATGCTGAGGAGCTGACTCAGGAAGAGCTGGAAAAAGCAATTGGTTTTGCGGCTACGCAATCTGCTGGGATGAGGGTGCAATTTGGAACAGAAATGAAACCGCTGCACGCCGGTTTGGCGGCTCAGGCTGGCTTGCTGGCCGTTAAGCTGGCCCAATCAGAATTTGGCGGGTCCCGCACGGCACTTGAAGGAGAAACTGGTTTCTTCAGTCTGTACGGTGACGTTGAAAAAGCACAACATACTTTGCTAAACGATTGGGGGGCACCGTGGAGAATTGTGCAGCCGGGTCTATGGTTTAAAATCTATCCATTTTGTTCCGCGGCACACCATGCTGCAGATGCGGTACGACAGCTTATCTCCGAAGAAACCATTTCTGCTGCCAATACCGAACGTATTGAAGTGATTTTTCCGCCAGGCGGAGATGCTGCATTGACGGAAAGATCTCCGAAAACTGGAGAGGAAGGCCGTTTCAGCGTTGAATATGTGATTGCTCTTGCTTTGCACGGACACGACCTGACCGTTGAACATTTCAACAGCCAGCCGATCCCAAACGGAATTCAAACGACAATAGGGCATATTCAGCGCGTATATGACAATGCTACTCAGCCGGCTCCCCATGCCGTTCCAAAAGGCCGTTTCACGATTGTCCGGGCCTATTTATCAGACGGCCGGATTTGCGAAGCGCGTGTGGACTGCCCAAAAGGGGCGCCAGGAAATGAGCTGTCTGAAGAAGACATAATAGAAAAATTGACATTAACGGTCCCGCAAGAAAAAGCGCGGAGCATCATAACAGCCGTTGAAAAAGCCGATATAAAAGAATTTTTAGCTCATATTGAATAAGATAAACTCTATTCGGTGATTTCAGATGATATGATAAAACCAATCATACGTTTGAAAAAGGAGAAAACCATGACGGTGAATGACGCGGTTGTATTCATTTTGGCTGCCTTTTTACTATGGGGAGCGGCGGATTATTGTTTGGGAAACAGATGGGGGCTAGGCGAGCGGTTTGCGGACGGCTTTAAGGCTATGGGGCCGCTGGCGCTGTCCATGATCGGAATTGTGTCGCTGGCGCCCGTGCTGGCAGCAATCCTGATTCCCATTGTTGCTCCGTTTTACACAGCGATTGGCGCGGACCCTTCTTCCTTTGCGAACACCATTTTGGCGATTGATATGGGAGGATATGCGCTGGCTGGAGAAATGGCGAAAGATCCGCAGGCCGGGCTGTTTTCATGGGTGTTTTTAGGAACAATGATGGGACCGGCAATCGTCTTCACAATTCCCGTCGCTCTTGGCATCATCGAAAAAGAGGATCATCCGTATTTTGCGAAAGGCATATTAATCGGGCTGTGCACAGTGCCGATCGGTTGCTTAATCGGCGGATTATGCGCAGGCTTTGACATTGGCATGATAGTTAAAAATCTTCTGATCCCGAGTCTGTTATCTGCTGTGATCGCTTTTGGGTTATGGCGATACACCGACAATATGATTCAGTTGTTTCATCTCTTCGGGAAAGCGGTCAGTGTGGTTGCGATTATCGGGCTTGCAGCTGTTTCTGTTGAAACGATGACCGGCATTGTGCTGATTCCGGGAATGGAGAATGTCGAGACAGGGATACAAACGACAGGGACCATCGCCATTGCCCTGGCAGGGGCGTTTCCAATGACGGCTTTTATTACAAAAACCTTTAAAAAACCGCTTCAGGCCCTGGGGAAACACCTTCATTTAGATGAGACAGCAACAGCAGGCTTGGTGACCTCTTTGGCGCACCATATCCCAATGCTGGCTTCATTAAAGGATATGACGCCGAGAGGAAAGGTCATCAATGTCGCGTTTGCGGTCAGCGGCGCCTTTGTACTCGGCAGCCATCTCGGTTTTGTGGCTGGAATGAAAAAAGAAATGGCGGCGGCCATGATCATTGGGAAATTAGCAGGCGGAGTCACAGCTGCCGCAGCGGCTGCTTGGATGACACCTGCACAATCAGCTAATCAGCAAAAACGTATCTCAGCCGGCCATAGCTGAGGCAGAAGCTGTTTCAACTTTGTCCAATCGGGAATGTTACAGTAAAGATTTCTGTGAAAGAGGGTTGGACACATGGCGGTGAAAGACCGGTACATGTCAAAAATAAAACAGGAAACCAAGCCTTGGATCAAACGATTCGGGAGGCTTGGTTATTTTGCATTCGGCGGCGTTTTTATTCTGCTTGGGGTTTTGGCCTTTATGACGGCTGCCGGGGCAGGCCGCGCGAAAGATTCGAGCGGAGCGCTCCAAACGCTATCACGCATGCCGTATGGGTCACTATTGCTTTTTTTAATAGGCATCGGCCTTATCGGCTATGTGATCTGGATGGTGTTAAGCGCGATCAAGGACACGGAGGGGCACGGAAACAGCAGGCGAGGCTTGTCACGGAGAATAGGAAACTTTTTCAGTGCCGCCGTTTACACATCCATCGCTTGGAATGCCTTGCGATTTGTGTTTGGCCAAGGGGACGGCGGCACTTCAGAACAGACGTGGTCCGCTTATGTATTGGCGCAGCCGTTCGGCCAATGGCTCACAGGGCTTACGGGTGCGGGTTTTTTCGTATTTGCGATTGTTCAATTTATGAAAGGCGTTCGGGCTGCTTTTATGAAAGAATTTGATACGTCAAAAATGAACAAACAAATGATATGCATCACGAAAAACACCGGACGTGCAGGCAATATCGCCCGGGCCATTATTTTCTCGGCTATCGGCTATTTTCTCATCAAGACAGCTATGACCGCTGATCCCGACGACACAAGAGGCTTTGACGGTGCGCTCGCCGAACTCGCGCAGCAGCCGCATGGCAAATTGATTCTGTCTATATTGGCATTAGGCCTGATCCTATATGGAATGTACGCCATTATGAAAGGCATTTATCAGCATATGACCTGGGAGAAATAAGCTCTGGGCAGGTCCGCGCCCAGAGCGTTTTTCAGTTTCTTAGAAATCAGGTGGATGAAAGCCGGCGCCAGCCTGTAGCTATCGCAGCTGCTTGGAATTGAACAGGAGGAAGTTATGTACATAGGCACAACGGAAACGACCTGACAATGATTGAATGGGCGGGCTGCAGCGTTGCCATGGTAAACGTTATTCCGGAAGTAAGGGAGATTGCCATTTTCAAACAAAATCAACACGGCGTGGCGCATGCGGTTCAGGAGCTTGTGCTGAAAAAATAGGCACCCCATAAAAGAGTGCTTTTTTGAAAACAAAGTTAAAATCCTAATTCCGGAATATTGTAGTTACATTAGCCGAAAGGGGAGTTAAAATATTAAAGTTGATTTCAGAAATGATTAGGATTAAACCCTTTAAAGTTTTGAAATGATTTTTCTTAGCTTAATACTTTTAATCAATAGAATCCCCTATGATGTCTTTTTTGTTTAGATATATAATGGAAGTAATTATACATATAAGAATAATTATCACTTGTACCAACAAGGTGATCATAATAGAGGTAAAAACATTTTGGTGAAATAGGGGCTGTCTTAAAACCATACTCAGATTTCCTATAAAAACAAACGAGTCTCTGAAAATAGACAGCACGTACCATGCAGTTAAGATTAAAAAAGCATAAACTGGTTTCATCATTATAGAAAGTGTTGTGAAGAGAAAAACTGCACATAGTACACTTGAAAAATTCAGCAAAATGACGAACCATGTTAACTGTAGATAAGGCATTTTAAAATCTGAAAAATTTAGTGTATGTAAAGTATATTCAGTATAATTTGTTGAATGGATCCCAAATAAAGAGCATAGACAAAATGTTAATAAGAATATTAGAGAGCAGTAGATAAATGTAATAATAAAAGTACAGGTATATTTACTAATGATAAGTAAATACACTTTGCGTATTCTAATTCTAGTAAATGAGCTGAAATTTATAATGTCTGTTCTTGCCCACGTATTCATAATTAAAATCAAGCTTAGTTGAATAAACAACCATAAAAAAGGGAATTTAAAAGAGTGTTGTATTACAAGCTCAATTGGTACACCCCCTATACCAATTAGTAATGTATCTAAATACGAATAATAACTATTTTGATCATAAGTTTTTAGCAAAAGTACTGGGTACAACAAAAAAAACAACGTGAGAATTAGCAAAATTATGAAGTTGTTTTTAGCATGTTGAAAGCCAGTTTGCAGATCTCTTTTTATTAATAAGAAATAATCTTTCATTGAATTTCACTTCCATAAAGTATCTTATTTGTAAACTGGTATCTTGAACAAATTGATAGTCATACCATGTCGAGAGTTAATATTTAGTTGTAATGATGCGGTTTTATTCATATCATTATAGGTGAATTTAGCCTCCCCTTTGATTGTTGTGTGAGGAGGGATGGAATTCACTCTTTTTTTTGTACGATTATCAATAAAGTCGATACTTTGTGTCATATCTTCTCCGCGCATTAAACGATAAAACTCTGGATGGAATGTAACAGCTTTATCAGTGTCATTTTTAAAAGTGAAAGGTATTATAAAATTTGTAATTTTATTCAGCATATCATCTTCCACTACTTCAGTTTTTGCTTTTCCAAATGTTTGTGTAAAGCCTAGGGCTTTTATGGGTGTGTCTAGATTAGAATTAATAACTGATAATTTGTAACCAGCATAGTTTTTATTAGTAGCGCGGTATTGATAAATACTATATGAAGTAACCAATATCAAGCAAATTAATATTAAAGCCAAATATAGTTTTTTCTTCATTAATTCACATTCCTTTCAGACTCGCCGACAATACGTCCACAATCAATATCAAAAATTTTATCTGATACTGCATGAAGTGTTTCAGAATCGTGACTAGCAATTAATATGGTCTTTCCTTCAGCCTTTAATTTAAATAAAAGATTTTCGACTACTTTTACAGTTTCACGGTCTAAAGCGTTTGTCGGTTCATCCAGCATTATAATTTGTTGATCTTCCATAATAGCTTGAGCAATTCCAAGGCGTTGCTTCATACCTAAGGAATACTTTTTATATTTTTTTTTATCATCAGGATTTAAACCGACACTTTCAATAGCTTTCTTGATGTCATTATCGGAAATTTTTGATTGAATTTTTGAAAGTAACTTTAAATTCTTAAAGCCAGTGTAATCAGGTACAAAACCAGGATACTCTATTAAAACGCCAATATTGTTAGGGAAATTTCCTTGCTTTGTCATATTAATTCCGTTTATTAAGATTTGCCCTTTAGTAGGGCGCATCAATCCCGATAATACACGCAACAGCATAGTTTTACCAGATCCATTCCGTCCTTGAAATCCGTAAATTTTCCCTTTGTCTAATTTAAAAGAAATACTATCTAGTACCGTATTTCTTTTGAATGTTTTTACAATATCTTTAGCTTCTATGATTACTTTCGACATTTTTCGTCCTCCATTATTAGTTCTTCTTAACGTTGTTCTCGTCAATTTTCCCATTAGAATAATCTTTTTTGACCATTTGTACATATATTATAGAAAATAAAAGTATTGTTCCGCCTGTAAACAGAAAGACTGTGGTCTCAAAAGATTCTGGTACTAACCATTGGTCTAAATTCAAAGATAAGTGATCATGCAAAATTGAAAATTCATAAAAGTTGCTCATCATACGATCCATAATAATTAAAGACATTACAGCGATAAAACTATATATGTAATTTGATAAAAACAAATATATAGCACTAACTGCAGCAGAAAAGAAAAAGAACACGAGAGTACTCGTAATAAAATAACGAGTAATCATCCATATCCCTGAAAAAGATGAGAGGTCTATTTGATCTCCATATCTTATATAAGGCGTTCCTGCTGTTGTGTCCCAATAATGTACAAAATTTCCGCACCAAATCCCACTAATAATGTATCCGAAAAATAATAATAGTAGTGTAAAACATAAGGAAATACCAAACAATCGAGCAATTAATGCTAAAAAAAGTTCTGAACGTGATCTATATCTAATGATACGAAATAAAGAAAAAAATGGTATAACACCAATAGACACAAATAATAGAAAAAGTGGACTGAGAGGAAAAGTAAATGTATATATTGAGAAAAATTGATCCATTGCGTCGGCAATACTAATCGTCCCTTTTAGATCTTCAAGTCGTGCATTTTTAATTAGGAAAAGAATAGTCAGTATAAATAAGCAAAGCCAACTCGATATTTTCCATTTATCAGCATATAAATCAGTTATTAAGTTTTTCCATTCCCTAATCACGAACATATTTGCGAACTCCTAGTAGAAAAATTATTAAGCTTAAAAGCATCACTCCTATTAACTGGAAGCACATTGCAGACCAACTCGCTCCATTGGGTGCTTGTTGTTGTAAAAAACTAGAGGCTTGCATTTGATCTTGTCCTAACGTTGTAAATACAGTATTAAGAATAAACTGAAGTACGAATGGAGATAAAACAACAATAAACATATTGTGAAATAGCATACTTATACTCAGTGCAAAACTAGCCCATACCCCGGAAAACAAACCAGTCAATAATATATAGAACAAAATGTGTAATAATGGGTGACTATAATAAAAATCAGGAAAAAATGTATAACCTGTTACTAATGGCATTTCATTATTGATAACACGATCAGGCGGAATATTAGGAAACTTCATGAAAGACAAATAAAGATTAACAATTAGAGGCAGCGTTCCAGTAATAAAAGCTGCGGCAAAATTCAATCCAAATAAAGCCTTGAAGTATAAACTTGCTTTTTTCCTTATAAATAAAAAAGGTGTATAGCCAGTACGTTGATCACTTGCGAATAAATCTGCTAATGGAAGAGATACTATTACAGGTAAAAGGAAAAGAAACAAGGTAGGGTAGTCTGAAATTCCACCAATCCCCATCCACTTGGTATAAGGCGTAAATGCTATTCCGCCATCTTTTTCAATTGATTCTTCTAAAAAAAGTTCATCTGTATAAAAATAAGCAACAGAACAAAATAAGCCGATTAAAATTGCGATATAATATGACTTTCTATGTAATAGTCGGTGTAAAATTAGTCCGCCCATAAAATCCTCCTCTAAACAAGTAAATAGGTACTGAAATATCAGTACCTAAGAATTTATCAATAATCTGCGCTCCAAAATCCATTAGAATGGCCGTTTCCGTCTTTTTTAGCAGCAATTGAAGCGACTACTGTTCTAGATCCTTTGTTATCTTCAAGGGCGTAATTTGTCATTAATATTGTGCCCTTTTTTCTTACTGTATAATTATGACCATGGGAAACATCATGCCCGTTTGCTTTAACCCAAGATTTATATGAAATATTTATATCATTTACTCTTTGATAGACAGCACTCTTAGTATATTTTTCGAGCTTACCAGTCTCATCGTATGGATTTCCTTTTAAAAACCCAAAATGATAACTTTTTGTCATACCTTTTGAATCAGCAAAAGCTTTGTTAATACCTACTAAAGTAAAACTAAGCCCTATAATAAGAGTGAAAATAAAAAACTTTTTTTTCATGCTCTAATAACTCCCTTTTGAATGTTTCACGTTTTATTACGAATATTTATCGTAGTCAGGACTCCATACTCCGTTAGAGTGCCCATTTCCATTTTTTTTAGCTGCAATAGAAGTGCTTACGGATTCTGCCCACCAACTTCTATAATCTTCAACTGCATAGTTTGTCATTAATACTACGCCCTTATTTCTTACTGTATAATTATGCCCGTGGGAAGCATCATGCCCGCTTGCTTTAACCCAAGATGTATATGCAATATTAACATCTTTTACATTTTGATATACATAAGTTGTTCGGTACTTTTGACGTTCAGTTGTCTCATCATAAGGATTTCCTTTTAAGAATCCAAAATGAAATTTTGTGTCTACAAAGTTTCCATCAGGTGGGTGCTTTGCTAATAGTTTGGCAGTGCCTAAAGAAGTAAAACTGACTCCCAAAATGAGCATAAATACAAGTATCTTTTTTTTCAATGAATTCACCTCTATATTTTTTTTATATTAAAAATCTTGTCTGCCACACCGTAACAGTCATGATTTTCGTTCAACCAAATAAACCGAAGAGAAACAACTGCTGATTTTCCTTTAAAAGATGGTAATTTGATTTGAAAATCTGCATCAGGTCCAGGATCTTTGTAAGTTTGTTTCCATGTGACTTCTTCCCCTTTTTCGTCTCTAATTTTCCCAAGTATGTAATTTGGTGTAGGATGCTTTAATTCCTTTACCATTTCAATCTTATTATGTTTTGGGAGAGGGACAATGTCGGTCTTTTTATCTTCAAGTAATTTTTTGATGTCAGCATTATTCGTCTCCACTTGTTTGTTGTAAAAAGGGCCATTCTTAAAATCAGATGACCAAAATATTTTTTTGAAATAAATATTTTTCGATTCAGAGTCTAACCAAAAGTCATTATTTTCGCTCTTAGGATCTTTGGAGGTATCTGTTATTACAATGATTGGTTCGGATACCGAATCTGTTACCATCTTGACTTCATTATTTTTGGCACAAGCAGAAACCATTAAGAGGGATGCTGTAAAAAATAGTGAAAAGATTAATTTCTTCATTAAAGAACACTTCTCCTCATTTACTCAAAAAATTCCAATAGACTCATATTAACTTTAATATTTTTACAAGTCAACTATTTTTTTCTACTTTTTTGAGTATTTATTCTTATATTTACCTTTTAACATAGATCGCGAGATAATATTGAAAAGTATAGGATGATAAACTTTCATTACTTTATGGAGTTATGTTTCAGGTATATATTTATAGTCGTGACTAAAAATATAATAGTTTCTTAACAGAAGATTAAATTTCTATGCTAGTTTAAATGATTAATAAAATAGCTTTTAATCATAGTCATTTTTAGAAATGCATAATATAATGAGTTTATTTATTAATGAGCTTTCCGATAATGGAGCGTATATCGTATTTCAATGTTAAAATAAATTGAGATATTGTAAAAATGAATAGAAATTGAAGCTAAACTGGAGGCACGATATGGATCGTGAAAAACAGCAGCTCAGCATAGAAGCGGCAAAATTATATTATCAATCAGATTACAGTCAGCAGCAAATTGCTGAGCAGCTCAACATTTCAAGGCCAACCGTTTCCCGGCTGCTGCAATATGCAAAGGAAAAAGGGTATGTCCAGATTCGCGTCATGGACCCTTTTGAGGATTTGGATGCGCTCGGTTCCATACTTGAAGAGAAATACGGGCTCCTTGAGGCGCATGTTGTGTTTTCCCCGACACCCGATTATGCAGGAATTACACATGACCTAAGCCGCTATGGTGCAGAATATATGCATGAAACGGTAAAAGACGGCGACATTGTCGGCGTCAGCTGGGGAACCACCATGTATCAAATCGCGCAAAACATGCAGCCGAAGCAGGTAAAAGGCGTCGAGGTCGTCCAGCTGAAAGGCGGCATCAGCCATTCCCGGGTGAACACGTATTCGGCTGAAACGATTCAGCTGTTTGCAGAGGCTTTTCAAACGATGCCGCGCTATCTCCCGCTTCCCGTCGTGTTTGATAATGCGGATGTGAAGCGAATGGTGGAGAAAGACCGTCATATTGAGCGGATCATCGAGATGGGAAAGCAGGCGAATATCGCTCTCTTCACGGTGGGGACTGTCCGTGACGAAGCGCTGTTGTTCCGGCTCGGATATTTTAATGAAGAAGAGAAAGCCCTGCTGAAAAAACAGGCCGTGGGGGATATTTGTTCACGCTTTTTTGATGCGAAAGGGAATATTTGCAGCAGCGCCATCAATGACCGGACCATCGGCGTTGAGCTTGAAGACCTCAGACTGAAGGAACGCTCCATTTTAGTTGCCGGCGGAAGCAGAAAAGTATCTTCCATTCACGGAGCATTAACCGGAAAATATGCCAACGTTTTAATCATTGACCAGCATACCGCAAGGGCGCTTGTTAATGATTTGTGACACGTTCAAACCTTTCGTTGAACAAAATTTCAATTACCAATTTACATATGTTCAAAAGTCGGTTATGCTAAAAAATATCTTAACAAAAAAGGAAGTGTGCGAAGGATGTCATTAGCCAACATAATTGATCATACAGCTTTGAAACCGCATACACAAAAAGCGGAAATTCTAAAACTAATTGAAGAAGCTAAAACATACAAATTTGCTTCAGTATGTGTCAATCCGACATGGGTGGAGCTTGCTGCAAAAGAGCTTAAGGGAACTGGAGTCGACGTTTGTACGGTCATCGGCTTCCCGCTCGGTGCCAATACAACTGAAACAAAAGCGTTCGAGACAAAAGACGCCATTTCAAAAGGCGCCACTGAAGTGGATATGGTCATTAATATTGCCGCTTTAAAAGACAAGGAAGACGATGTGGTGGAAGCTGATATCCGTGGTGTAGTGGAAGCTGCAGCCGGAAAAGCGCTTGTCAAAGTCATTATCGAAACGTGCCTTCTGACTGATGAAGAAAAAGAACGTGCATGCCGTTTAGCGGTGTCTGCGGGAGCGGATTTCGTAAAAACATCAACAGGCTTTTCTACAGGCGGCGCAACGAAGGAAGATATCGCCTTAATGCGCAAAACAGTAGGACCTGATATCGGCGTGAAAGCATCTGGCGGCGTCAGAACGAAAGAAGATGTAGACACAATGGTAGAGGCCGGAGCAAGCCGAATTGGCGCCAGCGCAGGCGTTTCTATCGTAAAAGGAGAAAATGCATCAGGCGGAGACAACTATTAAGAGCTGACGGAAGGCAGACTGCTTTCCGTTTTCTGAGGAAACAGTGATTGTAAGCGAATACAAATAAAGGAGAAACACATATGAAGTATTTGATTGGGATTATCGGTTTAATCGTGTTTTTAGGCCTCGCGTGGATCGCGAGCAGCGGCAAAAAAAGAATTAAGATCCGCCCAATTGTTGTTATGCTCATTTTGCAATTTATTCTTGGCTACATTCTCCTCAATACCGGGATAGGGAATTTCCTCGTGGGAGGATTTGCAAAAGGATTCGGTTATCTGCTTGAATACGCGGCTGAGGGAATTAACTTTGTGTTTGGCGGCTTGGTGAATGCGGACCAAACGACATTCTTTATGAATGTTCTCTTGCCGATCGTGTTTATTTCCGCTCTGATCGGGATTCTGCAAAAGTGGAAAGTCCTCCCGTTTATTATTAGATATATCGGCCTTGCCCTCAGCAAGGTAAACGGTATGGGAAGATTGGAATCGTATAACGCAGTGGCTTCTGCGATTTTAGGGCAGTCAGAAGTATTTATCTCCTTGAAGAAAGAACTCGGTCTTTTAAATCAGCAGCGCTTGTACACGCTTTGCGCATCTGCGATGTCAACTGTGTCAATGTCGATTGTCGGCGCGTATATGACAATGCTGAAACCGGAATATGTTGTAACAGCCCTGGTCTTGAACTTATTTGGCGGTTTCATAATTGCTTCTATTATTAATCCGTACGAGGTTGAAAAAGAAGAGGATATGCTACGTGTTGAGGAAGAGGAAAAACAATCCTTCTTCGAAGTGCTCGGAGAATATATCCTTGACGGTTTCAAAGTAGCGGTTGTCGTCGCTGCGATGCTGATTGGATTTGTCGCGATTATCGCCTTGATCAATGGCATTTTTAATGCAGTATTCGGTATTTCGTTCCAAGGCATTCTTGGATATGTGTTTGCTCCATTCGCTTTTCTTGTGGGTATCCCATGGAATGAAGCTGTTAATGCGGGAAGCATTATGGCAACAAAAATGGTATCGAATGAATTTGTCGCCATGACGTCGCTTACGCAAAACGGTTTCCATTTCAGCGGCCGTACAACAGCGATCGTATCGGTATTCCTTGTGTCATTTGCGAACTTCTCCTCAATCGGAATCATTGCCGGTGCCGTAAAAGGACTGAATGAGAAGCAAGGAAATGTCGTCGCTCGTTTCGGCTTGAAATTACTATACGGTGCTACGCTTGTCAGCTTTTTATCAGCAGCAATTGTGGGCTTGATTTACTGAACTTAATCGAAAAGGATCGGTGACCAAACATGAGAATGGTAGATATCATCATCAAAAAACAAAACGGAAAAGAACTCACCACTGAAGAAATTCAATTTTTCGTGAACGGCTATACAGACGGAAGCATTCCTGATTATCAGGCAAGCGCGCTTGCTATGGCGATTTTCTTCCAGGATATGAGTGACCGTGAACGCGCGGACTTGACGATGGCTATGGTGAACTCCGGTGAAACGATTGATCTTTCTGCCATTGAAGGAATTAAAGTGGATAAACACTCCACCGGCGGCGTCGGCGACACGACAACACTCGTTCTCGCTCCGCTTGTTGCGGCTCTTGATGTGCCGGTTGCTAAGATGTCCGGCCGCGGCCTCGGCCATACGGGTGGCACGATTGATAAGTTAGAGGCAATCGACGGCTTCCACGTGGAACTGACGAAGGATGAATTTATTAAACTTGTGAACCGCGACAAGGTTGCGGTCATCGGCCAAAGCGGCAATTTAACGCCGGCTGATAAAAAACTGTACGCGCTTCGTGATGTAACGGGAACGGTCAATTCCATTCCGCTTATTGCAAGTTCGATTATGAGCAAAAAAATCGCTGCCGGGGCGGACGCCATCGTGCTTGACGTAAAAACGGGAGCGGGCGCCTTCATGAAAACAGAAGAAGACGCAGCTGAACTTGCCAAAGCGATGGTACGCATCGGAAATAACGTCGGCCGTCAAACAATGGCTGTCATTTCAGACATGTCCCAGCCGCTCGGCTTTGCGATCGGAAATGCGCTTGAGGTCAAAGAAGCGATCGACACACTCAAAGGCGAGGGACCTGAGGATCTTCATGAGCTTGTCTTAACGCTCGGCAGCCAGATGGTTGTGCTTGCGAAAAAAGCCGATACATTGGACGAAGCGAGAGCGAAGCTGGAAGAAGTCATGAAAAACGGCAAAGCACTTGAGAAATTCAAGGATTTCCTGAAAAACCAAGGCGGCGACAGCTCAATTGTTGACGATCCGTCTAAGCTTCCGCAAGCCGCATATCAAATTGATGTGCCTGCCAAAGAAGCGGGTGTCGTCTCTGAAATCGTTGCGGACGAAATCGGCGTCGCGGCGATGCTGTTAGGTGCCGGTCGCGCCACAAAAGAAGATGAGATCGATTTAGCCGTCGGCATCATGCTCCGCAAAAAGGTCGGCGACAAAGTAGAAAAAGGCGAACCGCTCGTGACGCTTTACGCCAACCGCGAAAACGTTGATGAAGTCATCGCAAAAGTCTATGACAACATCCGCATCGCCGCGGAAGCGAAGGCGCCGAAGCTGATTCATACGTTGATTACTGAATAAAAATAAAGCACATCCCATCCTGAGTGGGGTGTGCTTTTTTGATTACAGGATGTGATCAGCCTGATATTCCTCTTGGCTGATTTTTTTCGCTTTTGTAACATTTCTTTTGAAATGGTAGATCAGATAGCAAAGGATGATACAAGGAACTCCGCAGAAAAGTGCGATTCTTTGATTAGGATCAAAAGCAAGACCGATACAAGAAGCAGAACATAATAAGAGAGCGGCTATAGGCATAAGAGGATAAAGCGGCGTGCGAAATGTCAGATCTTTTACATTCCCCCCTTTTTTCAGAAATCTCTTTCGAAACAAGAGCTGGGACAAGGCAATGCTCATCCAGACCACGACCCCTGCAAATCCAGCAATTGCGACCATCACCACATAGACAGTTCCAGGGGCCACGATACTGGAAACGAGAGATAAACAAGATACAGCCATACTGATCATTAAGGCATTTAAAGGAATGCCTTTAGTGGTCACTTTCTTAAAACGGGAGCTGATCATGTTTTCATTTGCTAACGACCACATCATACGTGTCGAAGCATATAAGCCTGAGTTGGCGACAGACAGCAAGGCTGTTAATATCACGAAATTCATAATATCAGCAGCGTAAGGGATTCCGATCTCCGCAAATACGGCGACAAACGGGCTTTCAATCACGCCTGCGTCCTTCCACGAAATCAGCCCGGATAATATGAAGACCGCGCCAATGAAAAAAATCACGGTTCTCCATGCGACATTACGGATGGATCGCGGTATATCCTTTTGAGGATTTGCTGATTCTCCTGCTGTAACGCCGATTAACTCTGTACCAGAAAAGGCAAAACTCACAGATATCATCGCGATAAAAACGGCGAGAAAGCCATTCGGAAACAGCCCGCCATGGTCCGTGAAGTTTGACAACATAGGAGCATCCGCCGTTCCGTTTAAAGAGATCAGGCCAAACATGGCGGCTCCTCCTAAAATGATAAATAAAATAATGGTGACAATCTTTACGCTGGAAAACCAAAATTCAGTTTCCGCAAATAACTTAACTGAAAATGCGTTGCATATAAAAAGAAGGGCTGCAAAAATCGCACTCCACATCCATACACTGCTGTCAGGGAACCAGCGCTGCATGAGAATACCGGATGCGGTAAACTCAGAGCCTACCGTCACCACCCAATTGATCCAGTACATGATGCCGACCATAAAACCGGTAGATGGACCGATAAATGTTGTAGCATATTTTTGAAAAGAGCCGGTCACCGGCATGGCAACCGACAATTCGCCGAGACATTGCATGACGAGGTACATCATCAACCCGCCGATTACATAAGCGAGTATCGTACCGCCGGGTCCGGCTTGATGTAGCGTATAGCCCGTACTGAGGAAAAGTCCTGTGCCTATGACGCCTCCCAATGAGATCATAAATAGGTGCCTGCTTTTCATTGTGCGTTTTAGCTGTTGGCTGCTGTTCTCCTGAAGATTCACTGTCTCGCCCTCCTTTTAGCTGCCATTCATTAGGCAGATGAGTTTCTTACCCAAAATACAACCTGCCAGAAGATCACTTGAATGGGGAGAGTTTCATTCCTTTTAATGCGTGTAACAGAACATGAGCTGCAGCTCTGCTTGTCATATCTCGAAAATCGAGGGTAGGATCGACTTCAACAATTTCAATCCCGGCAATATTGGGCTGTTGTGCGATGTACTTGACTGCTTCAAGCAATTCGTCTGTATAGAGGCCGCCCGGGCCAATCGCTGGACAGCCGGGTGCATGGGACTGGTCTAAGACATCCATGTCAACAGATATAAAAATGAAATCTGTTCTATTTTGAACGGCTGGCAAAACCTCTTTTATCGTGGAGATGAGTCCTTTTTCCCGGATCATGTCCATCGTGTGAATGTTCACGCTATGTTTTTTTGCATATGCTTCATAGGCCTGGCTGTTGCTGAATTCTCTGATACCCAGCTGGATCAAATGTTGACCTTTAATAATCTCTTCATCCAAAAGGCGGCGGAAGGGGGTGCCGTTTGTCGGCCCCCCGTCCTCCGTATTGCGAACATCGTGATGGGCATCAAATTGAATCACTGCTGTCGTTCCTTTTGTTTGTGCTATCGCTTTTATGGTGGAGTAGCTGATAGAGTTATCTCCCCCGAGTATGAGCGGCACCCAATCCGGATGATCCGAAAGCAGAGCGTGCATGGTTTGGAAAATGTGATGATGTGACTTTACGATATCAGTGACATGAATATCGATATCCCCCAGATCATATAGAAGCTCTGATACGACGTGCTCTCCAAGCTCAGCAGAATAGGCTGATGAATGTTTCAGAGCCTGGCGTATTGTTCCGGGTGCAAAGGAAGCGCCTGAATGACTGATGGAGGATTTTGATAGGGGGACACCTATCAACGCCGGTCCCTTAATGTCCTGACCGTCCCATGTTGCGATCAGGTCGCTCATTTTTGTGACATCCCGGTCTTTAAACGAAGATCCGGCCTCTCTGAGAAAAGGGTACTTATCCAAGAATGGCTCCCTCCCTGTTGACAACAATTGTTCCGTTTTTCATGACTTGATGTACATGATTGACCCCGTAGTGATACGGAATATACATATAGTTCGAGGCTTGCCAAATGACTAGATCAGCTGAGCGGCCGACTTTGAGCTGACCGGCTTCTTCTCCTTTTCCTATGGCATATGCGGCATTGACTGTGACCGCGTGCCAAATTTCTTCTGCAGTCATTTTCAGATGAAGCGCGGCAATGGACATAATCAGCTGGATATTTTCAGTCGGCGAGCTGCCAGGATTAAAATCCGTTGCCAAGCTGACACATACACCTTCATCAATCATAGCTCTTGCCCTGGCGTATGTGCTTTTGCCAAGATAAAATGTCGTACCCGGCAAGAGGACGGCGATCGTTCCTGCCTCAGCCAATTTCTTTATGCCTTCGTCCGATGCACCTACCAAATGGTCGGCTGAGACGGCCTTTAGCTCACCTGCTAATTCAGCGCCTCCAAGCGGATCGATTTCATCTGCGTGTATTTTTAATCCGAAGCCTGCCTCAGCTGCTTTTTGTAAATAACGGCGGGATTGGCTGACTGTAAAAACGCCTGTTTCTGTAAAAATATCAGCAAAGCTGGCGAGCTCCTGCTCTTTGATTTCCGGCAAAAGGGAAAGCATTTGATCCAGAAATTCATCTGGATCGTTTTGATATTCGGGAGGAATCGCATGGGCTCCCATAAATGTGGAAACAAGGTCAACAGGCTGGCTTTCATGCAGTTTTTTTGCGACACGCAACTGTTTGAGCTCTGTCTCTTTTTCCAAGCCGTAGCCGCTTTTCACTTCTGCTGTGGTTGTGCCGTAGGACAGCATTCTTTGCAGATGAAAATGGGCTTTTTGCAGCAGCTCTTCTTCTGAAGCCGCCCTGGTATCCTTGACTGTAGACAGAATCCCGCCGCCCTGCGCCAGAATATCCAAATATGAAATGCCCTGAAGCTTAAGGTTCATCTCCTTTTCACGAGATCCGCCAAATACAAGATGGGTGTGCGGATCAACGAGGCCGGGCGTTACAAGGCGTCCCGAACAGTCAATGATTTCGTCTGCCTCGTAACCGGCTTCAGCCCCTTTTTGTCCGGCGAACACAATTTTCTGTTCATGAATGCCGACAACAGCGTCTTCGATCACATGAAGATCCTGCATGCTTTTGCCTGCCCGCGGACCGCTGCTTTCCATCGTCAAAAGCTGACCGATGTTGATGAGAATCGTATCAATTTGCTTTGGCATGTCATCACTCCTTTATTTTTGCATCGGCACGATAATGTCCTGTTCCTTCGCTACTTCAACGGCACGTTCATAACCCGCATCCGCATGACGGATAATGCCCATTCCTGGGTCGCTCGTTAAGACCCGCGCGAGCCGCTCGTCAGCCAGCTCACTTCCATCGGCCACTGCAACCATGCCGGCATGCAGGGAATAGCCCATTCCGACGCCGCCGCCATGGTGGAAGGAAACCCAGCTTGCACCCGCCGCCGTGTTGACAAGCGCATTTAGCACAGCCCAGTCACCAACAGCGTCACTTCCGTCTTTCATCGCTTCTGTCTCCCGGTTTGGAGAGGCGACAGACCCGCAGTCCAAATGATCTCTCCCAATAACGACAGGCGCTTTTAGCTCCCCGGTTCTAACCAGCTCGTTAATGGCGAGGCCCATCTTTTTTCGTTCTCCATATCCAAGCCAGCAAATACGGGACGGCAAGCCTTGGAAGGTGACTTTTTCCTGTGCCATATCAATCCAGCGGTGAAGGGCTTTATTTGTCGGGAACAGCTCTTTTAATAACGCATCCGTACGGTAAATATCTGCCGGATCTCCGGAAAGCGCCGCCCAACGGAACGGCCCTTTTCCTTCACAGAATAAGGGGCGGATGTAGGCAGGGACAAACCCCGGAAAATCGAAGGCATTCTCCAGCCCTTCATCCTTTGCGACTTGCCGGATATTGTTGCCGTAGTCAAATACAATAGAGCCCTTTTGCTGAAAGGCCAGCATGGCTTCGACATGTTTTTTCATGCTTTGCTTCGCAAGGCGCACGTAAAGCTCTGGATTGTCTTGACGCAAACGGTCAGCTTCATCAAGTGAATAGCCCTCGGGAACATAACCGATTAAAGGGTCATGGGCAGATGTCTGATCTGTCACAATATCAATTTTGACGCCTCGGTTCAAAAGTGTGTGATGCACCTCAGCTGCGTTTCCGAGAAGTGCAATGGACAAAGGTTTTCCTGCCAGCTTTGCCTCTTCAGCCCAAGCTAAGGCTTCCTCAATCGATGCTGTTTTTCGATCGCAGTATTTTGTTTCGATCCGCTTGTCGATGCGTTTCTCGTCAACCTCGACAGCAATGACGACGCCTTCATTCATCGTGACAGACAGCGGCTGTGCGCCTCCCATTCCGCCGAGACCCGCTGTCAGCGTCAACGTTCCTTTTAAGCTGCCCCCGAAGTGCTGTCGCGCCAGCTCAGCGAAGGTTTCATAGGTTCCTTGCAATATGCCTTGTGAGCCAATGTAAATCCAGCTGCCAGCCGTCATCTGTCCGTACATCATTAACCCTTTTTTCTCAAGTTCGTGGAAATGCTCCCAGTCTGCCCACTTCGGAACAAGAACAGAATTAGCCAGGAGCACGCGCGGGGCCTGCGGGTGTGTACGGAACATGCCAACGGGCTTCCCGGATTGCACGAGCAATGTTTCATCATTTTTTAATGTTTTCAAGGAATGCTCAATGGCGTGAAAAGCGTCCCAATCCCGTGCGGCTTTGCCGATCCCGCCATATACGATGAGGTCCTCCGGCTTCTCGGCGACTTCTGGATCAAGGTTGTTTCGAAGCATCCGAAGCACTGCCTCTTGCTCCCATCCTAAGCATTCAAGCTCTGTTCCTCTGTTGGCACGGATTGATTTTTTTACATCAGTCATATGTTCATCCCCCTTAGTTCTTTATTCTGATGATCAGGTATTAAAGATTCCTTCTTCAGCCAGTCAGTCAAGCGTTCAATGTCATAGGAAAAAATACGGTCCTGCTGAATGGACGGCACGACTTTTCTCATTTCCTGAAAAAGCTGTTTCGTATAGGACGCTGCATGTTCTATGCCTCTGTATTCAACAGCCTGCAATGCGCAAATCGCTTCGATCGCAATGACTCTCCTTGTATTTGCGATCACCTGATAAGCATGCCGAGCGGCGATGGTTCCCATGCTGACATGGTCCTCTTGGTTGGCGGATGACGGAATGGAATCCACACTTGCAGGATGGGCCAGTGTTTTATTTTCAGAAACGAGTGATGCCGCGGCGTACTGCATGATCATTGCACCGGATTGCAGACCGGGATGAGGGCTCAGGAACGGCGGCAGGTCATTCAGCTGCGGATTCACAAGTCGTTCGATCCTGCGCTCTGCGATATTCGCAAGCTCTGATATTGCGATTTTCAGAAAATCCATGGCAAAGGCGATTGGCTGTCCGTGAAAGTTTCCGCCGGAAATCACTTTGTCACCGTCATTGAAAATGAGTGGATTGTCTGTAGCTGCGTTCATTTCAATCTCTAATTTTTCTTTGACATAGCCTAGTGTCTGCCAAGTCGCACCGTGTACTTGCGGAATACAGCGCAATGAATAGGCATCCTGAACCCGCAGTTCTCCCTGGGAGGTTGTCAGTCCGCTGTCAGATAGATAAAAGCGAATTCGTTCTGCGACATCGATCTGCTCCTGATAGCCGCGGGCTGAGTGAATATCCTCGTCAAATGCATCGATAATTCCCCGCAAGCCTTCAATCGTTAAGCTGGCAATGCGTTCTGTTTGATAGGCTAGTTTCTCAGCTTCAATGTAGGCGACCACTCCCATTGCAGTCATGGCCTGAGTCCCGTTAATCAAGGCAAGCCCTTCCTTGGATGTCAGCGTTACCGGTTGAATACCGGCTTTTTTCAAGCCTGTCATTGCCGGCATTCTTTCCCCCTCAAAAAAGACCTCTCCTTGCCCGATCAGCGCAAGCGCCAGGTGGGAAAGCGGCGCCAGATCTCCACTTGCGCCAAGTGATCCCTGCTGGGGGATGACAGGATGGACGCGGTTATTTAAAAAAGCAAGCAACTGTTCGATCAGCTCAGCACGTACACCGGAAAAGCCTTTTAACAGCGCATTGGCGCGCAAAAGCAGCATTGCCCTGGAAACACACTCAGGAAAAGGGTCGCCGACTCCGCAGGCATGAGAAAGGATTAAATTCAGCTGCAGCGCCGCCGAGTCTTCTTTCTGAATCAGGACATCGCTGAATTTGCCAAATCCGGTGTTGATGCCGTAGATTGTCTTTTCGTCGCGTACAATCCGTTCCACTGCCGCTCTGCTTTTTTTCACGCGCTCCATACTTTCCTCAGAAGCCGCTGCCTCCTCAAAATCAAACAGCACACGAGCGACGTCGGCTGTTGTCAATGAAGAACCGTCTAAAGTCACCATAAGCCCAACTCCTTTTTCTTTACTTTGGTAAAGCGCCCATACAAAAAGGAGCTATGCTGTGAACATCTGTTTTCACGCATAGCCCCCTATCGTCTAAGATCTATGGGCTGTTTCATATGTGATTAATTCCAACACCGAATGTCTCGTGCTCAAGACCTTTAATCGGCGCCCCGATTGTTCCGTAAAGCGAGACAGCAATCCAATCGCCTTCTGCTTCACTTTCATAAGGATTTCCCCTCAAAACGGCAAACCTCAAGCCCACCGTCCGAAGCAGCGATCCCAGCAGCATTTCACCTCTGGTCACGCCATGCAAAGCCTCCATCGTCGCATGATAAAGCGCATGTGACTCCCGATAACCCTCAGATTGAATGACACCGCTCTTTTTGGAAGCGGTTTCAATTGCGGCTACTACTTTATGCGCGTCCATTGATCCTACCTTGCCAAGACAGACCCTCCATCCGTCTCGCTCCAGCTCCTCAACCTGCGTACTCTCTTCCGCCTCATTCAGCAGCAGGAGAACAGACAGCCGGCCGATCCGACGCTCTTTATGCAGTGTCATATGAATCACTCAATTCCTAAAAATTCTGATAACTATTAACTGAGTATTATATTAATTGGTTCAGCAGCAGAAGTCAAAAGGTTTTTTACAGTCTTTAACAAGTTAGATTGCTATTGTAATAGCGTGACGCAGAAAGCAGAACAGGTTTTTTCAGCGATTGCACACGATATCCAGACAAGGAGGCAAGCGCCGCTGTCTAACTCTCAATATGCGTTTACAAAGTCGCATTTTTCGTAAGGCGTTTTATAAAGAGCCAGCCGAATGACTCCGGTGTTGACGGGCAATCAGGCATCATCTTAAAAACCGCCGACAACGAAATGGCTGTATCACAGTCGATGCAAAACCTGACAAAGCAGTTATTACATGTACGCGAATGAAAAACAGAGTGATGAAAGAAGGAGAAACAGCAAAAGAGTTGAACTATGAAGGAGAGGATATGCAAGCAGCAGTTCTGCGCAAAACAGCCAGACAATGTAAGAGAACAGTGAGAAATCACCTATCTGTTTGAATATGAAAACATTCGGCTGTTTTAATAGGCCGGGGTTTCTTCATAGGGAAATGTAAGCGCTTAAAAATTTAATAAAAAAAGTGAGGCGAATTGGTTAAATGTTCAACCGATTGTTTCGTGTATGTTTTCTTGCAGCTCTTATCATGGCCTTCACCCTCCCAAACTCCGCCAATGCACAAAAACCTGTATTTAAAGAAGTCAGCGTCCATGACCCTTCCATCATTGAAACAAATGGCACTTTTTATGTTTTTGGATCTCATCTCGCTTCAGCAAAAACAAATGACCTCATGCAATGGCAGCAGCTGACCACCAGCGTAAGCAATGACAACCCACTGATTCCGAATGTCTATGAAGAATTAAAAGAAACCTTCGAATGGGCGCAATCCGATACTCTTTGGGCGGCTGACGTCACGCAGCTGGCGGACGGCAAATACTACATGTACTACAACGCCTGCCGCGGCGACTCGCCAAGATCCGCCATGGGTGTTGCCGTTGCTGACAACATCGAAGGCCCATACAAAAATAAAGGCATCTTTTTGAAATCAGGAATGGAAGGCACAAGCAACGATGGAACACCGTATGACGCAACCAAACACCCGAATGTCGTCGACCCGCATACCTTCTTTGATAAAGACGGCAAACTGTGGATGGTGTACGGATCATACTCAGGCGGCATTTTCATTCTTGAAATGAATCCAAAAACGGGCTTCCCGCTTCCTGGGCAGGGATACGGAAAAAAGCTGCTCGGCGGCAACCACAGCAGAATCGAAGGCCCGTATGTTCTCTATAATCCAGACACCCAATACTACTACTTATACCTATCATATGGCGGTCTAGATGCAACAGGCGGCTATAACATCCGTGTGGCCCGCTCCAAGAAACCAGACGGTCCTTACTATGATGCAGAAGGCAATCGAATGCTCGACGTCCGCGGCAAAGAAGGCACATTCTTCGACGACCGTTCCATCGAACCATACGGCGTCAAACTCATGGGCAGCTACACTTTTGAAACAGAAAATGAAAAAGGCACCGGGTACGTCTCACCAGGCCACAACTCCGCATACTATGATGAAAAAACCGGGCGTTCCTATTTAATCTTCCACACCCGCTTCCCGGGCAGGGGTGAAGAACACGAAGTCAGAGTCCACCAATTGTTCATGAACAAAGACGGCTGGCCGGTAGCAACGCCCTATCGTTATGCGGGCGAAACACTGAAAGAAGTAAAACAAAAAGATATCACAGGAACATACAAACTCATCCAGCACGGAAAAGACATCTCAGCCGACATCAAAAAAACCATCAACATCCAGCTCAACAAAAACCACACCATTTCCGGGGAAATGACCGGAACATGGAAGAAAACCGGAAAAAATACAGCCGACATCACGTTAGCGGGCAAGAAGTATAACGGGGTATTTTTACGCCAGTGGGATTCGGAGAGAGAGAAGAACGTCATGACGTTTAGTGTGTTGAATGGCAGCGGTGAGGCTGTATGGGGATCTAAATAAGATGGAGAAGCGCCTTCTAGAGAAGGCGCTTTTTTATGAGCTTTATTGACTATAAGAAATGGTTGAGCGAGAGAAAAAACAGAAGTGATAGCGGGGTTAAAGACCTAAACGAAAAGTCCCCATTATGATGATTCTCCCTCTTACAAAGATATGAAATTGAATTTTTAGCTATTTAGAACCGGGATAAAGTTCCTCAAGACAATCCTTTTTACCTATTTATCCAATATGACCCATCATGTAATATGAAAATAGTCTGTATTGTAAAGAATTGACACAGTTTGATAGAAACACGAGGTGTTGCGGCATGCATAGTGAAATGTTGTTACATTCGGTAAAAGCCGACTTACATGAAAAGCAGGAACAGATCCATCAATTAAAACGAGTGCTGCATGAAATCAGGCAAATCAAACACGAATTTTCAGAGGCCCAGCATCTCATTCACCGGCCTCATCTTAACCGGGAGGCATGGAGAGGAACACATGCTCAGCGGTTTGAAGATATTCGTGAAGGAATGAACAAAGCATATCAGCAAATCAAAAGCGATCAAGTCAGCGGAATCATCGAAAGCATCGAAGGGAAAATCCAATCATTAGAGGGTGATGTCTATTCCATAAGACGCCAAATTAAGAGGATAGAGCATGAAATAGAGAAGGAAAAACATAAAAAGTGAGGTGAGCACAAATGGCACAGGAAATTAAAATGGTGTATGGCACAGTGAAGCAAGGGCTTTCTCAGCTCAAGAATTCAGCTGAACTCAAGTCCTCCTTGCCCGGCCATCTCTCAGGCAGAAACCATTTGAATGTGGTAAAGTCCATCGAGCAATTAAATAAGGACATCAAAGAGCTCACTGAAGCATATGCGTCTGTTCTGGCCAAGCATATCGCACAAACGGAAAGCGCGGTAAACGCCATGAAGGAAACGGACGAAAACATATCATCTTCCATGAAATAAAGCGCGGGAGGACAAGGGATTGAAAACATTAGATGTCCACGCTCTTCACGAGGGCATTCAGCATACGATTGAGAAACTGGACAAGCAAAAACAACAGCTGGAGAAGCTGGAAAAAAGCGTTGAGCACCTGGCAGGCATGAAGGATGCGCTGAAAGGAAAAGGCGGAGATGCCATCCGGACCTTTTACGAGGAGTGCCACAAGCCTTTTCTCCTTTTCTTTGGCATGTTTATCGACGAATACAAAAAAGTGCTGAAACAAACACAGCATGCGATTTCCTCTGTAGAATCTGACTCCCACGGCATGATTGCAGAGGCTTTTCTCTCACACGATGCGAGACATGGGGTCAAGCATGCACGAGAAGTGACAGAGCAGCTCACTGATGCAGTCAATCGCCAGACATCGACCATAGATCACATCGTCAGCCTGCCGACAGTCAATGATTCCTTTTTTCGGATGGAAACAGAACAGGCTGAGCGGCTGATTACAGACACCCTGCATAAGCTCTTTCAATTTGACGGCCAGCAAACCCAAGTACTAGAAACCGCAAAATCAGATTTTCAAACGATGAAAAAATACATGGATCAGCTCGAAACGATGTACACAGGGCCGAAAATTGAAATCACAGGCTACAAAACCGGCTCTATTTTGAAATCACAGGAAGAAGAAAACATCAACCAAACCTTCGGCGCGATTAACCCGCAAATGAAGCAGGCGGATGATTCACCGATGGAGATGATGCTGAAGAAATTAGCCGAGAATGAAAAGTCTAAAGTGGATTCAGTTGTCAAAACGGGTCATTCTAAAAAGGTAAGTAAAAATATCATCGTTATCAATGGTAAAGTGTATAATACGAGTGAACATAGAGAACATATAAAAACTGATTTCTCAAATGCAGAGGTTAAGCAAGTCGTTTATAATGATACACTTTACAATGTATACATATCTGGTAATGACATGAAGCTTGAACCTGTCGTCTCGCTTTCGGACATTAAAGTGGATGAGAATGGATATGTGAAAATTTTAGAGACAGCTGTAGAACTTACCGGCGTGTATGATCTTTTTAAGGCAGCCACGGGCAGAGATCCGGTATCAGGCGAAAAAGTCACAGGGAAAGACCGTGTTGTTGCCTCCATAAACTCAGTACCATTTGCCAAAATAGCTAAGTTAGAAAAGTTAATAGATATTAATAAACTTATTAATGATGGGAAAAAGGCTAAGAAGGCTTCGGAAGTTAAAAACGTTGCTAAGGATAAAGGGAAAATTGCGAATGATGTAAGTGGATCTGCTAATAAAATTAATTCTGATTTAATAAAAAAGTATGCTAGAGATATAGAACAACGCACAGGTAGAGAATTACCTAAAAATCAAATAGATAAATTAAAGGAAGCATTAAGAAATAAAGAATATAAAAAAATGTCACCAATAGAGACTGCAAAACACAGGACTAAATTTGATAAAGTAAAAAATAAAGTTATAAAAGAATGGGAAGAAAACACTGGACAAAAATGGCCTGTTTATAAGGAAAATGTTGTATCTGAAAAAACAGGTAAAATTATTAGAAAAAAAGGGGATAAGTATGATGCTCACCATATAATTGAGAATACTTTTGGCGGAGAACATGAATGGTGGAATATGCATCCAGCAAAATTTCCTAACGAGCATCAAGCTGGGATTCATGGTACAGGCTCACCAGCAAATGAATTATTTAAAGGAGGCAAAAAAAAATGAGTTATAATTTTATAAAAGCAAACAAAGAAAATGATTTTTATCCAGTGAATCAAAGTGAGATTGAAGAGGTTGAAAAAAATTTAAACTTAAAATTACCTAGTGAATTAGTGAATTTTTATTTAGAAGTTGGCTATGGGTTTATTAAAGGATCAGAGTTTAATACTAATCGCATTTTGGATCCATATTCTGTAAGAGACTTTCGATTGAGGATAAATGACTTTGAATTTTATCCTGACATAGAAATATATGATGAGTTTGAGAATGATAAATTAATATTTTTTGAAGGTAGTGAATCGGCATTAATGTCAATTGAATTAAATGATAATAATAAAAATCCGATTTACTATTATGATATTCAAATTGCAACTTCTCTTACCGAGTTCTTAAGAAAAATAGAAGAGAATGATCAGTATTATCTTGATTTATTAGATGATGAATGATTTTAACATTATCCTGTTACCTCTCCCTTAAAGGAGCAAGATGACATGTTATTGATCAATAAACAGAAGGACCCTGTTTTTCAATTTTTAGCTGGGACTTTCCATCAGGATATTGAAACTCCTGATGACGCTATACAAGAGTTATTAACAGAGGAAAGTAAGGAATATTTGGAGGATGCTATTGTCTTTTTAACGGATTTTATTGAAAGTGAGCATTCAGAAAATGAGAAAAACGATTACATTCAATCTTGCGCAGATGGCGTGTATCTTCCTGCGTTTAATTTAGAACCAATAGATTGGCTAAAGAATGTAATAGTACAGATAAAGAAGTCTTTAAAAAAATTTAAACGGTAACGATTCATAACCTTGATTGGAAAAAATGCCTTTCAAGGTTTTTAATTACAATAATTTTTTATTGAAGTTAATACTAAGTTCAAACCTTTATGATTACTTTTGTTCTAGAAACGATAGTCAACACTCAAAAATGAAAGCGTTGACATCCCGCGAATCTAGTGCTAAAGTATACCTACAAACAAATAAAACGACCCGCCAGGATTGTTACTGCGAAAGCAGGCAAAACCTAAATGGTGCAGGTGCAGGAGGAGACTCTCGCAATCTGTGTCATTTAGGTTTTTTTTATTCTCTTTTAGGAGGTGATGCAGCATTTGATACAAAAAAAGCTGGTGAAAGGCGGCCACCTTTCATCCAGCAGTCCCCCATAAAAAGGAGGTATACACATGGATTATGATAAATTATCGAAGGACATATTACAACTCGTAGGCGGTGAAGACAACGTTCAGCGCGTGATTCACTGCATGACGAGGCTGCGTTTTAATCTTCATGACAATTCGAAGGCGGATCGCAGTCAGCTGGAGCAGCTGCCTGGAGTGATGGGCACCAATATCAGCGGCGAGCAGTTTCAAATCATTATCGGAAACGATGTGCCGAAGGTGTATCAGGCGATTGTGCGGCACAGCAATCTCAGTGATGAGAGGAGCGCTGGTTCATCCTCTAAGAAAAAGAATGTGCTGAGTGCGGTCTTTGATGTGATTTCTGGTGTGTTTACCCCGATTCTGCCTGCGATTGCGGGGGCGGGGATGATCAAAGGGCTTGTTGCGCTGGCAGTTACGTTTGGCTGGATGGCGGAGAAGAGCCAGGTTCATGTCATTTTGACGGCTGTCGGTGACGGCGCGTTCTACTTCCTGCCGCTCCTGCTAGCGATGAGTGCGGCGAGAAAATTCGGAAGCAATCCGTACGTAGCGGCAGCCATTGCGGCGGCGATTCTGCATCCGGATTTGACAGCCCTGCTCGATGCGGGGAAACCGATTTCCTTTATCGGGCTTCCTGTAACCGCTGCCACTTATTCGTCAACGGTCATCCCGATTTTGCTGGCGATTTGGATTGCTTCGTACGTAGAAAAATGGATTGACCGTTTTACACACTCGTCTCTGAAATTGATTGTGGTTCCGACATTCACGCTATTGATTGTCGTGCCGCTGACATTGATTACAGTCGGTCCGCTTGGCGCTATTTTAGGAGAATACTTGTCTTCTGGGGTCAATTATTTGTTTGATCATGCAGGGCTTGTGGCGATGATTTTGCTGGCTGGTACATTCTCTTTAATCATTATGACGGGCATGCACTATGCCTTTGTGCCGATCATGATCAACAACATCGCTCAAAACGGCCACGATTATTTACTGCCGGCTATGTTTTTGGCGAATATGGGGCAGGCGGGAGCATCATTTGCCGTCTTCCTTCGCTCCAGAAACAAAAAATTTAAATCACTCGCGCTTACCACAAGCATCACGGCGCTGATGGGGATCACAGAACCTGCGATGTATGGCGTGAATATGCGATTGAAAAAGCCGTTTGCGGCCGCTTTGATTGGCGGTGCAGCCGGTGGCGCGTTTTACGGCATGACGGGTGTTGCTTCCTATATCGTCGGAGGTAATGCAGGTCTCCCGAGCATCCCTGTCTTTATCGGCCCAACGTTTATTTACGCGATGATCGGCCTTGTGATTGCGTTTGCGGCGGGAACAGCAGCTGCGTATTTGCTTGGATTCGAGGATGTGCCTTCTGACGGCAGCCAGCAGCCGGCAGTGCATGAAGGCAGCAGAGAGATCATTCACAGCCCGATTAAGGGAGAAGTGAAAGCATTAAGTGAAGTCAAAGACGGAGTGTTTTCTGCCGGGATCATGGGAAAAGGATTTGCCATTGAGCCTGAAGAAGGAGAAGTGGTTTCGCCTGTTCATGGAAGCGTTACCACCATTTTTAAAACAAAACACGCAATTGGCATTACGAGTGATCAGGGAGCTGAAATACTCATACACATTGGATTGGACACGGTGAAGCTGGAGGGACAATGGTTCACGGCTCACGTCAAAGAAGGCGACAAGGTCGCACCGGGAGATCCGCTCGTGTCCTTTGATCTGGAGCAAATCAAAGCCGCGGGATATGACGTCATTACCCCGGTGATCGTGACCAACACAGACCAATATTCATTTTCGCCGGTAAAAGAGATCGGTAAAGTGCAGACAAAAGAAGCGCTGCTTGCTTTATCTTGAAAAAACTAATGGGGTGATCAATATGAGTTCAAACGCAAAACGATTTCCAGAAGGATTTTTATGGGGCGGCGCAGTTGCTGCCAACCAAGTGGAGGGTGCTTATAACGAGGGTGGTAAGGGGCTTTCGACAGCTGACGTATCGCCGAACGGGATCATGTCTCCATTTGATGAATCAATGACTTCCTTGAATCTGTATCACAACGGGATTGACTTTTATCATCGTTATAAAGAGGATATCGCCTTATTTGCAGAAATGGGATTTAAGGCGTTCCGCACATCGATTGCGTGGACGAGAATTTTTCCGAATGGCGATGAAGAGGAGCCCAATGAAGACGGCCTCAGATTTTATGATGATCTGTTTGATGAGCTGTTAAAGCATCATATTGAGCCTGTCGTAACCATCTCTCATTATGAAATGCCGCTCGGTTTAGTGAAAAATTATGGCGGCTGGAAGAATCGCAAAGTCATAGAGTTTTATGAACGCTATGCCAAAACGGTTTTCAAACGCTATCAACACAAAGTGAAGTATTGGATGACGTTCAATGAAATTAACGTGGTGCTCCATGCGCCGTTTACCGGAGGCGGTCTTGTCTTTGAAGAAGGAGAAAACAAATTAAACGCGATGTACCAGGCGGCACACCACCAATTTGTGGCCAGTGCTCTTGCTGTCAAAGCGGGTCACGACATCATTCCTGATTCGAAAATCGGCTGTATGATAGCGGCAACGACAACCTATCCGATGACTTCTAAACCGGAGGATGTCTTCGCGGCAATGGAGAATGAGCGCAAAACACTTTTCTTCTCAGATGTTCAGGCAAGAGGCGCATACCCGGGATATATGAAACGCTATCTGGCAGAAAACAATATTGAAATTGAAATGGCTGAAGGCGATGAAGAGCTCTTGAAAGAACATACGGTGGATTATATTGGGTTTAGCTACTACATGTCGATGGCGGCGAGCACAGATCCGGAAGAGCTTGCAAAATCAGGGGGCAACCTGCTGGGCGGAGTCAAAAACCCTTACCTCAAATCATCAGAATGGGGCTGGCAGATTGATCCGAAAGGCTTGCGCATCACGCTCAACACCTTATACGACCGTTATCAGAAGCCGCTGTTCATCGTTGAAAATGGCCTTGGCGCTGTAGACAAGGTTGAAGAGGACGGCACGATTCAGGACGATTACAGAATCAACTATCTGCGTGATCATTTAATTGAAGCGCGCGAAGCCATTGCGGACGGCGTTGAATTAATCGGATACACAACATGGGGGCCAATTGACCTTGTCAGCGCATCTACTGCGGAAATGAAAAAACGCTACGGCTTCATTTATGTGGACCGGGACAATGAAGGACATGGAACATTTAACCGTATCAAGAAAAAAAGCTTCAACTGGTATCAGCAGGTCATCGCCACAAACGGAGAGAGTATCTGACAATTTTTTGAAAACTCATGCGCTTCAATTGACAATAACGAAATGCAGGCAGACAATAAAAAAGAAAGATGAACCACCCACAGTCCGAAAGGCGGGAAGAGCATGTTTAACAAAATGTTAGTAGCGATTGACGGATCAGACATGAGTGCAAAAGCGCTTGATGCCGCAGTGCATTTGGCAAAAGAGCAGCAAGCGGAACTAAGCATTCTTCATGTGGGGAGAGAAGCCGTCGTCACGACTTCTTCTCTGACGGGAATTGTCTATGTGCCTGAACACTTTATTGATGAAATCAGGAACGAGGTTAAAAAAGAGGGCCTGAAAATCCTTGAGAATGCAAAAGAAAAAGCAGCCGAAAAAGGCGTTCTAGCTGAAACCATTTACGCGAATGGCGAGCCGGCGCATGAGATACTAAATCACGCAAAAGAGAAAGGCGTCAGCCTGATTGTAGTTGGCAGCCGGGGGATCAGCGGCCTGAAAGAAATGATGCTTGGAAGCGTCAGCCATAAAGTGTCTCAATTATCAACATGCCCGGTTTTGATTGTTCGATAGATTTGTAAAAAAAGCGCCCTTGGGCGCTTTTTTTTATTTAGAATAGAAGTGTTATAATATCTACATGTAAAAAAGAGGAATTCTATGTGTAGATTTCTGAATTCACAAAAAACAGTTTATGCTATGCAGTACTGGAGGTAGAATACGTTTGATGCAACAGGATCTTTCCATATCGTCAAAACAAAAATCAACAGCCGTAATCAAAATGGTCATCTCTATGGTGATTTTCGGCTCCATCGGCTTTTTCTCAGAGCATACCAATCTGCCGTCATTTGAATTGGTCTTTGTCCGCTGCCTTTGCGCGACGCTGTTTTTAGGCCTTTGCTGGCTGGCGTCCGGCCAGTATAAAACTGAAAAATGGAGCAAGAGAGACGTGCTGCAAACATTGGCGTGCGGTTTCTTTCTTGTATTCAACTGGGTGTTCTTATTTAAGTCTTTTGAAGAAACGTCCGTTACAATTGCCATCTCCGTTTATCACCTAGCGCCGGTGCTTGTTCTTCTTCTGGGGAGTTTCCTCTACAGAGAGAAATTAAATGTGATCTCCGTCAGCTCCATTACCATCTGCTTTCTGGGAACTGCGCTGATTTCCGGGATTAACGGCAGCACTTCATTGACACAGCTGATGGGATCAGGGATCATATGGGCAGTTCTCGCCGCACTGTTTTATGCGTTCACCACTTTATTGGGAAAAGGCATTCACAATCTCAGTCCTTACACGACCACCTTCTTGCAGACGGGTTTAGGGGTTATCATCCTGATTCCGTTTATTCACTTTGGCGCTTTTGCTGACCTATCTCAGGGAAACTGGATTATGGTGGTATCTACCGGCATCATCCATACGGGTATTGTATATTTGCTGTTTTTTGACAGTTTGCGATTTTTATCAACGAAATTTATTTCAATCATTGTATTTCTCGACCCCGCTGTCGCGATCGTGCTCGATACCGTCTTCACAGGCTTCCGCCCTGACCTCTATCAAACGCTTGGCATCGTGCTGATCTTTGCGGGCATGGCCTTGACGCTTGTCAGGAGGCAGGGGAAGGCGAATGTGACAGCTGAGGGTACGGAGATTGAACAAATGCAATAATGGAAAATGTAAAAAGGCCTATGCGGCCTTTTTTGATTCTTAAAATAACATAAACATTCTAGAAAAATATTGTAATCCTATTCCAATGAAGCTAACATGTTAAATCAATAATACAGTTATTTCAAATTCTTGGTGCGATTCTCAATTAGTAAAAGGAAAAGTTAATGTACTATTCTTAGTGACTATGATTGGCTTGAAAAAGAATATAAAACAATAGAGCATATAATATATTGAAAACTTAGTTAGTATTAAAAAGCGATAGTAATGATTATATATACTCTGCAAATTTAAAAACTAAGACGAAACGGTCGTGAGACGAGTGTGGATTCTGTCGGATAAAGAGCCGGACTCAGAAGCATTTGATCAGCTCGCGATATCCGAAGAAGGTTTTTTGGTTGGGACGTTCAATTGTTACAGTGAAGAGCTTGAGTCGTTTCTTTATTTAATTTCTGCTGATGTGAGTCAAGAGATGAAAGAGATAACATGCTGTGACTCGAACGGTGGAGCCCTAGACGTTCAACAGCTGAAACTGACAAGTAACGCTGTTTACGCAGTGACCTCATCTGGTGTTTATAAGCATGATATCCAATAAGGTGTAGGGATGAGATTATGATGAATTGGCGCGCTTTAAGTCAGACAAAACAAGACCGCATCTGGTCAGAAGTGAACAAGCTCATCAAATGGAAGCCAGGAAGCAGATGTCATCACATCATCCCGCCTGATCCATATCGAGTGTTTGATATTTCAAATGGGATGAGCGGTAAAGCCGGTTATGATGATGTGAGCTTGAAGATGCAGAGTCATTTTATCGTATTTGGCAAGGGCGTGACTATGAGCGAATCATGATACAAGTGATAACGACTGGTTCATTTATAGAAGACCTGTCCGAGTACTTTGAAGGTCATGCATACAAGGTGACGAAGCTGGCGAAACGAGAATTTCATTTCCAATCTGTATTACAGAAAGCAGACCGGGACATTGCAGGCTTTCTCTTTCTGTTAGCTTCTATCAATGACGATATTTTTCTGATCACTGATCCTCAACCGGATAAAAGCTATTTTTCCGATGGGAAGCTCCAATGCCTAACGGACTCAGGCGAACGGATCATGTGGTTTGAATATGATGCTGCGGACATTTATATGGTTGGCGGTAACTAAAAAGAGGAGGAATTCATTTGAATATCACACAATACGAGAAAATGAAAAAGCATCTTTCTGATGAGGATACAGGTCCATTTACATTAAACGAGTTTTCTTTCTATATGAAAGAAGATGATCGTTATATTCATATTCCTGTGTTTGAATGAAAACTATCTGCTCAAACCTGTGACATTCATTTGCGGTTTGAAGACATTAGTGCATCAAAGCTGGATGACCTTGAATCCATCGATGCGGTTGAGTTGGAGATTGAACCGACTGACGATCAATGGGAAAGACTCCGTTATTATGTGTATGATCAAGAAGATCAGATGAGTTTCTATTGCGGAGGTTGGGATGTGATCAAGTGTGACAAGAAGTCACACTGATTTTCCCCACTTTCCAAGCGTTCTTGCTTTTGTTGCCGCATATGTTACGAGAAATGGAAAAGTCACAACCAGGAAAGCCAAAGGCACCCAATTTGATAATCCTGTTACATAATGGAGTGCAATTGATAAGAGAGTCAGGAAGCTCAAGGTACAGGTTACGTTTCGAACGTCTTTTTCGCTTCTTTTATATTTCTCTCTCATGGTGGATTGATCACTGTATATCGGCGAAGTCCCGGGCTCAGCCGAAAAGATATGCATACCTTGTGAAGAGCAAACATGTTCCCATCCGGCCGCTTCAAACATCACGGTGTATTCCGCCAAGCTTTCTTCCTCAACATCATGATAATCAATACTGTAGATCAATTTCCGCGGCTCAGCTTTTCTAAGCTTATACCCCATAAACGCAAAAGAATCGAGTACCCAGCCTTTGCTGGCCATATCACTTAGTCTCTTCATATCCTTTTCTTCTGAAAAGGCCAATCCTTCAGACATCATAAATTTTTTCTGTTTCATGACTAATCCCCTTTCAATTGTTGAAAAGCACGTTGACCGTGTTCAGCCATCACTTTTCTGCGCTGAATTTCTTGTTTGAGTAGTTCTTGGCCGTGCAAGGTGGTTTGGTACACTTTGCGGCGCGGGTTGTCATTGTTGACAAGCTCAATGATCCCTTCTTGCAGTAATTTCTTTAACAATGTATATAAGGTAGCCGGGCCGATCGTAAAGGAGTCATCGGTCATGTCCTCAATCTCCTGCATGATCGAATATCCGTGTTTTGGCTCCAGCAAGGTTAAGACAATATAATAGGCTGGATCGGTAAGCTGATCCATTTCCTGCGGACGTTGCTTTGGCAAGTGTTCACCTCATTTTCTATATCAACAAATGATATATCATCTATTGATATAATAAAATCTTCCTTTTTGTTTGTCAACGCAATTTTTTTCTGCATTCAGTCATCATAAAGAAACAATCACCGAGTATGCATTAATGTATGCGTTTTCATAGAGGGGGAGTCTTGATGAAAAAATGGATGGCAGCGGTTTTTGTGATGATGCTGATGCTGTGTTTTGGCGGGAATGAGAGTGTGAAGGCAGCGGAGCCGAAGGTGTATCAGTTTGACTTTGGAAGCGGTTCAGTGGAGCCTGATTATATTGGTGTCAGGGCGTCTGATCGGTATGACCGGTCAAAGGGCTACGGTTTTCAAACACCGGAGAATATGAGGGATGTGGCGGCATCCGGGACTGGTGTGAAAAGGGATGCGGTTCAGTTTTTAGCGTATGGGACGAAAAGCAATAACACGTTTAATGTGGATCTCCCGAATGGCCTTTATGAGGTGAAGGTGACGCTTGGCAATACGGCAAGGGCCAGTGTGGCGGCGGAGGGCGTGTTTCAGGTCATTAATATGACAGGGGATGGCGCGGAGGATACGTTCCAAATTCCTGTCACCGACGGGCAGCTGAATCTGCTGGTGACAGAGGGGAAAGCTGGCACCGCTTTTACGCTTAGCGCCTTGAAAATAAAGAAATTGTCTGATCAGCCGGTGACGAATCGAACCATTTATGTCGGCGGCGATTCGACGGTGTGCAATTATTATCCGCTCAACAGCAGCAAGCAGGCGGGCTGGGGGCAGATGCTGCCTCACTATATCGATAAACACACCTTTCAAGTGAGAAACATGGCGTCTGGCGGGCAGATCGCGAGAGGATTCAGAAATGATGGACAGCTTGAGGCGATCCTGAAGTATATTAAACCGGGAGATTATTTTATGTTGCAGCTTGGCATTAATGACACAAATCCGAAGCATAATGAATCTGAAGCGGAATTTAAAGAGATGATGCGTGATATGATACGTCAGGTGAAAACGAAAGGAGCGGACGTCATCCTATCAACGCCCCAGGGCCGGGCGACCGATTTTACTTCTGAGGGCATCCATTCGTCTGTAAACAGATGGTACAGGGCCTCTATTTTAGCTTTGGCCGAAGAGGAAAAAACACATCTCATTGACTTAAATGTCCTCAGCTCGGCATACTTTACATTGATCGGTCCGGAAAAAACACTCGCGCTTTATATGGATGGAGATACGCTGCATCCGAATCGCGCGGGGGCCGACGCACTGGCACGATTGGCTGTTCAGGAGCTAAAAAGCCAGGGAATCGATGGCTTTTAACACATCATATTTTCGACAAAACACATATGCCTTCGTCAATTAGAGTATAATGAGAACATCTGCAAGAGACAGGAGTTTATACATGAGTCATTTTAAAAACTATCAAATCAGTCATGACATTTTACGAGCACTGGAAGGACTAGGATATACAGAACCGACCAAGGTGCAGCAGAGCGTGATCCCCGCTGCCCTTGAACGAAAGGATCTTGTCGTCAAATCACAGACGGGAAGCGGGAAAACGGCTTCGTTCGGAATTCCTCTCTGTGAGCTGGCGGATTGGGATGAAAACAAGCCGCAGGCGCTTATTTTAACTCCAACCCGTGAGCTTGCGGTGCAAGTAAAGGAAGATATCACGAACATCGGACGATTTAAACGGATCAAAGCGACAGCCGTATTTGGAAAATCCTCCTTTGATAAACAAAAAGCTGAGCTTAAGCAAAAAAGCCACATTGTTGTCGGTACGCCGGGACGTGTTCTGGATCATATCGAAAAAGGCACGCTGCCGTTGGATCGTCTCTCTTATTTGGTCATTGATGAAGCGGATGAGATGCTGAATATGGGCTTCATTGAGCAGGTGGAGGCGATTATCAAGCATCTTCCGACTGAGCGTACGACGATGCTGTTTTCGGCGACGCTTCCGCAGGATATCGAGAAGCTGAGCCGTCAATATATGCAAAACCCCGAGCATATCGAAATCAAAGCGGCCGGGCTTACCACAAGAAATATTGAACATGCGGTGATTCAAGTAAGAGAAGAGCATAAATTTTCATTGCTGAAAGATGTGCTGATGACGGAGAATCCCGACAGCTGCATCATTTTCTGCCGAACGAAGGAGCACGTCAATCAGCTGACCGATGAATTGGATGACTTAGGATATCCATGCGATAAAATTCACGGCGGAATGATTCAGGAAGACCGATTCGACGTCATGAATGAATTTAAACGTGGCGAGTACCGTTACTTAGTCGCGACGGATGTCGCCGCGCGCGGGATTGATATTGAAAATATCTCCCTTGTCATCAACTATGATCTGCCGCTTGAAAAGGAAAGCTATGTCCACCGCACGGGCCGAACGGGACGCGCAGGGAACAAAGGAAAGGCCATTTCGTTTGTCACGGCCTTCGAAAAACGGTTTTTAGCCGACATTGAAGAATATATCGGATTTGAGATTCAAAAAATAGAAGCCCCTTCTCAAGAGGAAGTGGCAAGGAAGAAACCAGAATTTCTAGCTAAAATGAATGACCGTCCGGAAAGCAAAAAAGACAAAAGCGAAGAGCTGAATAAAGACATTATGAAGCTGTATTTTAACGGCGGAAAGAAAAAGAAAATCAGAGCCGTTGATTTTGTAGGAACGATTGCAAAAATTGACGGTGTGTTAGCTGACGACATCGGCATCATTACGATCATGGATAACGCCTCATACGTTGAGATTTTAAATGGTAAAGGCCCTCATGTTCTCAAAGTGATGAAGAACACAACCGTCAAAGGGAAAAAGCTGAAGGTGAATAAAGCGAATAAATGATGAATGACCTGCTCCCAGTTATAGGGGCAGGTCATTTTGCTGCTGGCTGACATTGGCGCTGGTCTCCTCCGGAACAAAGGCAAGAATCACAATACCAATTACAAACAAAATGATCAGACTGAACACCGCAGTCGAGGATTTCCCGGTCAGCTGGGCTGTCACGGCAATGAGCAGCGGCCCCATAATTGAGGCGAATTTTCCGAAAATGTTGTAAAAACCGAAGAATTCATTAGCGTGGCGCTTTGGCACAAGCTTGGCGAAATAGGAACGGCTTAGGGCTTGAATACCGCCTTGCGAGGTGGCGACAAGCATAGCCAGTATCCAGAAATCAAGCGTTGTCTCCATAAAATAGGCATACACGCAGACGATCATATAAATGACGATCCCGACGTACAGCATTGTCTTCCCCGTGAAGCGTTCTGCCAGTTTTCCGTATATAATCGAAAACGGCGCGGCGACCACCTGGGTGACAAATAGGATGATCAGAAGGCTTGAGGAGCCGATCCCTAAATCTGATCCATAGGATGTCGACATCGTAATAATCGTGCCGACTCCGTCGATATAAAAGAAATAAGCGAGCAAGAAGAGGAAAAGTGCCCGGTATTGTCTGATCCGTTTCATCGTTTGGCCGAGCCGCTTAAAGCTGTTGATGACAATATGAGGTTCTTTTTTGATGTAATAGCGTTGATGGACATGTTTAATCATTGGGATGGTGAACAGCCCCCACCAGGCAGCCGTTATGAAGAAGGACAGCTGGCTTGCGGCCGATACAGACACTGGAATAGTCTCTGCTTGTGCGAGCAGGATGACAGCAATACTGATGATAAATGGAATCGTGCTTCCAATGTATCCTAAGCCAAAACCCCGTGCTGAGACGAGATTCATCCGCTTCTCAGGCGTGACGTCAACGAGAAAGGCATCATAAAACACATTGGCGCCAGAAAAACCGATAGCCGATATCGTATAAAACAGCAACAATAGCAGCCAATGTTCACTAGGGATAAAGGCGAGCATCGCGGTGCTGGCGACACCGGCTGACACAAAGAAACCGAAGAACTTTTTCTTGCACCCTTCATAGTCGGCGATTGTGCCTAAAATAGGGCCGAGCATCGCAAGAATAAACGTTGAAATCGCAATGGTATAGCCCAGATAGGCAGTCGATTGAGCGGCGCTGACACCGCTTTCCGCAGCTGCTGATTTATAAAATAACGGAAATACCGCGGTGGTCACGACAATTGAGTAAGCAGAATTTGCCCAGTCATATAACACCCAGCTGTTTTCTTGTTTCGTAAAACGTTTCATCATCAGAGCCCCTCTCCGGTAACGATACTTCTATTGTACGAGAAATAGGCCTGAAAAGAATGGAATGCACGTCAATTTTTACAAAATATTTATGTTTTTTCGCTTCAAATCATACTTTTGATTTATTGCTGGGGTTAGGTGTATCTGGTACCATTTAACTATATTTCATGGTATTTTCCAGAAGGGATTCAGCAGAGAGGAGACAGAGCATGAGGCGAATAGGCTTGTGTATAAGCCTGCTGGTCACAGTTCTTGTGATGAGCGCATGCGAAAGTGAAGGTGAGGCTCAGATGTTCGCAGACTGTGATCAAAAGACAGTAAAACAAACCGCAGCCAAACCGATGAGCAGTAAGAAAAAGCAGGATTTCCAAGCCCTCGCAAGCGACAGGCAGCTGGCCATTGTGTTCAGTTCCATGATACAAGTGAGCGAAGCATTTGATTATGGAATCGGCAATCCAGAATACTTCGTGCGAAGCAGCATGACTGAAGAAGAAGCAGACATTGCGAAGGAGAATCTCGAATCGATTAAGCTTGAGAACAAATCGCTCAAAAAACAAAACAGCGAGGCGGTCGCCTTGCTTCAAAAAACGCGTAATCAAGACATGAGCCGCATCGAAATTCAGCAGCTGACAGAAAATAGAGCCGCTTTTTTTGAGACCGCAGACAATATGATCAAACTCATCGGCCAAGTCACACCGAAAAACGCGAAGAAGACAAGACAGCAGCTGGATCAGCTGAAAAAACAATATACACAATACAGCGCCGAAAGCGTCAAAAGCATGAACAGCATTGTCAGAAAGCAGAAAGCTGACAAGGCATCATTTGAACGCCATCTGGAGGCGCTGCTTCAAAAACAGCCCGGACAGCAGGTACGGAGTGAATTGTACTGATCAGCTTCCGTCTTTCCCTGATGATATTGACCTAGTACAAAAAGAATGTACAATCAAGATATAGTCTGTTCTTAGTTGATTGGAGGGACATGTCATGAAAATTGCGAAGGTGATCAACAATAATGTGATCAGTGTGGTCAATGAACAGGGGAAAGAATTGGTCGTCATGGGCAGGGGGCTCGCGTTTCAGAAAAAGTCCGGCGATGATGTCGATGAAGCCCGCATTGAGAAAGTGTTCACGCTCGATAACAAGGATGTATCAGAAAAGTTCAAAACCCTTTTGTATGATATACCGATCGAGTGTATGGAAGTATCCGAAGAGATTATCAGCTACGCAAAATTACAGCTTGGCAAAAAGCTCAACGACAGCATCTATGTGTCGCTGACCGACCATATTAACTTTGCCATCCAGCGCAACCAGAAAGGGCTTGATATCAAAAACGCCTTGCTGTGGGAAACAAAACGGCTGTACAAAGACGAATTTGTGATCGGCAAAGAAGCGTTGGTTATGGTAAAAAACAAGACAGGTGTTTCTCTGCCAGAGGATGAAGCAGGCTTTATTGCTCTGCATATTGTAAATGCCGAGCTGAATGAAGAGATGCCCAATATCATCAACATTACAAAAGTCATGCAAGAGATTTTGAGTATTGTAAAATACCATTTTAAGATTGAATTCAACGAAGAATCGCTTCACTATTATCGGTTCGTCACCCACTTAAAATTTTTCGCGCAGCGCCTTTTTAACGGCACTCACATGGAAAGCCAGGACGATTTTTTGCTGGATACAGTGAAAGAAAAGTATCATCGCGCGTATGAATGCACGAAGAAAATCCAAACCTACATTGAGCGGGAGTATGAGCACAAGCTCACAAGTGACGAGCTGCTGTATTTAACCATTCACATAGAAAGGGTAGTTAAACAAGCATAATGAGAGCGCTGACATTTTTATTTTCGTGTGTTCGTTTTTTTCTTACATTTCCATATGATAATGTTAGGATTGTTACTGATAAAGCAGGCAAAACCTAAATTACAATGAGTGCGGATCATCTCTGTCTGTGCTGATGGTAATTTAGGTTTTTATTTTTTTCAGGGGGAAGATGAAGATAGTTACAGGATTCAAGTAAGTAAGATTCGGTATTATCATTATTTTGACCGATGTTCCCTTTTAAAAGAATCATGTAAGATCAACATAGAAAACGCTTTCAATGAAAGGGGAATGCCAATATGCCTTATCTGAAACGAGTGTTGCTGCTTCTTGTCACTGGATTGTTTATGAGTTTGTTTGCAGTCACTTCTACTGCCTCGGCTCAAACAGGTGGATCGTTTTTTGACCCTTTTAACGGCTATAACTCCGGTTTTTGGCAAAAAGCAGATGGTTATTCGAATGGAAATATGTTCAACTGCACGTGGCGGGCTAATAACGTATCAATGACGTCATTGGGTGAAATGCGTTTAGCGCTAACAAGCCCAGCTTATAACAAGTTTGACTGCGGGGAAAACCGTTCTGTTCAAACATATGGCTATGGACTTTATGAAGTCAGAATGAAACCAGCTAAAAACACAGGGATCGTTTCATCGTTCTTCACTTACACAGGTCCAACAGATGGAACTCCTTGGGATGAGATTGATATCGAATTTTTAGGAAAAGACACAACGAAGGTTCAATTTAACTATTATACAAATGGTGCAGGAAACCATGAGAAGATTGTTGATCTCGGGTTTGATGCAGCCAATGCCTATCATACGTATGCATTCGATTGGCAGCCAAACTCTATTAAATGGTATGTCGACGGGCAATTAAAACATACTGCAACAAACCAAATTCCGACAACACCTGGAAAGATCATGATGAACTTGTGGAATGGCACGGGTGTCGATGAATGGCTTGGCTCCTACAATGGTGTAAATCCGCTATACGCTCATTATGACTGGGTGCGCTATACAAAAAAATAATGCCAAATGTGAAAGAGCCTGCTGCAATATAGCAGGCTCTTATGATTGTAATGAGGAGTTGTTGGCATGAATCTTCTATTCACTCATAATATCCTATTTGATCTTCTCCCCTCTGTACTCAATGCTACGATCAAGCTCATACATTTAGAAAGAAATAATCCCAATCAAAAGCGCCGCAATGGTCATCACAATCGTTGTTCCCACGGCCCATTTAATAGTGAATTTTTGATGGTCGCCAAAGCTGACGCCTGCCATTCCTACCAATAGATAGGTGGAAGGCACAAGTGGGCTGAGCAGATGCACAGGCTGCCCCAGCAAGGAGGCCCTTCCGATTTCAGCGGCGTCTATTCCGTAAGCGGAAGCGGCTTCGGCGATGATGGGAAGGACACCGAAGTAAAAGGCGTCATTCGACATGAAAAAGGTGAAGGGCATGCTGACGATCGCAGTGATCAACGGCAGGTGCGGGCCCATGGCATCAGGGATGAGTGAAACGAGAGAATGCGCCATGGCATCCACCATTTTTGTGCCGGAGAGAATGCCTGTGAATATCCCTGCCGCGAACACCATTGAGACAACGTTTAACGCATTACCCGCATGCGCCGAGATTCGTTTCTGCTGCTCTTTGACATTTGGATAGTTAACCATCAAGGCAACGGCGAACGCAGTCATAAAAAGAACAGGAAGCGGCAGCAGGCTGGTGATCAGTGCGGCCATCAGAGCGACAGTCAGCAGCAGGTTAAACCATTGAAGAGCGGGACGCTTGAGCGGTGCGGCCTCCGGATCGGAAGACGGTGCGTGATCAATCGAAATGACGCCGAGCCGCTTCCGCTCTTTCTTTCCGAGGATATAAGCAACGGCGATCACCCAGAGAATGCCGGCGATCATAGCGGGAATCAGCGGCGTGAAAACCTCTGACGTGTCCAATTTTAAGGAGGCCAAAACCCTCGCAGTCGGCCCGCCCCACGGGATAATATTCATAACCCCCGAACCGAGCATCGCTATTCCCGCTAACACCAAACGGTTCATGCCGAGCCGTTTGTAAAGAGGCAGCATCGCTGCAATGGTAATCATATAGGTTGTTGTCCCATCTCCGTCCAGCGAAATGGTCATGGTCAGAACCGCTGTGCCTACGGCGATTTTTAACGGATCTCCTTTGACAAACGATAAGATTTTGGCAATGAGAGGATCAAACAGACCTGAGTCAATCATAATGCCGAAATACAGGATGGCGAATAACAGCATGATACCGGTAGGGGCGAGGTCTGTAACGCCCTGAATCATCATCTCGCCGAGATCTTTGCCAAATCCGCTGATCAGGGCAAACACAATAGGAACGACAATCAAAGCAATAAGAGCGGAAAGCCGGTTAGACATAATAAGGTACATAAAGACAATCATCATCACAAAACCGAGTATGGCAAGCATGATATGACCTCCCCTATTCAACAGCTTTTTTTAGTAAGCGCTTCCATCCTTTCTTTCTGTGAAGAAGGCTTATTTCAAATGTGTATGACCGCATATTTATATGTAGACCAAAAATCCTAATGAGCGGATTAGCAGTTTATATGAAGAACGCCACGGGTAAATGTGCTGTAGAATGTTTCGTTTTAAAAAGGGGGAGCAGACATGAGTGATGACCAAAACAAACGTGTAAATGAACACTCAAAGGACGAGCAGCTTGAGCAGTACAGGGCCGATAACAGCGGGAAGAAGATGACGACAAACCAAGGCTTGCGGGTGTCAGAGGATGAGCACTCGTTAAAAGCCGGGGTTCGCGGCCCGACGCTGATGGAGGATTTTCACTTTCGGGAGAAAATGACGCACTTTGACCATGAGAGGATTCCGGAGCGCGTTGTGCATGCACGCGGGTATGGCGTGCATGGCTTTTTTCAGGTTTACGAACCAATGACGGAATATACACGGGCCAAATTTCTTCAGGACCCTTCGGTGAAGACACCGGTATTTGTCCGTTTCTCTACGGTTGCGGGTTCTAAAGGCTCCGCAGACACGGTGCGGGATGCCAGAGGCTTTGCGACAAAATTTTATACTGAAGAAGGAAACTATGACCTTGTGGGAAATAACATTCCGGTGTTTTTCATTCAAGACGCAATCAAATTTCCGGATTTGGTTCATGCGTTTAAGCCTGAACCTCACAATGAAATGCCTCAGGCAGCGACTGCTCACGATACGTTTTGGGATTTTGTCGCCAATAACCCTGAGTCGGCTCACATGGTGATGTGGACGATGTCAGACAGAGGCATCCCGCGCAGCTACAGAATGATGGAAGGCTTCGGCGTTCACACGTTCCGTTTTGTCAATGAACAAGGAAAGGCACGTTTCGTGAAATTTCACTGGAAGCCGGTGCTCGGAGTGCATTCTCTCGTATGGGATGAAGCGCAGAAAATTGCCGGGAAAGATCCGGATTTCCATCGCCGTGACCTGTGGGAAACAATTGAAAACGGCGGCAAGGTTGAATACGAGCTCGGCGTGCAGATGATTGATGAGGAAGATGAATTCAAGTTTGATTTTGATATTCTTGATCCGACTAAGCTGTGGCCGGAAGAGCTTGTGCCGGTGAAGATCATTGGGAAAATGACGCTGAACCGCAACCAGGATAATGTGTTTGCGGAAACAGAACAAGTCGCATTCCACCCGGGAAATGTCGTGCCGGGCATCGATTTTACAAATGACCCGCTATTGCAGGGGCGACTTTTCTCTTATACGGATACACAGCTGATTCGTCTTGGCGGTCCGAACTTCCATGAGCTTCCGATTAACCGGCCGGTATGTCCATTCCATAACAATCAATACGACGGTTATCACCGGATGACGATCAATAAGGGACCTGTCGCTTATCATAAAAACTCTCTGCAAAACAATGATCCGTCGCCAGCGACAGCTGAAGAAGGCGGCTACGTCCACTATCAGGAAAAAGTCGAGGGCAAAAAAATTCGCCAGCGAAGCGACAGCTTCAACGATTATTACTCACAGGCGAAGCTTTTCTGGAACAGCATGTCTCCTGTGGAGAAACAGCACATCATTTCTGCTTTCTGCTTCGAGGTCGGGAAGGTCAAAAGCAAAGACGTACAGCGGCAGGTCGTTGATGTCTTCAGCAATGTCGATGCTGATTTAGCAGAAGAAATCGCCAAAGGAGTAGGCGTGGCGGCGCCCGCGAAGCGTAAAGCATCTAAAGAAATTCTTACTTCGCCTGCGTTAAGCCAAGCCCGTACAGTGAAAACCGCGTCAACAAGAAAAGTCGCTGTACTCGCCGGAAACGGATTTCATGAAAAAGAGCTGCAAACAGTGCTGGAAGCCTTAAAGCAAGAAGGAATCACAGTAGATATCATCAGTCAAAATCTGGGGTATATGACAAGCGGCAGCGGACAGCAGCTTGAGGCCAACGGCACGTTCCTGACGGTTGATTCTGTTCTGTATGATGCCGTCTATGCCGCAGGAGGACTGGAGTTAAAAGACAACAAACAAGCGATGGCGTTTATCAGAGAAGCTTACAATCACTACAAGGCAATCGGTGCGGCAAATGAAGGAATTGACCTTCTTCAATCCTCTGTCGGGACAACAGAGGGACCAGGCATCGTAGCGGCTGAAGAAAAACCTGACTACACCGCTTTCAGCAAGGCATTTATCGATGCGATTGCTGCTCATCGCCATTGGGATAGACAGATATAATTTATTAAAAAGAGTATCTTTTATAAGGTACTCTTTTTGTTTTTTCTAAAATCATATTAAGTAGAATATTTATAATGAATATGATAGTCTAAATATGTAAAGTTTTGAATGTTTTCTTTTTAATTCCATAGTTATTATATAAATAGATTGTTGAGGTGGGCAAAAAGGATGATAATTGGAACTTTTATTAATGGGTATAAATCTTATGCAAAATCAATTTTTGCTCCTATTGCAAATAATAATGATCAAAAATACGCTGTCTATATTGGAGCAAACGGAGTTGGGAAAAGTGGTATTTTAGAAGCATTAGATGTTTTTTTCAATGGGCGTGAGTGGAATGCTACAAGAGGTTCTACTCGCGAAGATCGATATATCACCCCGATCTTTTTTATTGAGAAGAAAAGATTTCTAACGTTTTTATTTAACAGTCATCGTTACAGTAAGTCAGATATTGATGTTAATAGGAAACTTTTAAATGATTTAAATAATATAAGTTCTCAATTTTGGAATGGCATACAAGATTCGCTTAAAGGAGCTGCAAGAAGAGAGTATATTAACACATTTTATACATTTCTGTCCACTTTAACTAAGGATACCGACCAAGAAGAATATCTAATATTACCTTCAGGTACAAAATTTAATGGAAAACCGACTTTGGCTCCCTTCGATAGTCATTTTAAAAATTTATTAGGTGACAAAGAGTATGAAAAGAAAATTGACAGGTTAAGAAAATTACTTAGAGATTATTATGCATATGTCTACATTCCTGTTGAACAAAGTGCTGATGAAATTCTAAAGATAGAGGATAGGCAAATGCAAACTTTAATGAATAAAGACGTCCTAAATGAAATTGATAATGTATTAACTACTAAGTATGAAATAGAAGGGAGAAATAAAAGTTTTTTGTCGTTTATAAATGATTATTTAAATACGTTTATGGAAAATATAAATGAATCCATACAACTGATTGATAAACAATATAATTATAGTCCTGAAGCGAATAGTAAAAGAAACTTAACTGTAACAGATATAAGAGAAAAAGTTTTAGAAGCCTATTTTTCTAAAAGACCTTTAAGGTATAAAAATCGTGAAGTAAATAAACTAAGTTCTGGTGAACAAAGAAAGGCGTTAATTGATATATCATATGCATTCTTATCAAATGTAAAAGAAATGGATAGGGAAATTATATTAGCTATTGATGAACCTGAAGTTTCTATGAATGTAATTAACTGTTTTCCACAGTTTGAAAGACTTGAACAGTTATCAAAGGTTTATAATAGACAAGTGCTTATTACTACTCATTGGTACGGGTCTTTACCTATAACGAATAGCGGTCACCTATTTCATCTACATAAAGAAATTGAAGGCGATGTATGTATTTCTAATTTTAGTTTTTTTGATTATTTAGACGAACAAAGAAGATTTCCTAATGATATTGGACTTAAAAGCATGTTTGATTTGGCAACTAGTATAATAAGTTATTCAAAATCTGCTAATAATACTAACTGGATTATTTGTGAAGGGAGTACAGATAAATTATATCTTGAAGAGATCCTTAGGGATAATGGAAACTTCAAGGTATTACCGGTAGGGGGTTGTGCAAATGTTATAAAATTATATGGTCTCCTAAGTTATCCATTAGCAGATAAAACTACAGCTAATGCTATGAATGGAAAAATACTATGTTTAATTGATACGGATTCAAAAAGAATGGAAATAACAAAAGCACCGGAGGGTAATGGAAGAATTGATATAAGAAGATTACAAACGTTAACAAGTAATAATATTCAATCAGTTAGACTGTTAGAGCCTTGGAAACAAGGACAATATTATGAGAAGACTGTTATAGAAGACTGCTTAAATCCGAAAGTTTACTACAATGTCATTAAAGAAATAATTAATTCCGATGCAAATATGACTATTCAACAACTTTTTAGCATGTATCGGTTTAATGAAAATACAAGATTTTCGAGAGTTTTAGACGAATCCTCATCTTTTTTAATTCCTATGAATATAGAGGCAGCTCAGAATAAAATAAAAATAGCAGAATTTTTAGCTGATAAAAAAATCAAAACAAAAGTTGCTTTATTATACAATGAAAAGTGCAAAGAAATGCAATCATCAGATAATCTATTATCCGATGCGATTTGCAAGTATTTCAATATTACTGATAGAATTAATGAAGAAGTATTAACTTAATATTTATTTAACTATATTGCAGGAGTATATAACTATGAACGAAAAACAGCTCGCTGAAGCTTACGAACGCGATGAAAATATGATGATTTTGGTGTTTGCCCAATGGTGCGTGAACCATGATCTTGATCCGATGGAGCTGTACGCCAAAGCGTATCCGCAGCAAAAGCTGAATGAAAGCTTGAAAAAAACCATGGACGATCTGGTCGTGCCAAAACACGAAGCAGAGCACATTCCGGACCAGACTGTCATTGCGGTATTAGAGATGTTCGGAAATACAGATTTGGCACAAGCCGTTCATGAAGCGATTTCTGGGCGCAAACAGTAAAAAAAGAGACATCCTGTGTCTCTTTTTTTATTGGGAAAATCATGCTGTTAGACCTAGAAACTTCTTTCGATTTAATCAGTCTATAAAAGTGTGTATTGCTTAAATAAGGGAATGATAAACAACGACATCAAAGGAGGAGATTGTATGAAATGGAATAAAATGCTGAAAGCCGCGGGCATTGCAGTCTTGCTTTTTTCCGTATTTGCATATGCGGCCCCATCTTTAAAAGCAGTTCAAGCGAAAACACCGACTGTCAGCACCCATACGTACAAAAAGATCAAGGAGTTAACGTATCCACAAGTGCATCACGTCGGGAATGCCGCGTTTGAAAAGAAAATCAATCAAGAGCTGAAAGCCTACATTGAACAATCGTATCAGGAATATCTGAAAAACAAAAAAGCAGGCGAACAGCAGGGCTTTAAAACGGAATATCAAACATCCTTCAGCGTCAAATACAATGCGGCAGACAAGCTCAGCATTCAAACACTCAATTATATCTATTCAGGGGGCGCCCACGGTTTAACGTCTGTCCAGTCCTTCAACTATGACTTGAAAGCACAAAAGCGGGTGACGCTGGATCAGATTCTGAACACCAAAACAAAAGTCAGCAAAACGAGAGATTACCTATATAGCTATATCAAAAAACACGATGAGCTGTTTTTCCCTGATGTAAAGAAAGAGGATATAACCCTAAACAAAGACACAATGTTTTACTTTACGGCAAACGGGATCGCCATCGTCTTCGGCCAGTATGACTTGGGGCCTTATGCAGCGGGAATCCGGGATGTGCAGGTGCCAGCCTCTATTTATCAATAATGAAAAGAGCCATATCCGAAAAGGGATATGGCTCAATGTTTCTACCACACAAACAGGCCGACAATCGCAGCACTTAATAAAGATACCGCAATTCCGCTGACGAGCAGTTTCCACACGTTTCTCCCGATGACCGTTGACTTTTCTCCGTCAAGGATCGAATTGTACGTGCCGTAAATCATGCCGACAGTACTGAAGTTTGCAAAGGACGTCAGGAATGTCGTCGCCACCGCAACGGTGTGAGGCGGAAGGGATTTGAGATTGTTTTTCAAGTCAAGCATCGCAACAAACTCGTTTGTTGCTAATTTCATGCCCATCAGCTGAGCAACATACATCGCATCGTGCACTGGCAGTCCAAGCAGGAATGCGAACGGACTGAACAGATAAGCAAAAATCGTCTGGATGGTCAGGCCGTGTACGAAAACGCCAAGAATGCCATTAACTGCTGACGTTAATGCGACATATCCGATCACCATTGCCAAAATAACGATCACCATGTTCATGCCGACAAGCATACTGTTAGAAATCGTAGAGAAAAAGTCTTTCTTCTCTTCTTTAGGCGGTGTATAGATGATATCTTCATCCTCCGGCACGTGAACAGGATTCAGCAGGTTTGCGATAATCAGCGCGTTTAAGCAGTTCAAAGGAATGGCTGTAAACACGTATGTCGCAGGCACCATTGAAAGATAAGATCCGATAATGGAGCCGCTGATGCTGCTCATGCTCATTAAGCCGAATGTGAGCAGGCGGTTGTTGCTTAAAACCGTTAGCTGCTGGCGGATAACCGCAAGTGCTTCGGTATTTCCAAGAAACATCATTTGAATAGAGAAAAAGCTTTCTAATTTCGGCAAGCGGGAAGCCTTTGAAATCACCCATCCGATTTTATCAATCAGCCAAGGCAAAATGCCGAAATACGTTAAAATATCAAAGAATGTGACGATAAAGATAATTGGAAGAAGCGCACTAAAGAAAAAGTCTACTGTTTCATTCGCCATCACTGACGGAAAGGCAAACGCGATACCGTCACTGGCGCAAGCAATCAGCCAAGTGAAGAAATCACCGATTTTACCGATAGCCCAGCTTCCGACTTTTGTTCCCAGCATAAACCAAGTAATCAGCAATTCCAGAACAATTAACGTAATGATCGGGCGCCACTTGATTTTCTTTTTCTGCGGAGAACATAGGAATACAACTGCCATAATCACAATGAGACCGACAAGGTTTAGTAAAAAGTACATGATAGCAACTCCTATGAGGGTTATTATGGAAACAAAAAAAGCTCTTATTCTTCACAAATTCTGGAAGTGCAGAAAGTGTGAAAAATAAGAGCAAACAGAAAAGAACTTGTCCTTTTCAACTCGTTCAAATTTATTCAAACTTTCTTGTAGTCTAGTTTTTTACGGTTACTAGGTAGAAACAATCAGACCATATTACTGATCATATACAAGAATGTCTTTTTCTAAGATGATAGCAGTATTTTATCCTTTCACTTTTTGAAAATCAACCTTTTTAACTATTTTCACAATAATAAAATTTATATTCTAAAATGAGAAAATAAAGGAAAAACATGCTGGATTGCTATGCTGATATGATGTTGGCGGGATACCAGCATGTCAGTACTGATTTTTCTTCACTATAAGGTTCCAGCTCCTGGATATTTGTTGTATGATGGAAACGGGGAAACCCATAGAGCAGAAAGGGAGTTTTTTTCATGATTATCCAATTCATTCGTTATAGATAATGACAGGTGTAGACAAACTGCCAGACCTGGCCAATTTTTGAGATAGGCCTAGGTTTATTTGTCTATGCCTTTTTCATTTATCTAAAAATGAATGAATGAGGTGTTTTTATCATGAAGCGAACAGTTGATTTCAGCATGTTTCGATGCCCGCTCTGCGTTTCTTCTATGGATGCGGCATCAGGGAAAAGCTTGATTTGTACAGAACGAGGACATACATTTGATCTATCTCGGCACGGCTACGTGAACTTTCTGACGAAGCCGGTCAAAACCAGTTACGGTGCTGAGCTTTTTGAAGCGAGGAGCAGGCTGATTGGAGAATGTGGTTTTTTTGACCCGCTCCATGATGCGATTGCAGAACTCATCAGTCATCCCACATCTGGTCATGAGGCATTCACCATCCTGGACAGCGGTTGCGGTGAGGGTTCTCATTTGAATGCGCTTTGCGGGTTTGATTATGCAGGGAAAGCAGCGATAGGAACCGGCATAGATCTTTCGAAAGATGGGATCTTAAAAGCTTCTAAGGCATTCAAAGATCAGATGTGGGCGGTTGCCGATGTGGCGCGTGCTCCTTTTCATGATCGCCAATTTGATGTTGTTCTGTCTATTTTTTCGCCGTCCAATTATGCAGAGTTTCATAGACTGCTGAAGAATGATGGCATGCTCGTAAAAGTAGTGCCGCGAAGCGACTATTTAATAGAATTAAGGCAATTTTTATATACTGATTCACCAAGGCGCACGTATTCCAATGCGGCAGCTGTTGAGCGTTTTACAGCAAATGCTGCACACAGCCGTCCTGTCAGGCTGCGCTATGTTAAAACGCTTGACCAGCAGGCGATCCACTGGCTTCTCAAGATGACGCCGCTTGCCTGGTCGGCGCCGAAAGATCGAATAAGCCTGCTGAAAGAGATGAAAACAGCCGATATTACGGTTGATGTTGATATCCTAATAGGAATGAAATGAATGGCAGAGGAAAGCTCCGAAAAAAGGGAGCTTTCCTTTTTTAATCGGAATAGTTGGCCCACGCTTCTCGTACATATATGGAAAGGGGACGGAAACAGCCGATGCGGACAGGTTTTTGTAAACGCTTTCTAGTTCGCGGAAACGGGGGATGTGTGTGTGGAACTGATCATCATTCTATTGGCGTTAGGTTTGCTGATGTTTACGGCGTATCGGGGATTTTCTGTCATATTGTTTGCGCCGATTTGCGCGTTATTCGCGGTGCTGCTGACAGATCCAAGCCATGTGCTTCCTTTTTTCTCATCAATTTTTATGGAGAAGATGGCGGGTTTTATTAAACTGTATTTCCCAGTGTTTTTGCTCGGTGCCATTTTTGGAAAGGTCGTTGAAATGGCCGGGCTTGCGGCATCAATCGCGAAAACAATTGTCCGGCTTGTCGGGGCAAAAAGAGCGATACTTGCCATTGTGCTGATGGGTGCTGTCTTGACGTACAGCGGTGTCAGCCTGTTTGTTGTCGTATTTGCCGTATATCCTTTTGCGAAAAACATGTTCCAAGAAGCAAACATACCAAAACGCCTCATCCCGGGAACGATTGCTTTAGGGGCTTTTACGTTTACGATGGACGCACTTCCGGGAACGCCGCAAATCCAAAATGTCATTCCGACGTCGTTTTTCAAAACAGACATTTATGCCGCCCCTTGGCTGGGCTTGATGGGCGCAGTGATTGTGCTGGCAGCTGGGATGCTCTATTTGGAATCAAGGCGGAAAAAAGCGCAGGCATCTGGCGAAGGCTATGGCGGTTTTGATTCGCAGAATGCTCCTGCTCCTGAATCGATCGAGTCCGCGGCTGAACCGGACAAAAGCCCGATTCGGCACGCGCTTGCCTTTGTCCCGCTTATTCTCGTCGGTGCAGTGAATAAATATTTTACCATTTACCTGCCAAAGTGGTATCCGAATGGATTTGATTTTTCTTCCATAGGATTAAAGGAGTTCGGCAGGCTTGATATTTCTTCAGCGGCTGCTATTTGGTCGGTGGAGATTGCTTTAGTGATTGGCATCATCACAACGATTTTATTTGATTGGAGAAGTGTGTTTGCCCAATTGAAGGAAGGGCTGAATGAAGGAATTGGCGGCGCCTTGCTGGCATCTATGAATACGGGTGCCGAGTACGGGTTCGGCGGCATTATCGCCGCGCTGCCGGGGTTTCATAAGCTGAGCAGCGGAATTTCACATACTTTTACCGATCCGCTTGTAAATGGCGCCGTTACGACAACTGCACTGGCGGGAATCACCGGCTCGGCTTCAGGAGGAATGGGCATTGCGTTAAGCGCGATGTCAGAACAATACTTACAGGCGATTCAGGCTTACAATATTCCGCCAGAGGTGATGCATCGGGTCATTTCAATGGCATCAGGCGGGATGGATACACTGCCGCATAATGGCGCCGTTATTACGCTTCTGGCCGTGACGGGTTTGACCCACCGGCAATCCTATCGCGATATTTTTGCGATCACGCTCATTAAAACGGCTGCCGTATTTGCTGTGATCGCGATTTACAGCCTGACTGGTCTAGTGTAGAAGAAAACGAAAGGGGCATCAATATGGGAAAAGTGCTGTCATCAAGCAAGGAAGCTGCGAAACTGATTCATGATGGGGATACGCTGATCGCGGGAGGGTTTGGGCTGTGCGGCATCCCTGAACAGCTCATTTTGTCTATAAGAGATCAGGGAGTAAAGGATTTAACTGTTGTCAGCAATAACTGCGGAGTCGATGACTGGGGGCTTGGTTTGCTTCTGGCTAACAAGCAAATCAAGAAAATGATCGCTTCCTATGTCGGTGAAAATAAAATTTTTGAGCGGCAGTTTTTAAGCGGAGAGCTTGAGGTCGAGCTTGTTCCCCAAGGAACGCTCGCTGAGAGAATTCGTGCAGGCGGTGCAGGCATACCGGGATTTTATACGGCGACAGGCGTCGGCACCTCCATAGCCGAGGGAAAAGAACATAAAACATTCGGCGGCCGGACTTATGTGCTGGAGCGAGGCATTACCGGCGATGTGGCGATCGTCAAAGCGTGGAAAGCGGACACCATGGGCAATTTGGTTTTTAGGAAAACGGCGAGAAATTTCAATCCCATTGCCGCCATGGCAGGCAAGATCACGATTGCCGAGGCGGAAGAAATCGTGGAAGCAGGAGAGCTCGATCCAGATCACATCCATACGCCGGGAATTTACGTACAGCATGTCGTGCTTGGCGCGAGCCAAGAAAAACGGATTGAAAAACGAACAGTTCAGCAAGCATCGGGAAAGGGTGAGGCCAAGTGAAGGAAGCGAGAAAACGAATGGTCAAACGGGCTGTACAAGAAATCAAGGACGGCATGAATGTGAATCTCGGGATTGGAATGCCGACGCTTGTCGCAAATGAGATACCCGATGGCGTTCACGTCATGCTTCAGTCGGAAAACGGCTTGCTCGGAATCGGCCCCTATCCTCTGGAAGGAATGGAAGACGCGGATTTGATCAATGCGGGAAAGGAAACGATCACTGAAGTGACGGGCGCCTCTTATTTTGACAGCGCTGAGTCATTCGCGATGATAAGAGGCGGGCATATCGATTTGGCTATTCTCGGCGGAATGGAGGTTTCGGAGCAGGGGGATTTGGCCAATTGGATGATCCCGGGAAAAATGGTAAAAGGGATGGGCGGCGCTATGGATCTCGTCAACGGGGCGAAACGGATCGTTGTCATCATGGAGCACGTCAATAAGCATGGTGAATCAAAGGTGAAAAAAACATGCTCCCTTCCGCTGACAGGCCAGAAAGTCGTACACAGGCTGATTACGGATTTGGCTGTATTTGATTTTGTGAACGGCCGCATGACACTGACGGAGCTTCAGGATGGTGTCACAATTGAAGAGGTTTATGAAAAAACAGAAGCTGATTTCGCTGTAAGCCAGTCTGTACTCAATTCTTAATGGGAAGGTGTTTGACATGAGAAAACAAGTCGCCTTGGTGACAGGGGCTGCCGGCGGAATTGGATTCGAAATCGCGAGGGAATTCGCCCGGGAAGGTGCCAGCGTCATCGTTTCAGACCTCCGTCCGGAAGCATGTGAAAAAGCAGCCTCCAAGCTTGCAGAAGAAGGCTTTGACGCGGCGGCCATTCCGTATGATGTGACAAAGGAAGCGCAAGTTGCTTATACGGTGAACGTCATCCAAAAACAATTCGGCCGCTTGGATATTCTGGTGAACAATGCCGGTATTCAGCACGTCGCTCCGATTGAAGAGTTTCCGACAGACACCTTTGAACAGCTGATCAAGGTCATGCTGACGGCCCCCTTTATTGCAATGAAGCATGTTTTTCCGATCATGAAAAAACAGCAGTTTGGCAGAATCATTAATATCGCGTCTGTTAATGGTTTAGTCGGCTTTGCAGGGAAATCCGCTTACAATAGCGCCAAGCACGGCGTCATTGGACTCACAAAAGTAGGGGCGCTGGAAGGCGCGCCCCACGGCATAACAGTCAATGCGCTCTGTCCGGGTTATGTCGATACCCAGCTTGTACGCAATCAGCTTAGCGATCTATCGAAAACTAGAAATGTCCCTTACGACTCTGTACTTGAACAAGTCATTTTTCCGCTTGTGCCGCAAAAGCGACTGCTTTCCGTCAAGGAAATTGCGGATTATGCCGTGTTTTTGGCAAGCGAGAAGGCGAAGGGCGTCACTGGGCAGGCTGTCGTCCTTGATGGGGGCTACACCGCACAATGACATAAAAAACACACTTGCTCCGCTAGGGAATCAAGTGTGTTTTTTCTTTGCTTATTTCCAAACATCATTAGCGATCTCAACCACATGGCGGAGCTTCGCCCATTGCTGTTCTTCAGTCAGCTTATTGCCTTCCTCAGTTGAAGCGAATCCGCATTGAGGGCTGAGGCAAAGCTGGTCTAAGCTTACATAACGGGATGCTTCTTCGATACGGCGTTTCACGTCATCCGGATTTTCAAGCTCACCGAATTTAGATGTCACTAAGCCAAGAACAAGCTGAAGATCAGACCGTTTTACGTAACGGAGCGGCTCAAATCCGCCTGAGCGTGAATCATCATACTCTAAGAAAAGTCCGTCAAGATTCAAGCCGTCAAAAATGGTTTCGGCTGCTGCGTCATAGCCGCCTTCCGCTGTCCAAGTGGACTGGAAGTTGCCGCGACAAATATGCATGGTTACCGTCAAGTCATCCGGGCGGTCTGCAATCGCGTCGTTAATAGATTTCGCAAACAGCTGGCGAAGCTCATCAGGCGTTGTTCCGAACGCTTCGATTTGTTTTAAGCCTTTTTCTGATAAGAAAACGGCCCACGCTGTATCATCGAGCTGGAGGTAGCGGCAGCCTCTGTCATAAAACGCTTGAATCGCTTTTTTATATGCTTTGGATACATCATGCTGGAAAAGGTGATAATCTTTTTTATACGCATCCTTTTCCAGTTTTCCGCGGAAAAACAGCATATTCGGGCTTGGAATCGTCATCTTTGGCGTCGCGTCACCGGCAATGCTATGGAGAAATGAATAATCTTCAAGCATTGGGTGAGTTGAAAAGTCGATATCACCTGTGACTTTAATGCCGCGTGCTTTTGTCTGTACGTTATGGAATTGGATTCCGTGCTCAGGAGTAAACGGCTCAACGCCATCTAAGTTTTCCAGGAAATCAAAGTGCCACCACGCTCTGCGGAATTCACCGTCTGTCACGACGTTCAGGCCGGTTTCCTTCTGTTTTTCCACAATGCGGATGATTTCATCGTTTTCAATTTGGCGAAGCTGCTCAGCCGTAATTTCGCCGGCCGCTTTTTGCAGCCGCGCTTTTTTAACGGGCTCAGATCTCAGCAGGCTTCCGACTTGATCCGCGCGAAACGGCGGTTTTTTTCTTTGAAGTGATTTTTGTTCTGCGGGTGTTGTTTGTTGTGACATGTTGTCCATTCCTTCTTTCCATTCAAATATAAAAAAGCTCTTCCTTTGGATAAGGAAGAGCTTGCGTGACAATCTCAACCTTATCTTCAAGAGCAATCATTGCTCTAAAGGATTTAGCACCATTCTGTTAAACAGCGGTTGCCGGGTATCGCAGGGCCAGTCCCTCCACCTCTCTTGATAAGGAAAACCTTTTTATGAAATTTTCTGATAGTATCTATTATTCACACATTTTCTATTTCTGTCAATGATAGATTATCTCCACACATCGTTGGCAATGTCGATGACATGGCGAAGCTTTGCCCATTGCTGCTCCTCTGTCAGAAGGTTGCCTTCTTCTGTAGAGGCGAAACCGCACTGCGGGCTCAGGCATAGCTGGTCCAAGCTGACAAAATGCGCGGCTTCATTAATACGGCGTTTCACATCCTCAGGATTTTCAAGCTCGCCGTATTTCGATGTGATCAAGCCGAGCACAATTTGCAGATCCTTGCGCTTCACAAAACGGAGCGGATCAAAGTTACCGGAGCGGTCATCATCGTATTCCAAGAACAGGCCGTCAAGGTTTAAGCCGTCCAAAATCGTTTCCGCTACAGCGTCGTACCCTCCTGATGCCGCCCAGGTTGAGCGGAAGTTGCCGCGGCAAATGTGCATTGTGATCGTTAAATCGTCAGGCCGGTCTGCGACGGCATCGTTAATTGTTTTGGCAAATATGGCTGGCAATGTTTCTGGATCACCGCCGAGCGCCCGGACAACCTCTCTGCCTTTTTCCTCAAAGAAGAGAGACCATGACGTATCATCAAGCTGGAGATAACGGCAGCCAGCATCATAGAAGGCTTTGATTGCTTTTTTGTACGCTTGGGCCAGATCATGAAAGTATTCCTCTTGATCGTCATAAATCCCTTTATCCGCCTTTTCGCCAAAAAACAGCATATTTGGGCTGGGAATGGTCAATTTTGGCGTCGCGTTACCGGCAATCTCATGTAAAAATTGATAATCAGCAAGCGCTGGGTGGCTCGTAAAATCGAGTTTTCCCGTCACTTTGATGCTGCGCGCTTTCGTTTTTGTGTTATGGAACTGAATCCCCTCAGCCGGGATGAACGGTTCCACACCGTCAAGCCCTTCCAGGAAGTCATAATGCCACCAAGAACGCCGGAATTCCCCGTCTGTTACCACATCGAGACCGATTTCTTTTTGTTTTTCCACGATGCGGATGATCTCTTGATTTTCGATATCACGAAGCTGTTCTGCTGTCATCTCACCAGCCGCTTTTTTTTGCCGGGCTTGCTTTACCGGAACGGAACGAAGCAAACTGCCGACATGATCGGCGCGGAAAGGTGCTTTGCGTTGTTTTTCTGTTTTTTGTCCTGCAACATTCGTTTGTTGAGCCATGTTATTCGCCTCTTTTCTGAAATATTGAGCATGTAAAAAGCTCTTCCTTTGTGTAAGGAAGAGCTTGAACGATCAAATCTCCGCCTCATCTGCAAGAACGCAATGTTCTTAAGGATTTAGCACCATTCTGTTTGAAACAGCGGTTGCCGGGTATCATAGGGCCAGTCCCTCCACCTCTCTTGATAAGGTAAAACTTCATATTCAGATTTCAATTATCTTAATATTATTACTTTTGGATCAATTGTCAATGTTTTTTAGAGAATACTTTCATTTTCATCGTTATATAAAACCATATCAAGCACGATAGCGATGGCAGTGCAAATCAGAACATCTTCCTCGTTTGCAATCTCCAAGTGATAGGAATCACCCCAGCTTAGCCACTTTTTGCTCACTGACATCCGGACATTTTCCCCGTCCGTCAGCTGGAATTCATCCCTCCATAAATCACCATCGATTTCCCAGTTAAGCCCGGAAATCACAAATTTCGGTTTGAAAAACGTTACTTTCTTCGTTACCTCACAAACTGTTTTCCCGCCAATTGAAATCTCATAGCGCGGCAATAAAGACATTAGTTTTTGTTCTATGGAAACGAGCGTTTTCCCAGATGAGTCTGTCATTTGTAATGAGTCTCCTAACGAGAAAAAACGCCCCTCCACCTTGAATGTTTCTTGTTCATCCCGGTCATAAATGTGAAATGCATCTTTAAATGAGAACATTTTTTGTTTCATAAATAACTCGATCATTGCTGAAGTCTCCTTTGGGTTTGCCTTGTATGAAATTACGGATAGGTGGCGAAAAGGTTTCAGGCTCTAAATCAAAACAATTTTAAAAGGCTGCGTGATTCAGCAGCCTTTTCGTTTGAAATATAGAATTAGGAAAGATGCATCCGGCGTTTTTGGCGGATGGCGTCAAGGTCGATTAGGTTGTTGTGATGAGGTGCGGCTGCTGGCAGAGGGCTTGTCTTTTGCGGTTTGCGGCGATTGTCCTTGCTGAAAGAAAAAAGAAGATAGCCACATAATGCGATGATAATAAATAGGATCATATTACATACCTCCCAAAAAAAGTTTTGGTACTCTCTATTGTACGGATAAAATGCCAAAAAGTATTCAAAAAATTCTAAATCAATAAATAACAAGAAACTGTCCCTCTAAAACAGTATAACCTGATGACCTGAAAATAGTCTTGAATCACGCTGTTTGCTCTTGTTGATGATTGGTTCTATAGTTACTATCGACGATAAAATAAATTCCTTTATATAACTTTTAACCTAAGTTTTCGTAATTCAAATTGCCTGTTTTTGGGTGCTGTTTTCTTGCTTGTTTGGTTTATACCCTATTTTGCGGAATTGAACACAAAAAACCCAAATTTCGGAGCATTTGGGCGGTACGGGTGAATACAGATTGTATCTTGGGGATTTGAATGTTTTATTTGAAGAAGCGTTTGAACATTTTTCTGATTTTTTGAAATGGGCTGGATTTCTTTTGCATGTTAAGCGGCCTGGAAATGATCCATTTTTTCAAGAGACTCTTTGCAGCGATTGCATGTTTTGTCATTGTTTTTCCTCCTCATTTGTTGATACTTGTTTTACGGAGGACGCGTTTAAAATGTTTCATTTTCACACAAAAAAGCCAGTCCTTTTTTTGGACTGGCTTTTGGCATTAGGCTTGCGCTTCAAACTGCTTTGCAATCTCAACGATGACATTTACGGCTTTGACCATATTATCAACTGAGATGTATTCAAATTTGCCGTGGAAGTTTTCCCCGCCTGTAAAGATGTTTGGCGTCGGAAGCCCCATGTAGGACAGCTGCGATCCGTCGGTGCCGCCGCGGATGGGGGAAATCTTCGGTTCGATGCCGAGGTTTTCCATCGCTTGCTTGGCAATGTTGACGATTTCGATGACAGGTTCAATTTTCTCTCTCATGTTGTAGTATTGGTCGTTCATATCCAGCAGAATCCGGTCTTGCCCGTATTCGTTTTGAAGTTCTTCAACGGCACGCTTCATTGTTTCTTTTCTGTTTTGGAAATTCTCTTTGTCAAAGTCTCTAATAATGTAGTGGAGCTTTGTTTCCTCTACGTCTCCTTGAATCGACAGCAGGTGATAGAAGCCTTCATAGCCTTCCGTATATTCAGGCGCTTCGTCTGCCGGCAGCAGGCTGTTCAGCTTCATCGCGATTTTCGCAGAGTTGATCATTTTCCCTTTAGCTGTTCCGGGATGTACGTTGTTGCCTTTAATCGTAATTTTTGCGGCAGCGGCATTGAAGCTTTCGTATTCAAGCTCGCCGAGCGGCCCGCCGTCAACCGTGTAGGCAAAGGATGCATTGAACCGTTTCACATCAAATTTGTGCGGCCCTCTTCCGATTTCTTCATCAGGCGTAAAGGCGACTCTGATTGTGCCGTGCTTGATTTCAGGGTGTTTGATGAGGTAATCCATGGCTGTCATGATTTCAGCGATACCGGCCTTATTGTCTGCGCCGAGAAGGGTGGTGCTGTCTGTGGTGATGAGTGTATGGCCCTTATAGCCGGACAGCTCAGGGAATTGATCAGGTGACAGGGTGACCTGCAGCTGTTTGTTGAGAACGATGTCTTTTCCATCATAGCTTTCGATGATTTGCGGATTCACGTTTTTGCCGGTAAAGTCTGTAGCGGTGTCGACGTGAGCGAGAAAGCCGATTGTCGGCACGTCTTTTTCAGTATTGGAGGGAAGAGTTGCCATGACATAGCCGTTTTCATCAATGGCTGCATCCTGCATGCCGATGGACTTCAATTCATCAACGAGCATGTTTCCTAATGTCAATTGGCCGGGTGTGGAAGGACAAGTGTCAACGGATTCATCGGACTGTGTGTCGACTTTTACATATGTAGTAAACCGTTCAATGATTTCTTCTTTCATTTCCAATCATCTCCTTTGTCTTATTTTAGCATGGCGGGATGAGAGATTTCTATTGCACAATACCGTTTCGAATGGCAAATACGACTGCCTGTGTCCGGTCTTGGGCATTGCATTTTTGCAGGATGCGGTGCACGTGGGTTTTCACAGTGCTTTCACTGACGAAAAGCTTTTCAGCAATATCCTCATTTCTCAGTCCGTAGGCCATTTGCTGAAGAACCTCAAGCTCTCTTTTGGTGAACGGCTCTGCCAGTTCTTCGGCATGGGGCTGTTGCTTCGCTCGAAATGTCTCACTGATAATTTTAGCAGCTGTGACTGTACGGAAAATCGCCTCGCCTCTCGCCGCAGCGCGAATCGCATCTATCAACTCCTCAGGAAGTGTATCCTTCAGTAGATAGCCGACTGCGCCCGCACGGATGCCTTCAAATACGTATTCTTCCGTGTCAAAGGTGGTTAAAATGACTATCTTTGTATTTGGAAGTGCGGACATAATGTCTTTCGCCGCTTCGATGCCTGAGCAACGCGGCATCTGGACATCCATGAGGATGACATCGGGTTTTGTTTGTTTTGCGAGTGCTATAATATCGTGACCGTCGCCGGCCTCGCCAGAAACCGTCATATCCGTCTGTGCGTTGATGACGTAGCGGAAGCCTTCACGCACAAGCGGCTGATCATCGGCAAGCGCGACGCGTATTTTATCTTTGTTCATCTTTTTGCTCCTTATTCGTTGTCATGAGCGGCAATGACAGCTCAATTTTCAGGCCGCTCGGCTGTACGGCACTGAAAGTAAGGGAACCGCCTGCTTTTTCTGCGCGCTCTTTCATTCCTGTCAGGCCAAATCCATAAGTAAGGATGCCGGTGAATAGTCCGTCGTCGGTGATTGTGACATAGAGATGGGACTTGTCGTTAGAAATGACGGCCGCCGCATGGGAAGCGTTGGCGTGACGAATGATATTGGTCAGCGCTTCCTGCAAGATGCGGTAGATCGTTTCGCTCACGTTTGGAGGCCAAGACTCTTCTGACAGTCCGGCAGTATCTAAAGAAACGTGCAAGCCGCTCCGTTCCTCCACTTGATGAATGAGCCCCCGCAAAGCGGTAAGCCCCACCATCGATTCACTACGGCCCATTTGGTGAACGACAGACCGTACCTCTTGAAGACATTCCCTGGCGACACTCAGTACATTTTGAATGACTTTTTCTGAATCTTCCTTGCTGCTTTTGAGTATATAGGGAAGAGATTGAAGCTGAACAATCACAGAAGTCAGCTCGTGTCCGATGCTGTCATGAATGTCGCGGGCGATTCTTGTACGTTCCTCAAGGACCGCGTACCTTAATGAAAGAACAGAAGCCTCCTGCAGCTCTGCATGCGCTTTCTGGAGTTCTTTATGAGCATGCTCCAACTGCACATGCATTTTTGCCAATTCAGCATGATTCCGTTCAGCCTCCTTTCTCGCTTCTCGTCTGAAACGCATGGAGGAGAAGAAGACGTAGAGTCCGATCATGATCGAGATGTTGCTGATGATGGTATTCAAGCTTCCTCCATGTGAGGATAGGAGTAATATGTTGCCTCCAATTAAACATGCTGTGAAGATCAAGGATAGCCGTGAAGGGAGTCTAAAGGCGGCATATATCATTAAAAATACAATCAAAAAATAGGCGGCACCCTGCTCTTGGCCGGAAACAGCCCAAAAGAAATCGGTCAGGAGCCAGAGTCCGATGAATATGCTCAAACTAACAGCAGTGGATACCACATAGGGAATGATCCAAATGAATGCTAAGTATACCGCAAATACAAATGCTAACAAAATGGGATCAGCTTTGGCTGGGTGAGATAAAAATTGTATGCAATTCAAAATGAGAATAAGGCTCGGCACAAGCTTCTTATAGTAGTGCCGAGCCGGAGTTTGTCCGTTCATGCTGGTCCTTCTTTCAGTTATTGAATGGATACTTTGCCGGCGGTCAGCCGTCTGTATGCTTTGTAAAGCATGATGTTGCGGGCTGTGATGGTGCCGAGGGGAACGAAGAACATAGAATGAATAATGGCAATAAACATCTCGTTGCTCTCAGGCAGCCATGTTCTCGCGGCCATGCGCAAAGAAAGTATCACTAGAATGAGGATAACACTCCCAAGTGAGCCGCGTGAAGTGACCTTTCCGGTTTCCGGGTGAATCCGCACATTTACCATCTTCCCAATGCCAAACCCGCAGGCCAGCCCGATCAGTAATAAAATGCCGCTGATCGCCACATGTAATACGGAATGAAAATACGCCGGCTGAAACGATGCTGATACGCCCCATAAGAGCAGCAGCGGAATGATCAGCAACTTCCCGGGTCTGACAGCTCTCTCTCGATACATCGATAAAATAATAAGAATCAATACAATAAAAATATATGGGCTCATCGCCATGTCATCAAATCCTTTCTGCATTAAGCATAGCGAAAATAGGAAAGAAAAACGTCAACCGGCAGATTGATTTTTCAGCTCTATACTTGCTCGCTGCATAAAGGTATGAAAATGCTAATAATATATGAAGAAACTATTAATAAACGATTAAACTTCTTAAAAATGGATGTGGACCGGTTCTAAACACTATATAATGAAAACAGGTCATTTTTTAGGAGGGTTTACATCATGGCAATACTTGTTACTGGCGGTGCCGGGTACATTGGCAGCCACACATGTGTTGAACTATTGAACAGCGGCTACGAGATTGTTGTTCTTGATAATCTGTCTAACAGTTCGGCTGAGGCGCTGAACCGTGTAAAGGAGATTACAGGAAAAGATTTAACGTTCTACGAAGCGGATTTATTGGACCGGGAAGCGGTAGATTCCGTTTTTGCGGAAAATGAAATCGAAGCTGTGATTCATTTTGCGGGGTTAAAAGCAGTCGGTGAATCTGTGGCGATTCCGCTCAAATATTATCATAACAATCTGACAGGAACGTTTATTTTATGCGAGGCCATGGAGAAATACGGCGTTAAGAAAATCGTATTCAGTTCATCTGCGACAGTGTACGGCGTTCCGGAAACATCGCCGATTACGGAGGACTTTCCATTAGGTGCGACAAATCCTTATGGGCAGACGAAGCTCATGCTTGAACAAATATTGCGTGATTTGCATACAGCCGACAATGAGTGGAGCGTTGCGCTGCTTCGTTACTTTAACCCGTTCGGCGCGCATCCAAGCGGACGGATCGGTGAAGACCCGAACGGAATCCCTAATAACCTTATGCCGTATGTGGCACAGGTAGCAGTCGGGAAGCTCGAGCAATTAAACGTATTCGGAAATGACTATCCGACAAAAGACGGGACAGGCGTACGCGATTATATTCACGTCGTTGATCTCGCAGAAGGACACGTCAAGGCGCTGGAAAAAGTATTGAACTCTACAGGAGCCGATGCATACAACCTTGGAACAGGCACAGGCTACAGCGTGCTTGAAATGGTCAAAGCCTTTGAAAAAGTGTCAGGGAAAGAGGTTCCGTACCGTTTTGCGGACCGCCGTCCGGGAGACATCGCCACATGCTTTGCAGATCCTGCGAAAGCCAAGCGGGAACTGGGCTGGGAAGCGAAACGCGGCCTTGAGGAAATGTGTGCTGATTCCTGGAGATGGCAGTCTTCTAATGTGAATGGGTATAAGAGTGCGGAATAAGAATGGAGGCCTTCTCAATAGAGAAGGCCTTTAAAGAACAAGGGTGCCTGAACAGGCACCCTTGTTAGCTGTTATTTGATTTTCACAATAACATCATTACTGAATTTTAGTTTCCAAGTGCCTTTTGCATAAGCTTCCTTGTCAACTTCAAATGCTTTTACACCTGTTACTTTAATATTAGGATTTAGATCACTCAAAATTTTAGAGTTATCAACTTTTGTCTCAGTTGCATAGTTTACAGAAGCATCAATATCAGAATCATAAGAAGTACCATCAGCATCAACTAATTTAACAGTTGGAATTGAAAAAGAGCTAATCGGTTTTTTAGATACGTTTTTAATTGTATATTGAACAGCTACAATAGTACCTCCCTCAGATGCTTTCTTTTCAACATATTGAGTACCGACAGTATCTCTGTCCTCTACCTTCGTAACTGTCACTTCAGTTTTTTCAGTTTTTACAGTATCACCGATATTGTATGTTTTTTCAGTTTCTGCTTTGCTGCTGCTTGATGTTTTGGAAGTGGCTTCTGAACCGCCTCCGCCAATCATATTACCGATAATAATGATGACAACAACTGCGAGAATAAACGTAATGATTTTATGTCGCATAAAAAAGTTACGTTGATCCTTACCGCAGTTAGGACATTTTTTTACACCCTTTGCAATTTCTTGACCGCAAGCTTTACAGGGTACTAGTTTTCCTGCCATTATATTTCCTCCTATGTAATAAAATGTACGAAACATATGTACTATAATGCCTATATTATTTCACTTAGTCAATATAAAATTATGAATTTCTCATAATTATTATCATTTATAGTTAAATTCACTTGTAAAATATATGCTTTTTTTCTTATCGGCTATATCTGTTCTTTTTTAATAGATAAATCGTTTTTTTCTTCCAGCTTATCTGATTAAAACTCCGTAAATACCCCTTGAACCAATTCGAACCGTCCCTTATAATGCTAATATTGGAAAGTGAAAAGGATATGATAAAAACAGTGGTTTTCTAGGGTTCCGCAATGCAAATTGGACTGTGACCGAGAGAAAACACATAGCAGCTTGGCTGTTATGACACGGTGGGATAAAAGCCCAGGAGTTTCTGCTCTTTTTCGAGAGCGTTCTCCTGGGTTTTTTTATTTGCTAGAACAGAACAATGAGAAGGAGTGTTTTCGTGATGAAAAAGAGAATGTTGGATGTACTTATGCTTGTGATTGGCGCTTTTTTCTTCGCGCTTGCGGTTAATTTATTTGCGATTCCCAATGATCTTGGGGAAGGCGGAGTCACTGGGATTACGCTGATATTGTATTATCTGTTTCAATGGTCTCCTGGTGTCACGAACTTTATCTTAAATGCGTTTTTGCTTTTAATCGGCTACAAGTTTCTGGATGGAAAAACAACGGTTTATACGATCATTGCGGTTGCGGCAAATTCGCTTTTTCTTCATCTGACACATGGGTGGAGCATTCCGTCTGATGAATTGATCATTAATACGATTTTCGCAGGTGTATTTGCGGGAGTCGGGATCGGCATGATTATCCGGGTCGGCGGGACGACAGCCGGTTCCGCAATTTTGGCCAGAATTGCTAATAAATATTTAGATTGGAATATCAGCTATGCGCTCTTGTTTTTTGATTTAATCGTAGTATTTAGCTCTTATTTTATTATTGGTGCAGAAAAAATGATGTTTACGATCGTGATGCTGTATATCGGTACCAAAGTGATGGACTTCATTATTGAAGGTTTGAATACGAAAAAAGCCATTACGGTCATTTCAGAAAATAAGAGTGAGATTGCAGAGCAGGTAAATACCTTGATGGATCGGGGCGTGACGATTTTATCAGGGAAGGGAAATTATACGGGACAGTCAAAAGAGATTTTGTATATCGTCATTAACAAACAGGAGCTGTCTATGCTGAAAAAAATCATTAGAAGCTGCGACAAAAAAGCGTTTGTGATCGTACATGACGTACGCGATGTGTTTGGCGAAGGGTTTGTGGATATATCTAAATAAAGAAAAATCCCTCTGTACTTGAAACAGAGGGATTTTTTCATTTAGAACGGATATTTGCGGTATTGCTTCTGTATCGAAATCCATTTCGTCACGGTAAATTCCTCGACGACCCACGGATTGCCGAAACGGCCGACACCGCTTGCTTTGTTGCCGCCAAAGGCAATATTCGGCGAATCATTGACGGACTGGTCGTTGACATGGGTCATGCCGCTGTCAATTTGCAGGGCGAACTTTTCGCCTTTTTCTAAATCAGAAGTGAAAACCGCAGAGCTGAGGCCGTATTCAGTATCATTTGCCATGTCAATCGCTTCCTGGTCGCTGCCAGCTTTAATAATGGTTGCGATTGGGGCAAACAGCTCCGTTTGGGCAATTTTGCTGTTGTTGTCCGCACCGACAAAGACGTACGGCGTCAGCACGTTTCCGACGCGTTTTCCTTCAACCGCAAGCTCAATGCCGTCTGTCTTTGCCTGCTCAATGATCTCCAGCGCTTTCTCGATTTGGCGCTCGTTAATCAGCGGGCCGACAACGGTTTTCGGATCGGTTTGATCGCCGTACGGAAGCTGTTTGACACGGGCGGTGAACTTTTCTACAAACTCATCGTATACATCTTGATGAACGATGATCCTGTTGATAATCATACAGATTTGTCCCTGGTGAATAAATTTTCCGAAAATCGCGGCATCCACAGCACGATCGACATCCGCATCTGAAAGAACGGCAAATGGATTGTTGCCGCCGAGCTCAAGTGCCATTCGTTTGAAGGCACGCCCGGCGATTTCACCGATGTGGCGCCCGACTGCTGTTGATCCTGTAAAGCTGATTAATCTCGGGATTGGATTGGTGAGCATGCCGTCCCCGATTTCCTTTACATCCGTCAGCATGACGTTAAGGACACCGGCAGGAAGACCGGCGTGTTCAAACGCTTTCGCAATGATGGTCCCGCCGGAAATAGCAGTTTGGATATCAGGCTTGTGAACAACACTGTTACCCAGCGCAATTGCGGGCGCAATGGATCTCATAGATAAATTCATTGGAAAATTAAATGGAGAAATCGATGAAATGACACCAAGCGGAAGGCGGTAAATCTTATTGGTTTTCCCTTCAATGTCGGATGGCACCTCTTTGACGCCGCCTAATTCACCAGTATACGTCATGGCTTCATCTAAAATCGCAATCGTTTGTTCCAGCTCGATTGTTGATTTAATGATCGTTCCGCCAGTTTCGCGGGCGATCATCATAATGATGTCATCACGGTTTTCGTGTAAATAGCCGCGCGCTTTTTGCAGCACGGCTTTTCGGTCTTCCGTCGTGATCTTGGCCCACTCTTTTTGGGCTTTCTGTGCAATGTCAAACGCATCCTCAAGCTGTTTGCCCGTTGCCAAAGATGCTGTTGTGATCACAGACTGGTCATACGGATTCAAAATGTCCTCCGTACGTCCGCTTTCTCCCCCAGTCCATTTTCCGTTGATAAAACTTTTGTTTAACGTTTCGAAACTCATAAGATGACCCTCCTTTGGTCCTGCATGTCTTCTTCTATTTCCGCTGAAGCCAATATGTAAACGAATGAGGTTTCCCTTTCAGTTTCTCGTCTATCTATACCGGATATACTCTTTTTTAGTGGAGAACATGTGTGTTTCGCCTTATACTGAATATACAGATCCTTACATAAGAGAGGAGACTCTATGAAATCGCTGCTGGCTATTTATCCCGGTTCGATTGTGTCTGAGGAGCTTTGCATAAGGGAAGGCTGTCTATGTTTTTTTGATGAGAGCAATCAGAGATATATCTCCATTCCGAAAACAGAGATCAGTGAAAAAGAAGTATTGGTGCTGCAGGCATTTTTGACGCCTGCGGATGAGGGCAATCAAATGTCTATGAAATCACCTGAGGAAAACAAGTGGTTTTCGTTCCTTTTTTCCAGAGGGGAATTGCCGGCGTACATAAAGAAACGGACGAGATTTGTTCACTTTCATTTGTTCGGCAAAATAGAAAGGACGTCCTTTACGGAAGCGGTTCGCCATTTTTGGCCGGTGTCTTTTGTGATTGTGTGGATCCATGAGGACAGAGGCGTGATTGTCGAGCAGGAAAGTGAAGCGGCGGCGGAGAAGGGCGAACTGGAATCGCTCGCAAAGGTTCTTGAAAGTGATTTCTACTTCAGTGTCCGTTTTTACGCCGGAAGATTTTACGAGCCGGATGAGTGTCTGCGAAAACATTATGCTCGTGAACAGGCGTATTTCCTGTTTGCTGAAAAACGGCTGCCTCAGGTGCAGAGTGTGACCTTTGAGATGATCTTTCCTTTTCTATTATTAGAAACAGAAAAAGAAAAACTGGAAACGCTGCTCTCTGAAGAAGCTGAGCTTTTATTTGGAAGTGAAGCTGAGCTAAGGAAGACCATTAAGCTGTTTATTGAAAACAACTCAAACGTCACATTAACAGCGAAAAAGCTGCATCTGCATCGCAACAGCCTGCAATATCGGATTGATAAATTTATTGAGCGGTCAGGGATAGATATCAAATCGTACAAAGGCGCGCTTCTTGCCTATTTTATCTGCCTGCAAAATGAAAGTTCAGAATAAATTGGAAATATGCACGAAAAATGGCTGGGTGATTTTATGAACGCTGCCCATTTTAGCGAGAGGGAATTGCTGTTACACTCAATATAAGAAAGCGTTTACAATAACAAAGGGGGATGTTAGATGGCTGAATTGCGGATGGAGCATATTTATAAATTTTATGATCAAAAGGAACCGGCGGTTGATGACTTTAACCTTCATATTGCCGATAAGGAATTTATCGTATTCGTCGGCCCGTCCGGCTGCGGGAAATCAACGACGCTGCGAATGGTCGCAGGACTTGAAGAAATTTCGAAAGGCGATTTTTATATTGAAGGAAAACGGGTTAATGATGTAGCGCCAAAGGACAGGGATATCGCGATGGTATTTCAGAACTACGCGCTCTATCCGCATATGACGGTCTACGATAATATCGCGTTCGGGCTCAAGCTTCGGAAAATGCCAAAGCCTGAAATCAAAAAAAGAGTAGAGGAAGCTGCTAAAATTCTCGGGCTGGAGGAATATTTGCACCGTAAACCGAAAGCGCTGTCAGGCGGACAGAGACAGCGGGTCGCGCTTGGGAGGGCAATCGTGCGGGATGCAAAGGTGTTCCTGATGGATGAGCCTTTGTCAAACCTAGACGCGAAGCTGAGGGTGCAAATGCGGGCGGAAATCATTAAGCTCCACCAGAGATTGCAAACTACTACGATCTATGTGACACATGACCAGACAGAAGCGCTGACGATGGCGACACGGATCGTAGTCATGAAAGATGGGAAAATTCAGCAAATCGGGACGCCGAAGGATGTATACGAGTTCCCTGAAAACGTCTTTGTCGGCGGGTTTATCGGATCACCGGCGATGAACTTTTTCAAAGGGAAGCTCACGGATGGCTTAATCAAAATCGGTTCTGCGGCATTAACCGTCCCGGAAGGAAAAATGAAAGTGCTGCGTGAAAAAGGCTACATCGGCAAAGAGGTCATCTTTGGCATCCGTCCTGAGGATATACATGATGAATTGATTGTCGTCGAATCATATAAGAACTCTTCGATTAAGGCGAAAATCAATGTTGCAGAGCTGCTCGGTTCTGAAATCATGATTTATTCGCAGATCGACAACCAAGACTTTATTGCGCGGATCGACGCCCGCCTCGATATTCAATCGGGCGATGAACTGACGGTTGCATTTGATATGAATAAAGGCCATTTCTTTGACAGTGAGACAGAAGTGAGAATTCGATAAGATCAAAAAAACCGGACATGGGGATGTCCGGTTTTTTGCTATTGAAAATCTCAGAATCAAACCGATGAAAAAGGAGGAAGAAATAGACAGAAAGCAGGAGAACGATGAAACGATTGTTTTTAAGCATCTTTCTTTTGGGCAGCTGTTTGGTTCTTGCGGCTTGCGCTGATCAAGAGGCGAATGCAGAGCAGCCGATGCCAAAAGCGGAACAAAAGAAACCGGAAAAAAAGGCAGTACAAGTTCAGAAAAAAGAAGACGATACATCCGTATGGATCAAAACAGAGAAACCGGCAAAGCTGCCGATTTTGATGTACCACAGCATTTCTTCAGGAAACAGCCTCCGTGTGCCAAAGAAAGAATTCGAGGCGCATATGAAGTGGCTTCATGATAACGGCTATCAGACATTAACGCCGAAAGAGGCATATCTCATGCTGACGCAGGATAAAAAACCGAGTGAGAAGTGCGTGCTGATCACATTTGATGACGGGTACACCGACAATTATCAAGATGCGTATCCGGTGCTGAAAAAGTACGGGATGAAGGCAACGATTTTTATGATCGGCAAATCGATCGGACATAGGCACCATCTGACAGAGGAACAAATGAAGGAAATGGCACAGCACGGCATATCGATTGAAAGCCATACGATTGACCACCTTGAGCTGAACGGATTAACGCCTCAACAGCAGCAAAGCGAGATGGCTGATTCGAAAAAGCTGTTCGACAACATGTTTCATCAGCAAACCTCCCTCATCAGCTATCCGGTAGGGCGCTACAACGAGGAGACGCTGAAGACCGCTGAAAAAACAGGCTATCAAATGGGCGTGACGACAGAACCGGGCGCGGCTTCAAGAGACCAGGGAATGTATGCCCTCCATCGTGTGCGCGTGTCCCCAGGCATGTCAGGCTCGGCTTTTGGTGCGTACATCGAATCAATGAAATAAAAAAAGGCGGCGTTTAATCGCCGCCCCCTCCGCCGCCACAGCCGGAATCGCTGAAACCTCCGTCACTGCTGCATCCATCATGGTGTGAGCCGTTGTCTGAATAACCGAAATACCCGCTGTCCGCCTGCTGGCGGCTTTTATTTTCCGATGGCTGCGGCTGAATGACTGAAAGAAAAACAATAATAGATATAAACAATAAGATGATCACAATCACTTCGCGTCACTCCCTTTTTTCACCATATCTGTTATACGGATGAAACGCTGACCGGTTTCATTTCAAAGTGATCGATTCTTTCAGGCGGTCTCTGAGCCAGCGCTTCAGCACCCCATGTCCTTTGTTTGACAATAAAGTGCCGACACGCCAATACATAGGGGGATGAGGAGCGAACTGAAAATCAATCAATCTGAAAAACCAGCTTTTATCACGGGTGAGAGAATCAATTTGAAGCTCGTCTTCACCTGCTTCAGAGCTGTAGGCACTTTGTTTCTGTATGTCCTCATCCTGCCGAACCGCCAAGATTCTCAAGGCTTCAGCCATTTGTTTGTAACCGCCCCCCAGCAATGATGCGCCAAGGTTGTCAGCACGCACCTCCATCCATTGTGAACAAAAGGATTGATAGAGCTGGAACAGGATAATGATTGCCATAATGAAAGCCCAAAGCGCAATTTTGTGGGCCTCGGGGTGGGTGATATGCTGCTCAAACAAGAGGAAAATCCCAACGACAGCTCCAAGAAATAGAAAACGCAAAAGCTGTGATGACAGAACGTCACGTTTTTTGATATGAATTGCCTCATGGGCCAGAATGCCTTCGATGACACGCTGTGGAAGTGTTAGTGTGGCGCTTGTCAGGATGACCATTGACCTCCCGACATTCATGCCTACTGCCATTCCGTTGTAATCATCACTCTCCGTTTCGTATATGCGGACATGGGAAATGCCGGCCGATCGGAAAATCTTATCGGCCGCTGCCTGTACATGCGGATGATGACAAGGCTTGGCGTCCATTGCCGCCCGCAACACACGGTCTGACATATACATGTTGAATACCCAATACAGGATTACGGCAACAGCCATGACCCATGGAGAGGCGTGTAATGCGTATAACGCGAGCACCAATAAGGCGTAAGCGGATACCCCTTTTACGCTGGCGGCAAAATAAAGCTTCCCGAGCAGCCGCTTCACATTTTTTCTATGATAAAACGGCAAAACAGAAATCACATTGTCCACATTGTTTTCTGCATCTGTGTATTCCTGGAGAATTGTTTTCCATTTTTGCGGTTCCTTCACCGTCAGAAACAGTGTTTCGCCGGGAAGAGACAGTTTAATGACTTGCTGAAAGCTTGTTGTCAAATCTAAACGGGATGAATACATCGTCAGAAGCGGATGGAGCTTTAAGAGATCTGCTGTTGATTCAAGCTGAATGTCCTTCAAATCGGAAAGCGGGTATGTACGGGTTTCATAGTGTGAGCTGATATGCAATTTTTCTAAGGCAGCTGAATAAAAAACCTTTACGCTGAAAACATTCAGTATACGCTTCACCAGTGCCCCTCCGCCGGAGATCATGCCGAGAAGGATCACATATTTGAGAGGGCTTGTGTCAGGTCCATAGATGAAAAAAATGACAGCCCCTGCAAACACAATGGCGGTCAGCGTAATGTCTGACAGGAGGCGTGTTTTGTTTTTGGCAAGCTCGATTTCCTGCCAGTCTCCCGAAGGTTTTTCCGCACGCTCTGAAACAATGAGATCCATTGCAGTCCAATAGCAGAAGAACATTGTCGCGATTGAGACAATGCCGTCCATGAATGAGAGATGAGAGAAGATATAAACTGCAGCGCCGACCCAAAGCACAATATCAATCCAGAAGTCTACGGCCGGAATGAGTTTTGCTGCCAGGGCTGATATCAAATAAAATCCCAGCCCGAGAAGCATAAAGAGAAATAGATGAGTTCCCATAGGCATGCCATATTCCTTTCTATCTAGTATTTCCAACTATTACTATAGCATGAGGCGGGAACTTGCAAAAACATGGACATGCAAAAAAGCAAGCTCTTTCGTTTGACGAAGAACTTGCTTGCGGGGATCAATAAAACTGGTGCAGCAGCAATAAGGTTAAGGATACTGTGATCGCTCCCCCGATGCGGGTAGATACCTGGGCGAACGGCATCAACTCAAGCCTTTCAGCGGCGCTTAAAATGGCAACGTCACCCGTACCGCCTTGTCCAGAATGGCACGCATTGATAATGGCGGTTTCAATCGGATACATGTTCAGCCATTTTCCAGTGAAGAAGCCAACGGCCATCATGGTCACAACGACAGACAGAATCGTAATAATATTGCTGAGGTTAAAAGCGGCGACAAGCTTGTCCCACGGCGTCATGGATACCCCAATCGCAAAGAGAAGCGGGTAGGTCACAGCTGTTGAAAAAAAGCGGGACACTCCAAACGCGCCATTTTCAATTGAGGCAGGCACCAATCTGAACAGCTTGATTAGAACAGCCAGTAACAGCATGGCAACGGGTGCCGGAAAACCGAAAAAATCGTGAGCGAGCATGCCGACTAAGTATAAAGAAACAGCAAGGATACCGCCTGACGCAAATAAAGAAAGGTTGAACATTTGCTGTCCGCTTTGTGATTCCTCCAGCGCAGGGGACTCTTCTTCGGAGCGGTCCACTTTGCCGTTGCCTGTCCATTCCGGTTTTTTCTTTCCGATTCGGTTCAGCAATCCCGCTAGAATAATCGCGCACAAGCTGCCCAGCATAATCGATGGCAGAACAAGTGCAAACGCTTCCCCTTGAGAAATGGGCATGATGTCAGAATATCCGATGGACAGCGGGATAGCGCCTTCTCCGACTCCTCCAGCCATGATCGGAATGACAATGTACAGCAGGGTATGCTGAAATCCGAGTCCGAGCAATGTCCCGACAGCCAGTCCGACAATAGCGGCTGTGACAGAACCGACAATAAGCGGAATAAAGATTTTCATGAATGCTTTTACGAGTGTTTCTCTTTTCATGCCGAGAATGCTTCCGACGACAATACCGGCGATAAACAAATATAGAAAGTTTGAGTTTTCTGTAAATTCTGTGGTGGATTTGACGATATCATTAGGCAGCAGGTGATAGTACACGACAGCGGACGGAATAAAAGTAGCTAGGATGGCCGGACCGCCGATAGAACGAACAATCGGTATCGATTTGCCGATTTGGGCAAAGGTAAATCCGAAAAACGCCATGACGGCAATGGATGTCAAAATGTCACTTTTTACATCGTGATGCATAACAAAAACAGTGATTAATATAAACAGCAAGGCATACACAGGAAGCGGTATGATGCCTACTTTTATATTCATGGCTTTCGCAAACCAATTCTCTTTTCGAACCCCTTCGTGAATTGTATCCGTTTGCAATTGCATGTGTGTTTGAAGCTCTCCCATTGAAAAACCTCCCCTATTCTTGATGCAGTGAAATTGTTCACTATGTTAAGTATACTAAAAAATTGAAATTATTAATATATTAAAAATTTACTATTCAACTTTTCTCCACTTGCCGGTTCAAATGAAAAGAGGCATCCTGCCTAAAATCTGTTTATGACGGAGTGCGGAGAAACGAGTGCTGGTGCAGGGCAAGCATTTTGTTCGCAAGGAACGATGTGTTGATGTACGATAATAAAGGGTCATTTATCCTAGCAGCCGACATAAATAAGCAACAAAATAGACAAAAATCCGTCACATAGTGCGGGACTTTTTAGGTATTTTAGGCTTTATTTTTGAAATGAATCGTTGTAAAGTACTTAATATGAACCAGTCAGAGATTGTGTCATTTGGTCAGTCTGGCAATCTTGCATCATATTGGCCGACTTTTTGACACATTTGTGAAATATTGAACAATATTTTTTTCGTCTATTTTGTGAATTACTGATCAAAGTCTCGGTTCTATTTGTGAAGTAGTGAGCAAATTAACAGTTTTAACCGGAAATGGAGGAGAAAGCATGAGTGAATTGGTATTAGCCCGCATACAATTTGCATCAACAACGTTGTTTCACTTCTTGTTTGTGCCGATGTCTATCGGGCTTGTGTTTATGGTTGCGTTGATGGAGACTCTTTATCTTGTAAAGAAAAATGAGCTGTATCTCAAAATGGCAAAGTTTTGGGGACACTTATTCTTAATAAATTTCGCAGTCGGTGTTGTAACGGGGATTTTGCAAGAATTCCAGTTTGGACTGAACTGGTCTGATTACTCCCGTTTTGTCGGAGATGTATTTGGCGCTCCCCTTGCGATTGAAGCATTATTGGCGTTTTTCATGGAATCTATTTTTATCGGATTATGGATTTTTGGCTGGGACCGCCTGCCGAAGAAAATTCACGCTCTCTGCATATGGCTCGTATCATTCGGAACGATCATGTCATCTTTCTGGATTTTAACAGCAAACTCCTTTATGCAGGAGCCGGTCGGTTTTACGATCAAAAACGGCCGCGCGGAAATGAATGATTTTGGCGCGTTGATTACAAACCCTCAGCTTTGGGTTGAATTCCCGCACGTTATTTTTGGTGCGCTTGCCACTGGAGCTTTCTTTATTGCCGGAGTGAGTGCTTTTAAACTGCTGAAGAAAAAAGAAGTGCCGTTCTTTAAGCAATCTTTTAAACTCGCAATGATCGTCGGCCTTTGTGCAGGTCTTGGCGTCGGCCTTAGCGGACACATGCAGGCTGAGCACTTGATGGAATCACAGCCGATGAAAATGGCTGCCAGTGAAGGTCTATGGGAAGACAGCGGTGACCCTGCTGCTTGGACCGCTTTTGCGACGATCGATACAAAAAATGAAAAAAGCTCAAATGAAATCAAAGTTCCTTATGCCTTGAGCTACTTGGCTTATCAGAAATTCAGCGGAAGTGTCAAAGGGATGAAAACCCTTCAGGCTGAGTACGAAAAAATATACGGAAAAGGCGACTACATTCCGCCAGTGAAAACGACATTCTGGAGCTTCCGCATCATGGTAGGAGCAGGTGTTGTCATGATTCTTGCTGCGTTAGGCGGCCTTTGGTTAGACCGCCGCAAAAAGCTTGAAAACAGCAAATGGTATTTGCGCATCATGATCGCGTTGATTTCCTTCCCGTTTCTTGCGAACTCCGCGGGCTGGATTATGACAGAAATCGGACGTCAGCCTTGGACGGTTATGGGGTTAATGACAACCGCTCAATCTGTGTCACCTAACGTAACAGCGGGCTCCTTGTTATTCTCAATCATCGCATTCGGTGTGATGTACATGATTCTTGGTGCACTGCTTGTCTTCTTGTTTATCCGTGAGATTAAAAAAGGTGCGGAGCATAGTGATCATCATGATGTTCCTGTATCAACAGATCCATTTAGTCAGGAGGTATACCATGGCATCTCTTCATGATCTTTGGTTTATACTCGTTGCCGTATTGTTTGTAGGTTTCTTCTTTTTGGAAGGCTTTGATTTCGGGGTCGGCATGGCGACCCGTTTTCTTGGCCATAATGAATTAGAACGCAGAGTGCTGATCAACACGATCGGGCCGTTCTGGGACGCGAATGAAGTGTGGCTTTTGACTGGCGCAGGCGCCATTTTCGCGGCATTCCCAAACTGGTATGCAACGATGCTGAGCGGTTATTACATTCCGTTTGTCATAGTGCTGCTTGCGTTAATGGGCCGCGGGGTCGCGTTTGAGTTCCGCGGCAAGGTGGATCATTTAAAATGGGTAAAGGTTTGGGACTGGGTCGTTTTCTTCGGCAGTCTGATTCCTCCGTTTGTGCTTGGTGTGCTGTTCACGACATTATTCCGCGGGATGCCGATTGATGCCGACATGAACATTCGCGCACATGTATCTGATTATATCAATGTATATTCTATACTTGGCGGTGTGACGGTAACACTTCTTTGCTTCCAGCATGGATTAATGTTTATCACGCTGCGTACGATTGGTGATTTGCAAAACCGCGCCCGGAAAATGGCGCAAAAGATAATGGGTGTTGTTTTTGTAGCGGTTCTTGCCTTCGCGGCCCTTTCTGCGTATCAGACAGACATGTTTACACGCCGCGGCGAGATTACCATTCCGCTCGCTGTTTTGATTGTCATCTGCTTTATGCTCGCGGCTGTATTTATTCGTAAGAAAAAAGACGGCTGGACATTTGGGATGACAGGCGCTGGTCTGGCGCTGACCGTGGGAATGATCTTTATTTCCCTATTCCCTCGCGTAATGGTCAGCTCGCTTCATAGCGCATACGATTTAACAGTAGCTAACGCTTCTTCCGGAGATTATTCGCTTAAAGTCATGTCAATTGCAGCATTAACGCTATTGCCGTTCGTCATCGGCAGCCAGATATGGAGCTATTATGTCTTCCGGAAGCGCGTCAGCCATAAGGAGCCTATGACTTATTAATGGGAAAAGACCTGTTTCGATATAAAGGAATGAAGCGGATTCTCACCGTGATTACTTGTTTAACGCTGATTCAGACAGCCGCCATTATTATGCAGGCAGAGTGGCTGAGTGAGGCTGTAACCGGACTGTTCAACGGGAAGGGCATTACCTCCCTTTTTCCGGTGATCGGCTTTTTCCTCATCGCTTTTATCGCCCGGCACGGGGTGACGGTGGCGCGACAGAAAATCGTCTATCAATACGCCGCCCGGACAGGAGCAGATTTGAGAAAAAGTTTTCTTGATCAGCTGTTCCGATTAGGCCCCCGCTTTGCAAAGAAAGAGGGGACGGGGCAAATGGTGACGCTGGCGATGGAAGGCATCAGCCAGTTCCGCCGCTACCTGGAGCTGTTTCTGCCGAAAATGGTCAGCATGGCGATTGTGCCTGCGGCGGTTGTCATTTATGTGTTTTTTCAGGATCGGACATCAGCCATCATTTTAGTCGCTGCTATGCCGATTCTGATCATCTTTATGATTCTCCTCGGCCTTGTCGCGCAGAGAAAAGCGGATCGTCAGTGGAAATCCTATCAGAGACTTTCCAATCATTTTGTTGATTCTCTTCGCGGGCTGGAGACATTGCGTTTCCTAGGTTTGAGCAAGTCACACAGCAAAAATATTTTCTATGTGAGTGAGCGGTATCGCAAGGCAACGATGAGCACACTCCGGGTGGCGTTTTTGTCATCATTCGCCCTCGATTTTTTCACGATGCTGTCGGTGGCGACAGTCGCAGTATTTCTGGGCCTGCGCCTTATTGACGGCGATATTTTGCTTGGCCCCGCTTTAACGGCTCTTATTCTGGCGCCTGAGTATTTTTTGCCGGTGCGGGAAGTGGGGAATGATTATCATGCAACACTGAACGGCCAGGAAGCAGGAAAAACCATTCAAGAGATTTTGTCGCAGCCAGGTTTTAAAGAAGAGACGCCGCTTCAGCTTGAGGCTTGGTCCGATCAGGATGAGCTGAAGCTGTCAGGCGTGTCAGTCGGCCGCTCGGTGTTTGATATTCATCTCTCATTCAAAGGCAAGAAAAAAATCGGCATTATCGGTGCAAGCGGCGCCGGAAAATCAACATTAATTGATATTCTCGGCGGATTTTTAGAGCCGGATGGCGGGATGATTGAGGTTAATGGTACAAGCCGGTCCCATTTGCAGGACGGCAGCTGGCAGAAGAACCTTCTTTACATCCCTCAGCATCCGTACATTTTTGATGACAAGCTTGGGAACAACATTCGCTTCTACCATCCAAGCGCTTCGGCAGAGGATACAGCCCGTGCTGCTGCTGCGGCGGGACTGGCGGAGCTGGTGGATAGCCTTCCTGAAGGATTAGAGGGGCGGATCGGGGAAGGCGGCCGGGCGCTCAGCGGCGGCCAGGCACAGCGTGTCGCGCTGGCCCGCGCCTTTTTGGGAAACCGTCCGATCCTGCTGCTGGATGAGCCGACCGCCCATCTTGATATCGAAACAGAATATGAAATAAAAGAAACGATGCTGGATTTATTTGAGGATAAGCTCGTCTTTCTCGCGACTCACCGCCTTCACTGGATGCTCGATATGGACGAAATTATCGTGCTGGACAGAGGCAGGGTTGCGGAAATCGGGACTCACAATGAACTGCTGGAGAAAAACGGTGTGTATACCAAACTCGTGAAGGCACAACTGGGGGAAAGAGCATGAAGAAAGAAGAATGGATTTTGCCGTATATCAAGCAAAATGCCCGCCTGTTTGTTCTGGTTATCTTTTTGGGCGCGGTGACGATTTTTTCTGCTGCTTTTCTCATGTTCACCTCAGGTTTTTTGATTTCTAAAGCGGCGACAAGGCCGGAAAACATTCTGCTCATTTATGTGCCGATTGTCGCTGTGCGCACCTTTGGGATTGCGCGGTCTGTGTCGCGATATGTGGAACGGCTCGTCGGGCATCACATCATTTTGAAAATCGTATCCGACATGCGCGTCCGCCTTTACAATATGCTTGAGCCGGGTGCTTTGATGCTGCGTTCCCGTTTTCGCACGGGGGATATGCTCGGCATTTTGTCTGAGGATATTGAGCATTTGCAGGATGCATTCTTAAAAACGATTTTTCCTGCGATCTCAGCCTTGCTCCTGTATGCTGTGTCAGTGATAGCGCTCGGCTTCTTCTCTTGGCCGTTTGCCATATTGCTTGCGCTGTATTTGTTTGTTCTTGTTGTATTGTTTCCGGTTGTGTCTTTGCTCGTGACGAGAGCGAAGAATGCGAAGCTGAAAAGCGGACGGAATGTGCTGTACAGCCGTCTGACAGATGCTGTGATGGGTGTCAGCGACTGGATGTTCAGCGGACGCCGGCATGCTTTTATTGATGCTTATGAAAAAGAGGAACATGATTGGTTTGAGCTTGAACGGAAAAAACAACGCTTTACAAGATGGCGGGACTTTGCTGCGCAATGCCTTGTCGCCGGCCTTATTTTGCTGATGCTGTTTTGGACAGCGGGACAGCAAGCGGACGGCGAGCTCGCTAAAACGATGATTGCCGCTTTTGTGCTAGTGGTGTTTCCGTTGACGGAAGCCTTTTTGCCGCTTTCGGATGCCTTAGGCGAAGTGCCGGGCTATCAGGATTCTATCAGACGCATGAACAAGGTGGCTCCTCAGCTGGAGGCGTCACAAACTGAATCAGGGGATCAAATGCTCGATCTTCAAGATGTCACCTTGGTCTTTCGTGATGTGACGTTTTCTTATGATAACAGCAGCCAAGTGCTGCACAACTTTTCCTTTACGCTGCGCCAAGGAGAAAAAATGGCGCTGCTCGGCCGATGCGGCTCTGGGAAATCAACATCGCTTGCATTAATAGAAGGCGCCTTGAAACCGGACTCCGGTTCTGTGACGTTAAACGGAGTGGAGACAGCGCTGTTAAAGGATCAGATTGCGGATGCGGTGGCCGTGTTAAATCAAAAACCGCACCTGTTTGATACAAGTATTTTGAACAACATCAGGCTCGGAAACGGAGAAGCAAGCGACGAGGATGTGCGCCGCGCCGCAAAGCAGGTCAACCTGCATGACTACATTGAGTCATTGCCTGATGGATATCATACCTCTGTACAAGAAACCGGCATCCGTTTTTCCGGTGGAGAGCGCCAGCGGATCGCACTTGCGAGGATTTTGCTGCAGGATACACCGATCATCATCCTCGATGAGCCAACAGTCGGCCTCGATCCTATTACCGAACGTGAATTGATGGAAACGGTGTTTGAGGTGCTGAAAGGAAAAACGATTTTATGGATTACCCACCATCTCGCGGGAGTGGAAGCGGCTGATAAAATCGTATTTCTCGAAAACGGCAAAACAGAAATGGAAGGAACCCATGAGGAGCTTCTGGCGGCAAACGAACGGTACAGCCGCCTGTATCACCTTGATGTTCCTGTAAAATAGAAGACAGCCCTAAAAGGCTGTCTTTTTTGTTTGAAAAAGAAAAGGGACAGGAAAAATAGGAAAAGAAAGCAGAGGAGGGATAGAGATGAATGTTCCATATTGGACGGAAGAGCATGTAAGGGCCACGCTTCCTGAAAGAGATGCGGAGAGCCATAAAGGCACGTACGGTACGGCTTTGCTGCTGGCTGGAAGTGACGACATGCCGGGGGCAGCGCTGCTTGCAGGGCTTGGGGCCATGCGGAGCGGTCTCGGCAAGCTTGTCATCGGTACATCAGAAAGCGTAATCCCGCTAATTGTTCCTGTTTTGCCCGAGGCGACCTATTGGCGTGACGGCTGGAAAAAGGCGGCGGATGCTCAGCTTGAAGAGACGTACCGGGCCATTGCCATCGGACCGGGCCTTCCGCAAACGGAAAGCGTACAGCAGGCAGTCGATCATGTGCTTGCGGCTGATTGTCCTGTTATTTTGGATGCCGGAGCGCTGGCGAAGCGCACATATCCGAAACGGGAGGCCCCCGTCATCCTCACGCCGCACCCGGGCGAGTTTTTCCGAATGACAGGGGTGCCCGTGAACGAATTGCAGAAAAAAAGAGCGGAATATGCAAAGGAATGGGCGGCTCAGCTGCAGACTGTCATTGTGTTAAAAGGAAACCAAACCGTCATCGCGTTTCCTGATGGAGACTGCTGGCTCAATCCAACCGGAAACGGGGCGCTCGCCAAGGGCGGAACCGGTGACACGCTGACGGGCATGATATTGGGGATGCTCTGCTGCCATGAAGATCCAAAGCACGCCATATTAAACGCGGTCTATTTGCATGGTGCGTGCGCCGAGCTCTGGACGGACGAGCACTCCGCTCATACGTTGCTCGCTCATGAGCTATCTGACATCCTGCCCCGCGTGTGGAAACGATTTGAATGATAAAAAAGCTGTCTTCAGAGAGAAGACAGCTTTTCTTGATACCCCGCCCGTTTTTTCAGACGCGGTTTCATTAATACATAGTAAAGCACAGAAGGCACGGCCAAGCCGATAATCCATGCGATGTCTCCGCCGCCAAACATTTTGGCAAGCGGTCCGATGTAAAAGCTTGTGTTGATAAACGGAATTTCCAGCAAGATAGACAGAACGAACGCAATTGTGGTGATCCAATTGACCTTTCCATAAGGCCCGTTTACGTCGAACATGGCTTTGACTTGATACTTTCCGTGGCGAACGAAGTAGTAATCGACTAAATTGATTGCCGTCCACGGAATTAAGAAATAACTGATGAAAAAGATAAAATTCAAAAACAGCTCCATAAAATTGCTCTGTCCCAGTAGGCTTAAGACTGTGCCGACAAGCGTGACACCCAGGATCATGATGATTCTGACTTTGGGCGTGACTTTTAATTTCAGAAACGGCTCCAGCGTTGTTGTCGTGGACATGAAGGCCCCATACAGGTTAAAAACATTGATTGCCATTTGCCCAAATAACACAATGATCAGCATAATAAACGAGAAGGGACCGAACAATTGGACAATCTGGCTGCCTGAGTTTGCCGTAAAGTCAGGAAGTGAGGTTGTCAGCAATGCGCCGAGCAGCATCATCCAGATGGAGCTGACAGATGTACCTGCATAGCTGTACCAAAATGTTTTTGAAGCCGGTGTTTTAACTGGCAGATATCTTGAATAATCGGCAACATACGGCGCGTAGGCAAGCTGCCACGTCGCAACTGCGCTGACTGCCACCAAGAAAATTGGCAGATCAATCGCTCCGGGAATCCAGCTGCCTGCCGGAATCGGCAATTGAAAAATGAGAATCGTTGCAGCAAAAAATACAGCAAAAGAGGTCCAAGAAAGGATTTTTTGCATTTTATGAATCAAATCATGGCCGAAAATGGTGAGTAAAAAACATACGGCGCTTAAGCCTATAATGCTCCATGATCCCGGGATGGGAACAAAGCTGCTTAAGGTTCCGGCCGCCAGAATCGTGCTGCTTGCGAAGAAACCAAGGTAGATAAACATGACTAAGAAGAGGGGAAGAATCGCTCCGATTACGCCGAATTGGGCACGGCTTTGAATCATTTGCGGGATGCCTAGCTGAGGGCCTTGCGCGGAATGAGACGCCATAAATATGGCACCGATTAAGGTTCCGCAAATAATAGCGGCAACACTCCAAAACAGATTAAGTCCCATTGCAACGGGAATCGTGCCGGTCACTAACGTGGTGATATGCATATTAGCCCCGAACCATACGGGAAATAAATCTTTCGCTTTACCATGTCTTTCTTCATTCGGAATATATTCAATCGTTCGCCTTTCTACTTTCAATGCATCGTCCTCCATATTGGATGTTTTTTTGAAATCGACATAAAGTCATAGCTTAACAGACTATAAGGGGGTTTACAAATAAGGATATGCAGCCAAACGGCCGGGAAGCCTGATCTGTCAATGGCTGAAAAGAATTGTAAAAAAGATGAACGCTTTTGAATCCGGTGTCGTCTCATAAGGCAGAAAAACAAAAAAGGGGGGATCACGGTCATTGGATACACATGAAGAACAGCGGCTGATCCAGCAGGCGAAAGAGGGAAACGACGAGGCGTTTACAGCCCTTTTCCACTATCACTATTCTTTCTTATATAAATACTTGTTAAAGCTTTCCCTTCACCCCGATCTCAGCGAGGAACTTGTTCAGGAAACCTTTCTGAAAGGGTACATCCATTTAAGAAGCTTTCAGGGCCGTTCAAAATTCTCCACATGGCTGATCTCCATTGCATCGCGGCTCTATCTCGATCACCAGAAAAAGAGAAAGAGAGAATGGAAACGGAATCAGACAGTTACGGAGGAAACAATCCGCAAGATCAAGTGGGACGTGTCGGCGAAAGGGGCAGAGTGGAGCGAAACGCTCGATCTGTTTTCAAAGCTGGACCCTAAACTGCGCACACCGGTTTTATTAAGGCATTACTACGGCTATACCTACGCTGAAATCGGGGTGATGCTTCAAATCAAAGAAGGCACTGTAAAGTCCAGAGTTCATAAAGGGCTCCAGCAAATCAGAAAGGAGTGGGATGATGAATAAAGAAAAGCTTTCTGATCATTTAAAGTCAGAATGGAAAAAAATTGATCAAACAGCCAATCCCTCTATACCGAATCAAAAAGAACTGCTTCACCAGCTGTCACAAATGAAAGCTGAATACAGAAAAAAACTTCTTCAAGAGATCATTTTATTTGTATTCTGCGCGCTGATGGTTGTGAGTGCTGCAATCTTAGCTTTCACTCAAGTTCCTGCTGTGTTTATTGTGCTTCAGGTTTGTGTGCTTGCGGTGCTGCCGATTTTGATTGCGGCTGAGAAAAAAAGGCATCTCGGCGAATGCGAGGTGAAACGCGGATGACACAAACAGAAATTGTCATAACGGTTGCGGCTTGTCTCATCGTATTGGCGCAGGGAATCTTTTTATTTATTGATGCGAAAAAACGTAATCGCATGGCATGGGTTTGGGGGATTGTCGGATTGATTCAAGCACCGATGCCTCTGATTTGTTATTACTTTTTTGTCATTAGGCCGGATCGGAAGAAAAGGGGGATCAAGCAATGAATATTTCTTGGGAAATGATTTTGCCGCTGATTGTATTACAGCTGGCTTTGGCGGTGTTTGCCCTTATCAGCTGTATAAAAGAAGAGCGGACAAACGGGCCAAAGTGGATGTGGGCTGCAATTATTGTATGTATCAATATTATCGGGCCGATTTTGTTTTTTACCGTCGGCAGAAAGCAAAGGTAAGCCGATATGCTGTCTATTGAATCATTATGCAAATCGTACAGGCATCATGAAGCTGTAAAGAATATCAGTTTTCACGTGAATGAAAACGAGTGTGTTGCGCTATTAGGTCCCAATGGAGCCGGCAAAACCACGACTCTGCAAATGCTGGCCGGACTGCTTTCGCCAACCTCCGGAAACATTAAGCTGTTAGGAGAAAAAAAGCCGGATCGGCGTTTGATTGGGTACCTCCCGCAGTATCCAGCTTTTTATTCCTGGATGACCGCAAATGAATTTTTGACATTTGCGGGGAGACTGTCCGGCCTTTCGAAGAGAAAATGCCAAGAGGAAATCGGCGAGATGCTGGAATTTGTGGGTTTGCACGAAGCGGAGCACAAAAGGATCGGGGGCTATTCAGGAGGCATGAAACAAAGACTCGGTCTGGCACAGGCACTGCTCCATAAACCGAAGTTTTTGATATTGGATGAACCGGTGTCTGCACTTGATCCGACAGGACGGTTCGAGGTGCTGGACATGATGCGGGAACTGAAAAAGCATATGGCCGTTCTGTTTTCTACACATGTTTTGCACGATGCAGAACAGGTGTGTGATCAAGTGGTGATTATGAAAAACGGTGAGATTTCATGGAAAGGCGAGTTACAGGAGCTGAAACAACAGCAGCAAACGAACGTTTTTACCCTTTCAGTGAAAGAGAAGCTGGAAGGTTGGCTTGAAGAGAAGCCTTACGTCTCAGCTATTGTCTATAAGAATCCGTCCCAAGCGGTTTTCGAGCTGCCTGATATACACGCTGGCCGGTCATTATTAAGTGACTGTATCCGAAAGGGATTGACCGTCACCCGCTTTGAACAGAAAACGGAGTCTCTAGAAGACGTCTATCTAAAGGTGGTGCACGCATGAAGGTGATGATGGCGCTATTGCAGAAGGAGTGGCTGGAAGGATGGAAAAGCGGCAAGCTGATTTGGCTGCCGATTGCGATGATGATCGTCGGGCTGACACAGCCGCTGACCATTTATTATATGCCGGAAATCATCGCACATGGAGGGAACCTTCCTGACGGCATGAAAATCATTTTTACGATGCCCTCCGGGTCTGAAGTGATGGTCAGCACGCTTTCTCAATTCAACACGCTTGGCATGGCTCTGGTCATCTTTAGCGTGATGGGCAGTGTAGCCAATGAAAGAAATCAAGGGGTAACAGCGCTGATTATGTCGCGGCCTGTGACGGCAGCCCATTATATCGTGAGTAAATGGCTCATCCAAAGCGTGATCGGCATTATGTCGTTTGCAGCTGGATACGGGCTTGCTTACTATTACGTCCGGCTGCTGTTTGAGGACGCATCATTCAGCCGCTTTGCCGCAAGCCTTGGCCTTTACGCGCTTTGGGTGATATTTATTGTGACCGCCGGCCTTGCCGGAAGTACGATATTCCGGTCTGTCGGAGCAGCTGCGGCTTGCGGGATCGGGCTCACAGCAGCCGTTTCCTTTGCTGTTTCATTATTTCCAGATGGTGCGAAGTGGCTTCCGGCTGAGATTTGCAAGCAGGCGGAGCATATCCTTCTTCATGGAGAGCGGGCAGATTTTTTCGGATGGTCACTCACTTTCTCCATTCTGTGCATCATGCTTCTGGCCGTGTTTTCTGTGTGGCGCTTCCAGCAGTATGAAAGCTATTAATTGATCATGTTACGTTTTTGCGCGAGCATCACAAAAAAGGCGGCAAATGCCAGAGACCCGGCTCCATAAAAAACTCCCGCAAGCCCGACAAGCTGTGCGATTTTTCCGGCAAGAAGGGGACCGAGGAAGATGCCTAGCGCATAAAATGATTGATAAAACCCCATCACTGACATTTTTAATCGGGCAGAACTGATTTCGACGACATGGCTTAGCAGCAGAGGAAAAACGAAGCCGAGCGCCAGTCCGATACAGGCGTGTGTGATGCAAACCGTGAACAATGCAGCTGAAAAAGGAACATATAGCAAACAGACCCCGGTGACAGCGAAACTAATGAGCATCACGGAGTAAGCGATAAGGCTTGTAAAGCGCAGAAACACAAAGCTTAATGTGGCGGCTGCGTGTGGGAGGAAAAAGGCGCTCATCACCCAAAGCAGCTCCGCGTCGCCCATTCCGAGCTGATCCATGTAAAGCGGCGTAAAACCAAACACTGTCATAAATAATACGGCATGGGCCGTCATAGACAGGATGGTGAAAAGCTTCAGCTTTGGCAGCCGCAATGTATCTTTGATGTACTGATTGACACGAATGGTGTCACGGTTTGCGGGAGGAGCAGACGGATCCTTAATAAAGCAGCAGATCACCAGACCTGCGGCAGAAGCTGACAGCGCCATCCAAAAAGGAACCTGCCTCCCTAAATGGGCTGCGGCGAGCCCGCAGAACACAATGCTGGCAAACTGAGGCATGACGGTAAAAAACTGCATGATGCCCATTGCTTTTGATGCATTGCCATTGTTGAAATAATGTGCGTATAAAATGGTCGCCATCACCCACATAGAAGCAGTGATTCCCGCGAACAGCCGGGCGGCCAGCACGAAGAAGAAAGAATCAAACATCAGAAAAAGCAGGCTGCTGAAGACGGAAAAGCCGAACCCGGCAATTAACAATTGCTTGCGCAAGGAAAACAGGATGTCTGACAAAAGGCCGAGCGGGAATCGCAGAAGGATTTGCGTGACCCCGTAGCTGCCGAGAATGATGCCGATTGCGCCATATGAAAAGTGCAGATCCTCCAAATACAGGCTGAATACAGGAACGTAAATATAGCCTGAAAACCAGAAACAAAATACCATGCATAAAAAAACGGCGTGATCTAAGGCGCCGATTGTTTTTTTCTGAGGAATCAAGTCCTGCTGTAATTCCATCGTATCTCTCCACCCCTTTCCTTCCAGTACAACACAATTGTTGAAAGCGTTTCAATAGAAAAATAAAAAAACAGGGCTTCAAAAAAGCCCTGTTCGCTGTTGTTAATACGGATCAGATGGATGGCTCTCCTGTTCAGCCTGCTTTGCAGCCTGTTCCGTTTCAGTTGTGCCGATCGGCCCGTTGCTGTTGTTTTCGGAAACCTTTTTTAGCCCTTCTGCTACGCGTTTTCCGTAGTCAGGATCAGCTTTTGTGAAATTCTCAATCATTTGATCCTGAATTTCTTTTCGGCACGTAGAAAGCGTATTCACCAAATTCGTAATCAGTTCGTTCCGCTCAAATTCAGTAAATCTCCGGTACGTTTCTCCAGCCTGTCCGAAGTTGTTTGTTCTGTCAATCGCTTCACGCTTTACATCACCTTCGACATGCGGCGTATGGTCTTTTCCGTCCTGCTTCGCTTCCTTCAGCCCGCCCATAATGGATGGCTCATAGTTGACGTGCGGGTTTTGTCCTTCTGCTCTATCGACCCGATATTGCATTTGCCCGCCTTCCTGGTTGGTGGCGACATGCTTTTTCGGCGAGTTGATCGGAAGCTGCAGGTAATTTGCGCCTACACGGTAGCGCTGCGTATCAGAGTAGGCAAACGTACGCCCCTGGAGCAATTTGTCGTCTGAAAAATCAAGCCCGTCGACAAGCACTCCCGTTCCAAATGAAGCTTGCTCCACTTCCGCATGGTAGTTTTCCGGATTTTTGTTCAGAACCAATTTGCCGATCGGTTTCCATGGGAAATCGTCTTTATACCACAGTTTTGTCGGATCAAGAGGATCAAAGTCCAGTTCAGGATGCTCATCATCACTCATGATTTGAGCATACACTTCCCACTCTGGATAATCGCCATTTTCAATCGCGTCATATAAATCCTGTGTGGCATGGTTAAAGTTTTTCCCTTGAATCTCTTCTGCTTCCTTCTGTGTCAGGTTGCGGATGCCCTGCTTCGGTTCAAAATGGTATTTCACGAGAACGGCCTTGCCCTCCTCATTCACCCATTTATAGGCATGTACGCCTGAGCCCTGCATTTGCCGGTAGTTGGCCGGAATGCCCCAAGGCGAAAACAAGAAGGTGATCATGTGTGTCGCTTCAGGAGATTGAGAAATGAAATCGAAAATACGTTCACCATCCTGGATGTTGGTCACTGGATCAGGCTGAAATGCGTGTACAAGATCCGGAAATTTCAGCGGGTCGCGGATAAAAAAGATTTTCAGGTTGTTTCCGACCAAATCCCAGTTTCCGTCTTCTGTATATAGCTTTACAGCAAAACCGCGCGGGTCTCTCAATGTTTCAGGCGAGTGTTTTCCATGATTCACAGTTGAAAAACGGACAAATGCCGGTGTTTTCTTGCCTTTTTCCTGAAAGAGCTTGGCCCGTGTGTATGTTGAAATCGGTTCGTCTCCGAAGCTTCCGTACGCTTCAAAATATCCATGTGCACCTGCTCCCCTGGCATGAACAACCCGCTCTGGGATGCGTTCCCGGTCGAAGTGGCTGATCTTTTCGAGAAAATCATAGTTCTCAAGTGTTGTAGGCCCTCTATTCCCGACGGTTCTCACATTCTGGTTGTCAGTAACAGGATGCCCCTGCCTATTCGTTAAGGTATCCTCTGACTCGTTTTTCCCGGATGTCTTATGAGAAAGCGCTTCCTCGCTCCCTTGGGCATTTGATTGGTGCTGCTTGTTTTGATGATCATCTTTCAATGGTTGGCCCTCCTTTTTTGAACGGTAACAATATTCCCTGAATGGAAAGATTTTAAAACAGCCGTTTTTTTTGATCTGCTTCGGGAATGGTACAATGTACAAAAATCGGTAAAAGGAGAGGTCGATTCGTGACGAGAGAAAAAAATCCGCTGCCCATCACGTTTTATCAAAAAACCGCTCTTGAGCTTGCCCCATCGCTTCTGGGCTGCCTTCTTGTAAAAGAAACAGACGAAGGTATAGCGTCAGGCTTTATTGTGGAAACAGAGGCCTATATGGGGGCTGGAGACAGAGCGGCCCACAGCTTTAACAACCGCCGGACGAAGCGGACTGAGATCATGTTTGCAGAAGCTGGGCGGGTATATACATATGTGATGCACACCCATACATTGCTGAATGTCGTTGCCGCGGAAGAGGATGTTCCGCAAGCGGTATTAATCAGGGCGATTGAGCCGCATGAAGGCCAGCTGTTAATGGAGGAGAGAAGGCCGGGCAGGAGTCCGAGGGAATGGACAAACGGACCCGGAAAGCTGACGAAAGCGCTTGGCGTTACGATGAATGACTACGGACGCTGGATCACGGAACAGCCGCTTTACATCGAAAGCGGGTACACACCGGAAGCAATTTCAACCGGCCCGCGCATCGGCATTGACAACAGCGGGGAGGCACGCGATTATCCATGGCGTTTCTGGGTGACGGGAAACAGGTACGTGTCGCGTTAAATGTTTAAGGAAGAGGCAATCAGGGGAATGGTTGAGAAAAAAGAAGGGAGAATCGGAGCTTTGAAAAAGATGATCAAAACCGTTATCAAATGGGCGCCGGTCATTTACCCGATTGTTCGAAAAATCATGAAGGACCGCAAGGCGTCTAAACAAAAGAATATGTCCGCATCTAGAACAGCCGGCTGACCCCGGCTGTTTTTTTATAGGTCAGTTTTCCCTCTAGTCCTCCGGATGCTCATTGACTTGCCATTCTCTCCATTATAGAATTTATATACATTTCGCATCCCTTCATCATCCTTTCTGCCTATTCACTGAATCCCTGCATCTACTAGATAGGAGGTTTTTCTCATGCTTCATGGGCGACTTCGTGATATTCTGCGCTTGCTGATGGCGGCTGAAGCCCCGGTGACAAGTTCGTTTTTTGCCGCGCAATTAAACGTAACGACGCGGACAGTCCGCAATGATATAAAGGAACTTCAAGGTGTGCTAAGCGGTCACGGTGCCTTTGTACAATCTGTAAGAGGCTCCGGCTACAAGCTCCGCATTGATGACGAGCAAGTATTCAGAACACTGCTGCAAGATGTATTTCAGCAAAAAAAGGGCCTGCCGGTATTGCCGGAGGAGAGAATGGCCTATCTTATGAAACGTCTGCTGCTGGCGGACCATTATCTCAAGCTTGATGAACTTGCTGAAGAACTATTTATCTCAAAATCTACACTCCAAACGGATTTAAAGGAAGTAAAGAAACGTCTGCTGCCTTACCGCATCGTCATGGAAACACGTCCGAATTACGGCTTCAAGCTGCGCGGGGACGAGGTGCAGATGAGGTACTGCATGGCGGAGTACATTGTTGATGAAAGAGAAACGGAGATAGATGTTTTAAATGAAAAGGCTGATATTTTGCCAAAAGAAGAAATTGAGATCATCCGTTCCGCCATCTTGAAAAAAATGAAAAACGACCGCATCCCTCTGTCCAACATGGGACTGAATAACCTCATTATCCATATCGCTATCGCCTGTAAACGGATCAGAACGGAAAACTATGTTTCTCTTTTCCCGAAAGATATGGATCATATCCTGCATCAAAAGGAGTACCAGGCTGCAGAAGCCATCGTAAAAGAGCTGGAATCAGCGCTTGCCGTTACGTTTCCGAAAGACGAGACGGCCTACATCACCATGCATCTCCTTGGCACAAAACGAATGACACATTGCGGAGAGGACACATTTTCAATAGAAGAAGAAACCGATCAGCTGACACTTGCCATGATCAAAGCTGTTGATCGTGAACTGAAGCTTGGCATCCTGCATGACAAAGAGCTGAAAATCGGCTTGGCCCTGCATATGAAGCCGGCGATCAGCCGCAACCGATACGGCATGAATCTTCGAAATCCGATGCTGGCAGCGATCAAGGAACATTATCCACTCGCTTTTGAAGCCGGGATCATTGCCGGAATCGTGATAAAGGAACAAACGGGTATTGAGATTCATGAAAACGAAATTGGATATTTGGCTCTCCACTTTGGCGCCGCGATTGAACGAAAAAAAACAGAAAGTCCGCCGAAACGCTGTATCATTGTATGCGCATCGGGTGCCGGAAGCGCCCAGCTTCTGCGCGAAAAACTGCGTTCCTATTTCGGCAAGCGGCTCGATATTCTTGGAACGGCTGAGTATTATAGTCTTGATCAAATGTCCTACGAATCAATTGATTTTGTCATCAGCACCATTCCGATTAAAAAAGAGCTCCCTGTACCAGTACTGAAGGTTAACACCATCTTAGGCGGAACTGACTTTACAAAAATAGAATCTATTCTGAGTGATGAAAAGGAAAAAGCCAATCGCTACCTAAAAAAAGAACTCGTTTTTTTTCAGGAGGATCTGCGCTCAAAAGAAGAAGTGATTCAATTTTTAGGGCAGAAAGCGGTCGAATGCGGCTTTGCCGATGAAGAAATCATAGATTCCATTTTTGAAAGAGAAGACATGTCGCCAACGTGTTTTGGCAATCTTGTTGCCATCCCGCACCCGCTTGTTCCGCAGACGAAAACAACGTTTTGGGCCGTTTGTACGCTCAAAAAACCGATCGATTGGGAGAGTCAGCGAGTTCAATTTGTCTGTCTGCTTTGTGTCGAAAAGGAGAACAAAGCGGATTTGCAAAGCATGTATAAACTGCTTGGCAGCATTTTGGATGACCCGGCGGCGGTGAACCAGCTGGTCAAATGCCGTTCGTATCAAGAGCTTTCGGATGTGTTTGACCAAAAAATGCTGAGCTGACAGCCTGTATATACCTTTTTTCCGTTGCCTGCGGAAAAACCCTGAGTGTTTATGAAAGCGATTTCATAATATGATGATAGCAACAGCAGGACATTACAAAATTGATCAAACTCTAGGGGGTCTTTTACATGAATATATTACTCGTTTGTGCAGCAGGCATGTCTACTAGCTTACTGGTGAGCAAGATGGAAAAAAGTGCGCAGGAACAGGGAAAAGACTATACCATTTGGGCAGTTTCAGGCGATTCTGTACAAAATCATATCGATAAAGCGGATGTATTGCTTCTCGGTCCGCAAGTCCGTTACATGCTTCCGCAGCTCAAAAAATTAGGAGAGTCAAAGGGGGTTCCGGTAGACGTCATTAATACCGTCCATTATGGCACGTGCAATGGGGCGGAAGTGCTGAAATCAGCTGAACAGCTTGGACATGTGTCATAGAGAGGGGCGGGCTATGTGAATAAAGTCAATCAGATCTTAGAAGAAAAGGTCATGCCTATAGCGGGAAGAATTGCGGGACAGCGTCATTTGCAGGCGCTGCGTGATGGTATCATCCTCACGATGCCCCTGATTATCATCGGTTCCTTTTTCCTCATCATTGGCAACCTCCCGATCCCGGGATACGCTGAGTTTATGGCAAAAACGTTTGGCAGCTCCTGGTCTGAAAAACTGGCCTACCCAGTCGACGCGACCTTTGAAATTATGGGTCTTGTCGCCGCGTTCGGCATCGCCTACCGGCTCGCCGAGAAATACGGCGTTGATGCCTTGTCGGCCGGAGCCATTTCCCTTGCGGCATTTTTATTAGCAACACCTTATCAAGTGCCGTTTATGCCGGATGGCGCGACGAAAGAAATCATGGTTGGCGGCGGGATTCCGCTTTCGCTCATGGGAAGCAAAGGCCTGTTTGTCGCCATGATTATCGCAATGGTGTCCACAGAGATTTACCGCCTCATTATCCAGCGCAATTTAGTCTTCAAAATGCCGGACGGTGTTCCGCCGGCGGTAAGCAAGTCATTTGTCGCGTTAATCCCCGGCTTTGCCGTCATCTTCCTGATTTGGGCAGCCCGGCTGATTGTTGAAGCGACACCGTTTGAAAGCCTTCATAATATTGTAAGCGTTTTATTGGGGACTCCGCTTTCCATTCTGGGAGGAAGCCTTGGAGGAAGCCTTGTCGCCGAAGCCGTCAAAATGCTTTTATGGGCCTGCGGCCTTCACGGTGCAAACATTGTCGGCGGCGTCATGGCACCGATTTGGTACGGCGCAATGGATGCCAACCGGATCGCATTCCAAGCCGGTGAGGAGCTTCCTAAGATTTTCACCCAGCAATTTTTCGATATCTGGGTCAATATCGGCGGAAGCGGCGCCACATTGGCACTGGTTGTCACGATGTTCCTGCGCGCCCGAAGCAAACAAATGAAGCAGCTCGGGAAGCTTGCGGTCGGCCCGGCCATCTTCAATATTAACGAACCGATTATATTCGGAATGCCGATCGTCATGAACCCAATGCTCTTACTTCCGTTTATCATCACACCGCTTGTCACAGTGACACTTACGTACATCGGAATGAGCACCGGCCTTGTCGCAAAACCGGCGGGTATCGCAGTGCCGTGGACCATGCCGCCGATCTTTTCAGGCTACTTGGCGACAGGAGGAAAAGTCTCAGGCGCGGTCATGCAAGCCATTAATATTGCCGTGTCCTTTGTTGTCTACTATCCATTCTTCAGAATGTGGGATAAGCAGAAGCTGAAAGAAGAAAACGATCTGGAGCTGGTCCAAACGCCTGCAGCATCAGATGACAAAGAAGCGGCTCTGTAGAGAAAGGAAGTGAATCGCGTGAATGAGGAAATGGAACAAATCATTTTTCAAATCATCCTTCACGGAGGAAACGGTAGAAGCTCCGCAATGGAGGCCATTGCCGCTGCGAAAAGCGGTGACGCAGAAGAAGCGCGGAAAAAGCTTCAAGACGCTGCTGAAGAATTGTCAAAAGCCCATCATTATCAGACAGAGCTGATCCAAAATGAAGCGGGCGGAGAAAAGACGGAAATGACGCTTCTGATGGTTCATGCACAGGATCATTTAATGAATGCAATGACAGTGAAGGATATGGCTGCAGAGATCATTGAGTTATATGAAAAAATCACCGAGCAAAGGGGAGCAAGCATATGACAAAAGGATTGAAGATTGTAACGATTGGCGGAGGTTCAAGCTATACGCCCGAGCTAGTGGAGGGGTTCATTAAACGGTATGATGAGCTGCCTGTCCGTGAATTATGGCTTGTCGATATCCCCGAGGGCGAAGAAAAGCTGAATATTGTCGGCACACTCGCCAAACGGATGGTTGAAAAAGCTGGCGTCCCGATTGACATTCATCTTACGCTCGATCGGAGAAAAGCGCTGAAAGACGCAGACTTTGTCACGACTCAATTCCGCGTCGGACTTTTGCAGGCAAGAGCAAAGGATGAGCGAATTCCGCTAAAATACGGTGTAATAGGCCAGGAAACAAACGGCCCGGGAGGCCTGTTTAAAGGATTGCGCACAATTCCGGTCATCCTTGAGATCGCAAAGGACATAGAAGAGCTTTGCCCGAACGCTTGGCTTGTTAACTTCACAAACCCTGCCGGCATGGTAACAGAAGCCTTGCTTCGCTACTCCAACCTGAAGAAAGTCGTCGGTCTCTGTAATGTTCCAATCGGCATCAAAATGGGCGTAGCCAAAGCGCTTGATGTAGATGTAGACCGCGTAGAAGTCCAATTCGCCGGACTGAACCATATGGTATTCGGGCTGGATGTTTTCTTGGACGGCGTAAGTGTGAAGGAGCAAGTCATCGAGGCGATGGGCGACCCGAAAAACGCGATGACAATGAAAAATATCTCAGGCGCCGAATGGGAACCGGATTTCTTAAAAGCGCTCAATGTCATCCCTTGCGGCTATCACCGTTACTATTTCAAAACAAAAGAGATGCTGGAGCACGAACTTGAAGCATCACAAACGGAGGGCACCCGCGCTGAAGTCGTACAGAAGGTCGAAAAAGAGCTGTTCGAGCTTTATAAAGATCCAAACCTTGCGATCAAACCGCCGCAGCTGGAAAAACGGGGCGGAGCTTACTACAGTGATGCAGCATGTAACTTAATCAGCTCCATTTATAATGATAAACATGACATTCAGCCGGTGAACACGATCAATAATGGTGCAATAGCGAGCATTCCAGACGATTCCGCAGTTGAAGTGAACTGTGTGATGACGAAAACCGGCCCTAAGCCAATTGCTGTCGGCGACTTGCCGGTGTCTGTCCGCGGCCTCGTCCAGCAAATCAAATCCTTTGAACGTGTCGCGGCAGAAGCGGCAGTTACAGGTGACTATCAAACTGCACTCCTTGCCATGACGATTAACCCGCTTGTCCCGTCCGATACTGTGGCCAAACAGATTTTAGACGAAATGCTGGAGGCGCACAAAGCGTATCTGCCGCAGTTTTTCAACAAAATTGAAGCGTAAAAAAAGCCGGCCTGTAATGGGCCGGCTTTTTTCTTATTTGCTTTCAGTCAGCGCTGCGACTTCGGTCGTCCATCCGAATTCGTCTGCGACAGCGCCTTTTTGAATGCCTGTAATCGTGTCATATAGTTTTTTTGCGATTTCCCCTGTTTCACCGTTGTTGATCGAAAGTGTTTCATCCTGCCAAATCAGCTCGCCGACTGGGGAAATAACAGCTGCTGTACCAGTTCCGAAGGCTTCTTCCAGGATGCCGTCTTTATAGGCTTGGATGACCTCATCGATCGCAATTTTTCGTTCTGAAACTTGAAGGCCCCAATGCTTAAGCAAGGCGATGACTGAATTGCGCGTAATGCCTTCCAGGATGCTTCCGTTCAGCATCGGCGTTACGATTTCACCGTTGATTTTGAAGAAGATGTTCATGCTTCCGACTTCTTCGATGTATTTCTTCTCAATGCCGTCCAGCCAAAGCACTTGGGAAAATCCTTTCTCTTCGGCGACCTGCTGCGCTTTTAAGCTTGAAGCATAGTTCCCTGCGGTTTTGGCATTTCCTGTTCCGCCTTTTACCGCACGGACAAATTCACTTTCAACAGCGATTTTGACCGGCTTAATGCCTTCTTTGTAATAAGAGCCGACCGGAGAAAGAATGATCAAGAGCTTATACGTATGAGATGCCGCAACACCAAGGAAAGGCTCGGTTGCGATGATGAACGGACGGATGTAAAGGGACGTGCCCTCCGCATTTGGAATCCAGTCTTTATCAATTGCGACAAGCTGCTTTAAGCCTTCAAGAACCTGTTCTTCATCAATTTGCGGGATGCAGAGGCGGTCGTTTGATTGATTCAGGCGTTCCATATTTTTTTCCGGTCTGAAAAGCAGAACATGGTCATCCTCTGACACGTAAGCCTTTAACCCTTCAAACACGGTTTGGCCGTAGTGATAGACCATTGCGGCCGGATCCATTGATAAGGGTTGATAAGGAATGATTCTTGGATCGTACCAACCTTTATCTGCCGCATAGTCCATTACAAACATGTGGTCTGTAAACACTCTTCCGAACGAAAGCTGATTGGGGTCTGGTTTCGGTTTTTTTGTTGATGTCAATTCAACGCGAATCGTTTGTTTAGTCATGGTCAATCTCCCTGCTGTTAAATTGTTTATATTATCAAACTTATTTGAAAATAATTATATTCTATTGTATACCTTCAACAAATAATCGCAATAGGTTTGCTCAAATTTGTAAGAAATTCATATGAAAAAAGCAGGAGAAATTAATTCTCCTGCGTGTTCATATGCTCGAATAACCTGTCATAATCGGCGCGAGTGGCATCCCGAAGACCTTCAACACGTTCATTTGTAATCTCCTGTTTGCCTTCCTTCAAGCCGTCCAAGAAATATTGAACATATTCTTCAGATGAAATGCCCCGGTACGTCAGGCCTTGTTTATCGCGTGATTTTTGGTTTAAGCCCGTGTCCACCATAGGCGGTGCCATTTCAATCACTTCCACGCTCGTGTCGCGGAGCTGGTGTCTGAGCGTAAGCGAGAACGAGTGAAGTGCTGCTTTTGTTGCGCAGTACACCGGATAAACAGCTAACGGGTTAAACGCAAGCCCGGATGTGACCTGAACGATTGCCGCTTCAGGCTGCTTCATCAAATGAGGTGTGAAAAGGGCGGATAAATGGACAGGCGCTTGGAAATTAAGTTCAATTTCATCACCGTCCACAAAAAGATCCTCTGTCCCTTTTTTAAAGTCAATTTCCTTTTGAATGCCGGCGTTGTTGACGAGAACATTCAAGTTCGGATATTCCTTTAAAGCCCATTCATACAATGCTTCCCGCTGCGAACGGTCTGCAACATCACATTGCTTTGTATGGATGTTTGGGAGCTGCTGCTTCGCTTCTGCAAGACGTGCTTCGCTGCGTCCGCAAATGATAACTTCATTGCCAATTTCCAGCAGGCGCTTGGCCAGTTCAAGCCCGATGCCAGCAGAACCCCCTGTGATTAAAACCGTATTGCCTGTCATCTTCATTGGATGTAACACCTCTTAATTAAGTTGGCTGTGATTCCTTTACTATTTCAAATCTTAGCAGGAAATATGCAGCCGCGTCCTATGAGATGCTCAGGATGAAGTGACTTTTCCGGTTTTATAAAATTCGTCAATTGCTTTATCGACATACACCCAGCCTTTCCAGCCGATGTGAATGGTGTCTTTCATGAAATACGGGTCATATTCATGCCCTGAGAAATCAGCAACCTGGAAGCCCTTCGCTCTGATTTGTTTATTTACCTTTTTGTAATAGTCAGTGCGTCCTTTTTTCGGGAAGCCCGTGTAATCGTACCATTTCCCGTTAACAGGAATGGTGACAAACATAGGCTCTGCGCCCGCATCCTTCAGGATATCGAGCATCATTTCAAAGTCGCCATATTCCGGTGACACCGCATACGATCTTCCTTTGTTTTTCCCTTTCAGCTTAGGCACTTTCGGCTTCAGCTTTTTATAGACAGGGTTGTCGATGTGAAAATCGTTAGAACCGGAGTGGCGTTTGCCCGATTGATCCGCTAGTTTATTCAATTCAGACCATGACTTATCCTTTACTGACTGCGAGATATAGCGCTTTGGCCCGGATGATTCTGTCGTTGAATAATACAGATCTTTCTTTTCCAGCATGCTGTAATACACTTTCGCCGCCGGCTTCAGCGCGTTCACTTTCCACGTCTGGCCGTTTACCATTGCTTTGTACAGCTCAGAAAGAATGGCATCGTTTTGCACAGCCTTAAAGCGAAGCATGCGTTTCATCATTTTCTTTTTAATTTCAGGATCGATCTGATCGTTAAATGCCAAATCAAGCCCTTGCAGCGCAGAATAGTTCGGCGCGAAATGCTGTTCATCAGACCCGCGCTTAATAAACCATTGCGGAGACACGATGAATACGATTTTTTTGCCCTTCAGCTGATCCATATGGGCAGCGAAGTTTAAAGAATGAATCAATGACTGGGATCCGCCTTTGCCGACAAGGTATGGCGTGAATCCCTCATTGTTTACCTGAAAATAATTAGATGGGTGGAACTCGTCCAGCCGAGAAAGCTCAGAAGACCCGTAAATCGGAAGATATGTCGGATCTTTGAGCATCTGATCTTGTAAATATAGCCCTTGAAACATACTCGGATTCAAGGCTGTTGCTGACTCTTTCACACGCTTATCGGTGATGAAGCCTGTCAGCCATGAAGATGGAATTGCGATGGCGCCTGCGAATAGAATAAACGCCAAAATAATTGGACCGAAAAAACGCTTTTTCATTATTTCAACTCAGACAGCTGATTTACAATGTTGTTAGGTGTATTCCAAACGTCCCGGTCAAATTCAGTGATCGGCACTAAAATATCAAAACGGTTTTCAATCGCAAGCAGCAATTCTACTGTTCCAAAAGAATCAAGCAAACCTTCTTCAAAAATTTCAATATCAGGATTTTCCTTTACGATGTCATCCTGGCAAACCTCTGCTAAAACGTCTAATACCTCTTGTTTAAAATCCATAGCTTTCTAATCTCCTTTAATGGTGGTGATGAAATGGTTTTCCTGAGAAAATGTAAAACCCGAAGCAAACGAAATGGAATGTGATCACAATAGCGAGAATGGTTGTCCAGCGGTTGGACGGCAGCCATTTATATTTCTTATTCCACTTCTCGAAAAAGTTGTAACATGTCATCAGCACGGCGTGATAAAGGCCGTAGATGATATATTGCGGCGCGAGCCCGTGCCAAACCCCCATCAGCATAAACAGCAGGAAATACCCGATGTTAGAGACGGCCATACGGTTTTTGATCCACTTTTTCTTAGTCATCCAAAATACGAATCTCATAAACACATAATCTCTGAACCAAAATGACAGAGACATATGCCAGCGATTCCAGAAATCTTTAATATTTTTACTGATAAACGGTTTATTAAAGTTTTCTGGTGATTTAATGCCCATAATGTAGCTGACCCCGACGGCAAACATCGTGTAGCCGGCGAAATCAAAGAATAAATACATGCTGTAGCCGTACATGTACAGCAGGTTCCCAAGAATCTTATTGTGCGTGATTGCGGGAAGATTCATGATGAAGTACGTATTGATCGCGTAGCCGATAATAAATTTATACAGGAAACCGATGAAGATTTTATGGATTCCCGTATACAGCAGGTCGGCGTATTCTTCTTTCGTCCAAGCCTTCTGTTCATCCTTGACGAACCGGCGGTATCTGTCGATCGGGCCGGAGGAAATCGTCGGGAAAAACAGGATGAAATACAGCAGGCGGTGCAATGGCAGCTGTTCTTTCAGCAGTCCGTCTCTTGCTTCCATAATCAGCTGAACGCCTTTAAAGGTTAAATACGAAATACCTAAAAAGCTGATCAGGTTATGCGGCGGATGATGCGGCTGCGGGTGTGAAAGAAACGGCCATATTTTTGACAGAAATAAAGGCAGAATAGACGCGATAACAGCCCCGCAGAAGACAAAGCCGCTGTTCGCTTTCTGCCGGTATGCCAGATAGCCGCTGATCAGGAGCACCTGCCATATTGTAAACAGGCACAGCGCGATGACCCCGTGTAAGTCGTGCGAAAAAATTAAAGCCAATATAATGATAGATATGAACATGTTGTATGCTTGAAATCTTTTTCCGTTTAAGCCGAGAATGATCGTCGGCAGAAGAAGAATGCCAAGCAGTATAAAGAATAAAAACGAGCTGTAAGGCGTCATACAAGAACCTCTTCGCCAATGCGTTTTCGGTCAATTTTGCCGTTAGCCGTCATTTGAATGTGATCCTGATAGATAAATTTTCTTGGGATCATATATGCCGGAAGAGAAGCGGCAAGCTCTTTTTTAATAGCGCTTGTCAGCTGGAATTCCTTCTCGAACTCATGCTCCTCAGGCACAATAGCAGCGATCAGGTACTCAACTGTTCCGTTTGGCTGATAAGGAATCACGACAGCAGAGCGAACGTACTGTGACTGTCTGACATGGAACTCGATTTCCTCCAGCTCCATTCGATAGCCGTGAAGTTTAATCTGAAAATCCAAACGTCCTTGGCAGAAAATCTGACCGTCTTGAATAAAGCCGGCATCGCCAGTTCGGTATGCCCACTGGCCTTCATGAGAGAAAAACGCTTTTTCCGTCAGCTCTGGCTCACCAAGGTAGCCTCGGCTTACACTCGGCCCTGCAATGACGATTTCTCCTTTTTCTCCATCAGGAAGCGGCTGTCCCTGTTCATCCATAATGAAAATGTTCATATCTGGTTTGGCGAAGCCCACTGGAAGCGATTCGTTGCGGCTGATGACGTCATCCGTAATTTCAACCGATGTGACAGCCACTGTCGCTTCAGTCGGGCCGTACGTATTAAAAATCTTCGCTTTCGGAAAACGCTCAAGCAGCGCTTTTGCCACAGAAACCGGAAGAACCTCTCCGCAAAACATAAATGTGTCCGCATGAGGCAGCAGATCCTGTGAAAAACCCGGATCCATCAGGCACATTTGCACAAAGGAAGGTGTTGATGTCCACACATTCAGCCCGGACTTCTTCAGCTCTTCAAATAAGACTTTCGGCTTGTTCACAGCATCCTTTGTCACGCAATGTAAAGTCCCGCCTGATTGAAGGCACGGATATAGGTCCATGACAGACAAATCAAATGAGAACGGCGCTTGGTTTAAAAATATTTTTCCTCCGCTGACTGGAAAGTCTGCACAAATCCAGTCTGTGAAGCTTTGAAGATTCGCAGCGGAAATCTGCACGCCTTTCGGATTTCCTGTGCTCCCGGAAGTGTAAATGATATAAAACGTCTCGTGTTCCTTAACCCATTGATCTTGGATGACAGAGCCGCCTTCGTTTTCCAGCAGTTCTTCCGCAGAAACTGTCTGAATCTGCTGGCCGACTGCATCAATTGAGAGTCCTGCTGCATGGATCAGCAATTCTGCTCCAGAACTTTCGATAATTTTCGCAATCCGTTCGGACGGAATGGACAGGTCAACCGGAATATAAGGATGTCCCGCTTTGACACTTCCCAAGAAGGAAACGATCATGTGCGGCTCCATATGGCCGTACACAAGGATAGGAGATTTCTTTTCCCCAGAAATGCGTTTTTGGATCGCGGCAGCCGCGCGGTCAGACTGCTCCCATAATTCCTGATACGTGAGCGACTGGCCTTGAGAGCGGAAGGCATCGGTTTGCGGATAAGTTTCCGCATGTGTTTGAATAGCATGTAAAAGTTTCATAGTTATTCTCTCTCCAATTAGAAATCGTTATAAATATATGAACCGGTATTCGCGGTGTGAAAACCATACATAAAAAACAAAACAAGCAGTATCATCAAATAAAAGCCTGTATGACATGTCCACTTGACAGCGGGTTTTTCATACAGCTGTTTCATTAATTGCAGCATATCAAAAATTCCCTTCCCGTTTTTTCGACAATCACATGAGTATTTGACGATCAGATGCTCAAAAAGTTTCATTTTTTCCCTAATCTCCCTCAAATTAATATATCGGCGTATGTTTTTGAAAATGAATCTTTATACCTGCAAGGGCAAGAATGGAATGTTTCGAGCTGATTCATAATAAAGGAAAAGATAGCTGGAGTCAAAAGATCTTTTTAACTTTTAAAAAGTGTAATGTACTTAAAAAAATTTTTCTGTACCTGTTCGTTCAAGTGAAAGCAGAAACCTAATGAAATCAGGGCGAGAAGCGTATAATAAGAAAGAAAACGCCTTCTTGCGGTATCTTGTGAAATAGGGGAGAAGTCATTATGATAGATAAGGAAGCAAAAGGAGTTTTTTATTAAGCTGCCGGCTGAAAAAAAGTAAGCCTTTTAATAGAAAGGAAGAGGAAGATGAACCAAACAAATAAGGGTGAGGGTCAGACAGCGCCGCAAAAAGAAAGCATGGGGCAGATCCTTTGGCAGTTAACTCGTCCTCATACGTTAACCGCATCGTTTGTGCCTGTGCTGCTCGGAACCGTTTTGGCGATGTTTTATGTGAAGGTTGATCTGCTGCTGTTTTTGGCTATGCTGTTTTCTTGCCTATGGATCCAGATCGCGACGAACTTATTTAATGAATACTATGATTTTAAACGCGGGTTAGATACAGCAGAATCAGTCGGAATCGGAGGGGCAATTGTACGCCACGGAATGAAGCCTAAAACGATTTTGCAATTAGCTCTCGCATCATACGGGATTGCCATTTTGCTCGGTGTCTATATTTGTGCGAGCAGCAGCTGGTGGCTTGCGCTGATCGGCCTTGTCGGCATGGCGATCGGCTACCTGTATACAGGCGGGCCGCTGCCGATTGCGTACACGCCGTTCGGTGAATTATTCTCAGGCATTTGCATGGGTTCGGTGTTTGTGCTGATTTCGTTTTTCATTCAGACAGATATGATCAACACGCAAAGCATTTTGATTTCCATCCCGATTGCGATTCTTGTCGGCGCGATTAACCTGTCGAACAACATTCGTGATATTGAAGAGGACAAAAAAGGCGGCCGCAAAACATTGGCGATTTTGATGGGGCATAAGGGAGCTGTTACTCTGTTAGCTGCGTCGTTTGCCGTCGCTTATATCTGGGTTGTCGGCTTGGTTATTACCGGTGCCGCAAGCCCATGGCTGTTTGTCGTCTTTTTGAGCGTGCCTAAGCCGGTTCAGGCAGTGAAGGGCTTCGTCCAGAACGAAATGCCGATGAATATGATTGTCGCAATGAAATCAACAGCCCAAACAAATACATTTTTCGGATTCCTGCTCTCGATCGGATTATTGATCAGCTATTTCCGATAATAAAAAAGACCGCTCGTTTCGTGCGGTCTTTTTTTGTTACAATCGACCGCATTTTGTAAAAAAATTCATAGAACCTTGCAGCAGACAGGGACGTCTAGTACATGGACAGCGGATAAAGTTCCGTTAAAGGAGATGACGAAAATGGATTTATCTGTAACACATATGGACGATTTAAAAGCAGTAATGGAAGACTGGAAAAATGAATTATTAGTTTATAAATTTGCGCTAGATGCGCTCGATACAAAGTTCTCAATTATTAGCCAGGAATATAACCTCATTCACGGACACAACCCGATTGAACATACAAAATCCCGTGTCAAAAGCTTTGAAAGCATCGTGAATAAGTTAATGAGAAAGGGCTGTGAGATTACGACGAAGGAAATGAAGGAGCATATTCACGACATTGCCGGCGTGCGCATCATCTGTTCCTTTATTTCTGACATTTATAATGTCGTGAATGTGTTGAAGCAGCATGAAGATTTGAGAATCGTAAAGGTAAAGGATTATATCCAGACACCCAAACCGAATGGCTATCGAAGCCTGCATTTAATCATTGAGATGCCTGTGAATTTAACGAACCGTGTGGAATACGTCAAAGCAGAAATTCAAATCCGGACAATCGCGATGGATTTCTGGGCGAGCCTTGAACATAAAATTTATTATAAATTGAACAATGACGTTCCTAAGCAATTAACAGATGAGCTGAAGGAAGCCGCGGAGATTGCCCATTACCTAGATGAGAAAATGCTGGGGATTAAGAAAGAAGTGGATTAAAAAAAGACGGCACCCAAGTGCCGTCTTTTTTTATTTGATATCTTCAAAAATGTCAGATGCTTTCGCCTTCATTTGTTTCTTAATGGTTTTCGGTTTCTTCTCTTTTTTCACAGCCTCATAGACTGCGGCTGTCACAAGATCGCCTGCTTGCTGGAGGCGTTCTTTGCTGATATGTTCGATCGAGTCTTCAGGGGTATGATACCACGGCTCAACTTCTTCTGTTTCCGGGTCTCCCCAAATAAAGTTCGCGGAATCAATGCCGGCTTCGTGGAATGGCACATGATCAGATGATCCTCCCTGTGTCAGAGACAGGCTGTCAAACCCAATTTTTTCAGCAGCCGTATGGCTGGATTCCCAAACATAGTTAGATTGGCCATCCAATGTGTTGACATACAGCTCAGACGCTTTTTCCCAGCTTGTGCCTACCATATCTAAGTTGAAGTTCACTTCGCTTCGTTTCAGCTCTTTTTCCGATAGATGATCTACATAGTGAGAGGAGCCGAGCAGGCCGAGCTCTTCGGCGCCGAAAGCGATAAAGCGGATTTCTTTATCAGATGGAACGCTTTTTAAGACACGCGCCATCTCCAGCATAACAGAGGTTCCTGAGCCGTTGTCATTTGCTCCGGGTGAAAAAGGAACACTGTCGTAATGGGCCGTCACGTACACAATGTCTGGATGTTTGATGTTCTTTGGTTTTTTGATTCCGATGATATTCTGGGAGGTTTGGTTTGTGAATGCTTTTAGTTTTAAGGTGGCTTCTTTTTGCTGGGTAAGTGCTTCGCCGTCTTCTTTCTTAATGCCGACGACCGGAATGCCGACTTTATTTCCCGACAGGTTTGGCGTCATAGGCACGAGGCTTTCTTTGTTGTTATAAATGATGACAGCTTTCGCTCCGGCGGCTTCGGCATTTTTGGCTTTCTCGTAATAAGTCAGGTCTCCTCTGGAAATCAAGGCGATTTTGCCCTTGACGTCAGCGGTAAAGTCCTTTTGATAGCCCAATCCCGCATTGTAAAGCGGGGCCGTCAGCCCTTGTTCCTCAGTCGGAGCTGAACCGGACGCCGCTTGGAGAAGAATATCGCGTCCTGCTGAAGACAGTGTTCCCTCAAGCCGGTCAGGAATGTTGAATCGTTGAACCTTCACATCAAGCTTTAATTTTCTCATTGATGAGGCGATCAATAGGGCACTCTTTTTTTCAGCTGCAGTTCCGGCTATTCTGGGGCCGATTGCTTCACTTAGCTGAGAAATGGTAGAGTACGCATGTTTTGCTTTGAATGGAAGCTCGCGCTCGCTATTTGATATTTGTACAGCGTGCGCGGCAGGGGTGACACTCTGTGCCGGCAAGAGCAGTGTGCCGGCAGTTAAAACAGCCATCGTCATGACAGTCAAAAGCTTTTTCATCAAAAATAAACCTCCCCTAAATGTATGGTTGGGGAATATTTCGGGATGCTAAAGGAGTTTCCTGCAAGATGGAGAGCGTTTTTGAAAAGACAGTGCTTTATACCTGCAAAAAAACGCTTATGAATGAAGGGTCATAAGCGTTTCGGAATATCAGACTATTGGAGCTTTAAAAACTTGCGTTTGCCGACTTGGATGATCATATTCTCTCTTATCTCTGCTTTGGCGTGAACATCTGTTATTTTCTCTCCGTCGATGCGTACACCTCCGTTTTGAATCATGCGGCGCGCCTCGCTCTTCGAAGAGAGGAGTTTTAGCTTGACGAGCAGATCAATCATCGCTATCGTTTTTTCGCCTTTCCAGTTTACGGCCGGTATATCTTCCGGCAGGCTGTTTTCCTGAAAGACTGTTTTAAACGAGTGTTCGGCAGCTTCTGCTGCTTTCTCTCCGTGATACATTCGGACGATTGTTTTGGCTAAAAGCATTTTGGCATCACGCGGATGAACGGCGCCGGTTTCTAAGTCTTTTACGAGCTGTTTTTTCTCTTCAAGCTCTAAGTCTGTCGCCAAGTGGATGTATTTTTTCATCAGGCTGTCGGGCAGTGACATCGTTTTTCCGTACATGTCGTTTGGATGTTCGTTAATGCCGATGTAGTTGTGTTTCGACTTTGACATTTTTTCGACGCCATCCAAGCCTTCCAAGAGCGGCATAAGGATGACGACTTGTTTTTCTTTGTTGTATCGTTCTTGGAAATGCCGTCCCATGAGGACATTGAAATGCTGATCCGTTCCGCCTAATTCAATATCACTTTCGAGAACGACAGAATCATATCCCTGCATCAATGGGTAAAAGAATTCATGCAGTGAGATTGGTTTTTGCATGGCGATGCGTTCTTCAAAGTCGTCGCGCTCCATCAGGCGGGCTACCGTTATTTTCCCTGCTAATTCAATGACATCTTCCAGATTCAATGTTTTCAGCCATTTTGAGTTATAGTGAAGCTCGACTTTTTCTGGATCAAGCACTTTTCCGAATTGCTCAAAGTAGGTTTTGGCATTGTGCTGAACTTCTTCATCAGTCAGTTGCTTTCTGGCTGCCGATTTTCCCGTCGGATCACCAATTTTTCCTGTGAAATCCCCAATTAACAGCTGGACAATGTGGCCGTTTTCTTGAAATTGGCGAAGCTTATTTAACACAACCGTATGGCCCAAATGTACATCCGGTGCAGACGGATCTAATCCGAGCTTAATTTTAAGCGGCGTGCCCGTGGAAATTGATTTCACGAGCTTTGCCTTTAATTCCTCCGGCGGTATGACTTCGTGGGCGCCTGTCATGTATAGCTGAAGCTGTCTTTCTACCTCTTTTTGCTGTGACGCTGTGAGCTGCTCAAATGTTCTCATCATTTTTCCTCCTTTTTTACAAACACAAAAAAGAGCCCATCCCGATAAGGGACGTGGCTCAATGCACGCGGTACCACCCTGGTTGAAGACATTGTCTTCCGCTCATTCGAATAACGGTTTCCCGTTCTTTGCTACTTTTAAGGTTCACAAAGAAAGCTCGGGGAGGTAATTCACGTTTGCTGTGTGCCGGCTCGCACCTTCCGCCGGCTCTCTGAAACAGGGAGACAAACCGCTACTGGATTCCCGTCAAAGCTTATGTTGTATGAAGATTGTCAGCTACCTTTCTAAGCAGCCCTGTCAATATTTTCTGTTCGTCCTTCGTCATTCCCGCAATGAGCTCTGTTTCCCCTTTGTGAAACTCCGGGTAGAGTTCTTCGATCGCTTGTTTGCCGGAATCGGTGATAGAGACAAACACGAGTCGCCGATCTCTTGTGTCGATGCTTTTACGGCAAAAATTCTTTTTTTCGAGCGTTTTGATCACGTTGCTTGCTGTAGCTGTAGATATCCCTGACAGCTCAGCGATTTTTCTCGTTTCGAGCGCTCCCCATACCCATAGATCATAAAGAATGGAGAAAGCGGTCCAAGAAAGGTTATAGGAAGAAAGAACCTCAGTCTCCATTTTGACACGGAGCCTTTGTGCAGACCGATACAGATTCGTAGCGATCGAAATGGCTTCTAGGTTGAGTGACTCGACGGGCATTTGTTTGAGCTTAGAAAGTGTATCGTGTTCTTCCTTCCGAAGCTGCTGATGTTGATGTGAACGTTCCATTTTTTAGGCCTGCCTTAAATTAACAGAATCATTAGCTATGAAACGAATTGTAACAGAGGATGATGTGAACTTCAAGCCCATATATCGGTTGAATAAAAAAAGCCCAAACAACGCCAAAATAAACAAAAAACCGCAAACGGGGGTGCAGTTTTGCAAAAATATGTTCAATCCGTCTATAAACATGATCCGTTTCATCTATTTTCGACAGAGCATGTAGTGACGTTAGCGATTATCGCCCTTTTCGCCATTCTGTTGTTTTTGTTCCAAGATGGGGTCAAGCAGCCGAGGGCCAGCCGGTTTTTGCGTTCTCTGTTTGTGTTTCTTTTGCTTGGTTCGCAAATCGGCTATCAAATATGGATGGTCGCCACGGGCAGGTGGTCGGTGCGCACTTCATTGCCTCTCCAGCTTAGTGACCTGTCGGTGTATTTGTCAGCTATTATGTTAGTGACAAAAAGCAGAAAGCTGTTTGTGTTTTTATTTTTTGCCGGCATCGGCAGTTCGATTCAGGCTCTTGCCACTCCTGACCTTGGTATGTTTTCATTTCCGCATATCCGATATATCCTCTTTTTTATTTCTCACGGGTCTGTGTTTTTATCCTGTCTGCTGATGGCTGTGATTGGCACCTACAGAATGGGCCAGCGCTCGTTATGGGTGACAGTCCTGCTTGTTAATGTGTACGGCGTCTGTATTTTCCTGATTGATCGCTGGCTTGGCGCGAATTATATGTATTTGACGAAAAAACCGGGCGGATCCTCTCTCTTAGATGTTCTCGGGCCATGGCCATGGTATATCGTCTCGGCTGAAGCCATCACGGTCGCCAGCTTTTTCATTCTTTATTGGCTTTATCGCATCTTCAAAAAATGACACCTTTTTTGTTGTATCACACATTCTGTTTTAAAAAATGTCGGAGAACGTGTTTATTTTTTTGAAAAAGGGTATGTAACTTGTACAACAAAAAGGGAGATGAATACCATTGAGGAAAGATGAAATCATGCATATCGTATCATGCGCAGATGATAATTATGCTCGTCATTTAGGTGGGATGTTCGTTTCTTTATTGACTAACATGGATCAGGAGAGAGAGGTAAAATTATACGTCATTGATGGCGGAATTAAGCCTGATAACAAAAAAAGACTGGAAGAAACCACTTTGAAATTCGGAGTGCCGATTGAGTTTTTAGAAGTGGATACCAAAATGTATGAACATGCGGTAGAGAGCAGCCATATTACAAAAGCCGCGTATTACCGCATTTCGATTCCCGACTTAATTAAGGATGAAAGCATCAAACGAATGATTTACATCGATTGTGATGCGCTTGTCCTAGAGGATATTTCTAAGCTATGGGACTTAGACATTGCGCCATACACCGTAGCCGCTGTTGAGGATGCGGGGCAGCATGAACGCCTGAAAGAAATGAACGTCACTGATACAGGGAAGTATTTTAACTCAGGTATCATGATTATTGATTTTGAGTCTTGGAGAAAGCAAAACATCACAGAAAAAGTCATCAACTTTATCAATGAACACCCAGACGAAGACTTTCTTGTGCTGCATGACCAAGATGCACTGAATGCGATCTTGTATGATCAGTGGTATGAACTTCATCCGCGCTGGAACGCTCAAACCTATATCATGTTAAAGCTGAAAACCCCACCGACTCTGTTAGGGCGGAAGCTTTACAACGAAGCGAGACAAAACCCGGCAGTCGTCCACTTCTGCGGCGGTGAAAAGCCTTGGAATTCCAATACGAAACACCCATATCGTGATCAGTATTTCCATTACATGTCGTATACGAAGTGGAATACGATCAGCAACCCGGCGATCAACCAATAATACAGATATAAAAAAACGCTTTTGAGATGATCAAAAGCGTTTTTTGTTTGTCTCAGCGTGCGACTGACCGTTGGTAGAACCGCTGAATATGCATGGCGATGTAGCACAATTCTTTTTCAGGAAACTCAAAGCCGTATTCCTTCTTCACAAAGGTGCCGATGCTTAGGGCACACAGGAAGGCATCCTTAAACTTCTCTTTAATGATGTCGATCATTTCTGCGTCCAGCTCGTAAATGGATTCGCCTGCTTTGATATGCTGAATGGCAAAGCGGAGATGGGTCACAAGCCGTTCATAAGAGATGGTATCTTCAACGATATTAATAGACAGTTGAATTTCGATAATCTCGATAATATCACGGATCATTGTTGTAATATCAAGCGTTTGTGTCATATCGCCGGCATTGTTTCTTGCTGTGTGGATATGCATGGCGATATTGCCGATTTCATCATCAGGAATGTGAATCCCCAGTTTATCTTTAATCAGTGCTCTGGCCCATAAGCCGATCTGGAACTCCTTTGGATAAAGGACTTTGATTTCATTCAGCAGCGGATTTTTGATAACCATCCCATTGCTCAGGCGTTCAATCGCAAAAGAAAGATGGTCTGAAAAAGCGACATGAATGCGCTCGTTGATTTTGATGTTCAGCTCTTTTTCGGCATGAGAGATAATTTGCTCAGAAATCTGAATGTGGTCTTCAGGCAATGTTTCTAAAATCTCTTCGAACTGCTTATAGTCAGGTGTATCTTTTCTGATAAAGGTTTTTTCTATTTTTGACGGATCGACAATATCATTCTTCTTTTTGTTAAACGCAATTCCTGCACCCAAGAGAATCTTCTCTTCATTTTGATCCTTTACGACGATAGCATTATGATTTAAGATTCTTTTAATTTTCATAGCTTTTTTGTCCTTTCATCCCCCGTTTTATGAATGAAAACGAATAAATCCAGTTATTCTGTCTCTTCTTTAAACCCGAGAAACAATGTAGCTATAAAAGCAGAGACGGCTGCGATCAAAAAACCGATCATATAATGAACAAAATTCGCGGCGCCAAACGGCAGCACAATTGAAATCATCGGAATGCCTGTCAGCCCGTAGGAATTTGCCACAACTTGTACCGCAACCACGTATGCTCCGCCAATAGCACCGCCGATGGCTGCTCCGATAAAGGGACGGATCAATTTGAGATTTACCCCGAATACAATCGGCTCAACAATGCCTAAAAACGCGGTCAGAGAAGCGGGGAGCGCAATTTTCTTCAGGCTTGATTGTTTCGTTTTGAGGAATACCGCAAGCCCCGCTCCGCCTTGGGCCACATTCGCCATCGACCATATCGGCACTAAAAAGTTGACACCGACATGCGGATTAGCAAGCAGCGTTGCCTCAATTGCATAAAAGCTATGATGCAATCCAGATAGGACGATGGTGGAGTAGATGCCGCCGAAAAGGGCTCCGGCGGCAATGCCGGCGTGATCATAGATATAGACGATCGATTGTGTCATGATCTGGCCGATGATGGACGCGGCGGGATTCATCACAATCAGCGCGAGGCACCCTGTCACCATGACCGTAATAAAGGGAATAATCACGACATCAAGTGACTTCGGCACAATCGATTTTAATAGCTTCTCAATTTTGCTCATGACAAAAACGGAGAGAAGAATCGGTATCATGGAACCCTGATACCCCATCATCGGGATATGAAGCCCCCATATGTCTAAAGAAGACGGGGTTTTGCTGCCGAGCATAGACGGGTCCAGCAGATCAGGATGCGTCAAAAGCCCCGCGATCACTGCCCCTAGGTATGGGTTGCTGCCAAATTGCCGTGCGGCACTGAAGCCGACTAAAATCGGCAGTAAAATAAAGGCTGTGCTGGACACGAGGTCGAGCATTTTAATCCATGGGCTGCCGGCAGCGAACCAGTGAAACACCTTAATCATGCCGATCAGCCCCATGAGCAGGCCGCTTGCTGTTATTGCCGGAATAATCGGCACAAAAATATCGGACAGTGTTTTCGCAAAAGCTGCGGCAGGGTTCAGCTTCCGGCTGGCTTTTTTCTGGTGGACAGGTTCTTCAGAAGGCGCGTTCTCCCATACATGAACGACTTCTTTATATATTTTGTTGACGACGCCTGCTCCGAAGATAATCTGGAAAAGCCCATAACGGAAAAAGGTGCCCTGCACACCTTGCAGGTTCTCAATGGCATGTATATCAATTTTCGTCTCGTCCTTTACATCAAAACGAAGACGGGTCGTACAATGGCTGATGCTGATAATATTGTTTTTTCCTCCTGCGAGCAGCAGTAATTCTTTTGCAATCTCTTTATGCAAGCAATCAAAACCTCCTTTGCTGAAGAAAAGTCGGCTTGTTCATCGTATCAAATGAAAAGTTGACAATCAAAATGAAAAAAGTGAGAAATACCGGCTGAAAATGACAAAAATGCCCGCGTCGACGACGGAGCATTAGAATAGGGGTTGTCCAAGGCGCCGTTATGAGCCCAACACGAAAAGAAGAGTTAAAATGCCCTGCTTTTTAGGCACTAATACTCCCTTTGCATCATTGGGTCTTGCCTGCCTGCCCAGTCACAATCCCGCCATATGTGGTGATAACTGTAATAACGTTCATTTTATGCTGTTCATGGCTGTATAGCAATAGTATGAAAAGCCTGTGAGGCGGATGGGAAAAAGGTTGTGTACGATTTTCTTAGAATGTAAAAAACCTTTAAGACCTGGAATGCAAGTCTTAAAGGTTTTTGGTTACTTTTTCGGTTTGACGGCGTTCAGCCGTTTTTGCAGCTTTGTTTTTTCATTGGATGCTTTTAATTGATTCACTGCAGACTGAGCGGATGCCTTTGATTTCTTTGTTTTGTCTTTTTCCGCTTTCTTCACTTTTGCCTTGGCAGTTTCCACTTTTTTTGCTTCAGCCGCCGCCACCTTTTTCTTCACTTTGTCTAACCGTTTTTGCAATGCCGTTTTGTCCTTGCCTGCTTGAAGCTGATTGACGGCTGATTGTGCTTTTGCCGTATTTGCATCAGTTGATTTCTTTTCGGCCGCAGATACGGATTGCTGCGCCGTCTTCAAATTGGTGCTCTTCACTTTGTTAAGGCGTTTCTGCAGGGACGTTTTTTCTGAACTTGCCGGCAGCTTGCCAATTGCTGATTGTGCGCTGTCCACATCTGTTTTCTTTTTGCTTTTCTCCGCTTTCGCAACTTTGTCTTTCGCTTGCTTTGACGCGATGTAGCGTTTTACTTGGTCTAAGCGTTTTTGCAGGTTCTTTTTGTCTGTTCCGTTTGGCAGCTTGTTGATGGCAGTTTGTGCTGTATCAACGGTTTGCTGTGTTTTATATTTTTCTGCATTTGCGACTTTGTCTTTCGCATCTTTTACATTTCTGTATGACTGTACTTTATCCAGTCTTTTTTGCAGGGCAGTTTTGGCGTCGGAGCCCGGCAGCTGGCTGACGAGTTCTTGCGCTTTGTTGATATCGGTTTGTGCTTTTGTTTGTTCCGCTTTTTTCACCGCTTGCTCTGCTGCCGCGTACGCTGAATCTGTTGCCTGTGCTTTATATTGGATTAAGCCGTAGCCAAATTGCTGATCGCGGCCTGCGGTACCAAGATCAACGATATTTCTCCGCATTTCCTCGCGAAGCTGGACGTTTGTCTCGGCAGGATCACGCTGTTTTAACAAGGCAAACATGGCAGCGGCGTGCGGTGTCGCTTGGGATGTTCCGCTTCCTGTTGCATAATACTGGTTTAAGTAAGTGCTTGTGATGTTTGTCCCCGGCGCTGAAAATTCAACTTCATCTCCAGTTGTTGAGAAGGAGGCAAGCTGATTCTTTTCGTTTGTTGCTGAAACAGCAACGACACTGCTGTATGCCGCCGGATAATTCACTGGCTTGCCGTTTCCGTCGTTACCGCTTGCGGCAACAAGCAGAACGCCTTGTTCATATGCTTTGTTCACGGCGTCATGAAGGATTTTGCTGTCTGACGTCGTGCCAAGGCTCATATTGACGATGTCCATCCCGTTTGCGATCGACCAGTCAATTCCTTGGAGAAGACTTTGAAGATCCCCCGAGCCGTTCTGATCAAGCGCTTTAACCGCGTATATTTGTGCTTCCGGTGCGATGCCGTCAATTCCGTAGCCGTTATGCTTGGCTCCGATAATCCCTGCGACATGTGTTCCGTGGCCGTTATCATCTTTGTAAGAAGAGGTATAACTGACAGCTGAATACCCGCCGGCAATCGACAGGTCATCGTGGGGGGAGATCCCGCTGTCAATGACGGCAATTTTGATATTTTTTCCTGTCAGTCCTGCCTTCCAAGCCTGTTTCACCTGAATGGGCTCAAGGTTCCATTGCTCAAAGTTGTCAGAGGTGTCAGAGCCGTCTGACAGCACTTTGAAATCCGTGCTGTCTGCTGCGGTAAATGATACGTTGTTTTCTACATACAAAATATCAGGATCCTGCTTTAATTCTTTTACTGTCTCCTGGTCTGCTGTGACCGCTACCGCGGGAAGATGCTTATACTGCTGTTCAACATCAGCATCACTATCCAGGATAGTTTCCTTTCCGGCCTTGTTTTTATAAACCACAATAACCTCTTTCTCGCTGCTGTTTTGCGCATGAGCGAGAGGGCCTATGGCGAGAAAACTGAAAAACAGAGTGACTGATACAACAAGTTTGCAAGACATGTTTTTCATGATTAATCTCCTTTTTCTATGATGTTTGATATATATATCGGAGAAAAAAGAGAGATTAATAGATAAAAATTTTTCATAGACAGGATTGTTTGGCAAAATGCAGATTTTTTCCGCAGGAAGAGGAAATTTTCCAAATGAATTTGTAAGCGTTTTCAAAATAAGATAAAGAAAACATTGCGGAGGTTGTTCACAAAGCAATGAGAAAAGGGGGCTTTTAAGATGAGCGCATTCACTCGGGTAATGGAAGAAAAAATAATGCCTGTCGCCGGGAAAATTGCCGGACAGCGGCACCTCAGCGCTTTGCGTGACGGAATTATCCTGACCATGCCGCTGATTATTATCGGGTCTGTCTTCTTGATTTTAACGAGCCTGCCGATTCCGGGGTATGCTGATTTCATGGCGAGTGTGTTTGGGAAGGAGTGGGCTGATAAGCTCGGATATCCCGTCAATGCTTCGTTTGATATTATGGCGATGATCGCCGCTTTCGGGATCGCCTATCGGCTGGCGGAAAGCTATGGTGTTGATGCCCTTTCGGCCGGAGCGATTTCAATTGCCGCATTTCTATTGGCAACGCCGTTTGAGGTGCCGTTTACACCGGATGGCTCAACGGAGTCCATCATGGTAGGGGGCGGAATCCCGATCACGCTACTTGGCAGCAAGGGCTTATTTGTCGCCATGCTGATCGCCTTGTTTTCAACCGAAATCTATCGGTACATTATTCAAAAAAATATCGTCTTCAAAATGCCAGACGGTGTGCCGCCTGCGGTAAGCAAATCATTTGTCGCGCTGATTCCCGGCTTTATCATTGTGCTTCTCGTATGGCTGGCGCGTCTTCTGATTGAAATGACACCTTTTCAGAGTCTGCACAATGTCGTAGGAGACCTGCTTGGCACACCGCTTTCCATCCTTGGCGGCAGTCTCGGCGGAAGCCTGATCGCTGAATTTGTGCAGATGCTGCTTTGGTCGTGCGGGATTCACGGGGCTTCCATCATTGGCGGAATCATGGCGCCAATTTGGTACGGCGCGATGGATGCCAACCGTCTCGCCTTCCAAGCGGGCGAGGCGCTGCCGAGTATTTTTACGACTCAGTTCTTTCAAATTTGGATCAATGTCGGCGGGAGCGGAGCGACGCTGGCGCTTGTCCTGACGATGCTTGTCCGATCTCGCAGCAAACAAATGAAGCAGCTTGGCCGATTAGGGATTGGGCCCGCGCTTTTTAATATCAACGAGCCGATCATTTTCGGCATGCCGATTGTCATGAATCCGCTCCTTATTGTCCCATTTATCATCGCACCGCTCCTCACGATTACCGCGACTTATATCGGCATGAGCACCGGGCTGGTGGCAAGACCGGCCGGAATCGCGGTGCCATGGACGATGCCGCCGCTCATATCAGGTTACCTGGCGACAGGCGGAAAGGTGTCGGGCGCCGTTATGCAGCTGGTAAATCTGCTGATCACCTGTGCCATCTACTATCCGTTTTTCAGAATATGGGATCATCAAAAATGGAAGGAAGAGAGTGCGGTTGAATCCGGGGGTGAGAATGTTTCGTAATTTTGTAAGCGTTTAAATAATAAAAAAAGCAGCGTTACGCTGCTTTTTTCTTAACGCTGAAAGAACTCAATCCACTCGCCATCAGGACCTTCAATATAGAAGTAACGGTACCCGTTTGGAAGAGTTGTGATCTCTTCGTCGATAAATTTCGCGTTCATTCTTTCCGCTTTTGTATATTCAGCCGCGATGTCATCCGTCAGCAGGGCAATGTGGTGTACTTTTCCTTCGACGGGAAGCTCACTGCTGTAGCCTTGAATCAGTTCGATTTCTGTTTCCGGACCGTCTTCAAAGCCAAGAAAAGCAAGCTCGATTACGCCGTTCGTATGTGTGATGCGATCCTTCAATTTCATGCCGAGAACCTCTTCATAAAATGTGATGGACGCGTTGATATCCCTTACCATAATGCCTGTATGGTCAATTCGTTTTGCCATGCTGCTCCTCCTCGTAACTCTTTTTGTCTATCGTAGAAAAACCTTTCCTTTCTGTCAATGCAGACATCTTGGCGTTTTGTGGTACGATAAGAGAAAGCAAACAGAAAGAGGACGAAATATATGAAGTTACTCACCCTAAAGAAAGCACATGCTGCAAAAATCAAAAAAGGCTATCCGCTCATCGAAAAGGAAGCTCTCGCAGGGAGTGCGGGGCACGTGAAAGAAGGAGACCTCGTTGATATCGTGTCTGAGAGCGGCGAGTTTCTTGCGCGGGGGTATTATGGCCTGCAAAACAAAGGGGTCGGCTGGACGCTTACCCGCAATAAGAATGAACAGATTGACCAAGCATTTTTTCTCAGCAAATTAACAAAAGCAGTTCAAGCGCGTGCCAAACTTTTCGCGACCCAAGATACTACCGCTTTCCGCATGTTCAATGGTGAGGGAGACGGCGTTGGCGGCGTCACGATCGACTATTATGACGGCTACCTGCTGGTTCAATGGTACAGCAAAGGCATTTACGCCTTTAAAGACATGCTGGTTTCCGCTTTGGATGAGCTGGATCTGAACTATAAAGCCATTTACGAGAAAAAACGCTTCGACACGGCGGGACAATATGTTGAAGATGATGATTTCGTGAAAGGGAAAAGAGGCGAGTTCCCAATCATCATTCTGGAAAATGGCATTCAATACGCGGTCGATCTGAATGAAGGCGCCATGACGGGCATCTTTTTGGATCAGAGACATGTGCGCAAGGTGATCAGAGACCGCTATGCAAAAGGAAAAACAGTGTTAAATACGTTTTCTTATACGGGGGCATTCTCCGTGGCAGCGGCGCTTGGCGGAGCAGAGAAAACAACAAGCGTAGACGTGGCAAACCGGAGCCTTGCCAAAACGATTGAGCAATTCAGCGTGAACAAGCTGGATTACGAGGCACACGACATTAAAGTGATGGACGTGTTTAACTATTTTTCGTATGCCGCGAAAAAGGATCTGCGCTTTGATCTGATTATTCTCGACCCGCCTTCCTTTGCGCGTACAAAAAAACGCACCTTCAGCGCGGCCAAGGATTATAAAAACCTGCTGAAGGAAACGATCGCCATCACAGCTGACAAGGGCATCATCGTTGCTTCCACAAACAGCAGCGCCTTCGGCATGAAGAAATTCAAAGGCTTTATCGATGCCGCCTTTAAAGAAACAAATGAACGCTACACCATCATTGAGGAATTTACACTGCCGGAGGATTTCAAAACGATTTCGGCGTTCCCGGAAGGCAACTATCTAAAAGTGGTTTTTCTGCAGAAAAAATAAAGAAAAAAGCTGCCCTGTTCAGGAGCAGCTTTTGTTATGTAGAAATGATCTGCTGGACGCGGCCGATGCGGCCATCTTCAAGCCGGACTTTAATGCCGTGCGGATGAAAGCTTGATTTCGTTAAAATATCCTTTACTGTCCCTCTCGTCAGTTTTCCTGTTTTTTGATCTGCTTTCAATACAATATCAACCTGTAATCCTTTCGAAATGCTGCTTCGCTCTTGCCCGTTCATAGCGTACATCCCCTTTCCTTTTGTTCATTATAGTCATTATGGTTTAAAAGTAACAGCCGGCTGATGAAGTGTATTTTTGTTTTTTTCAGCCTTCATTAAATATAATGTCAGCCCAAAGCCTGCTATGCTCAGAATGCCAAAAAGCAAGTAGACTGCGAAGATTGACACGTAGTCAAAAATGTATCCGCCTGTAAATGTACAGAACCAGTTGCCGAATCCATTGCCGATGGCGGCGTACATGGTCAGCGCCGTCGCTTCAACGTGGCTTGGCGTAATCTTTTTTACATATTGAAGCGCCGCCGGGATAAATAAACCGATCGCAACTCCCTGAAGAAAGACCGTCGCATAAATGATCCATAATGAAGGCGCTGTAAAATAGAGCGCCCACCTGAATAATGAGACCCCGCCTGACAGCATAATGACGTTGAGCAGCCCCATTTTATCTATAAATGTTTGGGCAAATCGCATAAATGGAATTTCCGAAATGACGCCGATGAAAAATAAAATGCCGATAGCGGAAAGTGACGCGCCGCTTTTGTCCAGAAAAAGACTGAAATACGTATTGTTCGCTAAGTTTGGAGCAAATGTCGTAAAGGTGATGATCATAAAGATGAGGAAGGTTTTGTTGCTGATAAGCTCCCGGAATCCTTTGCGGATATTGACCTTTGTTTTCGTTTTCTGCTGGCCCGGCATTTGAGAAGCCAATATGGCGGCAATGCACAGAAAGGCACAGCCAAAGATAAAGATCACGTGAATGGGGTACAGCTGGTTCGTCACCTGTCCCATGGCAAACACCGCGACGCCGAAGCCGAGAGAGCCAAACAGGCGGATTCCGCCGTAGTTGCCGTTTGTTTCTTGTGTGTACCTTAGTGAAATGCTGTCCGAAAGTGGAATAATCGTGCTTTGAAAGGCTGCAAAACAGGCCGCAATCAAAATAAACAGAGGAAAGCTGTCAAATGCAATATAGCCTAGTCCAATGATGCCTGTGATTGATGTGCAAACCGCCAGCAGGCCTTTCGTTTTTTGCGTATAGTCGCTCAGCATGCCCCAAAACGGCTGAAAGAAAATCATCACAATCGGGCCCAGTGACATGATCAAGCCGACCTGTGATCCGCTTAAATGCTGTTCCTTCGTTAAATACATACTGAGTAGGGGAATCATGCTGCCCGTACCGAGAAAAGCAAACAAATAAAATCCTTTTAACGCGGCATAATGCCGTCTCACCTGCAAGTTGTGCATCAGGGTGCCTCCTTTGGTATCCACAAATACATTATATTGGAATTCGTCAGCTTTTCAATAAGGGGAAGCACATAAAAAAAACTGCCCTCGAGAGGACAGTTTTTTACATAAATGAAAGCAAAAATGGCGCCGCGCAAAGCGTCATAATCGCAGCTAAGATCATCGATACGCTTGAAATTGTGCCGGACACAGAGCTGAGCTCAAATGCCTTTGACGTTCCCGCTCCGTGCGCGCTTGTGCCAAGCAGCACGCCCCGCGCAATTTCGTTATCAATGCGGAAATAACGGATGACCATCGGGCCGATCACTGTGCCGAGCAAAGCGGTTAAAATCACAAACACGGCTGTGACGGCAGGCATTCCGCCGATCATTTCAGATACGTTCATCGCGATCGGCGTTGTCACTGATCTCGGGACGAGGCTGTCAATTAAGCCGGTGCCGAGGTGAAGCCATTTCGCAATAAGAGCGGTAGAAATAATCGCGATGCATGAACCGACGGCCACATTCAAAATAATTTCCACTGCGTATTTCTTTAAAACAGGGAAATATTTATATAGCGGGATCGCGAATGCCACGGTGGCCGGCTGTAGCATATCGGTCAGCAATCCGCCGCCGAGATTATAGGACTCGTACGGGACATTCACCAGCAGCAGCAGACCGACTAACACAGCGGGCGTCACCAATAGCGGCGACGTATAAACACGCGGAAAGCGTTGATATACCTTTTTTGCTCCTAAATACACCAAAACCGTTAAAAACAAACTTACAATTCCGATGAACACGTATGCTTTTTCTCCTTTCTCTTTGCAATGAGTTGTGTAAGCGTTCCTGTAGACACCATCACGACAAACGTGCTGATGATGACAACAAGCAGAATGCTGACACCAAATTTCGACATAATGTCTCCGTATTCAATCACTCCGACGGCAGACGGGATAAAAAATAAAAGCAGCTCCCCGAGAAGCCACGCTGCACCAAGCTCTATCCATTCAAGCTTGATAATGTTAAAGTGCAATAATGTGAAAAGAATCACAATCCCTATTATACTGCCGGGAATATTTATATGAAGAAGGGCTGTCACCCAATTAATCAGCCGAGCAAATATAAATAACAGAGCGATTTGAATAACGGTTAGCAACAGTTTTTTCATATTGATGCCTCCCTTATATACTTATTGTACATAAGGTCTCGCTATAGGTAAAATATATATTAAGAATAAGAAGTATTCCTTTTGTCTATAGAAAGGGTGAAGCACATGGATATCCGCCATTTAACATATTTCTTGGAAGTCGCCCGTTTAAAAAGTTTTACGAAGGCTTCCCAATCCCTTTATGTTTCTCAGCCGACGATATCAAAAATGATCAAAAATTTAGAAGAAGAGCTCGGAATTGAACTGTTTTACCGAAACGGCAGGCAGGTGGAACTGACTGATGCCGGTCATAGCATGTATGTGCAGGCGCAGGAAATCATTAAATCATTTCAAAACCTGACGTCAGAATTAAATGATATTATGGAAGTCAAGAAAGGGCACGTACGGATTGGACTGCCGCCGATGATCGGATCGGGGTTTTTCCCCAGAGTGCTCGGCGATTTCCGTGAAAACTATCCGAATGTCACCTTTCAGCTAGTCGAAGACGGTTCTATAAAAGTCCAAGAAGGTGTCGGGGACGGCTCTCTTGATATCGGCGTTGTGGTCCTTCCCGCAAACGAAGATATCTTTCATTCGTTTACAATCGTAAAAGAAACCTTAATGCTTGTCGTTCACCCTTCCCACCGGCTGGCTGATGAGAAAGAATGTCAGCTGCGTGAGTTGAAGGACGAGCCTTTTATTTTCTTCAGGGAGGATTTTGTCCTGCACAACCGAATTATGACGGAATGTATCAAGGCTGGGTTCCGGCCCCATATCATTTATGAAACATCACAATGGGATTTTATTAGTGAGATGGTATCAGCCAACCTTGGGATCGGGCTTTTGCCGGAACGGATCTGCCGCGGCCTTGACCCGGAAAAAGTGAAAGTCATTCCGCTTGTCGATCCGGTCATCCCTTGGCACCTCGCCATTATTTGGAGAAAGGACCGGTACTTGTCGTTTGCCGCCAGAGCTTGGCTCGAACACACGAAATCGTATTTATGGGACCCGAAAAAAGAAAGTAAAGGATGATGCAAACATGGATGCACAATCAGCAGCGAAATGTCTTACGGCTGTCCGCCGGCATAGCCCACTGGTGCATAGCATAACCAACAATGTCGTAACAAATTTCACAGCAAACGGCCTGCTCGCGCTCGGCGCATCGCCCGTTATGGCATACGCGAAAGAAGAGGTCGCCGATATGGCGAAGATTGCGGGTGCACTCGTTTTAAATATCGGAACGCTGAGCAAGGAGTCAGTCGAAGCGATGATCATCGCGGGAAAATCAGCTAATGAACATGGCGTTCCCGTCATTCTTGATCCTGTCGGTGCCGGAGCAACACCGTTCCGCACTGAATCGGCACGTGACATCATTCGTGAGGTGCGCCTAGCTGCAATCAGAGGAAATGCGGCGGAAATTGCCCATACCGTCGGCGTGACCGATTGGCTGATCAAAGGTGTTGATGCGGGTGAAGGCGGAGGCGACATCATCCGGCTGGCTCAGCAGGCGGCACAAAAGCTAAACACGGTCATTGCGATAACTGGTGAAGTTGATGTCATAGCCGACACGTCACATGTATACACCCTTCATAACGGCCACAAGCTGCTGACAAAAGTGACAGGCGCCGGTTGCCTGCTGACTTCCGTCGTCGGTGCGTTTTGTGCTGTGGAAGAAAATCCATTGTTTGCTGCTATTGCGGCCATTTCTTCGTATGGGGTCGCCGCTCAGCTTGCCGCACAGCAGACGGCTGACAAAGGCCCTGGAAGCTTTCAGATTGAATTGCTGAACAAGCTTTCAACTGTTACTGAACAAGACGTCCAAGAATGGGCGACTATAGAAAGGGTGACTGTCTCATGACTCGTATTTCTCGGGAAATGATGAAAGAGTTTTTATCTGTTTACTTCATTATGGGGTCAAACAATACGAAAGCCGATCCTGTTACAGTTGTACAAAAAGCGTTAAAAGGTGGTGCCACCCTGTACCAGTTCCGTGAAAAAGGCGGGGATGCGCTGACAGGAGAGGCTCGGATTGAATTTGCTGAAAAAGTGCAGGCAGCCTGCCGTGAAGCTGGTGTTCCGTTCATTGTCAATGATGATGTGAAATTGGCTCTGAAGCTGAAAGCTGACGGTATCCACATCGGCCAGGAAGACGCAAATGCGAAAGAGGTAAGAGCTGCCATAGGTGATATGATTCTCGGCGTTTCCGCTCATACGATGTCTGAGGTGAAGCAAGCTGAAGAAGACGGAGCGGATTATGTCGGGCTTGGGCCGATCTATCCGACTGAAACGAAAAAAGATACGAGAGCGGTACAAGGGGTATCTCTTATTGAAGCAGTCCGCCGTCAAGGCATCAGCATTCCAATTGTCGGCATCGGCGGCATCACAATAGATAATGCAGCACCTGTTATCCAAGCGGGGGCCGATGGTGTCAGTATGATCAGCGCCATTAGTCAGGCGGAGGATCCTGAGAGTGCTGCACGCAAGTTTCATGAAGAAATTCAAACGTATAAAACAAGAAGATAAACGTTCTTCTTCCTTCAAAAGGCTGTTCTGTAAAAGGACAGCTTTTTTGCTGTCCATCAAGGTTTTCAGACCTTCAAATTTTAATTGACAAAGGACAGGAACTGGCTATGATTATGTTATACAATGATAATCATTTTCAATTATAGGAGGAACATGATGGCTCGGGGGCTGGCACTTATTCTATTCAGCTTGTTGATGGTTTTCGGTTCTGCGGCACATGCGGAAGATGATCCGATCGCTGCATTAATTCAATTAAACAAGCAAATGATCAAATCCGTACAAGACGGAGATATAGACTCGGCACAACAAACGTTTGAAACCTTCAAGGCGAAGTGGAAAAAAGAAGAACCTTCTATTAAGAAGGAAAACCTTTCTTCTCACAGCGAAATGGACGCGAATATCGCAATGATTTCTCTTTCTTTTATCAATAAAGACGCAGATAAGCTCAAAACACAGCTTGAAGAGCTTTCGTCTCATTTAGAAACCTATCAGCAGGCTGTCGTGCTGAAAAAGACAACCTCAGGTCAATCAAGGGCGTCCTTAACAGCCTATATACACAGCTTGAAAGACACGAAGCAGTTAATAGAAAAAAAACAATTGGATGAAGCATCATCCGCAATCGACAATTTAGTTACATCCTGGCTCGCCGTAGAGGGAGACGTCGTGTCCCAATCGAAAGAAGCCTATACGACATCGGAGGAAAATCTGGCACTGATGAAGGCGGAGATCGGCAGCCATCCCGAAAAGGTATCAAAGCAAATTGACGAAATGATTCAATTGCTCGAGCCGATCGCTTCAAGCAGCTACAGCTGGTGGGATGCCGCGCTGATCCCGATTCGTGAAGGAATGGAGGCCCTCCTTGTCATCGGAGCGCTATTAACCATGACAAAAAAAGCGCGTGTCACACGTTCCTCGACATGGATCTGGGGCGGAGCGTCCGCCGGCATGGCTGTTTCCTTAGCAGCCGGCATCGGTGTCACGGTTCTGTTCTCCTCCAGTGTATTCGGAGAAAACAATTTCTTGCTTGGCGGCGTTACCGGCGTACTGTCCGCTGTCATGCTTTTGTATGTCGGGGTGTGGCTGCACAGAAATGCCTCAATGGATAAATGGAGAGAAAAAATCAATATCCAGAAGTCACAGGCACTAAAAAAACGAAGCCTGCTTTCCTTTGCGCTCATTGCATTTCTGGCAGTTGTAAGAGAAGGTCTCGAAACGGTCATCTTTTTCATCGGGCTTGTCGGGAAGCTCCCGCTCACTGAACTGATCGGCGGAACTGCCGCAGGGCTTATCGTTCTCGTCATCGTCGGTGTTCTGATGATCAAGCTCGGAATGCGCATTCCATTGAAGCCGTTTTTTCTTCTATCAATGGCGGTTGTCCTGTATATGTGCGTGAAATTTCTCGGAACCGGCGTTCACAGCCTTCAACTGGCGGGCATTCTTCCGTCTGATGCAGAAAGCTGGCTGCCGTCTGTATCGGTGCTAGGAATTTATCCGTCTGTGTACAGCACGATTCCGCAAATGTTGATTTTCCTCTTTTTACTGATTGCGCTTGTTTCAGAAGCGGCAAAACATTTTACAAACGGAAAGGAACTGACAAAATGAATTTCACAAAAATCGCTGTATCAGCCGGATGCATCCTTGCGCTGTGCGCAGGCTGCGGAGCCAACGACACATCTTCAACTAAAGAAAAAGCTTCATCTGAAAAAAGCGGGGTCACTAAAGAAATCACCGCATCCGTAAATAAAATGGAAACCATCATTTCCAAGCTGAATGACTCAGCGGAAAAAGGAGACCAAAAAGAGATTGAAAAGAAGGGGAAAGAGTTAAACAGCTACTGGCTTTCCTTTGAAAACGACATTCGCAGCGACTATCCATTCGAATATACAGAAATCGAAAAGCATCTTCAGCCAATCTACACAGAAGCGCAAAAAGACAAACCGGATACAGCAAAAATCAAGACAGAATCCGAGTCATTGAAAGCGTCCTTAGAAGACCTGACAGAAGCGAAGAAGAGCGGCAAAAAGGCTAGCGATCAGCTGGCAAAAGCAGCGGATGAGTATAAAGGCTATGTCAAAAAGCAGAGTGACCAGCTTGTCAAAGCGACTGAAGCATTTACGAGTGTTGTGAAATCCGGTGATATCGAAAAATCTAAAACGTTATATGCGAAAGCGCGTGTTTATTACGAGCGTATCGAACCGATCGCTGAAAGCCTTGGAGATCTTGACCCGAAAATTGATGCACGAGAAAACGATGTTGAAGAAGGAGACAAATGGACAGGCTTCCATAAGCTTGAGAAGGCCATTTGGAAGGATCAAGATATTTCCGGGGAAAAGGCAACAGCTGACCAGCTTCTCAAGGATGTAAAAGAGCTTGACGGTTCAATTCAATCACTGAAATTAACACCTGAACAAATTGTTGCAGGCGCGATGGAGCTTCTGAACGAAGCCGGAATTTCGAAAATCACGGGAGAAGAAGAGCGCTACTCACGAATTGATTTAGTTGACCTTATGGCAAATGTGGAAGGCTCCGAAGCCGTTTATCAAACAGTGAAAAGCGCGCTTGTAAAAGATCACTCCGACTTGACGGAAAAACTGGATACGGAGTTCAGCGAATTTGAAGTTTTAATGGCAAAATACAAAACAAATGATCAGTCCTATACGTCTTATGATAAATTAAGTGAAAAGCAAATCAGAGAGCTGAGCACAAAGCTGACGACTCTTTCTGAAACCATGTCGAAGATTGCGAATGTGCTATAAAAGGAGTTTTGTAACAGCATGAGCGATGAACAAAAAAAGCCAGAACAAATTCACAGACGGGACATTTTAAAATGGGGAGCGATGGCGGGGGCAGCCGTTGCGATCGGTGCCAGCGGACTCGGCGGACTCGCTCCGCTTGTGCAGACCGCGGCTAAGTCATCGAAAAAGGATGAAAAAGAGGATGATCAGGTCGTTCCGTTTTACGGAAAGCATCAGGCCGGAATCACAACTGCCCATCAAACATATGTCTATTTTGCTGCGCTGGATGTAACAGCAAAAGACAAAAGCGACATCATTACGTTATTTAGAAACTGGACAAGTCTCACACAGATGCTGACGTCTGGCAAGAAAATGTCAGCTGAGCAGAGAAATCAATATCTGTCGCCGCAGGATACAGGTGAGTCTGCTGATTTATCCCCTTCCAACTTAACGGTCACATTCGGATTTGGGCCTGGCTTTTTTGAAAAAGACGGAAAGGACCGCTTCGGGCTGAAAAGCAAAAAGCCGAAGCACCTAGCCGCTCTTCCAGCGATGCCCAATGACAACCTGGATGAAAAGCAGGGAGGAGGGGACATCTGCATTCAAGTATGTGCAGACGACGAGCAAGTGGCGTTTCACGCGCTGCGTAACCTGCTAAATCAAGCGGTCGGCACTTGTGAGGTCCGCTTTGTGAACAAAGGCTTTTTAAGCGGAGGAAAAAATGGCGAAACACCGCGCAATCTCTTCGGGTTTAAAGATGGAACAGGCAACCAGAGCACGGAGGATGACAGCTTGATGAACTCGATCGTGTGGGTTCAGTCCGGTGAGCCTGACTGGATGACGGGCGGCACCTATATGGCTTTCCGGAAAATCAAAATGTTCCTTGAGATATGGGACCGCTCTTCCCTCAAGGACCAAGAGGATACCTTCGGCCGCAGAAAAAGCTCAGGGGCGCCTTTCGGACAGAAAAAGGAAACAGATCCCGTGAAGCTGAATCAAATTCCGTCTAATTCACACGTCAGTCTAGCGAAATCTACGGGAAAACAAATTTTGCGAAGAGCTTTCTCTTACACAGAAGGACTTGATCCGAAAACCGGCTATATGGATGCAGGTCTCCTGTTTATCAGTTTTCAAAAAAATCCCGACAATCAGTTTATCCCGATGCTGAAGGCTCTTTCAGCAAAGGATGCGTTAAACGAATATACACAAACAATCGGTTCTGCTTTATATGCATGCCCAGGCGGCTGCAAAAAAGGAGAATATATTGCCCAGCGTTTGCTGGAATCATAAAAGAAGCCTAAATCGGCTTCTTTATTTAAAAAACAGTTGTAACTTTAATTGTTACAGTTTAAAATCAATTTATACGAAAGGAGATTATCATGACAGTACACATTAAAGTTTATTCAGATTACGTCTGCCCATTTTGTTTTGTTGGAAAAGCCGCTTTTGAAGAAGCGACAAAAGGAAAGGATGTTGAAGTCGAGTGGATGCCGTTTGAACTGCGCCCAAGCCCATCTCCTCAGCTTGATCCGGTCAATGATTCTTCCAAACAGTACATGTGGCAGACATCTATTCAGCCAATGGCGGAGAAATTAGGGGTCGAGATCAATTTTCCAAACGTCTCGCCCCATCCGTATACAGACCTCGCGTTTGAAGGCTTCCATTTTGCGAAGGAATACAATAAAGGACATGAATACAACACCCGTGTCTTTCAGGCATTTTTCCAGGAGGGCCAAAATATCGGCGATATTGACATCTTGACGAAGCTCGCCGAGGAAGTGGGATTAGACGGTGCATCATTCAAATCAGCACTGGAAACAAGAACATATCAGGACGTGCAGCGCCAAGCCTTGAAGCACGCCTATGAAGAGGCTGACATCACAGCCGTTCCAACCTTTATTATCGGTGACACTGTAATTCCGGGTGCTGCCGGCAAGGATGTATTTGAAAAAGCGATTTCTGACGAGCAGAAGAAAAAGTAAGGAAAAAGCTCTCGATAAAGAGAGCTTTTTTTATTCCTGTTCCATATGGACGCCAGTATGCGCCTTCACCTGTATTTCTGCAAACGTATCCTCATCAATTGTTTTATCAGACGACAGCACCGTTCCGAGCCACGCGCCGAGAAAGCCGAGCGGGATAGAAATAATTCCTGGATTTGACAGCGGAATGAGCGGATCACCGGTAAAAATAGCACCTCCGGCCGGGTCCCACACACTAGGGCTCATCGATACCAGCACAAGCGCGCTGATCAGGCCTGTCAGGCTGCCCCATAAAGCGCCTGAGGCATTGAATCGTTTCCAGAAGACTGTAAACACAATCAGCGGAAGGTTTGCGCTGGCGGCTACTGCAAACGCGAGTGCAACAAGGAACGCCACATTTAAGGATTGTGCAAAAATCGCAAGGAGAATCGAGAGTACTGACACGGCGACAGAAGCCCATCTGGCCGCTTTCATTTGTTCTTTTTCAGTTGCTTCTCCCTTTCTGATAATCTGGCTGTAAATATCATGGGCAAATGCTGAGGCGGCAGACAGCACCAACCCTGTCACGACAGCCAAAATGGTGGCAAAGGCGATGGCTGATACAAACGCGAACAGAAAGTCTCCTCCGAGCGCTTTTGCTAAAAGCGGAGCCGCCATATTTCCCGCTTGATCAGCCGCCGTAATCGCGTCAAAACCGACAAATGCCGCGGCACCAAAGCCGAGAAACACCGTCATAATGTAAAACACACCGATAATCCATGTCGCTGACACAACGGATGTACGGGCCGTCTTGGCATCCTTAACGGTATAAAACCGGATCAATATATGCGGAAGCCCGGCGGTTCCCAGCACGAGTGCCAAATTTAACGACAAGGTCTCAAGCGGCACCTTGTATTTATTTCCGGGGTTCAAAAAATCAGCGCCCAGCGGAGTAGCCGTTTTCATCTGTTCAAACATGGTATTAAGGCTAAAGCCGAATTTCGAAAACACGATAATCGAAATCACGAGTGTGCCGGCCATCAGCAAAACGGCTTTAATAATTTGAACCCAGCTTGTCGCGATCATGCCGCCAAACACGACATAAATGGTCATCAGCACTCCGACGATGAGGACAGCCGCGGTATAATCCAGCCCTAGAAGCAGTTTGATCAGCGCGCCCGCCCCCACGAGCTGGGCGATCATATAAAAAGTAGAGATGGCAATGGTATTGAGAGCCGCGACACCGCGGATTTTCTTTTCTTTAAAGCGAGCGGCAATCATGTCTGCCATCGTGTACTTTCCAAGATTCCGAAGCGGCTCCGCCACGATGTACAAGACAACGAGATAAGCCACCAGAAAACCGATGCTGTAAAAGAAGCCATCAAATCCATATAACGCAATCATTCCGGCAATCCCGAGAAACGAGGCGGCAGACATGTAGTCACCGGCAATTGCCAGTCCATTCTGAACGCCGGTGAGCCCGCCGCCCGCCGTATAAAACTCACTCGTCGTTTTCGTCCGCTTCGCGGCAAAATACGTGATAATAAGCGTCAGGCCAACAATCGCCAAAAATAATAAAAAAGCAGTCATATTCATGTCTGTTCACCCTTCAGATCCTCTTTTAAAGCGCTTACATACTTATCGAAATGGGCGGCTCTCCGGGAATACACAGTACTCAGTATCCAGGTCATAGCGAATTGGGCGATGGCGAACAGCCAAGCCCATGAAACAGCTCCAATGGCCGGTGCATTCAAAAAGGTGAAATAAGATGTCAAAACAGGGAGTGAAAAATAAAAGACAAAAAAGAAAATCGCAGAAGGAACAATAAAAGCGCGTTTCTGCTTTAAAAAAGCTTGAAAAGACGGCGTTGCAGCAATCTGTTTATAATCAGCTTTGTACATGGCTTTCCTCCTTTTATTCGCTAAACGTAAGCAAAAAGGTACACCAATAGGTATGTACTGAAAGTCCGATTTATGCGTTGAACAATATCTGGAGGATGAAAAAAGAAGGAAGTCGTGAAGAGGTGAACACAGTGGTCTAAAGACAGGCGAAGGTTTTCAAGCTCGGCCGTGTATAAACGAGTTTGCTTTCAAAACCTCACCGAATGCAGCTTGTTCTCAGCAAAGCTGCTGTTTACCAGAGCACGGTTATCATGTTCGCATCACCTCTTTATGACAATGCATGTGCCAAAAGGTGATCGCATCACCGGCTGTCTGTCGTAGTTAGCTGACACACCGTTTGTCCTCAAGCTCAGCGCAGCGATTTGCTTTTGAATAGAGGATATGGTGAAAACTCAGATCAGGTGATAGAAAAGCCAGAGGTAAATAGATCCGCCTGTTCGGACTAGTCTTGCCGGACGGTTTTTTTGTGGTTTTTCTTTCTCGATGCTGTCTCAGATTCTAAAAACTGCCTCACATCATGAATGCCTAATCCAATGGATCTAGCTTCTTGAATTAACATATGCCAACCTTTGTCCAAATCTTTTTTAACATGAGTTTTCATAGTAACCTCCAATTGTATAAAATGTTTTCCTGCAACATGCGGGCAATAAAAGACAAGCCAGCGCGATGATGAGGCGAGTACAACAAATTTCACACATAGTTGCTCGGTGTCACAAACTGAAGGAAAAACCACCTACCTATTCCCTAAAAAAATGACTAATATAACCAATGGACCTTATTTATAATAATAAACAATTAAATACTGACTGGATAGTATGTAAATGAAAATAAATCATTTAGCCTATTAAAAATGACCCCTGGGAAACCGAATAGCATAACCGTTCAAAGAAATAAATACCGCTAAAGATTGATCCGGTGTAAGATAAGGGTAATCATTACCGCCAGGAGAAAAATATGAAAAAAAACAAATTTCAAATTAAAAGAGAAGCAACATTTGAAAGTTTTATAGACGCTGGCGTGAATTTGTTGATTGACCGAGCGTATGATCCGGTTTCTGTAGAAGATATCAGCAGAGCCGCCGGGTACAGCAAAGGAGCATTTTATGTTCATTTTGTCAGCAAGGACGATTTTCTGCTGTACCTTCTCGAAAAACGTCAGATGAAAAAAAAGATCATTATAGGGTATCTTGATCAAATGGAGCGGGAGTCAGTGAAATCGCTGACATTGGACGAGGCTGCAAAACACGCTGCAGAACTGCTTTATTCCTATTACATAAATAAGCCGTCGTGGGACATCACCTCGTTTGCCATGAACATGCCGACATATAAAGTCTTAAAGAAATGCAAGGCCTATGTCCGGCTGTACGAATTGTGGGTGGAAGAAAATGTGTTATATATTAAGTGGCTGAAGGAGAGAAAGCTGATTGACGCCTGTATTGATCCTGAATATACGGCTAAAATAATATGTGCAGTCCTCGACGGAATCATCAAACAATCATATGTATTGGGCCAGCCAGCCACCTTCCGCAGCTTTTTAGACGCACTCTCGGTATTTTTTACTTTAGACAGAGAGCACGAGACGCCAAGAATTTTGAAAAGTTTTTCAGAAAGCGAGGAACATCAGTGAAGTATAGAGAAATAATTATGTATATCATTATGGGGGTTTTCACAACCATTGTGAATATCGCCAGCTTTTATATCTTGGTAGAGATCATGAATGTGGATTACAAAGCCGCCACTGTTGCCGCTTGGATTTTGTCCGTGCTGTTTGCTTACATAACAAATAAATTATATGTGTTTCAGCAAAAAACACATGATCTGCAGAGCCTGCTGAAAGAGCTCACTGCTTTTTTCAGCGTTCGGGTCCTGTCTCTCGGCATAGATTTAGGCATGATGATCATTCTTGTCGGCCAGTTTAATACAAATGAAACCTTGGCCAAAATACTCGACAACGCGGTCATTGTTGTCGTCAACTATGTTGCGAGCAAATGGCTCGTCTTTAAAAAAACAAAAGAAGAAGGGGTATGAGAGGACTGCAGCATATGATCTGCCGTTTTCTAGAAATAAGGGGAATAAAAAATAAAAACCAGAAAGGTGATTGCACATGCGGGAAGAGCTAAAGGGGATATTTGCAAGTGTATTCGGAGAAAAAGAGGGGTTACGGTTTTTTTTCGCACCTGGAAGAGTGAATCTGATTGGAGAACATACAGACTATAACGGCGGGCATGTCTTTCCGTGCGCGCTGACAATGGGTACATATGCTGCTGTTGCAGAAAGAAACGACGGGCTTGTCCGGATGTATTCAGATAACTTTAGAAACGCAGGCATCAAGGAATGCAGCCTTGACGACATTCGCTATCAAAAAGAAGACGACTGGGCGAACTACCCAAAAGGCGTGATTTATGAATTTCAACAGAGGGGATATGCAGTTCCCCATGGCTTTGACATTGTATTTTCAGGGAATATTCCAAACGGGGCGGGGCTGTCGTCTTCCGCTTCTATTGAATTGCTGATGGGGGTCGTGCTCCAAAGCTATTTTCATCCTGAAGTAGATGCGCTTGAGCTTGTGAAAATGGCGCAGCATGCGGAAAACCATTTTATCGGCGTCAATTGCGGAATTATGGACCAATTTGCAATTGGAATGGGGAAAAAACATCATGCGATGCTGCTGAACTGCGACACGCTTGACTATGAATATAGCAAACTCAATGTCTCAGGCCTCGCGCTGGTCATCGCGAACACGAACAAAAAAAGGACATTGGCTGACTCAAGCTATAATACGAGACGCCAAGAATGCAATGATGCATTGCTTGATTTGAAAAAAGGCCTCGATATTGCCGCACTGGGCGACATCAAGCCTTCTGATTTCGATGCGCATTCCAGCCTGATCCAAAATGAAACGAACAGACGCCGGGCAAAGCACGCTGTATACGAAAATCATCGTGCTATTAGAACGGCCCATATGTTCAAAGAGAACAATATAGATGAAATCGGGCAGTTAATGAAGGAATCCCACCTTTCATTGAAGGATGACTATGAAGTAACATGCCCTGAACTTGATGAGCTTGTGTTTGCGGCATGGGATCACGAAGGTGTAATTGGATCAAGAATGACGGGAGCAGGCTTTGGCGGATGCACCATCAGCATTGTAAAAGATGAGTTCGTTGATGATTTTATTCAGAAGGTTGGAGACAGATATCAAGCAAAAACAGGGCTCCGAGCGGATTTTTATGTCGCGGATATCGGAGAGGGAGCGAGAGAACTAAAGGGGGAGTGACATATGAGTATTATTGAACATCTGGAACAGCTGCTTGAGTATGGCCTGGAACGAAAATTGATTTCGATCTGGGATCGGGAATATACGAGAAACCGTCTTTATGAAGCGCTGGGCATCACACATCCCGAGCCGGTCTCCAGCACCAGCATCAAGCAGTCACAAAGCCTGCCGGACTTGCTCGCTCCCATCTATAAATGGGCTGCCGAAACCGGCCGAATGGAAGCGGATACAGATACGTACCGTGACCTGCTCAGCGCAAAGCTGATGGGCTGTTTTGTACCTGCTCCGTCAGAGGTCATTCGCAAATTTGAAGAGACAAAAGCATTATACGGCCCAAAACAGGCGACAAAGGAATTCTATCAATATTCAGAGGATGTCTATTATATACGGACTGACAGAATCGCCAAAAATGTTCATTGGACGGTGCCGACCGAATATGGCGAACTGGAAATGACCATTAACCTATCAAAGCCTGAAAAGGACCCGAAAGCGATTGCGGCTGCAAAAGAGCAGGAACAGACAAATTATCCGATGTGTTTGCTGTGTAAAGAAAATGTCGGGTTCGAGGGAAGCGTGAATCATCCAGCCCGGCAAAATCACAGAATCATCCCGGTCATCCTTGAGGACGAACAATGGTTCCTGCAATTCTCGCCATATGTCTATTATCCGGAGCACTGCATTGTCTTAAAAGGTGAACATGAACCGATGGAGATCAGCAAAAAAACATTTGAAAGGCTGCTGTCATTTCTCGGGCAGTATCCGCATTATTTTATCGGTTCAAACGCGGATCTGCCGATTGTCGGCGGCAGCATCCTAAGCCATGATCATTTCCAAGGCGGCGCGCATGATTTTCCAATGGCACGTGCAGAAGCGGAAGACGTTTATGAATTAAAAGATTATCCCGGCGTGTCGCTGGGCTTAGTGAAGTGGCCGATGTCTGTGCTCAGGCTCCAAGGAGACGAACCGGGTCATGTCGCCGAAGCTGCTGACCATATCTTCCGCACGTGGCAGATGTATTCCGATGAAAAAGCCGCCATTGCCGCCTATACAGGCGATACGCCCCATAATACGGTCACACCGATTGCGCGGCGCAGGGGAGGCTTGTACGAACTCGATATCGTACTGAGGAACAACCGGACGGATGAGGAGCATCCATTAGGGATATTTCATCCCCATAAGGAAGTTCACCATATTAAAAAAGAAAATATCGGCCTGATTGAGGTCATGGGATTGGCGATATTGCCGGGCCGCTTACAGGAGGAAATGAAAGAAACGGCAGCGGCGCTATGCTCTGCTGATCCGAAAACAGCTTTAGAACAAAATCCGCTCACGGCAAAACATAGTGAGTGGGCTATTCGGATGATGGGAAAAAGAACCATAACAAAAGAGAATGCAGATCTAGTCATAAAAGAAGAGCTGGGACATGTATTCGCTCGCATTCTTGAACACGCCGGTGTGTTTAAACAGACAACAGAAGGAAAACAGGCCTTCAGAAGGTTTATCGACCAGTTGGGCGTCAAACCAGTCAAAAGCCTCAACCGCTAGGGTTGAGGCTTTTTCGATTTTTATGGCAAAACAAACACCCAAAGCGCTGACGCTTCGGGTGCTGCTGCTTTTATCCTCTTTTTCTGGTTAACAGGCTTACTAGAAAGACAACAATGGCTGCACCGATTACCGCTGGAATAATGGCAAATCCGGCTAGGTGCGGCCCCCATGTTCCAAGCAGCCCGTGTCCGATCCAGGCGCCAATAAGACCTGCGATCATAGACCCGATAATTCCTCCGGGCATATCTCCTTTTACAAACAGGCTTCCAAGCCATCCGATAATAATAGCGACGATAAGTGAAATAAGAAAACTCATCATGCAACACATCCTATTTTTTATTTATTTGCTTATATCATTCCTCTTTTTTGTATAAGATAAACAACTGGATGCTCTCATTAAAAAATACGGACAATTCAGAGCATATTGGCTCTTCATTGCGCCTTTTCTTTCAATATTTGATGCGTTAAAATGGTAACCGTGTGAAAAGATGCTAGACAAGGAAAAAATAATTCCTATCTAGAAAGTTTAACAAAATGAAATTTTTGATTGACCTAAGTTTTTTATTGTGGTAAACCTTTATTTGTCAGAATTAGTTCTTCATCATCTTTTCTTTACTTATATGCGGAAATAACTAGAAACTTTTCATCTTAAGCGATAGATGTGAATAAAGTTGGAGCAATTTTTGTCGATTTTATGACATTTAAGCGAAAATGGGATGAAGTTTATAAAAAAATAAAGCTAATAAGTGAAGTTTTTGATAGCATAACAAAGTAGAGAAAAGATTTTGAGGAAGTATGCACTTCAGATTTATTACATCAATAGGAAGGATGGTGATCTTCTTGTTCAGAGCATTAAAACCGTTGCTTGTATTAGCGCTGTTAACTGTGGTTTTCGTCCTTGGGGGATGCAGCAATGCTTCAGTACTAGATCCGAAAGGACCTGTAGCTGAACAGCAAAGTGATTTAATCCTGTTATCTATCGGATTTATGCTGTTTATCGTCGGGGTCGTCTTTGTTCTATTTACCATTATTTTAGTAAAATACCGCGACCGTAAAGGCAAAGATAATGGATCTTATAACCCAGAAATTCACGGTAACACGTTTTTAGAAGTAGTCTGGACAGTGATCCCAATTTTAATCGTCATTGCACTTTCTGTGCCAACAGTACAGACGATATATTCGTTAGAAAAAGCTCCTGAAGCAACAAAAGATAAAGAGCCTCTTGTTGTTTATGCTACTTCGGTAGACTGGAAATGGGTATTCAGCTACCCTGAACAGGATATTGAAACGGTCAACTACTTAAACATTCCTGTCGACCGCCCGATCTTGTTCAAAATCTCATCTGCAGATTCAATGGCTTCGCTATGGATTCCTCAGCTTGGAGGGCAAAAATATGCGATGGCAGGAATGCTGATGGATCAATACTTACAGGCTGACAAAGTGGGTACTTACGAAGGCCGCAACGCGAACTTCACAGGTGAACATTTTGCAGACCAAGAGTTTGATGTGAATGCAGTCACAGAAAAAGACTTTAACAGCTGGGTGAAAAAGACTCAGAACGAGGCTCCTAAGCTGACAAAAGAGAAGTATGATGAATTGATGCTTCCTGAAAATGTGGACGAATTAACGTTCTCTTCTACTCACTTGAAATACGTTGATCACGGACAAGACGCTGAGTACGCGATGGAGGCGCGCAAACGCCTTGGCTATCAAGCCGTTTCACCGCACTCTAAAACAGATCCGTTTGAAAACGTAAAGAAAAACGAATTTAAGAAGTCTGATGATACAGAAGAATGATATTGATCAGGAAAGGAGGAAGCCTGCATGAAATTCAAATGGGACGAATTTTTCGTAACTGGTGACCCATTAATTCTGGGCGCACAAGTTTCCATTGCGCTTTCAACCATTGCCATTATTTTTGTACTGACTTACTTCAAAAAGTGGAAATGGCTGTGGTCTGAATGGATAACTACTGTTGACCATAAAAAACTCGGAATCATGTACATTATATCTGCTGTAATTATGTTATTCCGCGGCGGTGTCGACGGTCTGATGATGCGTGCCCAGCTAGCGCTTCCGAATAACAGTTTTTTAGACTCAAACCACTATAATGAAATTTTTACAACTCACGGTACAATCATGATCATCTTCATGGCGATGCCGTTCTTAATCGGTCTTATTAACGTTGTTGTGCCTCTTCAAATCGGTGCCCGCGACGTTGCGTTCCCTTACTTGAACAACCTGAGCTTCTGGACGTTCTTTGTAGGGGCGATGCTTTTCAATATTTCTTTCGTTATCGGAGGTTCTCCGAACGCAGGCTGGACGAGTTATATGCCGCTTGCAAGTAACGACATGAGCCCTGGGCCGGGTGAGAACTACTACCTCCTCGGACTTCAGATTGCCGGTATCGGTACCCTGATGACAGGGATCAACTTTATGGTAACAATCTTAAAAATGAGAACAAAAGGCATGACATTAATGCGTATGCCAATGTTCACATGGACAACACTGATCACAATGGTTATTATCGTGTTTGCGTTCCCTGTACTTACAGTAGCATTAGCACTTTTATCATTTGATCGTTTGTTCGGCGCTCACTTTTTCACATTGGAAGCAGGCGGTATGCCGATGCTTTGGGCTAACTTGTTCTGGATTTGGGGACATCCTGAAGTATATATCGTTATTCTTCCGGCGTTTGGTATTTTCTCAGAAATCATTTCAAGCTTTGCAAGAAAACAATTGTTTGGTTACAAAGCGATGGTTGGTTCTATTATCGCCATCTCTGTATTGAGTTTCTTAGTTTGGACTCACCACTTCTTCACAATGGGGAACAGTGCGTCCGTTAACTCATTCTTCTCAATTACGACAATGGCAATCTCAATCCCAACCGGGGTTAAAATCTTTAACTGGCTCTTTACAATGTATAAAGGCCGAATCAGCTTTACAACACCTATGCTGTGGGCGCTTGCGTTCATTCCTAACTTCGTTATCGGCGGGGTTACAGGGGTTATGCTTGCGATGGCAGCAGCGGATTATCAATACCATAATACGTACTTCCTTGTATCTCACTTCCACTATGTGCTGATCGCGGGTACTGTATTTGCTTGTTTCGCCGGATTTATTTTCTGGTATCCAAAAATGTTCGGCCACAAGCTGAACGAAAGAATCGGAAAATGGTTCTTCTGGATCTTTATGATCGGGTTCAATATTTGTTTCTTCCCGCAATATTTCTTGGGGCTTCAAGGTATGCCTCGCCGTATTTACACATACGGACCGAACGACGGCTGGACAACATTGAACTTTATCTCAACTGTCGGAGCTTTCATGATGGGTGTAGGATTCTTAATCCTTTGCTATAACATCTACTACAGCTTCCGTTACTCTACTCGTGAAATCAGCGGAGATTCATGGGGTGTGGGACGTACGCTTGATTGGGCGACTTCTTCTGCGATTCCGCCGCATTACAACTTTGCGGTGCTTCCTGAAGTCAAATCTCAAGATGCATTCCTGCATATGAAAGAAGAAAAAACTGAATTATACCCTGAAAGCAAATTCAAGAAAATCCATATGCCAAGCAACTCAGGCAGACCGTTCTTTATGTCTGTTGCCTTCGGTCTCGCTGGCTTTGGACTGGTATTTGAATGGTACTGGATGGGCGTAGTCGGATTGATCGGAGTCCTGCTCTGCATGGTTCTGCGTTCATTCGAATACGACAACGGCTACTACATTAGTGTTGATGAAATAAAAGAGACGGAAAGAAAGATTTCCGAATAAGGAGGCGTGAGTTATGGAACATGCAGAACACGGCAATTCTAACGCGCCTATGGAATATCAATCTGAAACCGGCAGACTTAATATTCTCGGGTTTTGGATCTTTTTAGGGGCAGAAATTGTGTTGTTCTCAACACTATTTGCAACCTTCTTCGTTCTTAAAAACAGAACAGCTGGAGGTGTCTTGCCAGACGAACTATTTGAAGTCAATCTGGTAATGATTATGACGTTCTTGCTGCTGATCAGCAGCTTTACCTGCGGGATCGCTGTTCATGAAATGCGCCGCGGAAGTTTAAAAGGCGTAGTCATTTGGACAATTATCACTCTTCTTCTCGGTGCCGGCTTCGTCGGATGCGAGATCAACGAGTTTGTTCACTATGTACATGAAGGAGCGGCTCTCAGTACAAGTGCGTTCTGGTCTGGATTCTTTGTTTTACTTGGAACTCACGGAACTCACGTAACAATCGGGATTTTCTGGATCACAGGAATTCTGATTCAGTTGAAGAAACGCGGCTTAACTCCGCAAACTTCATCTAAAATCTTTATCTCAAGCTTGTACTGGCACTTCTTAGATGTTGTATGGATTTTCATCTTTACAGGTGTCTATCTCATGGGATTGGGGGGTCTGTAAAATGGCAAACAAATCTGCTGAACACAGTCACTTTCCATGGAAACACATTGTAGGTTTTATCCTGTCTATCGTTTTGACCCTGCTGGCTCTATGGGTTGCAGTGTATACTGACCTGAGCTCATCAGCAAAACTTTGGATAATCTTCGGCTTCGCCTTCATTCAGGCGGCGCTGCAGCTTCTCATGTTCATGCATATGACAGAGAGCGAAAACGGCACGATCCAAGTCGGAAACACGCTGTTCGGATTCTTTGGCGCGATCGTTATCGTACTTGGATCCATCTGGATTTTTGCGGCTCACTATCACCATGGTGACCATATGGACGGAAATCCTCCTGGAGGCGCTGAACACTCAGAGCATTCAGGCCATAACGAATAATACAAAAACCCTCTTCATTGGAAGAGGGTTTTTTGCTGTCTTCAGCTGCTTCGCTTTCTGCGAAGATACGGAAGGCCGTAAATGATAAATGCGGCGATATGAGCGACAATGACGTTAACGGCAAACAAGATAATCATGAGAGTGTGTCCAAGTGGAGAAAGGCTTTCTGTTGCGTAAAAGAAGAAGAATACCCACATTAAGATGATTGGCGGAATAGCTGAGAGTGCGACTTTTTTGTTATCAAGCCAAATAAAGAGAGGCGTTGCGCTGGCAACCAATAAGTAAGCAAAAAACATGTCCATCATACCCGTCTCCTTTCATTTTGTGATAACGTTTACAAAAATGAAATAGAGGAACTGAGTTGTGTCTGTTTTGTGATTGTTTTTTGAACATTCTGTTACAATTATTATACCATGTTTTCCAGAAATTGATACGTGTTTTTGCAGAAATGGACTGGATCTATCGTCTTATTTTTTCGTTTAATGTGCTAGGAGAATGTATGGGCATGGGGCTCTGAATTTTTAGCTGTTTCTTATGAGGTATCACATTATTTGGGAACATAACACATTATCGCATTCGTTTTTTAACAAATTCTTTTGGTATGGCGTTTTTTTCATTTGAAAAGTTTTGTGTCAATCGAAACATTTCGGTTTATGATACGTCATATTTCGTGTAGCTGAAAAAGGGCCGCAAATGCTGAAAAAACATAAAAGGAAGCGAGCTTCACGTGTCATCTTGAACGTGGTTCATGTATAATAAACATTAGTGATTTTCCGATGAAAATGTAAGGCGGGATAGAATGAGTCGATATAAGAAACAGCAAAGCCCCTTTTATCAGGGGGATTTGATTTTTATATTTGGTGTGTTTTTTATTATAAGCGTAGTATCAATTTATGCTGCCGGTCAGTTTGGGCAGTATGGGAACACGGATTGGATTCAGCAAATTGTGTTTTATCTTTTGGGGGCTGTTGCCATTACAGTTCTTTTGTACTTTGATTTAGAACAGCTTGAAAAGTTAAGTTTATATATTTTTATCATTGGTATTTTATCTTTGATTATTCTTAAAATCAGTCCCGAGTCTATTGCACCTGTTATTAAAGGGGCAAAAAGTTGGTTTAGGATCGGTAGAATAACAATACAGCCGTCAGAGTTTATGAAGGTTGGTTTGATTATGATGCTTGCTTCAGTTATTGGAAAAGCAAATCCTAAAGGAGTTCGGACGCTTAGGGATGATATCCACTTGTTATTAAAGATTGCGGGTGTCGCAGTTATTCCTGTAGGTCTTATCCTGATGCAGGATGCTGGGACTGCGGGAATATGTATGTTTATCGTTCTTGTAATGGTTTTTATGTCAGGGATAAATTGGAAATTGATTGCGATCATAGCTGGTTCAGGTATCTTACTCATTTCATTAATTTTATTAGTAATGATAAACTTTCCTGACGTTGCTAAATCAGTTGGAATACAGGATTATCAAATTAAGCGGGTCACTTCTTGGGTGTCTGCTTCAAATGAGACACAGGAAGATTCAAATGACAGCTGGCAAGTTGATCAGGCCATCATGGCAATAGGATCTGGTGGTATTTTAGGTAATGGTATTTCTAATTTGAAGGTTTATGTTCCAGAGAGTACGACTGACTTTATCTTTTCTATAATAGGTGAGTCATTTGGCTTTATAGGCTGTGCAATTGTTGTCATCATGTTCTTCTTTTTAATCTACAGGCTTGTCGTTCTGATTGACAAAATACATCCGTTTAACCGTTTTGCTTCTTTCTTTTGCGTTGGCTATACGGCGTTAATTGTGATCCACACATTCCAGAATATCGGAATGAACATCGGCATTATGCCTGTTACCGGAATTCCGCTGCTGTTTGTCAGCTATGGGGGAAGTTCGACACTTTCCACGTTAATTGGATTTGGGATTGTGTATAATGCGAGTGTTCAGCTGACGAGATACAGAAGTTATCTTTTTAATTCTTAATATGCAGACAGCCTTTACAGAGGCTGTCTTTTTTTTGTGCAGAGCATTTCACTTTTGAGATCACTTTTTTTCGGATATGATAAAAAGTGATAAGGAGGTTCTTGTGATGAATAACACAATCGAAACCATTTTGAATCATCGGTCAATCCGGTCTTTTACTGATCAGCTTTTGACAGCTGAAGAAATTGATACATTAGTGAAAAGTGCGCAGGCTGCGTCTACATCCAGCTATGTGCAGGCATATTCGATTATCGGGGTTTCTGATCCTGAGAAAAAACGTGAGCTGTCCGTGCTTGCTGGGAATCAGCCTTACGTTGAGAAGAACGGACACTTTTTTGTATTTTGTGCGGATTTGTACCGCCATCAACAACTGGCTGAGGAAAAAGGTGAACATATTTCTGAGCTGCTCGAGAATACAGAAATGTTTATGGTTAGCTTGATTGATGCGGCGCTGGCAGCGCAAAATATGAGCATTGCCGCTGAATCCATGGGGCTTGGCATTTGCTATATCGGCGGCATTCGGAATGAACTGGACAAGGTGACAGAGGTGCTGCAAACGCCTGACCATGTGCTCCCGCTTTTCGGACTGGCAGTAGGCCATCCTGCGAACCTTTCCGGCAAAAAACCGAGATTGCCAAAGCAGGCCGTTTATCATGAGAATACGTATAATGTGAACACAGACGATTTCCGTCATACTATGAATACGTATGACAAAACCATTTCTGATTACTATAGAGAAAGAACAAACGGGCAGCGGGAAGAAACGTGGTCCGATCAAATACTGAACTTTATGAAGCAAAAGCCGCGTACGTATTTAAATGACTACGTGAAAGAAAAGGGCTTTAATAAAAACTAAAGCAAACCTCTCCGTCTGGAGGGGTTTTTATGTTTCACGTGTAACATATTCCGACAAATAGGGACAGGCTTTCACAAATAAATGGCGAATGATAGGGGACACTGATAAGCAGTGTGAGCGGCTTTGGAGAAAAAACAGGGGGATCAGTGATACGATGAGGATGAGGTGGTAGGGATGGTTTCATTAAGTATATTAGATCAATCTCCAGTATCAGAGGGCAGCAATGCAGAAACGGCCTTACAGCAAACCGTTGCGCTTGCCCAAGCTGCTGAGGACCTTGGATATAAGAGATTTTGGGTTTCTGAGCATCACTTTTCAAAACGTCTGGCAGGGTCCAGTCCTGAGGTGCTAATCAGTCATATAGCAGCGAAAACAAAGCGAATCCGTGTTGGATCAGGAGGAGTCATGCTGCCGCATTACAGTGCTTATAAAGTAGCTGAAAACTTTCGTGTTCTGGAGGGGCTGACACCAGGAAGAATTGACCTGGGGCTTGGCAGAGCACCGGGGGGAATGCCGATTGCATCATGGGCGCTGAATGACGGCGGAAAGCGCAATGCTGATCAGTATCCGCAGCAAATCAAGGAGCTGACCATGTATTTGCATGATTTGGCGGATGATAAACACCGTTTTCCGAATCTGACGGCTGCGCCGCATATTTCAACGGCTCCGGATGTGTGGCTGCTCGGCTCATCTGGAGAAAGCGCGCTGCTCGCAGCTGAATCTGGCGCTGGCTATATGTTTGCCCATTTTATCAATGGAGAGGGCGGAGAGGGTACTGTCAGACAGTATAAGAGGCGATTCAAACCGTCTGTGTTAGGAGATACGCCTCGAGCGGCAGTTGCTGTTTTTGTTCTTTGTGCTGACACGGAGAAGAAGGCAGAGGAGCTTGGGGCTGTGCTTGATTTTACACTTTTGGCGGGAGAGCAGGGTATTCCTTTAGAGGGAGTTCCTTCGTATGAAGCTGTTCGGAAAAATACGTATTCTCCTTATGAACAGAGACGAATTGCTGATAATCGAAATCGAATGATTGTTGGTACGAAAGAACAGGTTAAGGAGCGGCTGCTAGCTTTGAGTAAAGCGTATGAAACAGAGGAAATCATGGTGGTGACCATCACGCATCATTTTGAAGATAAGCTCCGATCGTATCGCTTATTGCAGGAGGCGTTTGCTGACTGATCTTTAAAAAGCCCTGCCGATTCGGCAGGGCTTTTTCTTATTCAACAGTGAAAGGTTCTTCGGTCAAAACCTGGCTTGACTTGCCTTTGTTCGCGGCATATGCGAGCAAGTAATACTCTCCGGCCGGAAGTTTGGTTCCGCCATTAATCGTGCCGTCCCAGTCAAAGTACTGGTAACCTTTATCTTGGTTTTTATAAATGCCGGCTTGGCCTGCGAAATCAAGGTTGCTGTCATAGACGAGGAACGCCAGCTCTTCCGCTCCCGCAGGAAGGTAGGTTTCAATTTGATAGGTGCCTTGTACAGACCCTTCGCTGACAGAGACAGATGTGACTCTCGGATAATCGGGCTCTTTCACAATCAGCAATGTAGGTACCTTAGCGACCGTTTTTCCGCCTTCTCTGACGATAACCGTTCCTTCATAGGTGCCAGCTTTTGTTTTCTTCGTATTGACCTTTACTTTTGCAGTGGCTTTCCCGGTTTGATGTGCCGGAATCACAACACGGCTTGTGCCGGATGTGGAGATGCCGCTGCCATTAAATGAGTATTCCAGTGTGTATGATTTTCTAATGGAAGATTGATTTTCAATCGTAAACGTTTCTTTTTTCGTTTCGTTTCCGTTTTCCTTCAAGAACGTGCCGTATGAATAGCTTCCAGGTGAGACGAGCGAATCTGCTTTGATTGCGTTCATGATTCTTGCGCTGCCTGCGCCTTGAGCGTTATGCGGATATACTTCCCCATCGCTATCCTTTAAAGTGACAGCGGTATTCATGATGGCGGCTTTAATCTGTTCAACGCTCCACTTTGGCTTGGCTTGTTTAATAACGGCAACCGCTCCGGCAATATGAGGCGATGCCATGCTTGTTCCTTGTTTTGATCCGTAGCCGTATGGATGGTCAGGATCGTGTGTTGGGATCGTGCTCACGATATTGACCCCTGGCGCCGAAATATCAGGCTTAATCATCCACGTATCCATAACAGGGCCGCGTGATGAGAAATCAGCCACTTGTTCACCGAGCGCTTTTGAGACCGTCAACTTGAATGTTGTTTTTGTCTCACCAGCTTTCAGGGCGCTGACGAGTTTTTCGCCGTCTTCTAATGAAAGCTTAATCGTTGGGACAGACATGCCTGGGACATTGGCTTCAATTTCTCCAGAGAGGTTGTTATACACAACCATGCCAATGGCACCGGCTTTTTTAGCGTTATCCGCTTTATCCACAAATGCAATGCTGCCTCGTTTGACAACGGCGACTTTGCCTGTCAGGTCTTTCCCTTCAAAATCCTTTTCTTCGCCGATTCCTGCTTCGACAAGCTCAATTTCTTTGTTATTGAGCGCTTTGACGTCGTCCTCTTTGTTATAGCCCATCACTTTTGCTGAAGAATAGGAGCCGAAAGTGACGGCGTATTCATTGAGCGGCAGCTGAGTCGCACCGACAGAAATCGCTTCTCTTGATGTGCCCGGCGATCCGACTGTCCAGCCGTTCGGTCCGCTGTTGCCGTTTGAGGTAACAGCGACAACGCCTTCTGACATGGCCCAGTCAAGCGCTGTGCTTGTCGCCCAGTCCGGGTTGTTTAAAGAGTTTCCGAGAGACAGGTTCATCACATCTGCTCCGTCCTGCACTGCACGTTCCACACCGGCGATGACGTTTTCCGTTGTGCCGCTTCCGCCAGGTCCTAACACACGATAAGCAAGAAGTGTGGCATCAGGCGCTACGCCTTTAATTGTTCCGTTTGCAGCCACAGTTCCGGCTACGTGTGTGCCGTGGTCAGTCGCTCCGCCCCTCGGATCGCCTGTTGGTGTTTCTTTTGGATCGTAATCATTGTCCACAAAATCGTATCCTTTATATTGTCCAAAGTTTTTCTTCAGATCTGGGTGATTGTATTCAACCCCAGTGTCAATAATCGCCACCTTGATGCCTTTTCCTGTGTAGCCTAAATCCCATGCATCGTTTGCTCCGATATAAGGCGCACTGTCATCCATTTGCGGAGATACGGCGTCTTCGGAGATTGTGACGTCTTTATCCTTCATATTGTCTGTTTTATATGTGACGTTCGGGTACACTGCCTTAACGTCTTTTACCGCGAGAAGTTTTGGAATCTCATTAGCTGGAAGCTTCATAGAGAAGCCTGAGAATACCTGCTCATATTCCCGGTTTACTTTTCCGTTTTTCACCGCTTTGATTGCTTTGTTTTTTGCTTTTGTGCGAGCGGTTTTCAGCTTGCTTTTCGATTGGCTTTCTCCCGCTTCCTTCGCTTCTGCCAAGGATTTTTCTTTTAATTCCACTATAACGGTTGTTTTTTTGCTTGTCGTCATATCGATATCACCGAATACCTCGGCTTTTTCCAGATCAGCCGACGTTTTTGAAGAAGCCGGAGCTGCCTGGACGCCCGTAATACCTGTGGATAACGCAAAAAATAAGACAAAACTTACAAGCAGAAAGCGAATGATCCCCTTTTTCAATGTGTTTCCCCCTTTGTATTTAGAAAAAATGTGAAAGATCTAGTATATATTTCTTGAAAATTCAAAAAAATCCTTGTGTCATTTGGACCATTTATTGGATTTTGTTTGTGTATAACGAAGGAGTTATACACAGAACCCTGTGTATAAGTGAATAAACCTGTGTATATATATAGTTAGGAATATACGTTCGTATACAAAATATAGATAGAGTTTGTGGACATGTGGATATCTCTTGTGATTAAGTTGTTCTTATCTTTGGGATAACTTGTGTATAAAGTTTTCAAAGCGGTTCTCCAATTTTCATTTCAATTCTTTCAGCTTTCAACAAAACTTCTAAAAACTAGTTGGTTTTTTCACTCATATTGTGACAAAGAATTCTCTTTCCACGGTCTATCATAGAGTCATGAGTTTTGCTAGAGCCGCTAGTTTGCGAGAAAAGAAATCGGCCGTCTTTTCTTGCGGGCTGCGGCTGAGAAAACGGGCTGCTAAAAAGGCTGCCTGCCAAAAAGAAGCGGAGGGATGTTTTTCTATGAAACGTTTGCTTGTATCTTTACGGGTGTGGATGGTCTTTTTGATGAACTGGGTGACGCCGGACAGAAAAACTGCGGCTGCTGCGGTCTATTCGGCTCAGCGTACATACCAAAGAAAGGCGGCGGTGCAGGCCGCAGGACTCGTTTCGTTTTATGAATGGCGGATGGCTGTGAATGAGGAAGAAAAGCAGAAAGCGAAAGCCGCCGCGCTTTATAAAAGAAGATGTTTGCAAGCTTTCAAGGAATCGCCAAAGCAGGAGAGAGCGGGCCCGCATCTTTACATGGCGGTCAAAAGGAGGTAAAATCCCAGTCAAAAGCAAATTGGCGGGAGAGATAACCTCTTGAAAATCTATAAAGTATTAAACAACAATGCGGCTTTAATAAAAGAGGATGATCAGGAAAAAATCGTGATGGGACCGGGAATCGCTTTTCAAAAAAAGAAAAATGATCTCATCCCTATGAATAAAGTGGAAAAAATCTTTGTCGTGCGCGACGAGAATGAAAAGTTCAAACAAATCCTTCAAACACTGCCGGAGGAGCATATAGAAATAGCTGAGGATATCATCAGCTATGCGGAAGGAGAGCTCGCGGCGCCGCTGAGCGATCACATTCATATCGCGCTTTCCGACCATTTGTCCTTTGCGATCGAAAGGATTCAAAATGGGCTGCTTGTGCAGAATAAATTGCTGCATGAGATAAAGGCGCTCTATAAAAAAGAATACGAGATCGGCCTGTGGGCGATCGGACATGTAAAAGAGACATTGGGCGTGTCTCTGCCTGAAGATGAAGCGGGTTATATTGCCCTTCACATCCATACGGCGAAGATGGATGCGGAGAGCATGTATTCGGCGCTGAAGCATACGACCATGATCAAAGAAATGATAGAGAAAATAGAACAATACTTTAATCGAAAGGTGGATGAAAACAGCATTTCCTATCAACGCCTTGTCACGCATTTGCGATACGCGGTCAGCCGGTTGGAATCAAATGAAGCGCTCCATCGTATGGACGAGGAGATGCTTTATTTCATCCAAAAAAAGTATTCATTCGCCTATCAATGTGCGCTGGAGCTGGCGGAGTTTTTGAAAAATGAATATCAATTACATTTGCCGGAATCCGAGGCCGGCTATATCACGCTGCATGTCCAGCGTCTTCAAGATCTCTCGGAATAACCGCTTTGACTTGCAGGGAGTGATCTCTGGAAGTTTTTTTATTGATCAGGATTCAGTGTGTAGTACATCCAGCCCATCATAACTATTCCCGCGGTCAGATTGCCGAGCGTAACGGGAATTAAGTTTCTGACTGCTCCCATCAGTGTCACTGTATCAGGGTGCTCGATCAAAAGCGAGATGGCGAATGTGCACATATTGGCAATGCTGTGTTCAAAGCCGGAAATAAAGAAGCAGAAAACGAATAGCATCATGGTAAAAAGCTTTGCTCCTTCCCCTTTGAGAGACATTGGAATGAAAAAGGCGAGGCACACAAGCCAATTGCACAGCATTCCTCTGAAAAACAATTCGGAAGCCGGGGGTTCCATTTTGTGCTCTGCCAAATGAATCAAAAAGGAATGAACAGAAGGCTCCTCAAAAAGTCCCGTCGCGCTGATCAGGATGGCAAACAGAATGGCGCCGATTAAATTGCCGGCATAGCTTGACATCCACAAGTACAGGGTGTCGCGCCAGCTGAGTTTTTTCCGGAGCGCGGTATAGGTGAAATAAAAGGTGTTGCCGGTAAATAAATCTCCGCCTCCGTAAGCAATCAGCAGAATAGCGGCCCCGAAAGTGACAGCGGCTGCCGGAAAGGCAAATGGAGAATCAGCCATAAAGAAATAGCTGCCTGTTTTGCTTGCGGCTGTAATACCAAAACCAATAAACATACTGGCCAAAATGGACCGAAGCACATAACGGATTTTGCTTGAAGCGAATATGTTTTGTTTTTTCAAAGCATACTGTTCAACCTTTTGCAATGCTTGAGTTTCCATTGTCTTTTCCTGCTTTCTTTCATGATTGAGCATAGTATAGCACGATATTGTGAAGTATTTCACAATTAATTTTTACGAATTTTTGTCTACATGTTTTATCAAACTATTTAACTAAAAAAATAGTTGACGAAAACGCTGTCATGATTTATGATGAAAGCGTATTCTTAATCTGAATAAGCGGGATTGTGACTGGTAAAGCAGGCAAGACCTAAAATTTGCGTAAATGAAAAAGGATCGCTGTATCCTTTATTCGTTGGCGAATTTTAGGTCTTTTTTGTTTAAATAAAAGGGGGAGAAATAGATGGATTACAAAGAGACTGCCAAACGCCTCATTGAGCTTCTCGGAGGGAAAGAAAATATTATCAGCGCGGCTCATTGTGCAACAAGACTGCGTTTAGTGATGAAAGATGAATCAAAGATAGATCAAGCACAAGTAGAAGAGCTTGATGGCGTCAAAGGGGCTTTCAGCAGCTCTGGCCAGTACCAGATCATTTTCGGAACAGGCCTTGTGAATAAAGTATTCGATGCCTTTTCTAAAGAAGCAGATATCGAGCGTGAAGAACACGTAAATCATCAGGATGCGGCAAAAGAAAAGCTGAATCCCGCTGCGAGATTTGCGAAAACGCTTTCTAATATTTTTGTTCCAATCATCCCGGCTATTGTAGCCAGCGGCCTATTAATGGGATTGCTGGGTATGATCAATGCGTTTCATTGGATGAGCAAGGATTCTGCAGTTTTTCAGCTGCTTGATATGTTTTCAAGTGCAGCATTCATTTTCTTGCCGATTCTAATCGGAGTAAGCGCTTCAAAAGAATTTGGCAGCAACCCGTACTTGGGAGCGGTCATTGGGGGAATCATGATTCATCCAAACCTTTTGAATCCATGGGGATTGGCGGAAGCGACACCTGATTATATGCATCTTTTCGGATTTGATATCGCGCTTCTCGGCTACCAGGGAACTGTCATACCTGTCCTGCTTGCGGTGTATGTGATGAGCAAGGTAGAGAAATGGACGAGAAAAGTGGTTCCGCATGCGGTAGATTTGCTTGTTACACCTTTTGTTACTGTAATTGTCACCGGGTTTGTTGCTTTTATCGCGATTGGCCCTCTGGGAAGAGCGCTTGGCTCCGGGATTACGGTTGCTTTAACTTATGTGTATGACCATGCCGGTTTTGTCGCAGGTTTGATTTTCGGGGGCACGTATTCACTCATCGTGCTGACAGGTGTTCATCACAGCTTCCATGCGATTGAGGCGGGGCTAATTGCAGATATAGGCAAAAACTACTTGCTGCCGATCTGGTCAATGGCGAATGTCGCACAGGGCGGGGCAGGTCTTGCCGTCTTCTTTATGGCGAAAAAGGCAAAGACAAAAGAAATCGCGCTTCCGGCAGCATTTTCCGCTTTTCTCGGCATTACTGAGCCCGTCATATTCGGAGTCAATCTTCGCTACCGAAAACCGTTTATCGCCGCGATGATCGGAGGCGCATTGGGTGGGGCATATGTCGTCTTTACACATGTAGCTGCAAACGCTTACGGGTTAACGGGAATTCCGATGATCGCCATTGCGGCTCCGTTTGGCGTCAGCAACTTGATTCACTATCTGATTGGCATGGCGATTGCGGCAGTGTCAGCGTTCATTGCAGCATTTGTCATGAAGATTAATGAGGATGAGGAGAGGAAAAAATGACAGCACATGACCAGGAGCTTCGTCGCCGGGCTTATGAAGAAGTGGAGAAAAAAGAGCCCATCGCTAACAGCGATCCGCACCGCCAGCATTTTCACATCATGCCGCCGGTTGGGCTGCTGAATGACCCGAATGGCGTGATTTATTGGAAGGGCAGCTATCATGTATTCTTTCAGTGGCAGCCGTTTCAGACGGGGCACGGCGCAAAATTTTGGGGGCATTATACGACACAGGATGTTGTGAATTGGAAGCGGGAAGAGATTGCGCTGGCTCCGAGTGATTGGTTTGATAAAAACGGCTGCTACTCGGGCAGCGCTGTCACGAAAGACGATCGGCTCTATCTGTTTTACACAGGAAATGTCAGGGATCAGAATGGAAACCGGGAAACGTATCAATGCCTTGCTGTATCTGACGACGGACTGTCCTTTGAGAAAACGGGTGTCGTCGCCCGCCTTCCGGAAGGATATACGGCGCATTTTCGCGATCCGAAGGTATGGGAGCATGAAGGCACATGGTATATGGTGATTGGTGCGCAAACAGAGAATTTGAAAGGGCAGGCTGTATTGTTTGCTTCTGATAACCTGACAGAGTGGAGATTTCTTGGCCCGATAACCGGCGCGGGCTTCAACGGGCTGGACGATTTTGGATACATGTGGGAATGTCCGGATTTGTTTTCCCTTCAAGGATCGGACGTGCTGATTGTTTCGCCTCAAGGGCTTGAGGCTGACGGTTTCCGTTATCAGAACGTATATCAATCAGGTTATTTTGTCGGCCGTCTCGATTATAACAAGCCTGAACTGAAGCATGGTGAATTTACGGAGCTTGATCAAGGTTTTGATTTTTACGCGCCGCAAACACTTGAAGACGATCAGGGAAGGCGGATTTTGTTTGCATGGATGGCGGTGCCTGATCAGGATGAAGGGTCCCATCCGACGATTGACTGCCACTGGATTCACTGCATGACGCTGCCGAGACAGCTGACGCTTTCAGGCCAGAAGCTGATTCAGCAGCCGCTGCCTGAGCTAAAAGCCATGCGCAGAAATGAGAAAAAAATACACATCAATATGCATGGATCATCTGGTACGCTTCCAGTGGAAAAACCTGAAAGAGCTGAGATTCTGCTGGAAGACATTCATACGGAGTCTGGCTTTTCAATCAGTATCCGCGGAACGGCTACGTTTTCCTTCCAAAAAGACGAGGGGATTGTTACGCTGGAACGAAAGAGCTTTGACGGAAAAAGAACAGAAGCGAGACATTGCCACATCAAGGATTTGCATACCGTACACATGTTTCTCGACGCGTCATCTGTGGAAATCTTTATCAATAACGGAGAAGAGGTCTTTAGTGCGAGATATTTTCCTTTCCCGGGAAATCATGAAGTAACAGCCAGTTCGACCGGGAAATCTGAAATGAATGTCGGAATTTGGACACTTATGTAGAAAATCCTTCTATTTTCTTATGTGAAATCTGAGTCATCTGTGCTATTCTTCAACGATAACCTACTATTTTTTTCTGTAAAAGGAGTTGTTTTCTTGAATATACATGAACAGAAGATAACACCGGAATGTTTGGAAAAGGCTGCTAACCAAGTTGAAGATAAGCGGGAAGAATATAAGGATGTGCTGCTTCAGCTGAAAAAAATGCTTGGCGGAACAACGCCGCACAGTGAAACGGCGGAAATTCTCACGCGGGCATATGAACAAATGAAGGAATATGCACTTTTTGTTCAGTCGATAGAAACATTTTTGAGGAAATCTGCAAACAATTTAAAAATCAAATAAACAGGCTGCCGATGGGATCGGCAGTTTTTTCTGTGTAAAGTCTTCGGTGATTTAAAAAGGGCTGCCTCTCTGTAAGGCAGCCCCTTTTGTTTATGATTGTTGATTCAGGCGCAGTGCAGAATGCTTCGTAGGACCAACATACTGGTTTAGCGGGAAAGATTCTTTAATGGCCGCTGTGATGAATTCTTTCGCTGCGTAAATGGCTTCTTTGACTTCCGCACCTTTGGCAAGCTCCGCTGTCACGGCTGCTGAGAATGTACAGCCTGCGCCATGTGTATAAGGCGTATCGATCATTTCGTTTTCAAGGACTTCCGCTGTTTCTCCGTCATAGAGAACATCAACGGCTTTCTCATGTTTGAGTTTGCCTCCGCCTGTAATGACGACATATTGAGCGCCGAGTGCGTGAATTTTTTTCGCGGCTTCGATCATATCGTCAACTGTTTTTAGTTCATCCATGCCGCTGAGCTGGCTGGCTTCAAACAAGTTTGGCGTAATGACAGTGGCTAGCGGAGCCAATTGCTCACGCAGGGCTTGGGCGTGCTCCGGATAAAGGACTTCATTAGCACCTTTGCAAACCATAACCGGGTCAATTACCACATTTTTTAATTGTTTTTCTTTGATCGTTTTTGCCGCAAGCTCGATAATATCAACGGTTGGCAGCATTCCTGTTTTCATGGCGTCCACACCGATGCCGTCCGTAATTGTTGCAAGCTGGGCACGGATTGTATCAGTATCGATCGGGAATACCTGATGGTCCCAGCTGTTGTTTGGGTCCATCGCAACGATCACCGTTAAGGCGGTCATCCCGTATACGTTTTTTTCTTGAAATGTTTTTAAATCAGCTTGAATCCCAGCACCGCCGCTGGAATCTGAGCCGGCAATGGTGAGTGCTTTATGCATAGACATGTCTTGAACCTCCATCGTGTTTTGTCTTTCATTATAGTTAGATTTTCTCTGTATCACAATATAGAAGGCTTAGCAATTCATCTAGTATTTTCATTATCACCTTATCCGGTTCAGTAGGATATTCCCACTGATCTCCCGTCCAATATATGTTTTAATAGTACATGACTATGAAAATGAGAAGGAGAGCATCATGAAGATTTCTATCGTAATTGTGACCTATAATCGGATTCCGGCTTTGTGTGAGCTTCTGGAGTCGATTTCCCGCCAGACCTTGAAGCCGTATGAAATTATTATTGTGAATGATGCCGGGGAATCGGTCGTGCCGGTCAAAGCACTGTATCCGGAGCTGCCGATTGCTGTCATCAATTTAGAAAAGAACTCGGGGCATGTGGCTGCGAGAAATGCCGGTGTAAAAGAGGCGTCTGGCGATTGCATTATGCTGTGTGATGACGATGATTTCTTTACGCCAGGGCATGTCGAGAAAATGGCAAAGGAAATAGAAACGGCAGACTTCGTTCATTCTGATGCGGAAATAGTTTCGTTTGAAGAGAAAAACGGAACAAGATATCCAGTGTCACGGAAATTGTTTGCTTATACCGCTGACTATGAGGATATGAGAGTGTTTTCTACATACGTGCCGTCGGGCAGCATGTACAGACGTTTTCTGCATGATGAAATCGGGTATTTCGATGCTGATGTGCACAATTACTGGGATTGGGATTTTTATTTGCGCGTGGCCAAGGATTACCGGGTGAAGCGTGTCCCTTGCGCCAGCGTGATTTATGCCTTCAGTGACGCGGGAGACAATCAGTCTGCGGACCTTGGCGCCAAGCGGAAGCAATATTTGGATCGTTTAAGTGAAAAGCACGGACTCGGGGAGCTGCCGACGAAAAACTTTGCCGTCCTGCTTGAAGAGCCTGAGATGAAGAGGCGGGAAGCAAAAAGTGAAATGGTTTGGGATGGCGAGCCTGTCTATTCCAGACTTCATTGTTCGTAAGGGGGCCTGAATCTTGAAACAGCTTTTACAAGACAGCTGGTGGAATCAGCTAAAGGAAGAGTTTGAGAAACCGTATTATCAAGAGCTCAGAGAAATGCTGAAGCGGGAATACGCGGAGCAAACGATTTATCCGGACAGCCGGGATATTTTCAATGCGCTGCATTATACCTCATACGATGATGTCAAGGTCGTCATTCTCGGCCAAGATCCGTATCACGGGCCGGGACAGGCTCAAGGTTTAAGCTTCTCTGTCAAGCCCGGTGTAAAGCAGCCGCCTTCGTTAAAAAATATTTTTCTTGAGCTGCAGCAGGACATCGGGTGCAGCATCCCGAATCACGGGTCGCTTGTGAGCTGGGCAAAGCAAGGCGTTCTTTTGCTGAATACTGTGCTGACAGTAAGGCGCGGACAGGCGAATTCCCATAAGGGAAAAGGCTGGGAGCGACTGACGGACCGAATTATTGACGTGCTGAGTGAAAGGGAGCGGCCGGTTATCTTTATTTTGTGGGGACGGCATGCTCAAATGAAAAAAGAACGGATCGACACGTCCAAGCATTTTATCATTGAATCGACGCATCCCAGCCCGTTTTCGGCGAGAAACGGATTTTTCGGGAGCAGACCGTTTTCCCGGGCGAATGCCTATTTGGAGAAAATGGGAGAGGCGCCGATTGATTGGTGTATTAAGGATTTGTAAAAAGCGCAGGTTATCTGCGCTTTTTTATTTGAGTATTTTTCGAATCATTCGCAGCCCGTTTTTGGAGGAAGGATAACGAAATGCGAAGTCGAAGCGGTTCGTTTGTTTGACGACGCTTTTTTTGTGCGTGAATGTGTTAAAACTGTCAAACCCGTGATAGCTGCCGATGCCGCTTTCCCCGACGCCGCCGAATGGCAAATACGGCGTCGCCACATGCATTAACGTATCATTGACACAGCCCCCGCCAAACGACAGGTTTCCTAAAACAGCGCGCTCAATTTCTTTGTTTGTGGTGAAGAGGTACAGGGCGAGCGGCTTAGGGCGCGATTGGACTTTTTCAATGACTTCCCCGATATCGCGGTATGTAAAGAGCGGAAGAATCGGCCCGAAAATCTCCTCCTGCATCACTTGAGAGTCATCCCTCACTTGGTCGAGAATGGTCGGCGCAATTTTGTGATGATTGGGATCAGAGTGTCCGCCTGTGAGTGGGATGCCGTCATTCAGAAAGCTGAGCAGCCGCTGATAGTGCCGTTCACTGACGATTTTGCCGTACTGCGGATTCCGTTCCGGCTGAGGGCCGTAAAATTCTCTGATCGCACGCTTCATTTCTTCTGTGAGCTTCGTTTTGATGTCCTCGTGTACAAATAAATAATCCGGTGCGATGCAGGTTTGTCCCGCATTTGTAAATTTCCCGAAGACGATGCGTTTGGCGGCAAGCTGAATGTCAGCATCTTTATGGACGATGCAGGGGCTTTTGCCGCCGAGCTCCAAGGTTACGGGAATTAATTGTTTGGCGGCGGCCTCCATGACGACTTTTCCCACGGATACGCTGCCGGTAAAGAAAATGTAGTCAAAGGGCTGCTGTAATAATGCTGTGCTGACGTCGGGCCCGCCTTCTGCCATAGCGACATAATCGGTTGGAAAAACGCTGCTGATGAGTTTGGAAAGAAAAGCAGAAACAGCCGGCGTATATTCTGATGGCTTGAGAACGACCGTGTTCCCCGCCGCAATGGCGCCAATCAACGGAGAAAGCGCCAGCTGCAAGGGATAGTTCCAAGGTGCAATCACCAAAACGGTTCCATACGGCTCAGGGATGATGATGCTTTTGGAGCCTAGATGAGTCAACGGCGTTTTGACTCGTTTCGGCTTGGACCATTTTCTCAGCCGTTTCATGACAAAGCTGATTTCCTCCAAGACGATTCCGATTTCTGTTGAGTATGCTTCTTGCTCGGATTTATGGAGATCCTGGTAGAGAGCGGCTATGAGATCGGCTTCATGAGTTCTGACGGCTTGTTTCAGCTTTCGCAAAATGTTCAGTCTCGATTCAAGCGGTCTCGTATGTCCCGCCGCAAAATAGGCTTTATGCTTGCTGATGATAGAGGGGATGCTGTTCATTCCGTTTCTCCTTTTTGTAAGGTATGGTGATTTATTATGTGAAAAATCTCTTCTGCTTGTCAATCGCGCAAGGTTTGTCAGAAAAAATAACAAACTCATATCTGCGTTTTCAGCAGGAATTTGATAAAATGCAGGAAGACAACATTTATTTTTTTGGAGGGTGCTTCATGAACATTCATATATCTGCATTAATTCAAAAGATGGAAGAGGAGCTGAAAAAAGCAAAAACAGCTGAACGGGATGAGGAGCTGAAGCGTTATGTAGCGGTTGTCCGTTCTCTGTGTGATGTCGTGCTTGATCAGCCGGAGAACGTGAGCGCGCCCCGCATACAGCCGAGCGTTACGCCAAGTCCTGCCGCGCCGCCATCGACAGACCAGCTGATGATGGAAAAAATGATGGGGAGCGCGGGATTAAACAAATATCGAAAGCAAGAAAAAGAGAAGCAGGAAGAGGATGGAAACGGAGAGTCTTTATTTGATTTTTAAAGAGAGAGGTTGAGCTTACGTGAAATTGGTTCTTGGCGCGCTGCAATGGACAGCGTTTATTATTGCTGCGGCGATAGTTGTTCCGGTGGCGGTTGCCCAGTCGTTCCATCTGAATCACTCAGATTCTGCGAGATTGATTCAAAGCACTTTTTTTGTACTGGGGATTGCCGCCGTCATTCAGTGTTTGAAAGGCCACAGACTGCCGATCAATGAAAGCCCAGCCGGCTTGTGGTGGGGAGTGTATACGATCTACGCAGGGCTGACGGGAACTGTGTTTGCGACATATGGAGACACACTGCGGGGTTTGCAGGGAGCTCTTCTTGTAAGCGCTGTATGTTTCTTTTTGTTAAGTGTTTTCAAGGTCATTGACAGACTTGCAAAATTGTTTACTCCGGTTGTAACGGGCGTCTATTTATTGCTTCTTGTCATGCAGCTGAGTCAGCCCATTATAAAAGGAATTCTCGGAATCGGTTATCGACAGGACGGGGTGGACGGTCTTGTATTTGGTCTGGCGCTTTTTGTGATCGCTGCCGCCTTTATAATGACAAATTCGAACATCATGTTTTTTAAGCAATATTCTATTTTATTAGCTTTGTTCGGCGGATGGGTGCTGTTTGCGGCTGCCGGAGCGGCAAAGCCGATTGAAATGCCGGACCGGCTGTTTCAGCTGCCTTCCCTGTTTCCTTTTGGGACCCCGTTATTTAACAGCGGCCTGATCATCACTTCTATTTTTATTACCATCTTGCTGATCGTGAATATGCTGGCGAGCATGAAGGTCGTGGACATCGCCGTGAAAAAATTCAGCAAACAGCCTGATGGAAAGCATCATGAACGCCATGCCGGTTTTGCCGCTTCATTCAGCCATCTGCTTAGCGGTTTGACGGGAGCCATTGCGCCTGTTCCGATTTCGGGAGCCGCAGGTTTTATTGAAACGACCAAAATGCCTTCTAAAAAACCGTTTATGCTCGGCAGTATTCTGGTTATCGTGATCAGCGTGATCCCGTTTTTTATGAATACGTTTGCGAGCCTGCCGTCACCCGTTGGATTTGCGGTGAATTTTGTTGTGTTCTCCGCAATGGGCGGTCTGGCCTTTGCCGAATTTGATTCATATGAGAAAGAAGAATCAAAAAGGGTGAGGTCTATCATCGGCATCTCGCTGCTGACAGGGGTCGGTATCATGTTTGTTCCTGAAACTGCGTTAAAGGGATTGCATCCGGTATTTATTTCTCTATTAAGCAACGGGCTCGTATTAGGGACGCTTGCTGCAATAGCAGCTGACCAGGTCCAGCTTTGGCGCAGGAGAAAATCCGACAATCTCGTGTCAACGGAGAACAAACATTGAATTTTGGAGCAGGTGCGATAAGATAAATGATATGAGTTTAACGAAAAGGCGGGAGAGATAGATGAAAGTTTTTATCATATTAGGGGCCATTAACGCCCTGCTTGCCGTGGGACTCGGAGCATTCGGCGCTCACGGATTAGAAGGGAAAATACCTGATAAGTATCTTCAGGTTTGGCACACAGGCGTGCAGTATCATATGTATCACGCCCTTGGGTTATTCGTTGTCGCGTTTCTGGCTGATAAATTATCCGGCATAGGCAGTGTCACGACAGCCGGCTGGCTGATGTTTGCGGGAATTGTGCTGTTTTCCGGAAGCTTATATATTCTAAGTGTGACGCAAATCTCTATTCTTGGAGCGATCACCCCGCTCGGCGGTGTGGCGTTTATTATTTCTTGGATTATGATCGTTGTCGCAGCCGTCAAATATCTATAAACAAAAAAGCCAATCCTCATCATATGAGTGATTGGCTTTTTTCTTATCTTGGCGAATAGGACGCCATGGAATATGGATACGTATAAGCAATTTCTTCATCAAATGTAATGTAATCGAGGTAGATTGTCAGGAGCAGGTAGCGTGTTCCTGATTTCGGGTCGCTGATAATAATGTGATCCCGGCCCGCAGCTTCGATGACGCCGCGAAAAATCTTCGAGCCCCATTCCTTGCTGTTTTCAAATGTCATATAAATGGTGGCCGTTTTTCCTCGATTCAGGCGCAAAATATTCTCGATGTAAGATTCCTCAACAGGCAGCATGCCGGGAACGCTTTGGCCCGGTCCTGACGGTGTAGGCCCCGATGGAATTTGAAAACCGCCGCCCTGCTGCTGGCCCGGGAATCCAAATCCCTGCTGTCCTTGTTGTCCTTGCTGTCCCTGCTGCATTGGCATCATTGGCTGCATCCCCATTGTCTGCATTTGTGAGCCTTGGCCTTGCTGCGGGTACGGGTTGGCGCCAAACTGAGGCTGATACCCCTGCATATTATCAAATGCCTGCATTTGCTGATATTGATTTTTTTTCGGTTTCATATCGTTCCTCCTTTTTATGAAAACCATTCAAAACATGTTCTGGATGTATAGGTGAACGCTCCGCGATGACTCACCTCCGATGGAAAACGATCTTAGTCGCTGGTGCGATTTTTATCTCTTTCACCTTATGAGGCTGATGCTTGGATTATGCTGAAAAAGAACAGCGGACCGATCAGATTTCGCTCTGGGCAGCCGCTGTTTTTCAGAGACATACACAAACTTTTCGCATATTGGTTTGTATCCCTAGCGCAACTTGAGCATAAGCAACATAAGATAACGATAGTTTCAGGTGTGAAGTTCCAAGAAGGAGGTGTAGGATTTGCCTAAAGTATCAGTCATTATGACGAGCTATAACAAAAGCGATTATGTGGCAAAGTCCATTTCTAGCATACTCTCACAAGCGTTTTCAGATTTTGAATTGTTTATTATGGATGACAACTCCAATGAAGAGACGCTGAATGTAATCCGTCCTTTTTTGAATGATAACCGAGTGCGTTTTTATCAAAGCGATGTATCTGGAGTGAAGGAAAGAACAGAAAAAACGAGATACGCGGCACTGATCAATCAGGCGATTGAGATGGCGGAGGGTGAATATATCACCTATGCGACGGATGACAACATCTATATGCCGGACCGCCTCCTGAAAATGGTGCGGGAGCTCGATACCCATCCTGAAAAGGCTGTGATTTACTCAGCCTCCAAAACCTATCATTTAAACGAGAATCGCGACATTGTAAAAGAAACTGTCAGGCCTGCCGCTCAAGTGACATGGAACGCGCCGTGCGCAATTGATCATTGCTCGGTGATGCACAGGTATTCGGTGCTTGAGAAGGTAAAGGGGAAGTTTGGCTCCTATTGGGATGAAAGCCCGGCGTTTTACCGTATAGGAGATGCCCGGTTCTTTTGGAGAGTCAATCATTTTTATCCGTTTTACCCACTGGATGAGGAGCTGGACCTGAATTATATTACCGACCAATCGATTCACTTTCAGCTGTTTGAATCAGAAAAAAATGAATTTGTCAGGAACCTTCCTCCGCAGCGAAATTGCCGAGAGCTGCGTGAATCATTAAAAAAGCTTGGAATGGGGTGAGAGCTTGTCGGCCTATTTAAGCAATTATTGGGTGCTGTACCGGAAGTACGTGGAGCTTTTTGACAAACTTCGCTACAAAGGGATTCCGCTTGGGCTTATCAGTAATTTTTATCAATACATCAGCCCTGAACTGAGGGTGATGATGGAAGAAGAACCGGAATTATTCGGATCGGTGGATCAGCATATCGATGAGGGACAGATTCAGCCGTTTTTTGAAGAAAGAATCCAAAACATCGTTAAAACAAATGATGAACCTGTTAAAGGGAAAGTCATTTTGCACTTTGATTACCTGCGTTTTTCAAACGAAAATTACTATCAATTTGATCCTGAAAAAACGGCTGTTTTGGCCAGATGGAGTTTGCCGCATTATTGTGATCTGCCTGTAATTAGCAAGCGGGAGATTGCGGATTCATGCCAAAAAGGCGATTCGAAGCAGTATCTCGAAACAGCCTGTTCGCTTCTCGCCCCTTATGATGATCACCCGGCATTTGGTGATCAAGCGTTTCGCGACCGGCTTTTCAAAGATATTCCTTTATTTATAGAGGCCATTGATACAGTTGATGCGCTGTTTGAGCAGGAAAAGATTTCAGCTGTTATTGTCGGAACGGCAGAAGACATTTACAGCAGGGTGCTCGCTCTCATGTGTCAAAGAAAAGGGGCCGTCAGCATTTGTCTTCAGCATGGCGCATTGATGGGAGATGAAGCCTTCATTCCTGTTTTTACAAGCTATCAAGCTGTTTTTGGTGCGTATGAAGCAGAGTGGTTCATACGAAAAGGCTGTAAACCCGAGCAGATTCTCGTAACGGGACATCCCCGCTTCGATCAGATTTTTAACAGAACGCCTATGGATATGTCCATATTCTATCGAAAACTTGCTTTTCAGCCGACTAAAAAAATTGTGCTCATTGCCACTCAGCCCTTTTCAGAAGACTTTTATTCCGGTGTGCTGCAGGGGCTTTCTGATCAGAAGCAGCTGCAAATCATTATCAAACCCCACCCGTGGGAAATCGGAAAAAACAAGCTTGATCTGTATCACGAGGCGGCGAAAAAACATCAAGCATGCAGAGTCATCAAAAAGGAGCTGGAGCTTTATGATTTGCTGCCGTATGTTGATGCCGCAGTGACGCAAACCTCGACAGTCGGTCTTGAAGCCATGCTGTTTCAAAAGCCTGTGCTGATCGGAAAATCGTCCGGAAATCGCTCGTATCCGTATTATGAGTCTCTTGGCGATTTTATGTTTGACCAGCCGGATGAACTGGCGCACACCTTGGTTGAGGTTCTTCGAAGTCCCGACGTGCATCAAAAAGCAGAAGAGGCGCGCCTGGCATTCATAGCGGCTAATTATCCGGTGGCAGAATCAACAAATGCTTTATTTGCGGAACTGAAAGCCAAAACAGGGGTTGATTACAGGCGGGAAGATACTGAATAAAATGATAGGAGCGCAAAGAAATGGTGCAAAAGAGAAATCATTTTCTCCCTTACTCATTGCCGTTAATCGGTAAGGAAGAAATTCAGGAGGTTACAGAAACGCTTGAATCGGGATGGCTCTCTAAAGGCCCGAAGGTTCAGCAGTTTGAAAAAGAGTTTGCCGCGTTTGTCGGGGCGAAGCACGCCGTGGCGGTGAATTCATGTACCGCAGCTTTATTTTTGGCTTTGAAAGCAAAAGGGATCGGGCCCGGGGACGAGGTCATTACCTCTCCGCTTACGTTCAGCTCGACCGCCAATACGATTATTCATACAGGAGCGACGCCTGTGTTTGCGGATATTGACGAAAACACGCTCAATATTGACCCGGTAAAGCTTGAGGCGGCCGTCACACCGCAAACGAAAGCAGTTGTGCCCGTCCACTTTGGCGGGCAGTCCTGCGATATGGATGCAATATTGGCTATTGCCCAAAATCATGGTTTATTCGTGCTGGAGGATGCGGCACATGCGGTATATACGACTTATAAGCAAAGAATGATCGGTTCTATCGGGGATGCAACGGCATTCAGCTTTTACGCCACCAAAAACCTCGCGACAGGGGAAGGCGGCATGCTGACGACTGATGATGAGGAGCTTGCCGATAAGATCCGGGTGCTAAGCCTTCACGGCATGAGTAAAGCCGCATGGAACCGTTATTCTTCAAATGGCAGCTGGTACTATGAAGTCGAATCGCCCGGCTATAAGATGAATATGTTTGATTTGCAGGCGGCCCTCGGACTTCATCAGCTGAAACGGCTGGATGATATGCAGAAACGGAGAGAAGAGATTGCCGGCCGCTATCAAACCGCTTTTCAGCAGATTCCTGGGCTGATCACGCCGTTTGTCCATGATGACGGCAGGCACGCCTGGCATCTATATGTTCTGCAAGTTGATGACAAAAAGGCCGGGGTTACGCGCAGCGAAATGATTACGGCTTTAAAGGATAAATACAATATCGGCACTAGCGTTCATTTTATTCCAGTACACATTCATCCGTATTATCAAAAGCAATTTGGATATAAGGAAGCGGACTTTCCGAATGCCATGAATTACTATAAACGAACCCTTTCTCTCCCGCTCTATCCATCAATGTCTGACGACGATGTAGATGATGTCATTGAAGCTGTGCGGGATATCGTAAAAGGGGCTGATTAAGTGTATACGGTAAAAGAAAATGTCTCCAAAGAGTTGATTGAGGAATTTCTCCAAAGCCGACAGCTTACACTGGATGTTCCGTATCAATTTTCCCTCGGCCTTTTTGAAAACAGCAGGCTCCAAGGCGTATTGCTTTACGAAGATTCTTTGTGGGAAAGCAAGGTGCTTCAGAAGAAAGTCATGAACGTCAAACTTCTTGCGGCAAATAGTACCGGGCAGCTAAAGAGGCTGTTTGAAGCTTTTTATACTGTACGCCAAATGGATGAAACGGATTTTATCTTTGTCCGCGTTCCGGCTGAAGATATCGGAGCCGCGCATGTGATACAGCAGCAGCCATCCTCTTACTTTGTCGGGAGTTTGCTGAAGCTGGCGATGCCTCCGTCTTTTTATGACAAAACACCGCCATTTTTTGAACTGGGCCCGCCTGAGCCCGGGGACACAGAAGCGATATGTGAGCTGGCCCGAGACTCGTTTACAAAAAGCAGATATTTTCAGGATCCTCATCTCAGCCGCGATGCAGCAAACAAAATATTTCAGGAGTGGACACGAAACAATCTGAATGGAAGGGCGGCGGTCAATATTGTCGCTAAACACAATGGCGAGGTCATCGGCTATCTTCAGGGCTTATCAAGAGATGATGAATGCATTCTCGATTTGATGGCTGTAAAGCCGGGATTTGAAGGAAAACGTATTGCATTTCATTTATTGGCGAATCTCATAGAACAACCGGAGACCCAGAAGCATAGAACGGTAACAGCGGGGACGCAGCTTCACAATGTAAGGGCGATCCGCCTTTATGAACGAATGGGCTTCACCGCTGAACAATCGTATTACTATTATCATATTTGGCCGGGCAAGGAGGCGAAATAATGGCAGCGTTTCAGATCGCGAATAAAACTGTAGGCAAAGACGCTCCTGTTTTTATTATTGCTGAGGCGGGGATTAATCATGACGGGAAGCTTGATCAGGCTTTTGCGCTGATAGACGCCGCGGCGGAAGCGGGAGCGGATGCCGTGAAATTTCAAATGTTCCAAGCTGATAGGATGTACCAGAAAGATCCTGGTTTGTACAAGACGGCAGCGGGCAAGGACGTCTCTATTTTTTCTTTGGTTCAATCTATGGAAATGCCTGCTGAGTGGATTTTACCGCTATTGGATTACTGCCGCGAAAAGCAGGTGATCTTTTTAAGTACGGTATGTGACGAGGGGTCAGCTGATCTGCTTCAGTCTACCTCGCCGAGCGCTTTTAAAATCGCATCCTATGAAATTAACCATCTCCCGCTGCTCAAATATGTCGCCCGGCTGAACAGGCCGATGATTTTCTCGACAGCCGGAGCTGAAATCTCTGATGTTCACGAAGCTTGGCGCACCATCAGGGCAGAGGGAAACAATCAAATTGCCATAATGCATTGTGTGGCGAAATACCCAGCACCGCCGGAGTACAGCAACCTCAGCGTCATTCCGATGCTTGCCGCCGCTTTTCCTGAAGCGGTCATCGGCTTCTCCGATCATAGCGAGCATCCGACAGAAGCGCCGTGTGCCGCGGTTCGGCTCGGAGCAAAACTGATAGAAAAGCATTTTACGATCGATAAAGATCTGCCGGGTGCCGACCACTCGTTTGCATTAAATCCGGATGAATTGAAAGAAATGGTCGATGGCATCAGGAAAACGGAAGCTGAGCTGAAACAGGGGATCACAAAGCCGGTCTCTGAAAAACTGCTTGGCAGTTCATACAAAACAACAACCTCCATCGAAGGAGAAATCAGAAATTTTGCATACAGAGGCATTTTTACAACAGCTCCGATTCAAAAAGGTGAAGCCTTTAGTGAAGACAATATCGCAGTGCTTCGGCCCGGACAAAAGCCGCAGGGGCTGCACCCGAGATTTTTTGAACTGCTGACCAGCGGTGTTCGGGCTGTAAGAGACATTCCAGCCGACACAGGCATTGTCTGGGATGACATTTTACTGAAGGACAGCCCGTTTCATGAATGATATTCTCTTTATCATTCAAGCAAGAATGGGTTCAACAAGGCTTCCGGGAAAAGTGCTTCGGCCGCTCGGATCGAATCGTTTACTTGATATTCTCGTTCACCGTGTCCGGCAAAGCGCGTTTTACCAAAAGGATCGGGATAATCTTGTCATCGCCACGTCTGACAAAGAAACTGACGACATATTAGAGGCGCACTGTATCAAACAAGGCTTTCGTGTTTTCCGCGGGAGCGAAGAACGTGTCCTCGATAGGTTTGTGAAGGTCATAGAAGCTGTTAAACCGTCAGTCATCATCCGGTTAACGGGTGATAATCCGTTTGTCGATCCTGAGCTGCTCGATGTAATGATTAAGGCGCATTTTGATCAAGGATCGGATTATACGTATATCCTGAATGCGCCATTAGGGATTTGCGGCGAAGTGGTCAACGCCAACCTGTTAATTGACATCAGCCGTATTCAGAATATGGAGGATCAATATCAGGAGCATGTCACGTTATATATAAGGAATCATCCAGCTCTTTATCGTGTTCAGTTTTTAGAGGCGCCGGAACGATTTCGCGCCCCTCAATATCGGCTGACCATTGATACAAAGGAAGACTATGAATCGATAAAGGCCCTCTATCAAAAAGCAGGCGAGCGCCCCGATGTATCCGCCTCAGAGCTTATCACCCTTCTGAACCGGAATCCCGATGCGGCAACCGAACGAGAGGCTGACTAGCCATGCATGTTGGGATCTTCGCAGACGGCGGCTATGAAAAGGGAATGGGCCATGTTGTCCGGATGAAGAGACTTGCGGAAGAACTCAAACAGAGCTGCTTGATTACGTTTTACACGAATCAGGAGTCTGAAGCGTTTCTTCATGAAGAGCATTGGCGTGTCATCGTAAAGCCGGAGCTGCAGCAGCACGAATTTATTCTCCGGGAAATAAAAAGCAAGAAGCTTGATTTGCTTTTGTTTGATATTCTAGGCGCGCCTGCAGAGCTGTTAAAGAAAATAAAGACGGAGACAGATGCGAAAATTGTTCTTTTTGAAGAGAAAAACGGTAAATCGATTCAATATAGTGACGCAGTCATTAACGGAATTTACGGTCACATCAGAAGCAGGGTGTACGTTCAGGGAAACACACGCATCTATGAAGGTCCGGACTATCTTATTCTTCACCCCGCCTTTCAGGCCGCTAGAGAGGATTACACACTTAAGAAAGACTGCCGCAATATCCTTGTTGCATTAGGAGGAAGTGATCCGAAGCAGCTTATTTTTAAAGTGCTGGCTGCCGCTGATCAAGTCCCCGACATAAAAGACAAAAACATGATGTTTGTAATGGGGAGCGCTTCACCGCATCAAGAGGCAGTCCGAAGGCGGATCGAAAAGAAGCCGCAGTACAAGATGATCGAACAGACAAATGATATGGCAGGTTTGATGAAACAAGCGGACGCAGCCATTGTCGCCGGCGGCATCTCTCTATATGAAGCCATTTGCATCGGCGTGCCGTGCCTTGTTCTTTCTCAGGTTGAGCATCAAACGGCAACAGCAAAAACATTTGCTGGCCAAGGCGCCGCTCTTGATCTTGGATTGGGTGAGCTTGTACCGGATGAAACACTCATCTATCAGATGTCACGCATTATGAGCAGCTATCCTCTTCGCCTTTCTTTGCACAAGGGAGGAAGGCCGCTCGTGGATGGCAAAGGCATTATACGGGTAACAGCTATTCTTCAAGATTTATATGAACAAGAGATATAAAAATGCATGTAAGGAAGTGTTAATGTGAAAGGTGTTATTTTAGCCGGAGGAAACGGCTCACGCCTTATGCCCTTAACGAAAGCCGTCAACAAGCATTTGCTTCCTGTAGGCCCGTATCCGATGATATACTGGTCGATTATGAAGCTGGAGGAAGCCGGAATAAAAGACATTTTACTCATCAGCCAAAAGGAGCATATGCCGCAATTTTACAAACTGCTTGGGAACGGGGAAGAGCTTGGCGTTACTATCACTTATCAAGTACAGCCGGCAGCATCGGGCATTTCGGATGGGCTGTCTTATGCAAAGCGCTTTACGAAAAAAGAGTCTTTCATTTTATTATTAGGTGATAATATATTTGAAGATTCATTAAAGCCTTATACAGAACGCTTTGAACAGCAGGGGAAAGGAGCAAAAGTGCTTCTGAAAGAAGTTGATGACCCGGAACGTTTCGGGATTGCTGAGATTGATGAGAAAAACAAGCGGATTCGTTCCATCATCGAAAAGCCCGAACAGCCACCGACCAACCTTTGTGTTACCGGCATTTATATGTATGATGCAGAGGTGTTTTCGTATATTGAACAAATATCACCATCAAAGCGCGGCGAGCTGGAAATCACCGATGTGAATAATCTATACATCGAAAACAGCCAGCTTACGTATGATGTGTTATCAGGCTGGTGGGTAGATGCCGGAACTCACGAATCGCTTTATCTCGCTTCCCAGCTTGTACACCAGGCTTTACGGAAAGGACAGGACGAAAAGTGATGGCAAAATCATATTTAATTACAGGCGGGGCCGGCTTCATCGGGCTCACGTTTACAAAGCTCATGCTGAGGGAAACGGATGCGCGCATTACCGTTTTAGATAAACTGACGTACGCCAGCCACCCGGAGGAAATGGAAAAATTACAGCAAAACAGCCGTTTTCGCTTTGTAAAAGGGGACATCAGCGTTCAGGAGGATATCGACCGGGCGTTTGACGAGACCTACGACGGCGTCATTCACTTCGCAGCAGAATCGCATGTGGACAGAAGCATTTCCCAAGCGGAGCCGTTTATCACCACAAATGTCATGGGGACTTACCGATTGGCGGAAGCGGTCTTGAAAGGAAAAGCCAAGAAGCTGATTCATATTTCAACAGATGAGGTGTACGGGGATTTAAAAGCGGATGATCCCGCGTTTACAGAAACGACGCCGCTTTCTCCTAATAATCCATACTCAGCCAGCAAAGCAAGCTCAGATTTGCTCGTGTTGTCTTATGTGAAAACCCACAAGCTTCCGGCCATCATTACACGATGCAGCAACAATTACGGACCTTATCAGCACAGCGAAAAAATGATTCCGACGATTATCCGTCATGCGAAGCAGGGCCTGCCTGTTCCGCTGTATGGCGATGGACTCCAGATCCGAGACTGGCTGTTTGCGGAGGATCATTGCCGCGCAATCAAACTGATTTTAGAAAAAGGAACCGACGGCGAGGTGTATAACATCGGCGGCGGAAATGAACGCACGAATAAAGAGCTGGCGAGTGTCATTTTGAAGCATCTGGGCTGTGAGGAATTGTTCGCCCACGTGGAAGACCGAAAAGGGCATGACCGGCGCTATGCGATCAATGCATCTAAGCTGAAAAATGAACTGGGCTGGCGGCAGGAAGTGACGTTTGAAGAAGGCATTGCGCGTACGATTCAGTGGTATACAGACAATGACCGATGAGAAGGTGATCTGATTGACAAAGGTATTGGTAACTGGGGCGGGAGGACAGCTTGGCTTGGAACTATGCCGCCAGCTGAAGCAAGCCGGATATGAGGTCATTGCGTTAACAAAGAAGATGATGAACATTGCTGACCAGCGCTCAGTACGGCATTCGTTTGGCCATTATCAGCCGGATATCGTGGTCAATAGCGCCGCGTTTACGTCGGTTGATCAATGCGAGAAAGAGCTTGATAAAGCGTACTTGGTTAACGGAATCGGCGCTTATTATACAGCGCTTGAGTCAACCCGCATCGGTGCTCAATATGTTCATATCAGCACGGACTATGTATTCAATGGGAAAGGAACCCAGCCATACAGGGAAGACGATCCCCTCGATCCGAAAACCATTTATGGTAAAAGCAAAAGGCTTGGAGAAGAACTGATACGATTAACGACAAAAGACAGCACGATCATCAGAACATCGTGGGTGTACGGACATGGCGGCAATAATTTCGTTGAAACCATGCTGAAGCTTGCTGAAACGAAACAAGAGCTTCGGGTTGTCAGCGATCAAATTGGTTCGCCGACTTATACGAAGGATTTAGCAGAAGCGGTCATCAAGCTGTTCAGCCATCCGCGGGGCATCTATCATGTCAGCAATTCAGGCATATGCAGCTGGTATGAGTTTGCGACGGCAATTATGGAAGAAAGCGGGCTGGAAACAGCCATTTTGCCTGTAACGACAGAGGAATACGGGAACAAAACGCCCCGCCCGGCATACTCTGTGCTGAGCCATCGGGCTATTGAAGAAGCCGGCATCCGCCCCCGCCACTGGCGGGAAGCGTTACGAGAGTATTTGCAGGAAAGGAGCAGTGCGTGTGATTGATGGAGTCAAGGTGAAAAAATTGATGAAGCATAGCGATGACAGAGGCTTTTTTGCTGAGCTGGTCCGGGACGATGAGAATCTCCTTGAGCATTTTGGGCAGGCCTCTTGGTCGAAAAGCTATCCGGGTGTGATTAAGGCATTTCATTATCATGAGAAGCAGGATGATCTCTGGTTCTTCCCAACCGGCCACGCTCAGGTTGTCCTATACGATCTTCGAGAGGATTCAAAGACAAAAGGAGAAACGGACGTCTATTATATGGGCGAAGACAACCCGATGCTGTTATTAATCCCAAAAGGGGTGGCTCACGGATATAGAGTGCTGGGAGAGACGCCGCTGACAATTATCTATTTTACCACCATGTCGTATAACCCGGATCAGCCTGATGAAAAAAGAATTCCGTGGAATGATGAGACGATCGGTTTTAACTGGAACACTGAATTCAGATAAAAATAGGAACGTGATCAATCGAAGAGCAGAGGCATCTTCGACTTTTTTTGCCCTTTTTTAAAATAGGATAAAAGATAGAAAATGTCGGGCGGATGTTACTAGAAAAAGAGAGAGAAATCGTCCATTTGAACCTTGTATAAACAGGAAGGAATTCTCATTGAATTCCAAGTGTTAATATTCCTTAAAAAACATTTACTTCCATGGAAAATGATGATAGATTAATTTTTAAGAAAAAGAACTGGTAATTCGCGAATTATGAAAAAGCGCTTTTTCTGCAGAGGACGCTCTGGCCAAATTTCAACAATCAATTAGGGGGAAATGTCATGCTAAAAAGAACTTCATTCGTATCTTCATTATTCATCAGTTCAGCTGTTTTACTATCAATCTTACTTCCTTCGGGCCAAGCTCATGCACAGTCTGCATCAATCGAGGCAAAAACAATTAACAGCACGAAAGAGTGGACCACTTCTGATATTGAAGTGACATATAAACCAAATGCGGTGCTTTCTCTCGGAGCGGTAGAATTTCAATTTCCTGACGGGTTTCATGCTACGACAAGAGATTCAGTGAATGGAAGAACACTGAAAGAAACACAGATTTTAAACGATGGAAAAACAGTCAGACTCCCGCTTACGCTTGATTTGTTAGGCGCATCCGAATTTGACCTCGTCATGGTGCGTAAAACTCTTCCTCGCGCAGGCACTTACACGATTAAAGGCGATGTAGTAAACGGTTTGGGAATCGGCAGTTTTTATGCTGAAACGCAGCTGGTGATTGATCCCCGTTAATCGATAGATTTGTAGTCAGAGACTGAGATGTTTTCAGTCTCTTTTTTTGTGGATTCAAAAGCTGGTATGGATCTTGCATGATGATAAGGGTGAATCCGATGCAGAAAGGAATTGGCGGGCTGATTTTTTAAAGCGCTTACATTACAACCGGCCAAAAAAACAATGAGGTGAAAAAGATGTCAGCAAAGCAAGTCTCGAAAGATGAAGAAAAAGAAGCTCTTAACTTATTTCTGTCTACCCAAACAATCATTAAGGAAGCCCTTCGGAAGCTGGGTTATCCGGGAGATATGTATGAACTCATGAAAGAGCCGCAGAGAATGCTCACTGTCCGCATTCCGGTCAAAATGGACAATGGGAGCGTCAAAGTGTTCACAGGCTACCGGTCACAGCACAATGATGCTGTCGGTCCGACAAAGGGGGGCGTTCGCTTCCATCCAGAAGTTAATGAAGAGGAAGTAAAGGCATTATCCATTTGGATGACGCTCAAATGCGGGATTGCCAATCTTCCTTACGGCGGCGGGAAGGGCGGTATTATTTGTGATCCGCGGACAATGTCATTTGGAGAACTGGAAAAGCTGAGCAGGGGGTATGTCCGTGCCATCAGCCAGATCGTCGGTCCGACAAAGGATATTCCAGCTCCAGATGTATACACAAATTCGCAGATTATGGCGTGGATGATGGATGAGTACAGCCGGCTGCGGGAATTCGATTCTCCGGGCTTTATTACAGGTAAACCGCTTGTTTTGGGAGGATCGCAAGGACGGGAAACAGCGACGGCACAGGGCGTCACGATTTGTATTGAAGAGGCGGTGAAGAAAAAAGGGATCAAGCTGCAAAACGCGCGCATCATCATACAGGGCTTTGGAAACGCGGGTAGCTTCCTGGCCAAATTCATGCACGATGCGGGCGCGAAGGTGATCGGGATTTCTGATGCCAATGGCGGGCTCTACAACCCAGACGGCCTTGATATCCCTTATTTGCTCGATAAACGGGACAGCTTTGGTATGGTCACCAATTTATTTACTGACGTCATCACAAATGAGGAGCTGCTTGAAAAGGATTGCGATATTTTAGTGCCTGCCGCGATCTCCAATCAAATCACAGCCAAAAACGCACATAACATTCAGGCGTCAATTGTTGTCGAAGCAGCGAACGGCCCGACAACCATTGATGCCACTAAGATCCTGAATGAAAGAGACGTGCTGCTTGTGCCGGATATCCTGGCGAGTGCCGGCGGCGTCACGGTTTCTTATTTTGAATGGGTGCAAAACAACCAAGGATATTATTGGTCAGAAGAAGAGGTTGCAGAAAAACTGAGAAACGTCATGGTCAGCTCGTTCGAAACAATTTATCAAACAGCGGCAACACATAAAGTGGATATGCGTTTGGCGGCTTACATGACGGGCATCAGAAAATCGGCAGAAGCATCGAGATTCCGCGGATGGGTGTAATTTGAGAAGCCTCCGCAAAATCATTTTGCATTTGTTTTTTGCGTAAAGAGCAAAAATCGCAAAATAAATTTGCGTTCAAGATCGGAAAAAGAGAAAGGTGATCACCTGTTAGACAAATTTCTGTTCGATTCAACAAGTTTTTTCAGCAAAAGACAAGAAAATGGCATGATTCTTGCATTTTTATTCATATGCGAAGATATATTTCATAACACGAGGGGGACTACATATGACAGTCACATACGCGCACGAACCATTTACCGATTTTACGGAAGCAAAGAATAAAACTGCATTTGGGGAGTCATTGGCCTTTGTAAACACTCAGCTCGGCAAGCATTATCCGCTTGTCATAAATGGAGAAAAAATTGAAACGGACCGCAAAATCATTTCTATTAATCCGGCAAATAAAGAAGAGATCATTGGGTACGCGTCTACAGCGGATCAAGAGCTTGCCGAAAAAGCGATGCAAGCCGCATTGCAGGCATTTGATTCCTGGAAAAAACAAAGACCGGAGCACCGCGCGAATATTCTCTTTAAGGCAGCGGCTATTTTGCGCAGAAGAAAGCATGAATTTTCAAGCTATCTTGTGAAGGAAGCGGGAAAACCGTGGAAGGAAGCAGATGCGGACACGGCTGAAGCGATAGACTTTTTAGAGTTCTACGCGCGCCAAATGTTAAAGCTCAAGGAAGGGGCTCCGGTGAAGAGCCGTGCTGGCGAGGTCAATCAATATCATTACGAAGCGCTTGGCGTCGGCATCGTCATTTCTCCATTTAACTTCCCGCTTGCGATTATGGCGGGAACAGCGGCGGCAGCGATTGTGACAGGAAATACGATTCTCTTAAAACCGGCTGACGCAGCCCCGGTAGTGGCAGCAAAATTTGTCGAGGTCATGGAGGAAGCGGGTCTGCCAAACGGCGTTCTGAATTACATTCCGGGAGATGGAGCGGAGATCGGTGATTTCTTAGTTGAGCATCCGAAAACACGGTTTGTCTCATTTACAGGTTCCCGTGCAGTCGGCTGCCGGATTTATGAGCGAGCCGCCAAAGTGCAGCCGGGCCAAAAATGGCTCAAACGGGTAATTGCAGAAATGGGCGGAAAAGACACAGTGCTTGTCGACAAGGACGCTGATCTTGACCTTGCTGCATCCTCTATCGTGTATTCAGCCTTTGGATATTCAGGACAGAAGTGTTCTGCGGGATCCCGCGCGGTCATTCATCAGGATGTTTATGATGAAGTGGTGGAAAAAGCTGTGGCGCTGACCAAAACGCTGACTGTCGGCAATCCAGAAGATCCTGATACGTATATGGGTCCCGTGATTCATGAAGCATCCTACAACAAAGTGATGAAATACATTGAAATCGGCAAATCTGAAGGCAAGCTATTGGCCGGCGGAGAAGGCGATGATTCAAAAGGCTACTTTATTCAGCCGACGATCTTTGCAGATGTTGATGAAAACGCCCGCTTGATGCAGGAAGAAATTTTCGGTCCGGTTGTTGCGATTTGCAAAGCGCGTGATTTCGATCATATGCTGGAGATTGCCAATAACACGGAATACGGATTAACAGGTGCGCTTCTGACGAAAAACCGTGCGCACATTGAACGGGCACGCGAGGATTTCCATGTCGGAAACCTATATTTTAACAGAGGATGTACCGGAGCAATTGTCGGCTATCAGCCGTTCGGCGGTTTTAATATGTCAGGAACAGACTCAAAAGCAGGCGGTCCCGATTACTTAATTCTTCATATGCAAGCCAAAACAACGTCCGAAGCTTTTTGATAGCTTTTTGATTTGAGAGAAATAAAATCGTGCGATTCTTTAGCGGATCGCACGATTTCAACTTTTTGATCAGGAGGACAATTTATGCAGTATACAAAAATCAGTCACATGAATCCGGCTGAAAGAGTGGAGGCGCTGACAGCATCTCTGGTCAGCCTCAGCAGCGTGAACGGCACCGTTGGAGAAGGGACAAAAGCAGATTTCATCAAAGAAGTGATCACGAGCTATCCTTATTTTCAGGAAAACCCCAGTCATGTGTGGGAACAGGCCATTCCCAATGACCCATACAATCGCAAAAATATTTTTGCGTTTATTAAAGGACATGGAGAAAGCCGTAATACAGTCATTTACCATGCCCATCTGGATACAGTTGGAATCGAAGATTTCGGCCCTTTAAAGGATATCGCTTTTGATTGTGAGAAATTGGCCGAGTATTTCAGCCGCTATGAGTTCGATCAGGATGTTCAGCGGGATGCCAAATCAGGCGAGTGGATGTTCGGAAGAGGATCTGTCGATATGCAAAGCGGCATCGCCGTGCATTTAGCCAATCTCCTGCATTTTTCGGAGAACCTTGAGACGTTGCCGGGAAATGTATTGTTTATGGCCAATCCCGATGAGGAGAGCCAGCATTCGGGCATTCTTGCCAGCATTTCAGAGCTGAACCGGCTAAAAAAAGAAAAACAGCTTCACTATTTGGCTGCTATTAATACGGATTTTATTACCCCGCTTTACGATGGTGATCAGACAAGATATATCTATACCGGAGCCGCGGGAAAACTGCTGCCTTGCTTTTACATTTACGGGCGTGAAGTCCATGTTGGCGATACACTGGCAGGGATTGACCCAAATTTAATTTCATCTGAAATCACAAGCCGTCTTCACAATAACATCCATCTGGCAGAAAAGGTTGAAGGGGAGTTGGTTCTGCCCCCATCCTGTTTGTATCAGCGTGATAACAAGGAATCCTATAATGTGCAAACGGCTGTCAGTACCAGCTTGTATTTCAATTGTTTTATTTATGAAAGAACAGCAAAAGAAATGATGGATTTGCTTATTGAAGTCACTGAGGAAGCATGCCGAGAGACAGAACAAAAATTATCAGATTATTATGAAGAATATACAAAAAGAGCCAACCTGCCAAAGAAACATTTATCATGGGACATTCAAGTGTATAGCCTGGAGCAATACTTAGAAAAGCTGAGAAACCGGGGGATAGATCCCGAGCAGTGTATCGAGCAGACATTCAAAGCCAACGAGCACCTTGAACTTCGCATGAGATGCTTTCAGGCAATCGAAGAGCTTCAAAAGCTTGACCCCGATCAAGGCGCAAAAGTCATTCTATTTTACGCACCTCCTTACCTGCCGCATAACTATTTGAAAGAAGATAGCGCAAGAGATCAGCTTTTGCAGCATGTGATTAAAGAAGCGGCTGACAAAACCGCTGAATCGACAGGCGAAACATTTGTCTTCAAAAAGTTTTTCCCCTACTTGGCAGACGGCAGTTTTTTATCACTGCACGAAACCGATGGCGAAATTGATTCTTTTATCAGGAACTTCCCTGGGTGGAATATGATTGGGACCATTCCGTTCAAAGATATACGCAAGCTGAATATTCCATCCATTAATATGGGTGTGTACGGAAAAGACGGCCATAAATGGACAGAACGAGTCTATAAACCGTACACATTTCATGTATTGCCTCTCCTCATACAGCAAACCACCGTTCACCTTTTGCAAAGCTACCGGATGACCATCACGGCAAAAGAACCAAAGGGGGAAGGATGATGCAGAATCATAAAAATGAATTGCAGCGCAGCATGAAAAGCAGGCATTTGTTTATGATTGCTTTGGGAGGGGTGATTGGCACTGGGCTGTTTCTAGGCTCTGGCTTTACCATTAGCCAGGCGGGACCGCTCGGCGCCATTGCCGCGTATATCATCGGCGGATTTTTAATGTATCTCGTCATGCTTTGTTTAGGAGAATTGGCTGTTGCCATGCCGGTGGCCGGATCGTTTCAGGCCTACGCCACTAAATTTCTGGGACCGTCGACAGGCTTTATGATTGGCTGGCTGTATTGGTTCAGCTGGGCGAATACAGTGGGGTTAGAGCTGACGTCAGCAGGCATTTTGATGCAAAGGTGGCTGCCCTCCGTTCCGATCTGGATATGGTGCCTCGTGTTCGGCATCGTCATCTTTTTGATTAATGCGCTCTCTGTCAGAAGCTTTGCGGAAATGGAATTTTGGTTTTCAAGCATCAAAGTGGCGGCGATCATATTATTTATTGTGATTGGCGGAGCCGCTGTGTTTGGCTTGATTGACTTTAAAGGCGGACAGGAAACACCCTTTTTGTCTAACTTTATGACTGATAGAGGGCTTTTCCCTAATGGGGTGCTGGCCGTTATGTTTACGCTGGTCATGGTAAACTTCTCGTTCCAAGGAACGGAGCTTGTCGGCATTGCGGCAGGGGAAAGTGAAAGCCCGGAAAAAACACTGCCAAAGTCCATTCGAAATGTTATTTGGCGCACGCTGTTTTTCTTTGTGCTCGCTATGTTCGTCTTGGTTGCCATCCTTCCGTACAAAACGGCGGGGGTGATTGAAAGCCCATTTGTAGCGGTACTCGATCAAATCGGCATCCCATTTTCGGCAGATATCATGAACTTTGTCATCTTAACAGCCATTTTATCTGTTGCTAATTCGGGATTGTATGCGGCGTCGCGTATGATGTGGTCACTTTCATCAAATCAAATGGGTCCATCCTTTCTCACCAGACTGACAAAACAAGGCGTGCCGATGAATGCTCTGCTGATTACGCTAGGCATTTCAGGCTGTTCGCTGCTGACAAGTGTCATGGCCGCAGAAACAGTGTATTTATGGTGTATCTCAATCTCGGGCATGGTCACAGTTGTCGCATGGATGTCCATTTGTGCGTCGCAATTTTTCTTTCGCAGACGTTTCCTGGCAGAAGGCGGAAATGTGAATGATCTGGAGTTCAGAACGCCGCTTTATCCGCTAGTCCCGATTCTCGGATTTTGTTTATATGGCTGCGTGTTGATCAGCCTTATTTTCATTCCGGATCAAAGAATTGGCTTATACTGCGGTGTGCCGATCATTATTTTCTGTTATGCATACTATCATCTAAGCATCAAAAAGCGTATAAATCATGAACCGATTGAAAAAAAGCAGACAGAGGCGCAATAGAAAAAGCTCTCCGGGAGGCCGGAGAGCTTTTTTTACGCATTACATCCTCATGTATTTTTAGAATGAAATATAGAAATATATAATGGGGTTTAAATGAAAATAATAAAACTTATAAATATTTCGTTCGAATTGTAAATAGTGAAAAAACAATGCTAAACTATAATACAACTTTATGATAAGAAGATTATGGAAGAGGTGTTTGAGAAAGAATGAACAGCAATCAAAACAATGACATCAAAACAAAACATCATTTTCCGTTATTGTTGGCACTGGCTTTAACGATGGGGGTATTTGCAGCCGGATCTGAAGAGCTTGTGATCTCACCGCTGCTGCCGGATTTAGCAAAAGCCTTCAGCTCAGATGTCAGCGTCCTTGCATTATCTATCAGTATTTACGGCGTTATGATTTTTATCGGTGCGCCGCTTTTGGTTCCATTAGGCGATAAATACTCCAGAGAACTGAGCTTATTGGCCGGGCTTATGATCTTTATCATAGGAACGGTGATATGCGCTTTAGCTCAAAATATTTTTTTCTTCTTTTTAGGCCGGGCGCTTTCGGGATTGGCTGCGGGAGCGTTTGTTCCGACCGCTTACGCAGTTGTCGGTGATCGTGTTCCTTATACATACCGGGGCAAGGTGATGGGACTGATCGTTTCAAGCTGGTCGCTGGCGCTGATTTTCGGAGTGCCGCTCGGATCATTTATCGGCGGCGTCCTGCATTGGAGATGGACGTTTTGGATTTTCGCCTTGATGGGCGTTTTAGTTGTCCTGCTGATTCTCCTTGAAATGCGCCGCCATGCCCAACATAAAAACAGCGGCAAGGAAGAAATAGAAGAGCCGGCAGGAACATTCCGGGATGCGATGAAAGTCCCTCGTGTACCTGTTTATATCACGATAACTTTTTGTAATATGATTGGTTTTTACGGTATGTATTCCTTTTTAGGCACCTATCTTCAGGACGTTTTTACCGGAGGAAACACGGCTGCGGGCTTATTTATCATGATTTATGGAATCGGGTTTTCCATGAGTGTGATTACAGGAAAGATAGCCGACCGCATTGGAAAAATGCGCTCCCTTTTGATTGCGCTGGGGATCATCAGCGTTCTGCTGGCGTGTTTACCATATGCGCCGGCGTCTATGTTTCTGTTAATCACCAGCCTATTTATTTGGGGATTAATGCAAAGTTTGACGGTGACGCTGCTCAGCACCATTTTGAGTGACTGCTCAGAGCGTCATCGCGGAAAAGTCATGGTGTTTTACAGCCTCGCCTCGAATCTGGCCGTGACATTAGGTTCTGCTTTAATGGGACCCGTATATGTGGCATACGGCTATGCAGCTGTCGGATTGATTTGCGCCGCCATCACAGTCCTCGGATTTGTGCTCAGTGTATTCGCATATAAAAAGTACGGCAAACTTGAGCAGAAGGCCGATCAGTCCTTATCTCAATAAACAAAGTTTCTAAATTCCTATAATTAAAAACCCTTTATAAAGGGTTTTTTTGTTTGTATGGGAATAATTATCAATATTTTCAAAAAACATTGACAGTTCAATTTCCGCTGGATAAAATTTACTTAAAATTTTAAAAGATTGGTTGGTGCTCATGATTATATTGGATAATAGCATTCAGACAAAAAAAAGAACTGATTCACTATCCAAACTCATTACAGTCAACACGCTCGGCCCTGAGGGGACAAGCAGTGAGTACGCAGCAAAGCATTTCATTTCCAATTTTACTCTTCTACAAGGGCTGAACAGTAAATTGTCCTTGCATGATACTTTTGAATCATGCATCGAAAGGACGCTCCAAAGCCCGCTGGAATATACCATCGTCCCACATGCTTACGATGGCATTAAGCATTTCTACATGAGGCCGGATTTGCAGCTATTGCAGATCTTCAGGTGCGATACACCGATGTACGGCCTGGCTGTTCGTCCTGATTTTGAATTCAGAGACGATATGCTTGATACATCTGTTATTGTTTCACATCCTTCACCTATTAATTTAATAAAATATTTTACCCGCAAAGATGTTCGTTTCAAACTAGTCAATTCAACCAGTCAAGCCGCAAGAAAAGTAAAAGAAGGTTTGTATGACATTGCCTTAACCAATGAGCTTGCACGGCAAAAGTACGGGCTAACCTTTGTAAAAACATTCAAAAGCATTCCAATGAGCTGGTCATTATTTGGAAAAGGAGACGTTGATGATGAAAACTAAAGAAGATATGCAGGAGCTTTATTTCCCGACACCGAAATTAATTGAATGGGAAAACGGAGTGAGGCAGTATTCAACCGTACGAGGGGATACTGAAGTATTAATGTCTTACGTCCCGCCGCATACCAATGTTGAACCCCATCAGCATAAGGAGGTCCAAATCGGCATGGTCGTTTCTGGCGAGCTGATGATGACTGTCGGAGATGTGACAAGAAAAATGACAGCCTTGGAATCTGCCTATATCGCGCCGCCGCATGTGCCTCACGGGGCAAGAAACGACACAGACCAAGAAGTGATTGCTATTGATATCAAGCGGCTGAAAGCTGATGAAACATATACAAGTCCTGAGGACTACTTTTTGGATATTTTCAAAACAAGAGACCTGTTGCCGGGCATGGAAGTCACGTTCTTTGTTGAGGATTGGGTAGAAATTATGCTTGCCAAAATCCCTGGAAATGGCGGAGAAATGCCTTTCCATAAACATCGGAATGAACAAATCGGCATCTGCATCGGCGGCGGCTATGACATGACGGTCGAAGGCTGCACAGTCGAGATGAAATTCGGCACAGCCTATTTCTGTGAGCCTCGTGAAGATCACGGTGCCATCAACCGTTCGGAAAAAGAATCAAAATCGATTAATATCTTCTTCCCGCCGCGCTACAACAGAGCAAAAGCAAAAAAAATGAAGGCGGATGAATGATCATGAACCTCACCGATAAAACCGTCCTCATAACAGGAGGCGCATCAGGCATTGGTTATGCTGCGGTTCAGGCTTTTTTGGGCCAGCAGGCCAATGTAGTTGTGGCGGATATTGACGAAGCGCAGGGAGAAGCAATGGTACGAAAAGAAAATAATGACAGGCTGCACTTTGTGCAAACGGACATCACAGACGAAGCTGCCTGCCAGCACGCAGTTGAATCGGCGGTTCATACATTTGGCGGGCTCGATGTCTTGATTAATAATGCAGGCATCGAAATCGTGGCGCCTATTCACGAGATGGAGCTCAGAGATTGGAACAAGGTGCTGCAAGTCAATTTGACCGGCACGTTTTTAATGAGCAAACATGCACTCAAGCATATGCTGGCCGCCGGCAAGGGCAACATCATTAATACGTGCTCTGTCGGCGGACTCGTGGCATGGCCTGATATTCCTGCCTATAACGCCAGCAAAGGCGGGGTTTTGCAGCTGACTAAATCAATGGCTGTTGATTATGCGAAGCATCACATTCGAGTGAACTGCGTATGCCCAGGGATCATCGACACACCGCTGAATGAAAAATCATTCCTTGAAAATAATGAAGGCACACTTGAAGAGATCAAAAAAGAAAAGGCGAAGGTAAATCCGCTGCTGAGGCTTGGGAAACCTGAAGAAATCGCAAACGTGATGCTGTTTTTAGCCTCGGATTTATCAAGCTATATGACCGGAAGCGCCATCACCGCAGACGGAGGATACACCGCACAATAGAGAAGGAGTGTTTTACATATGGAGAGAAAAACAGTATTGGTCATCGCTGATCTTGGAGGCTGCCCGCCGCACATGTTTTATAAAAGCGCTGCTGAAAAATATAACCTGGTCAGCTTTATTCCAAGACCTTTTGCAATTACAGCCTCCCATGCAGCATTGATTGAAAAATACTCGGTCGCGGTCATAAAAGATAAAGACTATTTTAAGAGTTTAGCTGATTTTGAGCATCCTGATTCCATTTATTGGGCGCATGAGGATCATGACAAGCCTGAGGAAGAGGTCGTCGAGCAAATCGTCAAGGTTGCCGAAATGTTTGGGGCGGATGCCATCACAACAAACAATGAATTATTCATTGCTCCGATGGCGAAAGCCTGTGAACGTCTGGGCCTGAGAGGTGCCGGCGTGCAGGCAGCCGAAAATGCCAGAGATAAAAATAAAATGAGGGACGCTTTTAATAAGGCCGGAGTCAAATCGATCAAAAACAAACGAGTCACAACTCTTGAAGATTTCCGTGCTGCTCTTGAAGAGATCGGCACACCTCTTATCTTAAAGCCTACATACTTAGCGAGTTCAATCGGTGTAACGCTGATTACGGACACTGAGACGGCAGAAGATGAATTTAACAGAGTCAATGACTATCTGAAATCAATTAACGTGCCAAAGGCGGTTACGTTTGAAGCGCCGTTTATCGCTGAAGAATTTTTACAGGGTGAGTACGGAGACTGGTATCAAACAGAAGGGTACTCCGACTATATCAGTATAGAAGGCATCATGGCTGACGGTGAGTATTTCCCGATCGCCATTCATGATAAAACGCCGCAAATCGGGTTTACAGAGACATCCCACATTACGCCGTCCATTCTGGATGAAGAGGCAAAAAAGAAAATTGTCGAAGCTGCCAAAAAGGCAAATGAAGGGCTTGGCCTGCAAAATTGCGCAACACATACAGAGATCAAGCTAATGAAAAACAGAGAACCGGGTTTAATAGAATCAGCAGCCAGATTTGCCGGCTGGAATATGATTCCTAACATTAAAAAGGTTTTCGGCCTTGATATGGCGCAATTATTATTAGATGTCCTTTGTTTCGGAAAAGACGCCGATCTGCCGGACGGATTATTGGATCAAGAGCCTTATTATGTTGCCGACTGCCATTTGTACCCACAGCATTTCAAACAAAATGGCCAGATTCCAGAAACTGCTGAGGATTTGGTCATTGAAGCGATCGATATTCCGGACGGGCTTTTAAAAGGGGATACTGAAATCGTTTCTTTTTCGGCCGCAGCACCAGGCACTTCAGTTGATTTGACATTGTTTGAAGCTTTCAATTCCATTGCTGCATTTGAACTGAAAGGCAGTAATTCACAGGATGTGGCTGAATCAATCAGACAAATTCAGCAGCATGCGAAGCTGACGGCAAAGTATGTGCTGCCAGTATGAAACAGCTGAAACCCAACTCTAAATACTTGCTTTACGGGCAGGCGCTATCGTTTATGGGAGACTATTGTGTTCTCCCAGCCCTGCTCATTTTGTCTACATATTATCACGATTATTGGGTGACGTCCGGGGTCATCGTGGTCAGAAGCATTCCGATGGTGTTTCAGCCGTTTTTGGGGGTTCTGGTCGACCGGTTAGACAGAATTAAGATCATGCTGTGGACGGATATCATCAGAGGCATCATCTTTTTGGGGCTCACATTTCTTCCAAAAGGCGAGTATCCGCTGATTTTTCTGGCCCTGCTGTTTATTTCTTATGGAAGCGGCGTGTTTTTTAATCCCGCCCGTCTCGCTGTCATGTCATCCTTGGAATCAGATATTAAAAGCATCAACACGTTATTTGCAAAAGCGACAACCATTTCCATTATCGTCGGGGCGGCTGCCGGAGGGCTCTTTCTGTTAGGCGGATCTGTAGAGCTGGCTGTTGCCTTTAACGGTGTGACATACCTGGTTTCGGCATTTTTTATCAGCCGTATCAAGCTGCAATTTGTGCCGATTCAATCTGAAAACATTAAAGAGGCCTTTCAGTCTTTTAAGGAAGGACTCAAGGAAATCAAAACCAATGCATTCGTATTAAACGCCATGTTTACGATGATTACGATGGCTTTGCTGTGGGGAGTCGTGTACAGCTATTTTCCGATTGTCAGCCGCTTTCTGGGTGACGGGGAAATCGGCAACTTTATTCTCACGTTCTGCATCGGCTTCGGCGGCTTTATCGGAGCGGCGCTTGTCAGCAAATGGGGCTTTAACAACAATAGAGGCCTGACGTACTTTACCGTTTTATCCATTGTCTCGCTGGCGCTGTTTTTATTCACGCCGATTTTCGCTGTTTCTGTCATCGCGGCGATCCTCTTTTTCATCGCGATGGAATACGGGGAAGTGCTTGCAAAAGTGAAGGTTCAGGAAAATGCGGCAAACCAGATTCAAGGGCGCATTTTTTCAGTGGCCGAAGCGTCTATCGGATTATGCATTTCTATTGGTTCAATGTTCATTAACATCCTAAGCGCTCCGGTCATTATGGGGCTGATTGTCGTGATCGTATGCGGTTTGTTTTTGCATACGAAGCTCGTCAACAAATCGTTTTTGGAACGGGATAACAAAACGGAGCAAAAAGGAGTCTTTTAGATGGAAATAACACCGTCCGATGTCATCAAGACACTTCCAAGGCAGGAGTTTTCTCTCGTTTTTCAAAAGGTAAAGGAAATGGAAAAAACGGGAGCCCATATCATTAATCTCGGACAGGGGAACCCTGACCTTCCCACTCCGCCGCATATTGTCGAGGCTTTGCGAGAGGCGTCTCTGAATCCTTCGTTTCATGGATACGGCCCATTCAGAGGTTATCCTTTTTTGAAGGAAGCAATCGCTGCTTTCTATAAAAGAGAATACGGCGTGACAATCAATCCTGAAACGGAGGTCGCGCTTTTCGGAGGCGGGAAAGCCGGTTTGTATGTGCTGACACAATGCCTGCTCAATCCGGGAGACATCGCTTTAGTCCCGAATCCAGGCTACCCTGAATATTTATCAGGGATTACGATGGCGCGAGCTGAGCTTTACGAAATGCCGCTGTATGAAGAAAATGGCTATCTGCCGGATTTTGAAAAGATTGATCCAGCCGTGCTGGAAAAAGCGAAGCTTATGTTTTTAAACTATCCGAACAACCCCACTGGAGCTGTGGCTAATGCGGCTTTTTATGCAAAAGCTGCTGCTTTTGCGAAAGAGCATAACATCCATTTGATTCATGATTTTGCATACGGGGCGTTTGAATTCGATCAAAAACCGGCCAGCTTTCTTGAGGCAGAGGATGCCAAAATTGTCGGAGCAGAGCTTTATTCATTTTCAAAAACATTTAACATGGCCGGCTGGAGAATGGCGTTTGCGGTTGGGAACGAAAGGATCATTCAGGCCGTCAATGAATTTCAGGATCATGTATTTGTCGGCATGTTCGGCGGGCTGCAGCAGGCAGCGAGTGCGGCGCTTTCTGGAGATCCGGAGCATACGGAATCGTTGAAACGAATTTATAAGGAACGAATTGACTTTTTTACGGAGCTTTGTGAAAAGGAACTGGGCTGGAAGATGGAAAAGCCAAAAGGAACCTTTTACGTATGGGCTGAAATTCCGAATACGTTTGAGACATCTCACCAATTTTCCGATTACTTGCTGGAGCATGCCCATGTCGTAGTCACACCGGGCGAAATTTTTGGAAGCAACGGAAAAAGGCATGTCAGAATCTCAATGGTGTCGAAGCAGGAGGATCTGCGGGAATTTGTCATGCGGATTCAAAAGCTGAACCTGCCGTTCGGGTCATTACAAGAAACATCCCGCTAAAAAGCGGGATGTTTTTATATGCTTTTCATGCTGCCGCCGTCAGCGGAAATTTGCTGCCCCGTGATGTAGGAGGCTTCCTCAGAGGCAAGAAACGCGGCGAGCGCTGCGGTTTCTTCGGCTGATCCGACCCGTTTCATCGGAATCCCGGAAGCAATCTGTTCCTCTGCTTCCTGTTTGGATATGCTGTTCTTTTTCATCATATTTTCCACAAATTGATGATAACGGTCTGTAGCGATAAAACCAGGATTCAGACAATTGACAGTAATGTTGTGAGGAGCAAGCTGGATGGAAATATTTTTACTGGCGTTAATTAAAGCGGCATTCATCATACTGTTTGTGAACATGTTGGCGCCGGGTTCTTTCCACAGATTTCCGACAATGTTGATGATTCTGCCAAACTCGTTTTGTTTCATCAGTGAGGAAGCACGCTTGATAGCGTCAATATAGGCAACGGTCTTTTGAGTGAACGTGGCCGTCATATCGTCTATATTGCAGTTATCAAATGTATCAGGCGCGCCGCCCGGGATATTATTAATCAGAACATCAAGCCGTCCGCATTGAGATTCGATTTCCTGAAAAATGCCCGCTCTCGTATGCCGGTCAGACATATCCCCCGCAAGGACAATGACGCTCGCCTCAGGATGCTTGGTAAAAATGTCTTCTTTGACAGATTCAATATTATCCAAATTTCGCGAATTAATGACGAGGGAAAAATGCTGGTCTGCTAATTTCAGAGCGATTGCTTTCCCGATCCCTTGACTGGCTCCCATAACAAATGCGGTTCGTTTTGACAAATAACTGCACCCCTTTGAAAAAATTGGATTATTATCTACATCGTAAGAAAAAACGAAGAAAATAGCAAATTTTATTTAAATTCTGATAAAGGAGGATTGAAAAACTCCCGCCGGATAGGGCGGGAGGGGATATTATACATATAGGAATTGAGGAAGTGTATCAAGCGAAAGGTGATTGCCGACAAAGAATGAACCAAATTCGCCATAGCGAGCGCTGACTTCGTCAAAACGCATTTCATACACTAGCTTCTTGAATTGAAGGACATCATCGCTAAATAATGTAACGCCCCACTCGTAATCGTCAAAGCCGACAGAGCCGGTGATGATCTGTTTGACTTTGCCCGCATAGCTGCGGCCGATTAAACCGTGGCTTCTCATCAAGTTTCTGCGTTCTTCCATTGAAAGCATATACCAGTTGTCGTTGCCAGATCTTCTTTTATCCATTGGATAGAAGCATACATATTTAGATTCCGGCAGTTCAGGGTAAAGGCGAGCGCGCACATGCGGATTTTCATAAGGATCGCCGTCACCGCTTGCCAAGTAGTTGCTCAGCTCTACCACTGATACGTAGGAGTATGCCGGAATGGTGAACTCAGCAAGTCTTGATTTGTTGAATTCAAGCTCAATTTGATTTAATTCTTCCATTGTAGGACGAAGGATCATCAGCATAAAATCAGCTTTTTGGCCGACGATGCTGTAAAGAGTTTGCGATCCTTTTCCTTCTTTTTGGGCTACGCCCCATTTTTCAAGCAACCCGGTGAATTCATGTATGATAGATTGGCGCTCATCACTGGACAGCAGCTTCCAGGAAGTCCAATCCATTGTGCGGAAATCATGAAGCGCATACCAGCCGTCAAGCGTTTTTGCAGCTTCATTCGTCATTTGCTGTTCACTCATTTATCTTCACTCCCATTATCTTTTCATGATTGCCTTCACTATACCATAGTTTATCCGATTCTACTGTGGAGAAACCTTGAACATCCCTTCCGTATAACTCCATCAAAATAGAAGAACCTATAAGGGAAGATTGAGTCACTTAAATTAGTTAGAAAAATAAGATTTTTTTATGAAAGCGCTATAATGAAAGTTGGCTGTTTGAATTTGATTGGAAGAAGAGTATGCTAGTAAAAGAAAGCGTTTTTGTAACTTTTTGAGGAGGTTTTATTGTGGCAGATTTATTTTCAACAGTGCAAGAAAAAGTAGCTGGAAAAGACGTTAAAATTGTATTTCCTGAAGGCTTAGACGAGCGTATTTTAGAAGCGGTCAGCAAGCTTGCAGGAAACAAAGTGCTGAATCCGATTGTGATCGGCAATGAAAATGAGATCCAAGCAAAAGCAAAAGAATTGAACCTTACGCTGGACGGCGTTAAGATTTATGATCCTCATACATATGAAGGCATGGAAGACCTTGTACAAGCATTTGTAGAACGCCGCAAAGGCAAAGCGACAGAAGAACAGGCTCGCAAAGCGTTATTAGACGAGAACTACTTCGGTACAATGCTGGTGTATAAAGGCCTTGCAGACGGACTTGTAAGCGGAGCTGCTCACTCGACAGCTGACACTGTCCGCCCGGCTCTTCAAATCATCAAAACAAAAGAAGGCGTGAAAAAGACTTCAGGCGTGTTCATCATGGCTCGCGGGGAAGAGCAATACGTATTCGCAGATTGCGCGATCAACATTGCGCCTGACAGCCAAGACCTTGCCGAGATTGCGATCGAAAGTGCCAATACGGCAAAAATGTTCGACATTGAGCCTCGCGTGGCAATGCTCAGCTTCTCTACAAAAGGCTCAGCAAAATCTGATGAAACAGAAAAAGTAGCGGATGCAGTGAAAATCGCGAAAGAAAAAGCGCCTGAACTGACACTTGACGGCGAATTCCAATTCGATGCTGCATTTGTTCCATCTGTAGCTGAGAAAAAAGCGCCGGATTCCGAGATCAAAGGGGACGCTAACGTATTCGTATTCCCAAGCCTTGAAGCAGGAAACATCGGCTATAAAATCGCTCAGCGTTTGGGCAACTTTGAAGCAGTAGGACCAATCCTGCAAGGTTTAAATATGCCTGTAAACGACCTTTCAAGAGGATGTAACGCTGAAGATGTTTACAATCTCGCATTAATTACAGCGGCGCAAGCACTGTAATAAAAATGAAGACGATGGCAGCTCTCGACCGAGGGCTGCCTTTTTTGCGCTTCCGTATAGCCTTCTTTACCAAGATGGATGATATGAGTACAATAAAGAAAACTAATCATAACCATATATTTCATTAATGACAGGGGTGGGGTTTTTGTATTACGACGTGCTGAAAACGTTTATAGCGGTGGTAGAAGAAAAAAACTTCACAAAAGCGGCGGAAAAGCTGATGATCTCCCAGCCCAGCGTCAGTCTGCATATCAAAAATCTTGAGAAAGAATTTCAAACGGCTCTTCTGAACAGGTCGCCAAAACACTTTACGACAACGCCGACAGGAGACATTTTATATCAAAGAGCAAAGCAAATGGTGTTTCTCTACGAACAAGCCAAGGCTGAAATCTATGCGCATCATCACTATGTGAAGGGCGAATTGAAAATAGCTGCAAGCTTTACAATTGGTGAGTATATTCTTCCGCCGCTATTGGCCCAACTGCAAAAGCTGTATCCAGAGCTGAACCTCGATGTCATGATTGGCAATACAGAGGAGGTCAGCGAGCGTGTGCGTATGCTTCAGGCTGATATCGGGCTGATTGAAGGACATACAAACGAGAATGAGCTGGAAATTGAACCGTTCATGGAGGATGAAATGTGCATTGCCGCTCCAAATCAGCATCCGCTCGCCGGGCGGAAAGAGATTTCGATCAGCGATTTGCAGAACGAAGCGTGGGTGACAAGAGAGAAAGGCTCCGGGACGAGAGAATATCTCGATCATGTACTCAGTTCAAATGGACTTCGGCCGAAATCAATGTTCACTATCAGCAGCAATCAAGGTGTAAAGGAAGCGGTGATTAACGGCATGGGACTTTCGGTTCTATCCAGAAGCGTACTGCATAAGGATTTGATCCACCGCGAAATCTCAATTCTGCATATTAAAGATTTCTCGTTAAAGCGCAAGCTGTCTTACATTCATTCCCCTCTCATGGAGAATACAAAAAATAAAGAAATTTTTCTTACGATGCTGAAAAGCAATTATCAATCACAGCTGCTGAAATGATATAATAGTTTTCGTTCAATAAGCCTAACATGAAAGGGTTTTACATAGATGGCAAACCAACCGATTGATTTACTGATGCAGCCGAAATGGAGAGTCATTGACCAATCCAGTCTCGGCCCTTTATTTGATGCGAAGCAATCCTTCGCAATGGATGATACGCTGTGCATGTCCGTCGGAAAAGGCGTGTCGCCGGCGACAGCGCGCTCATGGGTGCACCACGATACAATTGTCCTTGGAATACAGGATACACGCCTCCCGTTTTTGCAGGATGGCATCTCCTTGCTGGAGAGCGAAGGATACCGTGTGATCGTACGCAATTCCGGCGGTCTTGCCGTCGTATTGGATGACGGTGTTTTAAATATCTCTCTCATATTCGAGGACGAAAAGAAAGGCATCGATATAGACAAAGGATATGAAGCGATGGTCGAGCTGATGAGACGAATGCTGAGACCGTATAACGCAAAGATCGAAGCCTATGAAATTGAAGGGTCTTATTGTCCCGGCAGCTATGACCTCAGTATAAATGGCAAAAAGTTTGCCGGCATCTCTCAGAGACGCGTTCGCGGCGGAGTCGCTGTTCAAATTTATCTCTGTGCGGATAAAAGCGGCAGTGAAAGGGCCGACTTGATCAGACGATTTTATCAAGCGGCGCTGAAAGACAAACAAAACGATAAAAAAGGCGTCTATCCGGAAATACGTCCGGAAACGATGGCGTCCTTAAGTGAGCTTCTGCAAAAAGACATCTCCGTACAAGACTTAATGTTCGCTTTATTGACGGAATTAAAAGCGTTAAGCACCCATCTTTATTCAGCTGGACTGTCCATTGATGAGGAAATGGAATTTGAGAAAAACCTTATCCGGATGGCTGAGCGGAATGCAAAGGTATTTGGGTGAACGTTCTTCGCATGCCGGCTGTATATGACGGCATGCATTTTTTATCTCAAGCGGCATTTTACCCCAATAATCTTATTTTCAGATAAATCCTTCTTACATACAGATAACCACGACAAAAAGAAAAACGATAAAATGACATCAGCATCCATATTAAAGGGGAGAGGCAGATGAAGGGGAATATTTACAGCCTTTTTGTATTGATGGCGGCTTTTTTCTGGGGAACTACGGGAACCGTTCAGGCGTTGGCTCCAGAAAGCGCCACACCACTGGCATTTGGGGCGTTCAGGTTATTAATAGGAGGAAGCGCCATGCTGCTTGCGGTTTGGATCAGCCGGGAGCTTCACGTGAAAAATTGGTCATGGCCGCTCGTATTTTTAGCCGCTGTTTGTATGGCGTGTTACCAGCCGCTGTTTTTCACAGCGGTTAAAGAAACGGGAATTGCAGTGGGAACTGTGATTGCCATCGGCAGTGCGCCTATCATTGCCGGGACCCTCGAATGGGCCGTATTGAAGAAACGCCCGCGAAACTCTTGGTGGATTGCGACTGTGCTGGCTTTAGCGGGTTGCTGGCTTCTGTTTTCCGACAGTTCCAATGTTCGGATTGATGTGGCTGGTGTTCTTATGGCGCTTGGAGCGGGTGCTTCTTTTGCAGGCTATACGCTCATCAGTAAAGCGATGATGAAAACCCAGCCTCCTCGAGCGACCTCCGCCGTTGTATTCATGATCAGCGCCATCTTGCTGACGCCGCTATTATGGCAGTCAGATATCTCGTGGATATGGACCCCTAGAGGACTGGGAACAAGCCTTTACATCGGGTTAATTGCAACATGTGCCGCATACTTTTTGTTTGCGAAAGGGCTTACCGGGGTTCCGGCCTCGGCGGCGGTCACGCTGTCTTTAGCTGAACCGCTGACGGCTTCATTGCTTGGTGTGTTTTTCATAGGGGAAATGCTTTCGCCTTCCTCGTGGCTGGGCATTGCGCTTATGATGCTGGGGCTTTTGGTCATTTCTGCTGCGCCTCGGAAACAAAAAACGGCCGAGGCAGCTCACATGTCTTAATAGATTCACATAAGCTTGGCCTCATTTTACAAGAATAGCTGATCCGGCTGCAAAATGAGGAAATTCTCTTTTCTCAATAGAAAAGGGGATTTTGTACATGGCGAAAATCCCAAAACAGCTGCCCGTCTTGGGATTTTTCTATGTCATTCCGCTAATTTTTCTAAATTGCCGTTCCGGTCCATTTTGAAGGACGGAGAGGCATGTTCATCTTCTTCAAATAAAACTAGCTTTCTGGCTCTGTTCATAATTTTCACCAAGGTTTCATAATCTTCTTGGATCGTTTTTTGGTCTTTTTCAAGCTTTTGAACTTCTGCCTCTAGCTGCTCTGTTTTGTTTTGCAATTCCTGATTTTCTTTCTTTAAACGCTCGTTTTCCATTTTTAATGCTGATGATTGCTCGTTATTGCCTTCGTAATTCTGCAGGAAGCGGATCACATCATTCATCGTCATCTCAGGCGCAGCTGCAGGCGTTTGAGGAGACAATAAGTGTGATAGACTAGCTAACTCTTCCTTAAAGCTTTCATCAACAAAAGGCATATGTTCGCCAGACATTAAAGGTTGCTCATTTTCGACAGAAGGTGTTTCCGTTTTAACCGGCTCTTCTGCAGCGGTTTCTTGAATGATTTCAGGATCAACGGCAGGAGGCTGATATAATAATCTTTTTTTCGCGGGCTGCCCGTTTCCGAGCGCTCTCATCCGCTGTTTTCGTTGTTTCTTCGCAAGCTGAAGCGCTTTTTCATATTGATGGCGGACCACTGCGTTCCATCTGAATCCGCAGGCTGCGGATGTCCGGTTTAATTTATCGCCGACTTCTTCAAAGGCGTTCAGCTGAGTGCTGCCCTCCCTCACATGCCGAAGCACTGTTTCGGCTAAAAGCAGATCGTTTTCCTCTGACCAAGCGTCTTGTCGCTGTTTTGTCATTTATCTCAACTCCCATTTTTCTTTTCATGGTATTAGAATGTCCAGGTTGGAAAATATTTATACAAATTGGCTGAAAGAATAGGAGATACGAAGGATGGAGCGGCTTGCAGGAACAGTCGAATCCTTGTAAAATGAAGAGTGATGTGATTTTTTTTGAAACGTGATTTTAGGTTATTCACATAGATGAACATAGAAATGAAGGGAAGCGTACGTCATGGCTAATGAATTTCGAGTGTGTGATGATTGCCAAGCCACTAATATCAAAACATTGCTGCCGCGTTTGAAAGAAGTGGACCCGGACGCAAAGGTTGAGGTAGGATGCCAATCTTATTGCGGGCCCGGACGGAAAAAATCATTTGCTTTTGTGAACAATCGCCCGCTGTCAGCTCCGACAGAGGATGAGCTGATTGACAAAGTAAAAAAGAAAATAAAAAAGTAAAAACATATTTTTTCTTAGCCTCGGCCCTCAGGTCAGGCTTTTTTGCTTCACAAGATGTGTTTTTCATGAAGATGGAACAAATCGCCGGGCAAATTCAAGGATGTTTTCAAAGAATAGAGTCGATATAATAGAAACACGGCTAAAAAAAAGAGGGAATGACGATGGCGTATCCAAATGGAAAATTATCAGAAGAAAAAGTGTTTAAAGATCCGGTGCACCGCTATGTTCATGTTCGGGACAAGCTGATATGGGATTTGATCGGAACCCGTGAATTTCAGCGTCTCCGCAGAATTAAGCAGCTCGGAACGACCTATTTGACGTTCCATGGGGCTGAGCACAGCCGGTTCAACCATTCTCTCGGTGTCTATGAAATTGTCAGAAGAATGGTTGATGACGTCTTTAAAGGCCGCCCTGAATGGGATGACAGTGAGCGCGAACTCTGTTTGGCCGCGGCGCTGCTTCATGACCTCGGGCACGGGCCGTTCTCGCATTCATTTGAAAAGGTCTTTCACCTTGACCATGAGGATTTTACAAGAGGTATCATTTTGGGAGACACGGAGGTTAATCAGGTGCTCAGAAAGGTGAGCCCGGGTTTCCCTCAGGATGTTGCTGAAGTCATTGCCAAAACATATAAAAACAAGCAAGTAGTCAGCCTGATTTCGAGTCAGATTGACGCAGACCGCATGGATTACCTGCAGCGCGACGCATATTATACGGGCGTCAGCTACGGCCATTTTGATATGGAGCGGATTCTTCGGGTGATGCGGCCGCGCGAGGATCAGATCGTCATTAAAGAAAGCGGAATGCACGCTGTCGAAGACTATATCATGAGCCGTTACCAAATGTACTGGCAGGTCTACTTCCATCCTGTGACCAGAAGTGCAGAGGTCATTTTAACGAAGATTCTTCACAGGGCGAAGCAGCTGCACGATGAAGGCTATGTCTTCACTCACGCTCCGGTTCATTTCTATTCTATTTTTGAAGGGAAATTGACACTGGAGGATTATGTAAAGCTGGATGAATCTATTATTTTGTATTACTTCCAGGCCTGGGAGGATGAAGAAGACGCGATTTTATCCGACTTGTGCCGCAGATTCATTAACCGCCAGCTGTTCCAATACGTTGAATTCAATCCGAATGAAGAAATGTCGGCTTATTTTGAGCTGACTTCATTGTTCAAAGAGGCGGGAATCGATCCGAGCTATTATTTGGTCGTTGATTCTTCATCAGATCTGCCATACGATTTTTACCGACCGGGAGAGGAAGAGGAGCGTCTGCCGATCCATCTCTTGACGCAAAACGGCCAAATTAAAGAGCTGTCCAGGCAGTCGGCTATTGTGGAATCCATCTCAGGTAAACGGCGGACGGACCACAAGCTGTACTATCCAAAGGACTTGATTTGTGACGGCTCTGAACATCCGGAAGCGAAAATGAAAATCCGGCAGCTGCTGGGACTGACATAGAAATTGGAAAGAAGGAAAAAGGAGATGTCGGGAATTTGTTGAAAGAACATGCAAAACTGATGAAGGTGTTCTCGGATTCTGGAGAAATCATCGGGCGAAAGAAGCTGCAGAAAATGATTTATATCGCCAAGAAAATGCAGTTTCCTTTCTATGAGAAATATGATTTTCACTTTTACGGACCATATTCAGAGGAACTGACGCTCCAGATTGAAGAGCTGTGCAACCTTGGATTTCTGCATGAGGTGAAGGAAAAAAAGGGCGGCTACTTTCAATACCGGTATTCGCTGACTGAGACAGGCTCCGCATTTTTAGACCATGCTGATCTGGACATGCCGGATATGAAAGGCTATATCGACAGTGTAAACAGCCGTTCATCACGGTTTTTAGAGCTGGTTTCCACGATCCTTTACTTTGACGGGCTTGAGGAAGAGGAAAAGAAAGAAAAAGTCTTTACCATCAAAAGCAAGCAAAAATATACAAATGAAGAATATGACGAAGCGCTTCAATACATAGAGGAACTGAAGCAGATTTGTTAACCATACCAAGCAAAAGAAATGAATCGTTTCTTTTGCTTTTTTTATTGACAAAAGCTGCTAAGAGATTCATTATGGATAATAGTTATCCATAATGAATCAGGAGTGAATAGAATGAAAATGAAATCAGGAATGGAGCAGGCGGTTTCTGTGCTGCTGTTACTGTCACGGCTGCCGGTACAGGCTTCTTTGACGTCAGAGGCTATAAGCCAGCGATTGCGTGTGTCTCCGTCTTACTTGAAGAAGCTGATGAGAACATTGGTTCAAGCCGGTTTGGCAGAATCCTTGCCAGGGACGAAGGGCGGTTTTACCTTGACGAAGCCTTTGGCTGACATTACGCTTTATGATGTTTATCAAGCGGTCGAAGGCAGAGGTTCGATGTATCAGGGGAAAGGCCTGCTGCAATCTGTATTTGAGGGTGAAAGTCACTGTGTGCTGGAGACAGTCATGGGGGAAATCGAGGATAAATGGTCCAATCTTATGAGAGAAGAATCCTTGCAGCATGTCATGGACAGAGTCGGGGAATTGTATGATCTTGAAAAAATAGATGATTGGGTAATCAAGCAAGTGAAAGGGCAATTGTAATGAAAAATAGCGGGTCTATACAAGAATCAACATCATCAACAGGCATATCCGTGCTGATCGTGCTCGCACTTGGTTTCCTCATGGCAACTCTTGATGTAACCGTTGTAAATGTGGCGATGGCTGATATGCAAAACGCTCTTTCGATGTCACTTTCAGGTGTAACGTGGGTTGTGGACGGGTACATTCTTACTTTTGCGTCGCTTCTGCTGGCGGGCGGAGCCTTGGCTGACCGTTTCGGCTCGAAGACGATCTATATCTTGGGTCTAGCCGTTTTTGTTCTGGCCTCCTGTCTATGCGCTGCATCTATAAATGGGCAGATGCTGATTGCCGGACGTCTCATACAGGGAATTGGAGCAGCTTTGTTTATGCCAAGCTCACTCAGCCTTTTGGCTGCCTCTTACCCTGATGAGCGGGTGCGGGCGAGAATGTTTGGACTGTGGGCCGCGCTTGTTTCCGCCGCTTCAGCCCTTGGGCCTTTTATCGGGGGCGTGCTGGTAGAGTTGGCGGGCTGGCAGAGTATTTTTCTGATCAATGTGCCAATAGGGGCTGCTGCGCTCATTTCAGCTTACCGAATCCTCAGCCGCGTTCCGGGAAAAAGCAGCCGCGTGAACATCATCGGGCATCTGCTTGGCATGATGGCTCTCGGGTTTCTTTCCTATGCTTTGATACAGGGGCCTTCAGCGGGCTGGCGCTCGCCAGTGATTCTTGCAGCATTTACTGCAGCGATTTTGGCATTTGTGCTGTTTTTGTTGCGGGAAATTTCTGCAAAAGCACCCATCCTGCCGGCGTCCTTATACAAAAACGGCCGCTTCTCAGCTGCCCAATTTATCGGGTTTTTGCTGAATTTCGCCCTTTTTGGCGGCATGTTTATGCTCAGCCTTTTTTTGCAGGAAGCAGGAGGCGCAAGTTCCTTTATGGCTGGAGTGGAGCTGCTGCCGATGATGGCGGTCTTCGTGATCGGCAATCTGCTGTTTGCCCGTCTGGCGAATCGGTTTGAAGCCGGTCAGCTTATGTTTGTATCAATGGCGGTCAGCTGTATCATTGCATTGCTGTTGTTTGTGCTGATTTCTCCGGATTTTCCTTATTGGCAGCTGGCGGTGTTGATGTCTGTTATGAACCTCTGTACCGGTATTACAGTTCCTGCCATGACAACTGTGATCATGCAGGCTGCCGGGCAAAGACATGCGAATATCGCCGGTGCGGCGTTAAATGCAAACCGGCAAATCGGAGCCTTGATCGGTGTAGCGATAACCGGGGTGATTATTCATCTGTCCGCCACTTGGTATGCCGGTGCCGGGTTTACGTTTTTGATGATGGGAGCGGCATACAGCCTCGCTGCATTGCTTGTATGGCTGTTTCTGGCTGCCCATAACGGGACTGCCGCGTCAGAAAAAAATGTAAATCACTGATTGCGCTTTGTGGGAATATATAGTAAGATATAAAAAATTATTGAAACAACAGGCACTGATAAGGACACGAGATGCTTTTTACGGTTTCCAGAGAGGGAAGGACAGCTGAGATCTTCCTAACGAAGGGAAAGCAGCTTACCGCCTTTGAGCCGTATCGGGGAAAACAAGTATCTGATACCGTCATGCTGCGTTACAGCATCTTTAAGCCGATCACCATGTGTAATTGATCGGGAATTTGGGTGGAACCACGGATGATCAACACATTCGTCCCTTTTAGAGGGATGGGTGTGTTTTTTTATATGAACTACATAAATGCGTTGAAAAGGACACGAATGATAGTTACGGTTTTCAGAGAGGGAAGGAAAGGTGAGAGCTTCCCAGCTTAGGAGTATCATTTACCGCCTTGGAGCAGCATTGGGGAACTGAAGTATCCAATGCCGTCTATGCTGCGTTACAGCACCGAGCCGACAACATAGTATTTGTCGGGAACTTGGGTGGAACCACGGGTTAATCACACACTCGTCCCTATCTGCGGGACGGGTGTGTTTTTTT
>NZ_JBVFMU010000003.1:0-744344 GCF_055486415.1 Bacillus sp. 9.4 | reverse complement strand
ATTTGTCGGGAACTTGGGTGGAACCACGGGTTAATCACACACTCGTCCCTATCTGCGGGACGGGTGTGTTTTTTTATATACAACAATGAATAAGGAGTGTTTTAAAATGAGTAAACATGTACACATTCAGCTTCCGGACGGACAGATCAAGGAATATCCGAAAGGCATCACAATCAAAGAAGCGGCTGGTTCTATCAGTTCCAGTCTGCAAAAGAAGGCGGCTGCAGGTCAGGTCAATGGCAAGCTTGTTGATCTCAGTTTCAAGCTGGAGGAGGATGCTGAGCTTTCGATTGTTACACTCGATTCACAAGAAGGCTTGCAGGTGCTTCGCCACACATCAGCGCATGTGCTGGCCCAAGCAGTAAAACGGCTGTACGGCGAAGTGTCATTGGGGGTAGGGCCTGTGATTGAAGACGGCTTCTACTATGACATGAAGCTGGGGAAAAGCTTGGCATCAGGAGACTTAGAGGCCATCGAAAAAGAAATGGAACACATAATAAATGAGAACCTTGAAATGAAACGTATGGAGGTTTCTTACGAAGAGGCTGAAGAGCTGTTTGCACAAAAAGGCGAGCGGCTTAAGCTTGAGATTTTAAAGGATATTCCGCGCGGGGAGGATATCACGCTGTACCAGCAAGGAGAATTCGTTGACCTGTGCCGTGGTCCTCATCTTCCTTCTACAGGGATGATCAAGGCGTTTAAACTGACAAGAGTATCAGGCGCTTATTGGCGCGGAGACAGCAAAAATGAAGTCCTGCAGCGGGTGTACGGGGTTGCGTTTCAAAAGAAAAAGGATTTGGATGCGCACCTGCATATGCTGGAAGAAGCGGCAAAACGAGACCATCGCAAGCTCGGCAAACAGTTAGGGCTGTTTATGTTTTCTGAAGAAGCGCCGGGGATGCCGTTTTATTTGCCGAAAGGGCAGATTGTCCGCAATGAGCTGGAGCGCTTCTCGCGTGAGCTGCAAACAAATGCCGGCTACGATGAGGTGCGTACGCCGTTTATGATGAATCAGCGGTTATGGGAGCAGTCAGGCCATTGGGACCATTATCGCGACAATATGTACTTTTCAGAAGTGGATGATACAAGATTCGCAATGAAGCCGATGAATTGCCCCGGCCACATGCTCATCTTTAAAAACAGCCTGTATTCTTATCGGGATCTGCCGATTCGCATGGCGGAATTCGGACAGGTGCATCGCCATGAATACAGCGGCGCTTTAAACGGAATGCTTCGCGTTCGGACGTTCTGTCAGGATGACGCCCATATTTTCGTTCGGGAGGATCAGATTGAGAGTGAGATCAAAGAAGCGATTCGGCTGATTGATGAGGTATATCGGACATTTGGTTTCGAGTATTCAGTTGAGCTTTCGACTCGCCCGGAGGATTCATTAGGCGATGACAGCCTTTGGGAAGCGTCGGAACGTGCCTTAGCACGCGTCCTTGAGGAGCTTGGCCTCTCTTATGAGATCAATGAAGGCGATGGGGCGTTTTACGGGCCGAAAATTGATTTCCACATAAAAGATGCCCTGAAACGGAGCCACCAATGCGCGACAATTCAGCTTGATTTTCAAATGCCGGAAAAATTTGATTTAACATATATCAACGAACACAATGAAAAGGTTCGTCCCGTTGTCATCCACAGAGCGGTTTTCGGCTCGATCGACCGTTTCTTCGGTATTTTGATCGAGCATTACGGCGGGGCTTTCCCAGTCTGGCTCGCACCGGTCCAGGTTCAAATCATACCGGTTTCGCACGTTCACTTAGACTATTGCAGAAAGGTGCAGGCGGAGCTGAAGCAGGCAGGGATAAGAGCCGGCATTGATGAGCGCAATGAGAAGCTCGGCTATAAAATCAGAGAATCGCAGGTGCAGAAAATCCCGTACGTGCTGGTGCTTGGAGATCATGAGGAGCAGGAGAATGCGGTAAACGTCCGCCAATTCGGACATCAGCAGAGTGAACACGTTCCTTTCCAAACTTTTAAAGATAAACTTGTCAAACAGGTGGAAAATCGAGGCATGTAGGATAAAAGCTGTGAATTCACATTTTGCTTTTTTGACTTTCCCTATTCGGAATCAGTAAAATAATAAGTAAATCATATCGTTCGTATGTTATGAATGCATCTCGAAATGGGGAAATTTACATGGACCATGACAAACTGGAAGCAAATTTGCTGGATCACGCACTTACAAAATATTTGAAAAGCACGAAGCAATTAGATGAAGCCACCGTTCCGAAACACGTGAATAATGTAAGAGGATTTATTCTGCGGATCATATACAGACATGGGAGCTGCACCATAAAGGATATTTTGAAGGAGGTCACACTGTCTCCCTCTGCCACGACCACAGCTCTGAATCATTTAGAGCAGGAAGGGTTTATTGAGAGATCCAGAAATAACAATGACCGCCGCACTGTATGGATTACGCTTTCTGAATCGGGCCGGGGAGCGGCTGAACAAATGATCGAAAACCGCCAGCAGCTGATTGATGGCATGTTTGAACGTTTAACAGCCGAAGAGAAAAAGACGTTCTTGGCGATTATTGCGAAGCTGGCTCAATAGGGATAATAAAAGCCGGTACGCGAAGCGCCGGCTTTATAGAGATTATTCCATATCGCTCAGGCGTTTGCCTGCGACGGCATAATGGTCTTTTCTCATTTCTTCTATAAAGACAACAATTTTTTCTTCAGAAGCACCGGTTGTTTCCTTTACGGCTTCTGTTACTTTCTCGACAAGATTGCGTTTTTGCTCGTCTGTACGGCCTTCGAGCATTTTGACAGTTACGTATGGCATGGGTGCTGAATCCTCCTTTATCTCGTTTCCTCTCTTTAGAAAAAGAGGCTTCTTATAGTATACTGAATAAAGTAAATTCTTGCATTTTGAGAAAGAGGGATATCTCACTTGGACCGTTTTTTATATTATCCGTTATCTTTAATGCCATACCTCGTCATCACGCTAATTGTGTCGTTTACGATGCACGAGCTTGCCCACGCTTATGTCGCATACAAATTCGGTGACGATACGGCGAAAAAACAAGGAAGACTGACGCTGAATCCCATTAAACACCTTGATCCGTTCGGAACCATTTTGATTCTGGTGGCCGGATTCGGGTGGGCGCGCCCCATTCCCGTGAATCGCCGCTTCTTTAAGAAACCCCGGCTTGCTGGTGTGCTCGTATCTATAGCCGGGCCCGTCAGTAACCTGATTCTTGCGTTTATTGGTTTCTTTTTGTTAGTGTTGATGCATGCGTACGGAATGGAAATGCTTGCGGCGTTCAGCACGGGGCTTGATCAGTTTTTTTCTATTTGGATACAGCTGAATCTTGTCTTGTTTTTATTTAATCTGCTGCCGCTTCCTCCGCTCGATGGCTATCGAATTATAGAAGATCTCGTTCCGCCGGGCGTGCGTGCCAAAATGACGCAGGCGGAGAGCTACGGCTTTATCGTATTTTTAGTGCTGTTTGTGACACCGCTCGGATCTTACGTGCTGTGGCCGATGCTCAATGCAGGAAGAGATTCGATTTTAAAGCTGTTTTCAGCGATATTTCAACCGCTTTTGTAGGAGGTAGAACTTCATGGAAGAAAAAAAGAAAAAATCAATCGGGTTTAATATTATCAAAAGTGATCCGACAGACGGACACGGCGGTTTTGGCGTAGGGGCACTCAGCCTTGATAACATTTCTCCCGTATTCGTTGATGTAGAAGAAAAAGAAGCGTTCGTAGACATCGGCGCCATGCATGCCCGCAGCACCGTTGAAAAAGGAATTAAATTTCTCCCGAATAAAGAAGAAGTGCCGAACGGAAAACCATACTGGCTTGTGTGGGTAACGATTGACAGAAAAGAAGAGGGGCCTTATTACGCTGGTGTGACAGCTTGTGAAATGACGGTCGACAGAAGCATCAGAAGAGGCTACAAGTCGCTGCCTGAGCATGTGAATTTGATGGATAAATCCATGAAACGGAAAATCATCGTTGATAAAATGGACGACAGCTCGAAGCGTGTACTAGGCGAATTTCTGAAAAAGCATGATCAGGGCCTATGGGACCGTTCCTCAGATGAATTAAAAACAAGCCTGCTTCCGGAAGATAATTAATTTGTGAATTTTCTGTGAACTTTTAAAGTATTTGAGATATTTTTCGTAAACATTGAGTAAACTGGTGATACAGAAATAGGACATGGAAAATCCCGAGCCGAAACAAGACTCGGGGTTTTTCATTTTTAGGGGGATATGAGTCGGCGACTGGGAGATGAAAGCCGGCGTCGAAGAAATGAGAAATTCACCACTTTATCCCAAAACTGATTGTTCAGCTCGATTGTCTAACATTCTTCCATCGATTATGAAGGAACCATACGAATAACCCGGCCTCCGAGGAGCCGGGTTATTTTCAATGATGTCGCCCCAGCCATTTGTCCCACCATTTTTTCTCGGAAGCGGGATTTTCTTTGGATGGAAGCCGGTCTTTTGTTTGTTTTGCTGGTTCTGCCCCGTAGCACACGTTTGCTGGTTCTGTCCCTTTCACAAAATATGTGTAATGCTTAGCGGCGCAGCCGGGACCTGATGAGTAGCCTGTTTCCGGATCAATGTACACACCGGTTACGCCTTTTGGCGGCTTGAACGCGGTTTCTGGTTCGCCTTTGAGCGCGTCCTCCATGAAGTCCGCCCAAATGGTTTTAGCATAGCCTTTTTCTTCGACCGAGTCGATGGTGCTGTTTTTGTCATAGCCGGTCCAAACCCCTGCGGCCAGCTTCGGATTGAAGCCGATCATCCAGCTGTCTGCGCTGGTGGTTCCTGATTTTCCGGCATACGTTCTTGTCAGGCGGTTGGCTATCGTTCGCCCCGTAACCGACGTATATCCATTTAAATCGGTATCAAACATACCTGTCATCATACTCGCTGTGACAAAAGCGGCTTTTTCATCAAGCACCTGTTTATGCTGATTCGGGTTTTCGTACAGCACGTGGCCGGCTGCGTCCGTTACTCTTGAAATAAAAGTCGGTTCGATTTTCTTTCCGCCATTTGCGAGCATGGCATAGGCGTTGACCATCTCAATCGGACGTACGGGTTCGGTGCCGAGTGCCAGGGACGGCAGTGCTTGAAGATGGGCGGTAATGCCGAATTCCTTTGCCGTCTTTACAAGTTTGTTCGTGCCGAGAAAAAGATGTGTTTTCACAGCGTAAATATTGTCGGAAAGCGCCAGCGCCTGCAGAAGCGTAATCGGCTTGTTGGCATAGTATCCGTTATAGTTGCTTGGAGAATAGGTTTCTCCCTTTGCATCAATTTGAAACTCGGTTTCTTCGCTTTTCATCAAAGTGACTGGCGTAAATCCGCTCTGAATCGCTTTATAGTACAGCAACGGCTTGATCGTCGAAGCAGGCTGGCGCTTCGCCTGTGTCGTCCGGTCAAACGGGCTTTTTTGATAATCCCTGCCGCCGACAAGGGCGAGAACGTTTCCGGTGCGGGGATCAATGGCTGAAAACCCGACTTGAATGTCAGATCCCGCGTTAACCGTTTCGGTAATGGTCTCCTCGGCGATGCGCTGCATCCGTTTATCTACCGTTGTATAGACGTTTAACCCGCTCGTTTCAATTTGCTCCCGTGTCATGCCGAGCTTTTTCTCCAGCTCTCTCATCGCATTGTCGTAGAAATAAGGAGCCTTTCTCTTGGAAACTTGTTTATTCAAAGCCTGATAGGAAAGAGGTTCCTTGATCAATTCATCCGCTTTCTTTTGGCTGATCATCTGCTGCTTTTCCATCATCCGCACGATCGTTTTCTGGCGTTCCTTGGCCTTCGTCTCATTGACATACGGTGAATAGCCGGAAGGGCCTTTCGGGATTCCTGCCAAAAGCGCCGCCTCCGCATCCGTCAGGTTTTTGGCATGCTTGCCGAAATACAGGCGGGAAGCTGCTTCAATGCCGTAGGCGCCGTGGCCGTAGTAAATCGTATTTAAATAGCCTTCTAATATCTCGTCCTTAGAATAGTTTTGTTCCAGACGGATCGTGTAGAACGCCTCATTCCATTTCCGTTTCCACGTTTTGTCGTGTTCAAGGTATAAATTTCTGGCATATTGCTGGGTGATGGTGCTTGCACCCTGAACCTTGGCAAATGCTTTCAGGTCAGCAAGCGCCGCGCCGGCCATGCGTTTATAATCAAAGCCGTGATGATCGTAGAAATTCTGGTCTTCAATCGCCACTGTCGCTTTTACGATCGTCGGATTCATGTCCTTTAAGGGGACCCAATAGCGCTTTTCGCCGTAGTTCGTTTCCCCGAGCTTTGAGCCGTCACTCGCATACAAAATCGTGGATTGCGGCACTTGCACCGAGGGAGCGCCCTGGTATTTGGCTATCAAAATGACAGTCATAAACACGGCAGCTGCCGCCAAGGCCGCAAAAGCCCCTAAAAAGATAAAGGCGCGAACGGTTTTCAGCGTCAGTCTCAGCCGTTTATTTGTCATTGCATCCACAACGGGTTCCCCCTTTTTTTATGTTTCTACTATTATGAGAAAAAAAGATCGTTTTTAAACATCACAGAACAGGACGCATCTTTACTTTTTCCCCGCCATCCTCTATACTTTTTCCTTAGGTGAAAATGAGATTTCAACCGAGAATAAAAGCTGATAAGACGCTTACAATAAATGAATACAGCCTCGAAAGGGAGATGACAATTGAGCGAACTTTGGTACACAGAGAAGCAGACGAAAAACTTTGGCATTACGATGAAGGTTAACAAGACGTTACATACAGAACAAACGGAGTTTCAGCATTTAGAAATGGTGGAAACAGAAGAGTTCGGCAACATGCTGTTTTTAGACGGCATGGTGATGACATCTGAAAAAGACGAATTCGTTTATCACGAAATGGTGGCGCATGTGCCATTATTTACGCACCCAAATCCGGAGCACGTTCTTGTAGTCGGCGGCGGTGATGGCGGCGTTATCAGAGAAATCCTGAAGCACCCAAGCGTGAAAAAAGCGACACTTGTAGATATTGACGGCAAGGTTATCGAATACTCTAAAAAGTTCCTTCCTTCTATCGCAGGCAAACTGGATGATCCGCGCGTTGACGTGCAGGTAGATGACGGATTTATGCACATTGCAAAATCTGAAAATCAATACGACGTCATCATGGTAGATTCAACTGAACCAGTCGGACCGGCTGTAAACCTGTTTACAAAAGGATTCTACGCAGGAATCGCAAAAGCGCTGAAAGAAGACGGTATTTTCGTTGCGCAGACGGACAACCCATGGTTTACACCGGAATTAATCACAAATGTACAGCGCGACGTGAAGGAAATCTTCCCGATTACGAAGCTGTATACGGCGAACATTCCGACATATCCAAGCGGTTTGTGGACATTTACAATTGGCTCGAAAAAATATGATCCGCTTGCAGTGGAAGACAGCCGTTTCTTCGATATTGAGACGAAATATTACACAAAAGATATTCATAAAGCGGCATTTGTTCTGCCGAAATTTGTGAGTGACCTGATTAAATAATGAAGGTATGGCGCAGGAGCGAATCTTGCGCTTTTTTACAGGAAAGCGAGGGTATTATAGATGAGATTTGATGAAGCTTATTCAGGAAAAGTATTTATCGCGAGCCGTCCCGAGTGGGAAGAGGCGGACGCCATTCTTTACGGCATGCCAATGGACTGGACAGTCAGCTATCGCCCGGGCTCACGCTTTGGCCCAAGCAGAATCCGTGAGGTATCAATCGGCCTTGAAGAATACAGCCCGTATTTAGACCGTGATCTGGCCGACCTGAACTTCTTTGACGCGGGCGACATTCCGCTGCCGTTCGGAAATCCGCAGAGAAGCCTTGATATGATTGAGGAATACGTGGACAGCATTTTAGAAAAAGGGAAGTTCCCGATGGGTATGGGCGGGGAGCACCTCGTGTCATGGCCTGTCATTAAAGCGATGTACAAGAAATACCCAGACCTTGCGATTATCCATTTTGACGCACATACAGATCTTCGTGTTGATTATGAGGGAGAACCGCTTTCTCACTCCACGCCGATCCGTAAGGCGGCAGAATTGATCGGACCGCACAATGTGTATTCATTCGGAATCCGTTCCGGCATGAAAGAAGAGTTTGAATGGGCGAAGGAAAACGGCATGCACATCTCAAAATTTGAAGTGCTTGAACCGCTGAAAGAGGTGCTTCCGAAGCTGGCGGGCCGTCCGGTTTATGTCACAATTGACATTGACGTATTAGACCCTGCACACGCACCGGGTACAGGAACGGTTGACGCCGGCGGCATCACGTCTAAAGAACTGCTTGCATCCGTCCATGAAATCGCGAGTTCAGAGGTAAACGTAAAGGGCGCTGACTTAGTGGAAGTCGCGCCGGTATACGACCACTCAGAGCAAACGGCAAACACAGCCAGCAAAATCATCCGTGAGATGCTGCTTGGTTTTGTGAAATAAGTAAACATCCAGACGATGTCTGGATGTTTTTTTATTCCCAGTCTTTACAAACATCAATCCATGCTTTTAAGAAAGAAAATTCGGATAATTCTCCTCAATAGCGGAGTTTCTGCTGCCGCAGCGAGGAAAACAGTCTCAAACCGTTTCAGCGATACATCAAGATAAACCTCAGGATCATGAGCCAATCCAAATGGGCAAACTCCTCCAATTTCATGGCCTGTCTGCTCCAGTACCTCATTAGGAGAGAGCATTCTTGCTTTAAAGCCAAATGTTTGCCTGGACTTTTTGTTGTCGATCTTGGCATCGCCGGCTGCCACAATCAGAATCGCCTGATCTCCTTCCCCTCTGAAGGACAGGGTCTTGGCGATTCTAGTCGGGCTTACGCCGATCGTCTCAGCTGTCTGTTCAACACTGTCGCGCTCGACGTTTCGAACTCCGTCACATCATTTTCTCGATTCCACTGTGTAAAGTGGGTTCTCACACTTTACAGAGACATGCTGCATTTCCACTCTCTTCAAGATTATTGAAAAAAATTATAGCATGAATTGGGAGATTGGGTAAAGAGGGGACAAAAAAAACCGCCGATGGACGGCGGTTAAATCATTCCTCGTTGTGCAACTTCAATTTGGTGTGTAGGTGCATTTGCAATAGTTGTTGCCACGAACACAGTGCTTAGAGCCAGACAAGAGAGTAATAGTTTAGACTTCAATTTCATACAAACTCACTCCTCCTTGAATAAGTTGCCTTACTTGTTCCACCTTCAAAAAATAAGCAGAAGCTTTTTGAAAATTTTTACGTTCATGATAATATTTTGCCACATCAATAGCGAAATCTTCAAGATCAGCATACAACATTTTACTTTCGAGAAAATCAAAAAATCCTTGAATTGCTTCTTCATCCGGGCCTGATAAGTATAAAGATTTCAAAAATTCAAACTCTGATAAATATATTACATCTCTGGCCTTTTGTGAATAAGCCATTCCCTTACTATGATATTCATGAGCTTTATCCATTTTTCCTAATTTATAATGGATCTGTGTAATTAAAAAATACGCTTGAGGTAAGGAAGGAAGAATATTTGATTCTTCAAAAACAGCTATTGCTCTTTTGAAATAAGTTATGGCATCCTCATATTGGCTTTGGCTGTTTTTACAAAGCCCGATATTGTACAAAGTTCTTCCCATTAATTGGGGCTGCTTTTCAGCTTCTGCCATAGAATAAGCTTTTTGAAAATGTGAGACGGCATCCTCATACTGTTTTAAATCTAAAAAATTGGTGGCAAATAAAGAATGACACTGCAGCAATCTTATATTATAAGCTTCATGTTCTTTGTATATTTCATATGCTTGCCGTGCATAGTCCATTGAAAAATACGTTTGTTTCATATAGTAATAAGATTCAGACATCTTAAAGAAAAACTCAGCTTTCTCTATCCGATCCTTAACGAATATCAGCTTGCTTTCGGCCTTTTTGAAAAATTTAATAGCCGACAGATATTCCCGCTGATCCAGCTCATACATGCCTCTGAAGAAATTAAAATAGTACTCAAGCAGACCAGTTAAACGAGCCTGTTTTTTATCAATCTCAAGCAGCAGATCAGACAGTCTCGGCTGTTCCTCAATCCTCATTTTTTCTAACGGTTCAAGGTACTCAAGCATTAGGTTGTGCCGAAACTCCATCAGTGAATAGTACAAATGAAGGTCTTGATCTTCTTCCATTTGATCCAGCTCTTGCTTGATTTCTCGTCGCAAATATTCTGCATCGGGTATGCTGAATCGGCGTATGTACATATACCATTCGTTAATCTTTTCTCCGATGGAAGAAGAAGATATGACACCTGTCACGTTTGCAAATCCCTCCCTTCATAATTCTATATATGTCATATTTTATCATCAACATTCTTGTGAGAAGCGCAAAAAAACCGCAATTTTTTCTTTCGTTACACCGCATGTTTGGAGATATATTTTCAAAAAGAAGCTTTTACCCTCAGTAATTTGTACAAGCAAACACGTTACTCTTCCATATTCTGTTATATCTGCGTGAGCAGTGTATGTCTGAAAAGGAAGTGAAGGAATGAGAAAAAATAAGCTTTCCTTTAAAGAAAAAGCAGGAGCAGAACAAGAAGAGTGCTTATGTTTTTGTGAGGGAGAAGCAAGCCGAGAAGCCATGTTTCAAGCGCCGATTGAATTACCTGAAGGATTTGTCGTTGATCCGGCTGAAGCTGTTGCAAACGTGACGTGGAATGCAGACAGCCTTTCTTGTGTCAGTGACCGTTGCTTAATTCAAACGGGGCCAGAGCCTGATGAGGTCGGTGTTCAATTTGCAGTGCGCCTGCAGGGAACCGTTACGCTACTCGTCAGTGTCTCACCTGTGCGAAATCAATATGGACAAGGGGACGGGGCTGTTTCCGTCATTCACAATGCAGAAATCGATCAAGTCGTCTATTATTCCGATGAACCGGATGATTGCCCGGATATCAGTGACATCACGATTGAGAACCTTGTTGTTGTTCCGCCGTTTTACGGTAGTCCTTTATCGGTGATGGGGACGATTGTGCTTGTACCGGAGCCGGAACCCGTCTACGCGTTTACAGCGAATCCAAATGATCAATCAGTTTCTGTGATTGATACAAACACCCATACTGTTGTGACAACGATTGCTCTTCCGTACAATCCGGCAGGTATTGAAATTACGCCAGATAAAAGCGCTGTGTTTGTCTTACATCCCAACAATAATGTGATTTCTGTCATCGATTATGACACATTAACAGTGACAGCAACTATATTGCTGGATCAGCCGCCTCGATTGATTAGATTTATCCCTAATCATGAGTTTGCTTATGTTTTCACCGGTACTGCGGTTTCTGTGATTGGAATTGATACGTTAACTGTGGATAGGTCGATTCCTGTGGAAGGGTATGATGTTGCAATCGATCCCAATGGGTTATTCGCCTATGTTCTAAATTTTGGTATAGTGCAAAAAGTGGACCTAACTACCGGTGAAGTCACAGGAACAATTGAACGAGATCTTATCGTATCATCCATAGAAACAGATTCTCTGGAGAGGTATGCGTATGTGTTAGAACAAGAATTCTTATTCAATTATTTGACGGTTATTGATTTAAATACGTTTACGATCAGCAATACCCAAGAACTGGAGCCTGACGGCCAATATGTAATGTTTACGAGTGGATCAGAGGTGTATTTATATGACAGCTTCACTGGCAATTTGTATTCTGTCAGTCCGAATGGAGCAGGCGTTATAGGAAATGTTCCGCAGTCGGCAAGAGACTTTGCGTTTACCCCGAATGGCGAGTTTCTGTATGCAACTCATGTCCTAGAACAGAGCATCACTGTTTACAACACGGATGATTACTCCGTGGAGACTGTCATATCTCTTGGGGTTTCACCGGGAGCTATTGCGATTTAATCAACTATGTGTGGTGCATTTCTAAAAGGACGTGAAATCATGAAAAAGAATGATCTTTCTGCTTTACAGGAAAATTGTTTCTGTTTTTGTGATGAGGAAATTAGCCGGGAAGCGCCGTTTCAAGTGCCGATAGATATCCCTGAGGGCTTCAAGGTTGATTCGGCCGAAGCGTCAGCGGCTGTTACATGGAGTACAGACAATTTGTCCTGTATCAGTGAGCCTTGCTTAATCCAGACTGGGCCGGAACCAGAAGATATCGGTGTTCGATATGCCGTGAGAGTACAAGGGACCATTACGCTTCTTGTCAGTGTGTCGCCTGTGCGAAATCAATATGGACAAGGAGACGGGGCTGTTTCTGTGATTCATACTGAAGAGATTGATCAAGTTGTTTATTATGCAGCACAGTCTGGCCGCTGTCCTGATTTTAGTCAAATGACAGTGGAAGATCTTCTCATTGTGCCGCCTTTCTACGGCAGTCCGCTCACGGTGGACGGGATACTTGTTTTACCGCCATCGCCAGACCCTCAATCGTATGTGTTTACTGCCAATACTGGAGACAGCACGGTTTCGGTCATTGATGCAGATTTAAACACTATTGTAAAAACAATCCCGTTTTCTGCTGTCCCAACTAATCTAGGCGTTACTTTTGATAAAGCATTCACGTATATCCTCCATGGAAATACCAACCTTGTCTCAGTGATTGATAATAAAACATTAACCATCATAAATACCATTACTGTTGGAGGAGGGCCGAGAAAGATCGAATTTGATCCAACAGATGAGTTTGCATACGTGATGGCCGCCGGATCTATATATGTGATTAACACGGCCTCTCAATCGGTCATTGATGTCATTCCGATACCCGGCGCTTTAGACTTTGCTCTTGATCCGAATGGACAGTATGTCTATACCGCTAATGGAAGCAGTTGGTCGGTTGATAAATATGATGTAAATACTGGGCAGTTGGTAGAAAGTATCATAGATTCATTTGAATTTCCCAGTTTAATTGCAACTCCTTACGCTGGAAATTTTGCGTACGTGTTGAATGGTGAGCTGTGGCCGAAAGGTGTAACGGAGATTAGTTTGTCACCATTAAGCAGGGGAGGGGACTTCAGCCGTTTATTTGAAACGCTGAGGACGATTGTATTTTCTCTCGATAGCACTAGAGCTTATTTTCTAGAGCCATATAGTGAACCGTTTCTCATTAATAACTTATACGTAGTTAATACGGCCAGACAGAGGATCATTGCAAACGTGTCTCTCCCCGGCGCTTTTGACCTCGCCGTAACGCCGGACAAACAGTATATTTATGCGGCACAGCCCAACGACAATGCTGTGACCGTGTACCGCACAAGTGATTATACAGCCGTGACGGTGATTCCGGTTGGCGCGGGTCCGTCTGCGATTGCGATGTAGCTATTTTATAGATCAAGAGAAGCGGTGCTGCGATAAGAGAATCGTTTATAAATAAATGATCCGATTTGCTGAATGGCAGCCAGGATAATCAGAAACAGCAGTTCACTTATAGAGAAACTGAGCATCCACCAAATCCCGGCTGCTGCCAGCGCTCCCGCAAACACTTTTCTGAACAGGCTGCCGTGCCGGAAAAGCTGCCGCAAATAAGTTCGCATGCAAAACAATAAATACAGGATCAGTAGCATCGCAAGTCCCATTGAAAGGGCAGGGGGCGTGTGAAGGCGGAAAGGGACGGCTTTAACGATTTCGAACATGCAGCCGAATATGATGACTTGGCACAACACGGCAGCCATCACGTATGTTTGGCGGACGTTTTTATAGCTGTCACGCAGCGATTTGACGTCTTCTGCATATCGGCTGCACAAGTTGTGTTGCTGAAAGTCACAGCAGCTTTGATGAGACTGTGTGAGTTTCTGAAAAGCTGCTGTCATGTTTTTCACGGATTGGGTGACATAATGAAGATAGAGAAAAGCAGGCAGAATCAGGAGGGCAGCGGTACAAGCCAGCAGCCCGAGCCGCACAGCGTCATTGTTGATCATCTGTACATATTGGGCGGCGGCTTCGGCCACGGCCTGAACCCAGCCGAAGGAATAAGCCGCCATACCTATAAGCAGCAATAAAAGGGTAAAGACAGTGTTTTTTTTCATTGTCTGATCGCCTCTTTCTGAGAAACGTGAATGATCGCTTTGTTAGAAGATGCCATTGCATCAATGAGAGACAAGAAAACCTGCGTATCCATATCTTGAATGATGTGGTACATGTCAAGAAACGAGCAATCGCACCTGTCATACTCGGCTGCCCACTCGAAGCATTTACGCACATAATCGCTGTCATAAATGATCGCGTCTGTCAAAGAGTCCTTGCCGTATTGAAGCCAGGCGGCAACCTGTTCTTTCTTCTGTGTAACATAGTATGAAGCCACATCGATATAAGCTGAAGAATGGGTCCCTTGACTGTGAAGGATCAAGAAACCGCCATCCTCATATATATAAGTCTCGGCTGACAAGCGATCGATTTCCAGACGGTACGTTTGCTGAATCTCTTGAAAAAACGGTGAATCTAATTGAAATAGAATACGAGACGCGATATCCCAATAAAGCTTTATCGTCAACAGATCGTTTTGCCCGGGAAGTGCGCCGATCTGTAATCCGGTCCAGGTATCTTCCATCCGCTCCTCATCACCCAGCACCATTTTTTGTGAGAGGGCTGGAGGGCATGCCGGGATGATTTTTCTTTCAGTATGATAATCCGGACGCTTTTCCAGCTGGAGGTGAGGAGGCAAAAGCGTTTCTGTATTTTCTGAGCCCCCAATCAAAAACAGCGTCATCCGATGGGCTTGGTAGGCAGCCTTATAGGCTTTTTGTAAATCACTGATGTCCAGCGCCTCAATATCTTCGATTCTGCCTGCGGGGAAAACGGCAGCTGGTGAGGAGGGAGAAAGCATGCTGATCAGCTGATAATGATATGAGAGCTGATGGTTAAGGTGTGCTGTTTGAATTTCGCTTGTAATCACAGCTTTTTCCTGAGCGACAATCTTCTTGTCAAATGAGTGGTTCCATAAAGCATCAAGCAGGATGGGGATCGTTTGTCTGAGCCGATCCGGTAATGAGGTAAACATGAAATTGGTATCGGTGTAGGTAGTGAATGCGTTTAAAAGCGCGCCATGCGCAAAAAAATCACTGTACAGATTGCGGCCGTTATGCCAGAAGAGAAGATGCTCTAAAAAATGCGCTGTGCCATACGGAAGCAGTGTATCACTGGATTCTGCCCGTATACATACATCCCGGCTTCCAAAATCGATTTTTACATTGCACAGCCGCAGGTGGGCGCGGGGGAATTTCAATCTGAATATTTTTAGTCCGCTGTCTGTGTATCTGATATCGGTTCGTTCATCCAGCTGTTGAAAAAAGGCTTTCTTTTCCATCTCTTCATCCCCTTACTACATGAGCTCCGATATAATTGATGGTCGCTATGAATTGCAATACATCGCGGCATGTAACCGCTGAGATGCCATCCAGCAAGGCTTCTTTCGTGCAGGAGAAGCGGCGCAGGACCCCCATATAGGCCAATAGACCTTCGGGAGAATCGAATTGCAGCAGCAATTCATTGCGTAAAAACTGCTTTGCCTGTTCTAGTTCCCGCTCATCTGTATGAAAAGCTGAGACAGCTTCCAAAACGCGCGGGGGAATGTCTTTCTCATGAAGCTGATCTGTACATATTGAAACAAGCAGCAAATTGTTCATGACATCGTAACGGGTGATAACGTGATAGACTGCCAGATCCTTCTCTCTGAAGTGCTTGAATAAAGCGGAATGGCCGTACTTTCCCAGTAATCCGTCTATTAGCTGTATTTTGATATAATCGCTGGCATCTTTCATCTCTCCGCAGTCAAATCCGAGTGTCAAGACGGAAGGACCTGCAGCGCTGCGTGTCTCTGTTTCAAACACATGCCGGTTTACGGGTATTCTTCCGGACGTTATAGCGGACGTTTGCGGGGCATGTCCCCGAACATCACATGCATGTACTTGTCCCAATATGTTCAGCTGTTTTTGCTGGGACACTAAATCAACGATAAAGTCCGTTGCGTCGAGAAACCGTTTAGGATGAATCGCCTTTATCCTGTCTTTCCGGCCAAACATGCCTGTGCCGTACATCGGGTTTCCGAAGACCTCCTCAGCCAAGCGAGCCGCCGAGTAGGAGAAGGGATCAGTGAATTTCTTTTCGATTTTCAGCAGCAGCTCATTCCTGGCCTTTTCAACTGCTTCGAATGAAAGAGAAGCAGGGAAAGACAAGTCTGCAAAAGTTTTCATCAGGGCGTCAACATGAAAATTCCCGTTATATAATGGGTGAATCAAACGGGTCCCGCAGGTTTTCAGCTGCTGATCAAAAAAGAGATTCGCTGAGTACATGAAACGGCTGCCGGCAGCATAACCAAAAGCGTCAATGATTTGCTCCTTCAGGTATGCGGCGGCGCCGTAAAAATAAATTGTTTCTTCCTCAGGTTCCGCCGCGCTTTCGATCGGTTTCAGAAAGCTCGCGGCGATTGAAATAGTTGAAAATTGATGAGTCTTCAGCAGGTTAACTTCCAAGCCGTTCTCTTTTGCTTGTATCAAAGAAACCACCATCCTGTTTTTGCAGGTAATAGACTATGACCAGACCGGCTATCGGAATGACCGCCAAGGATACAGCGGTGCCGGCTAATGTGGCTAAGAATAGGGGAAGACAAAACAGATAAGACCGATATTTTGAGAAACCGCTCCATAGCTGCTGCTCCGTCTGCCAGCTGAAGGAGGGCCTTTTTTCATCCGCAGTTAACCTGATAAAAGCTCCCGCCAGCAGCAACTCAATGCACTGCAAAAAAGTGAGAACTGAAATCGGACGGCCGCTGATGAAACCCACAATCATCACGACAAGGAGAAATCCGCCTGCCAATAGGCCTGAATAAAAGCGATATTTCGCCCAAAACATCGTTTTCCGCTTGATCGGAAGCGTGATGAGCAGCATCCGGTCATTTTTTTCAATCGAGTACAAAAGGGCGATCGGCGAGCAGATGAGCAAAAGCGCGGAAATCACGATATAAATCACTTGCTGATTGAAGATGCCGGTATTCATCATCTGGAACGAAAAGAAGCCGCTGAACGCCGCCATTACCGCGTAATTTAACAGCATCGCTTTAGAAGAGATAAATCGGTTCCATTCTCTTTTGTAAAACGAAAATTCAGATCGCCGCATAAATGAATGCATCTTGCCCTGCTGCGGAGGTGCCTGCAGAAAGACAGGAAAGTCAATGACCACCGCCCACAGGATATGGACCGCGCAAAGCGGAATCGTGGCGGCCGGCATCAAAGCGGCGCTGAGACATACACAGGCGAATATCGCCGCATGCAGCAGAAACATCCAGTTCTTCTTTTTGACGAAGTGGTTGCTTAGCACAACTCCGAAAATAATGGAGTAAACGGTAAAAAACGAAAACCTGCCGAGCCAAAACAATGTTTGCGCCCCTGACAGCGTTCCGTTTCCAAATAAGAACAGCGGTAAAATAAAAAAGAATAAAGTTCTTCTCAAACAGGTATCGACAAACAAAACGACACTCTGGGCGAGCCAAAAGCTCCGTGAAGAAATCGGCAGCAGGCAGCTCAGTTTCATATAAGATTCCTTCCATTGAGATGTCACAGAAAGAAACACCATATATGCGTTCATTAAGAGAAGCGCGAGTATGATATACGTTTTGCGCAACACCGATTCATCAATGCCGGCCTGGCGGATCAGCCCGATTTCAAACACGGCCAGAATGACAAGGCCTGCGGCAATGCGGATGGCGTCCTTTTTCCCTTGCCGGCTGTAAAGCTGTTTGAACAGCAAAGACATGATGGGGATTATGTTATTCATGGCCGATCACCTCAAAAAATTCCCGCCGCAGATCGGTCTCCTCTCCAATCGGAATGACCTTTTGGATCTGTTTGTTGTGAAGAATAGCCGCATAATCACAAAATCTTTGCACGACATCGAGCAGGTGAGAAGAAAACAAAATGGTCCCGCCTGCTTCACAGTACTCGCGCATTTTCTGATAAAAAACCTCTATCGATTCCACATCCAAACCGACGAGCGGCTCATCCAAAATAAATAGGGGAGCGCGCAGCAATAAGCCTGTCATCAATACAACCTTTTGCCTGTTCCCCAAGGACAGCTCCGAAATTCTCCTGTTGATGTATTTCGAAAAATGAAAGGCCTCGGCCAAACTGGCAAACTGCTGCTCTGAAAAATCCTTTTGATAAAGCGAATGGACGAAAGACACATAGTCCTTCGCCGTAATTTCTGTAAATAGCAGCGGATAATCGGCGGCGAAGTAACGGTGAATCTTCAGCTGATCTGATGTTTTCTGCGGCATGCCGGCCTCCGCTTCAATTCCGCACAGTGTAAAGCGTCCGCTGAAATTGCGGTTCACTCCTGTCAGCGTATTAATCAGTGTCGTTTTTCCGGCGCCGTTTACCCCAAGCAACCCGTAAACGGCGCCTTTTTCTAAATGTAAATCCACTTGTTCTAAGATGACGTTGTCCCGTTCATACCAAACGGATACATCGTGTATATCCAAAATGCTCATCGCGAGTCAGCCTTCCGCGCGCGCATCCCGAACAGAATGGCAATGGCAATGAAAATCAGCGTAAACAGATAATCGCTTTTGACAAAATAGACGACTGCGCCGATGACAAAGATAAATGAAAGGATATACAGTAAAATTCTTCTTTGTGCTGGTGACAAATCGTTTCCCTCCTAAATAAGCTGGACCACGTCTTCTAATTGTTCATTTTTCGCCCAAGAGCAAATGTTTTTTCGGTGATATTTGTTAGAGTTCAGCCCTTTTAAGTAACAGCCTCCGCAATAGCCGCTGAACGGGCATTTGTCTTTCATGCAATGTTCGCTGAACCGCGGCGCTTGCGCTTGCCACAGTTTATGGACGAGAGGGGAGTTAAAGATGCTTTCATAGGAATCATGAAAAATATTTCCCAATGAAAATTCCTTTGGAAAGAGGGCGCAAGGACGTACTTCGCCGAACGGGCTGATCACAATGGACTTCCAGCCAGCGCCGCAATTTGCCGCGCGTTTTCTCTCATAGGGAATAATCGGAATCAGATCTTTAAACTCATCAATCACATTTTGCTCGTATTCCATAAACTTGCGGTGCTGCTCGGCGTCTTTCGTTGGATGGACAATATCCCTGCCTCTTCCGAAATCATCAACCCAATTGTAAGAGAACGCCATCGCCCCGAGATCCCGAACCTTTTGGGCCATATCGTGGATTTCCCACATGTTTTTTTCGAAGACAGACATGGCGACTCTGACAAATATACCGTGGTCACTCAACAATTTTATCGTTTTACAAGTTTGGGCAAAAGAGCCTTTTCTCCCTCTAAAGGAGTCATGGACCTCGGAATTGACACTATCAAGAGAAATGCCGACGATGATTTTTTGCTTGTAAGTCTTCAAAAGCTCCAGGCTCTCTTTTCGCATGAGTGTTCCGTTTGTTAAGACAGCGACTTTTTTGAACTTTTTACACACATAGTCAAGAATCTCATTGGCGTTTGGATGGACAAAAATTTCTCCACCTGTGATTTCGCATGTCAATACACCGTTATCAAACAGCATATCAGCCGTTTTTTTGAATTGCTCAATCGACACGGTGCCGAGCGCTTCAGGTGAGCTTTCCAAATAACAGTGGGCGCATTTCAAATTACAGCGGTGCGTCAGCTCAAATGTGGCGTGCAGCGGCATTGGAAATTCATTGCTTCCGCTCGTGATGATTGTATGGCGGCTTGCCCGGTTGCCAAGCTGGATGACCTGCTTGTTCTGGAGCATGTTGAGCATGTCGTAATACCAATCTTTATGGTCTTCCGGTGATTCATCATACACTGCACATTGCTCAGCTAAAATCTGCTCAGCTGTTTTTTGGCCATCCATGCGCATGCAGAGCTCGTAAGCCGTTTTGTTGAGATCCAAATACTCAAAGTTAGAAATGGAGACATTATCGCGCAAGTAGTCGATTTCTAACACGCCGCCCTCAGGAAGCTGGTGAACTCTTACACTTTCATTAATAAATGGAAACATCTGCTCTATAAACAAAATACCATCCCCTATACATATGATTCAAATGAAAAACGGTTGTGTATGTATATCCAAGAGGTAGATTTTAGTTAAAAATTGTAATTTACTTAAAAAGGGCATAGTAGAATGACTATGCCCTTTTGGGAGATCCTTACCCCCATAGACCGAATAGACCTGTTGCACCGGCAATTTCAAAATCAGGGATAGGACCGTCCACTAGACAAGCGGCTCCGATCGAGCATGTTGCACAACCTTTGTTTTCTACAATGACAGCTTTTTTCATAATTGAATCCTCCCTTTTTTTGTTTTTCTAGCAGATCTATGTTGTACTTTTATCTTAAAACTATCAAATTACTAATTCAATACATATATTTTGAAAAAAATGTGAAAAGGAAATGATAGATTTCGGAAAAATGTAACATTTCCTAAAGGTAATTAGTGATATGATTTTCTCTTCTATATAAGGAAATGCTTTTTATGAGGTTTATCTTCAAATCTGATGAGCAATGATGGTAAGATAGAAGCAGTTGAAGTTTACAAACCGAATGATTATACTATTCAAGTCAAAGTGGAATGATGAAAAGGACGTGTCAGAATGAAGCAAGAGACACCGATAACACTCCATGTGAAGTCTGTGATCGAGGATGACGGAAACCAAGAAGTCATCGAATTCCGCACCACCGGATTTTACTATGTAAAACAAAATAAAGTGTATCTATCTTATTATGAAGAACACGACTTAGGCAAAGTCAAAACGATTGTGAAAGTAAGCGAAGGCGAAGTCCTGGTCATGAGGTCAGGCGCTGTCAAAATGAATCAGCGTTTCGTAACGGGAGCTTCCACAATTGCTAAATATAAAATGTCATTTGGTGAGCTTGAGCTGAAAACAAGCACAAAATCGATTCAATCTGATCTCGATGAAGAAAAAGGCCGTATCAGCATCGCATATGACATGCATGTCGGAGACGAGCAGGAGCATTTACATAATATGACGATCACGTATGAGGGAGGAACTCACGCATGAACATTGCGGAACAAATGAAGGACGTGCTGAAAGAAGAAATCAAAGCGGCCGTTCTGAAAGCGGGACTGGCTGAAGAAAACCAGATTCCCAATGTTGTTTTAGAAACACCGAAAGATAAAACACACGGCGACTACTCAACGAATATGGCGATGCAGCTGGCAAGAGTGGCAAAAAAAGCGCCGCGTCAAATCGCTGAAGAGATTGTCGCCCATTTTGATAAAGGGAAGGCTTCGATTGAAAAACTGGATATCGCCGGCCCGGGTTTTATCAATTTCTATATGAACAATCAGTATTTAACAAAGCTGATTCCGTCTGTACTGGAAGCAGGGGAAGCATACGGGGAAACGAACATCGGAAACGGTGAACGAGTTCAGGTAGAATTCGTATCAGCGAATCCGACGGGAGACCTTCACCTCGGGCATGCGCGCGGGGCGGCTGTCGGCGATTCCTTGTGCAACGTGCTTTCAAAAGCGGGTTACGATGTAAGCCGCGAATACTACATTAACGATGCGGGAAACCAAATCAACAATCTGGCGCTCTCTGTTGAAGTCCGTTACTTTGAAGCACTCGGATTGGAAAAACCGATGCCGGAGGATGGCTACCGCGGCGAGGATATCATTGCGATCGGAAAGCGTCTCGCTGAGGAATACGGTGATCGTTTCGTTAACGAAGAGGAAAGTGAACGCCTCGCGTTTTTCCGTGAATACGGCCTGAAATACGAGCTGGAAAAGCTTCGCAAGGACTTGGAAAACTTCCGTGTGCCGTTTGATGTGTGGTATTCAGAAACTTCACTGTACCAAAATGGAAAAATTGACAAGGCGCTTGAAGCGCTCCGCGAAAAAGGCCATGTCTATGAAGAAGACGGCGCGACTTGGTTCCGTTCCACGACTTTCGGCGATGATAAAGACCGCGTATTGATCAAGAAGGACGGCACGTACACGTACCTTCTTCCTGATATCGCGTATCATAAGGACAAGCTTGACCGCGGCTTTGATAAGCTGATCAACGTTTGGGGCGCCGATCACCACGGCTACATCCCGCGTATGAAAGCGGCAATCGAAGCGCTGGGCTATGAAAAAGGAACGCTTGAAGTAGAAATCATTCAGCTCGTTCACCTTTACAAAAACGGCGAGAAAATGAAAATGAGCAAACGGACCGGTAAAGCCGTAACGATGCGTGACCTGATTGAAGAAGTCGGCTTGGATGCCGTGCGTTACTTCTTTGCAATGCGAAGTGCAGACACCCATATGGATTTTGACTTAGATCTTGCTGTATCAACATCTAACGAAAACCCCGTTTATTATGCACAATACGCGCATGCCCGTATTTGCAGCATGCTTCGCCAAGGGGAAGAGCAGGGACTTAAACCGGCGGCAGATCTTGATTTCAGCCATATTCAATCAGAAAAAGAATACGATCTGCTGAAAACGATCGGCGGCTTCCCAGAGGCAGTGGCGGAAGCAGCGGAAAAACGAATTCCGCACCGTGTCACTAACTATATTTATGATCTGGCTTCTGCTCTGCACAGCTTCTACAATGCAGAGAAAGTCATCGACCCTGAAAATGAAGAGAAAAGCCGCGCGCGCCTGGCTTTAATGAAGGCAACGCAAATTACGCTGAACAATGCGCTTCAGCTGATCGGCGTATCGGCTCCGGAAAAAATGTAATCACGATCAAAAGGACAAAGTCTTCGGGCTTTGTCCTTTTTTTATGAGAAAAACGTGTGATGTAATTCACAATCCTGTTTGGCGAGTTTTTGTATGATAAGACTGATTATTGAATCATTGAAAGGGGCAAGCCAAATGATCAACCGTCAACACATTCAATTATCGTTACAGTCATTAAGCTTGGTGGCAGGGTTTATGGTTTGGGTGCTGATTTCATCACTCATTTCCCAAATCACATTAGATATTCATTTAAGCAAGGGCGAGATTTCTTTGGTGACGGCGATTCCTGTGATCCTCGGGTCGCTTCTCCGCATTCCTTTAGGGTATTTAACGAACAGGTTTGGCGCGAGGCTCATGTTTATGGTCAGCTTCATCCTGCTTTTATTTCCTGTATTTTGGATCAGTATCGCGGACTCTCTGTTTGATTTAATCGCAGGCGGCTTTTTCTTAGGGATCGGGGGAGCGGTGTTTTCCATTGGAGTGACCTCCCTCCCGAAATATTATCCGAAAGAAAAGCACGGTGTCGTCAATGGGATTTACGGTGCAGGAAATATCGGGACAGCCGTTACGACATTTGCAGCGCCGGTTATCGCTCAAGCCGTCGGGTGGAAATCAACCGTGCAGATGTATCTGATTTTGCTGGCTGTCTTTGCCTTACTGCACGTGTTGTTTGGCGACAGGCATGAGAAGAAGGTCAAAGTTTCTGTTAAGACTCAAATCAAAGCCGTTTACCGAAATCATGTGCTATGGTTTCTGAGCCTGTTTTATTTTATTACGTTCGGTGCCTTTGTCGCCTTCACTATCTATCTGCCGAACTTTCTGGTGGAGCATTTTGGGCTGAATCCTGCAGATGCCGGCTTGAGGACGGCTGGCTTTATTGCGGTTTCTACGCTGCTCAGGCCTGCAGGCGGATTCCTGGCTGATAAAATGAGCCCGCTCCGCATCTTGATGTTTGTTTTTGCCGGGCTTACATTATCAGGCATTATCCTATCGTTCTCGCCGACAATCGGCCTTTATACGTTTGGATCATTAACCGTGGCCGTCTGCTCAGGCATAGGAAACGGGACTGTTTTTAAACTGGTGCCTTTCTATTTTTCGAAGCAAGCGGGGATTGCCAATGGGATTGTGTCTGCCATGGGCGGATTAGGCGGCTTTTTTCCTCCTCTCATATTGGCGAGTGTATTTCAGGCAACAGGCCAGTACGCGATCGGGTTTATGGCGCTTTCAGAGGTGGCGTTAGCCAGTTTTGTCCTTGTCATATGGATGTATTGGCAGGAAAGAATGAAAACACACACGGAGAGAAACAGCCAGAGCATCAACTAACACTGGGGCATTCACAAGATTGTTAGTTTTTTCTCGATGGGTACAAATCAATTCACGTTACAATAAACACACAACGTGACTTTCTTCGAGGTGAGCTCATGAATTTTCTCTCTGTTCGACCATCTGATAGTGATCTTATATCCAGCGATCTGCATGAATTGCTGGAATCGATCAGCACGAAAAGAAAAATGGAAAAACACACGTATTTGTTTCGAGAAGGAATGGATGCAGAAGAGCTTTATCTGATTCAATCAGGACTCATTGAAATCGGCAAGCTGACATCTGACGGAAAAGACCTGACGCTTAGAATCTGCCAAAAGCATGATATCGTCGGAGAATTAACACTTTTCACTGAAGAACCGAGGTATATGCTCAGTGCAAAAGTGCTAGAGGATGGCGAGGTGCTCGTCATTAATAAAAATAAGCTGGAAAAAGAATTAATCCAAAATGGCGCTTTGACATTTGAGTTCATGAAATGGATGAGCACGCACCTCCGGAAGATTCAGTCCAAAATCAGGGATCTGCTTCTTCATGGCAAAAAGGGGGCGCTCTATTCCACTCTTATCCGTTTATCAAACAGCTACGGAGTGGAGCGAAGCGACGGCATTCTGATTAACATTGTCCTGACAAATCAGGATTTGGCAAAGTTTTGCGCGGCTGCACGGGAAAGCATCAACCGTATGCTGGGAGATCTCCGCAAAAAAGGGGTTATTTCGATAGACGAATCCGGAAAAATTATTTTGCACAAGCGGGACTATTTACGATGTGAGATTGAGTGTGAAAATTGCCCGCTGGAGATTTGCAATATTGACTGAAAAAACAAGGACAGTGGTGTCCTTGTTTTTTTACCTTGTGATAAACAGGCACATGACGGCAAGAAAGAAGCAGGCATTCACGATTTCCAGAATGCCAATCGTTTTTACGGGCCAATCCCTTCCATGAAAAAACCATGCCCGCAAGCTGCTCGGGATAAAAGCGAGAAACGCCCATCCTGCTCCGAAAAGAGCGGATAAAAAGGGGAGCAGCAGGTGATATCCCCATGACCAGTATGCAAATGCCCTGTTTTTTCTCTCGCGGATCACCGATTTCACATAAAAGGAACTCCCGATAAAAAATAAAGCAGACTGCAAGAAAATAAACCAAGCCCAGCCGTCAAGGGTTCCCATCCCCAGCCAGCAGCTCGCAAACCCGCCCGAACAAAAGAACAAGACACCTGCAACATCATTCAATAAGGCTCGTTCGTTTTTTCTGCGGGCAAAATACATATGTATGAGAAACAGCGGCAGTAAAGAAACGCCCACCCAGATGAGAGGCGGCTTATGAAAGACCGAGATCATCAAAAAGCAGCAGGCGGGAAAACCGTAATAACACATCCACTTTTGATATGGTTTGCTTTGTTTCTTTTTTAAGGCAAGCGTAACGGGATAAACCGCTAAGTATAGGAAAAGCCAACCAAGGAAGAGCGGAATATGCCAAATAACGGGGCCTCCCTTGACCATGCCGAGTAAAAATGGGATCAGCAGCATCGCCCACGCCCCGTGCTGCTTCGGAATCAGCGCCTTCATCGAAATCCTCCTTTTTTCTTTCATTATAAATGCATTCACCCTCCTGATAAGTGACATTCATCATACAGGCTGTGAAATACATCACTGCTGTACAGGCTCAGTCGAGCTACACTAAAGCTATCCTTAGCACAGGAGGTTTTCCTATGAATCAGTGTGACTATTTATTATTTCTGAAACAACTTCCTATGTTTAATGAAGTGCCTCTATCCATTGTCGAAACCTTGCTGAAAAACGGCACGTTTATCCGCGGTTCATGTGATCAGTCTCCATCTTTTCTTCATTCTCAATCTGTTTATATTGTATTAAAAGGCAGTGTCCGTTTTATGGACACAAGGCTCCCTGAAGGGTCGAAAACCGTTGCGCTGTGGGAAAAAGGCGATGTGTTTCCGATTGATGAAAAAGGCGGGCTTTATTTATCGCCCTTTATCTCAGTCAATGCCACTTCAGACATTCTGATTCTCAACATCCCATATTACATATTTAAGAAAATGATGTCTTATCATCCGCAGCTGCAAATGAACTTTTTGGTTATGCTTCAGCAAAATGTTTTTTGTTCCTATCAATTATTTTTGCGGTATCTGCATACATCACAGGATGAAAACGCCGAGCCCGGTTCTTAAATAGAGCCGGTTTTTTTTGATCTTTGAATGAAAGGCGGCTAATGACCCAAGCGTCCTGCCTGAACGCAGCCTTCCTCACATCTTGTGAAAATCCTTCCTTCTCCTTTGTGTGAACATTTTGTGAAAAAAGCAGAGTGTGTGACATAGTTCACAAGGAAACGCGCTGTCTCTGTTTATAGTGAACTTAGCATCACCTGACTCGGAAGGAGTGAACTCTCATGAAGAAAAAGAAAATGAGTCCGTTGTTTAGGAGATTGAATTATTTCTCTCCTATCGAACACCATTCAAATAAACATAGCCAAACTACCCGCGAGGATCGCGATTGGGAGAATGTATACAGAAACAGATGGCAGTACGACAAAGTCGTTCGCTCCACCCACGGCGTCAACTGTACAGGGTCTTGCAGCTGGAATATTTATGTGAAAAACGGAATTGTCACGTGGGAAGGGCAAAATTTGAATTATCCATCAACAGGCCCGGATATGCCTGATTTTGAACCGAGAGGCTGCCCGCGGGGGGCCAGTTTTTCATGGTATATCTACAGCCCGCTCCGTGTGAAATATCCATACGTGCGCGGTGTGCTGATCAATTTGTGGCGGGAGGCATTGCAGACGCATCAAAATCCATTGGAAGCCTGGAAATCGATCGTCGAAAACCCTGAAAAAGCGAAGTCCTATAAACAGGCGAGAGGGAAAGGCGGTTTTGTGCGCGCTGAATGGCCGGAGGTGCTGAAGCTGATTTCAGCCTCTCTGCTGTATACAGTGATGAAATACGGGCCTGACCGAAACGTCGGTTTTTCTCCGATTCCGGCCATGTCCATGATCAGCCACGCATCAGGCTCCCGGTTTATGTCGTTAATCGGAGGCCCTATGCTCAGTTTTTATGACTGGTATGCGGATCTTCCTCCAGCATCCCCGCAAATTTGGGGTGACCAGACGGACGTTCCGGAAAGCAGTGATTGGTACAATTCCGGCTATATTATCACATGGGGCTCCAACGTTCCGTTAACGAGAACGCCTGACGCGCATTTTTTGGCGGAGGCCCGCTATAAAGGCGCTAAGGTCATTTCGATCAGTCCAGATTTTGCGGAATCCTCAAAGTTCGCGGATGACTGGCTGAGTATTCGCCAAGGGACTGACGGGGCGCTTGCGATGGCGATGGGTCACGTTATTCTGCAGGAATTTTACGTGAACCAAGAAACTGAACGTTTTATTGAGTACGCGAATCAATACACTGATTTTCCATTTCTCGTCACTCTGTCAAAAGAAAATGGCGTATACACAGCGGGACGGTTTCTGCATGCGAAGGACATCGGGCGGAAGACAAAGCATGATCAGTGGAAGCCTGCGGTTTGGGATGAACAGACAAGTTCATTTGCCATACCCCAAGGGACAATGGGCTCGCGCTGGGACGGGCAGCAGAAATGGAACCTGCACATGATTGATGAAGAAACCGGGGAACCGATTGAACCCCGTCTCTCTGTGCTGGGAATAGAGGACGAAATCGGCACGGTGCGCATCCCGTATTTTTCAAATGACGGAAACAAAGTGCTCGAGCGGGATCTTCCTATTAAAAAAATGAACCTGAACGGTGAAGAAACGTACATCACGACCGTGTTTGACTTGATACTGGCTAACTACGGCGTGAACCGGGGCATCGGCGAACGATCGGCTGTCTCCTATGATGACCCTGAGCCGTTTACGCCTGCCTGGCAGGAACAAATGACAGGAATCAAAAAAGAAGCTGTCGTTAAGATTGCCAGAGAGTTTGCCCAAAATGCGATCGATACAGACGGCCGGTCCATGATTATCGTAGGGGCCGGCATTAACCACTGGTTCAACTCCGACACGATCTACCGAGCGGTGTTAAATCTTGTTTTACTTGTAGGCGCCCAAGGCGTAAACGGCGGAGGCTGGGCCCATTACGTGGGGCAGGAAAAGCTCCGACCTGCTGAAGGGTGGCAGACGATTGCAACTGCAAAGGACTGGGAGGGCGTGCCCAAGCTGCAAAACGGCACCTCATTTTTCTACTTTGCGACAGATCAGTGGCGTTATGAGGACCAGCCGATCAGTGATTTGGCATCGCCGATTGCTGCGTCATCCCGCTACAAGCACCACGCTGATTACAATGTGCTGGCCGCGCGGCTAGGGTGGCTTCCGTCTTACCCGACTTTCAATCAAAATGGCATCGATCTGTATAAAGAAGCTGAAAAAGCAGGGGCAGCAACACCTGAAGACGTAGGTGCGTACGTGGCCTCACAGCTCCAAGAGAAAAAACTGAAATTCGCGATTGAAGATCCTGACAATGAAGTGAATTTCCCAAGGAATCTCTTTGTATGGCGGGCAAATCTGATCTCAAGCTCAGGAAAAGGGCATGAATATTTTCTCAAGCATTTGCTGGGGACAACGAACGGTTTAATGAATGACGACTGCGACAGCATCCGCCCAGAAGAAATCAAATGGCGGGAGCAGGCGCCGGAAGGAAAGCTCGACTTATTAATCAATCTTGATTTTCGAATGGCGGGTACGGCGCTGTATTCCGATATCGTGCTGCCGGCGGCGACATGGTATGAAAAACACGATCTCAGCAGCACAGATATGCATCCGTTCATTCATCCATTTGCTCCGGCGATCTCAGCTCCGTGGGAATCGAAGTCAGACTGGGATATTTTCAAGGCGCTGTCAAAAGCCGTTTCCGATCTGGCAGAAGAAGTCAATATGGAGCCGGTGAAAGAAGTGGTTGCGACGCCGCTCCTCCACGACACCATGCAGGAATTGGCCCAGCCATTCGGCAAAATCAATGACTGGAGCAAGGGCGAATGTGAAGCCATTCCGGGAAAAACGATGCCGAACATCCAAGTCGTTGAACGGGATTACAAACACATTTTTCATAAAATGACCGCACTCGGTCCTAACGCTGCTTTAAAGCCGAGCGGAACAAAAGGGATGAGCTGGTCAATAGCCGATGAATATGAATCACTCAAAAAGAGACTGGGAGAAATCACCTCAGACAGCGTGGCAAAGGGATGTCCAAATATAAGTGAAGCAAAGCAGGCGGCAGAAGCGGTTTTAACCCTATCATCCACTTCGAATGGAAAGGTCGCCGTAAAAGCATGGGAATCACTTGAAAACATCACAAACCTGAAGCTGAAAGACCTGGCGGAAGAGCGCGAGGAAGAATGCTTTACGTTCGAACAAATTACAGCCCAGCCGAAAACGGTTATCACGTCTCCGGCATTTACCGGCTCTGAAAAAGGAGGCCGCAGGTATTCGCCGTTTACGACGAATGTTGAAAAATTAATCCCGTGGCGGACACTGACAGGCAGACAATCCTATTATGTCGATCATGAACTGATGATGGAATTCGGTGAAACGATGGCGACATTTAAACCGATCCTCCAGCACCGCCCGTTTCTAAGCAAGCGGCCTGATCAAGAGGGAAAAGAAATCGTCCTTAATTATTTGACGCCGCATAACAAATGGTCCGTCCACAGCATGTATTTTGATTCCCTGCCGATGCTGACGCTGTTCCGCGGCGGGCCGACCGTATGGATGAATAAAGATGATGCAGAGGATACGGATATCAAAGACAACGATTGGATTGAATGCTTCAACCGAAATGGCGTAGTCGTCGCGAGAGCCGTTTTGTCTCATCGGATTCCTAAAGGAATGGCGTTTATGCACCATGCCCAGGACCGCCACATCAACGTGCCCGGCACGAAACTGACAAATAACCGCGGAGGCACCCATAACAGCCCGACAAGGATTCACGTCAAGCCGACACAGATGATCGGGGGCTACGCCCAGCTCAGCTACGGCTTTAACTATTACGGCCCAACGGGGAATCAGCGCGACCTGAATGTCGTCATCCGCAAGCTGAAGGAGGTCGATTGGCTTGAAGATTAAAGCGCAAATCGGTATGGTCATGAACTTGGATAAATGCATCGGCTGCCACACGTGCAGCGTCACTTGCAAAAACACGTGGACAAACCGTTCCGGTGCGGAATATATGTACTTCAATAATGTAGAAACAAAGCCGGGCATCGGCTACCCGAAGCAATGGGAGGACCAGGACAAATATAAAGGCGGCTGGACATTGAAAAAAGGAAAGCTCGAGCTGAAATCGGGCTCGAAAACCAATCGGCTTGCAGGCCTTTTCTATAATCCGAATCAGCCGTCGATTGATGATTACTATGAGCCCTGGAACTATGATTATGAAACATTAACGAACAGCCCGCAGAAAAAACACCAGCCAGTAGCACGCCCGAAATCGTCCTTGACGGGGGATTTCATGAATATCGAATGGGGACCGAACTGGGAGGATGATCTCGCGGGCGGCCACATAACGGGACTTGAAGATCCCAACGTACAAAAGATGGAGGAATCGATCAAAACAGAATTCGATGAGGTCTTTATGATGTATTTGCCCCGTATTTGCGAGCACTGCATCAACCCGGCGTGCGTCTCATCCTGTCCATCCGGCGCCATGTACAAACGCGAGGAGGACGGCATTGTGCTTGTGGATCAAAACGCATGCCGTTCATGGAGATATTGCGTCTCATCCTGTCCTTATAAAAAAGTCTATTTTAACTGGCAAACGAACAAAGCGGAAAAATGCACACTCTGCTTTCCGCGTTTGGAGGCGGGACTGCCGACCATCTGCTCTGAGACGTGTGTTGGCAGAATCCGCTACCTCGGCGTCATGCTTTACGATGCGGACAAAGTGGAGGAAGCGGCATCTGTTGAAAATGAAAAGGATCTCTACCATTCCCAATTGGACGTTTTTCTTGATCCAAATGATCCTGAGGTTGCCAAACTGGCAAAAGAACAAGGCATTCCGGCTGAATGGATAGAGGCTGCGCAGCAATCGCCGATCTATAAAATGATCATTGACTGGAAGATTGCGCTGCCGCTTCATCCTGAGTACCGCACGCTGCCAATGGTGTGGTACATTCCGCCGCTCAGTCCGATTATGAATCTCTTTGAAGGAAAAGGCAGCCGGCAATCCGCGGAAGATATTTTTCCGGCTATCGACCAAATGAGAATACCGATAGACTATTTGGCGCAGCTGTTAACGGCCGGTGATACGGATCATATTCGGTCAACGTTAAAGAAAATGTCTGTCATGCGCCAGTATATGAGAGCGATCCAGACGAATAAATCAATCGACCCGGAACTGATCTCCAGTGTCGGCTTAACAGAACAGCAAATTGAAGATATGTATCGGCTGCTTGCGATTGCCAAATATGATGACCGCTTTGTGATACCGAGCAGTCATCGAGAAGAAGTTTCAGATTTATATGCTGAACAAGGGAGCTGCGGCTTATCATTTTCAGGCGGCCCCGGCTCCTGTTTCTAACTTTTGATAAATGAGGTGTAACAAGATGAACACCACAGACCGGCAAATGACGTTCTCCGCTCTTTCCTCTCTTCTCTCTTATCCGGATGAAGAGTGGAGAGCCGAGATTCCCGAATGGAAGGCTCTTATCCATGAAATCGGCAACCGGCAAATCCGGAAGAAGCTGCTGCACTTTTTCGAGGCGTCAGCCAGCTTTTCACCGGAAGCGCTGATTGAACACTATGTCTATACATTCGACTTTGGGAAAAAAACAAATATGTATGTCACCTACTTTAACTCGGGCGAGCAAAGGGAACGCGGCGTTGAATTGCTGCATTTAAAAAACACATACGAGCAATCCGGTTTCCTGCCGACAGAGAAAGAGCTGCCTGATTATCTGCCGCTGATGCTGGAATTTGCTGCGGCTGCAGAAATTGAAGCAGCGAGAAGCGTGTTTGAGAAATATCTGTCCAATGTGAGGGAGCTGGCATCCCGTCTCGAAAAAAATGACAGTATATACGCTGAACTGCTGCACGTGCTGCTGGCAGCGCTTGAAAACATTGGCGTACGTGAAAGCGTTGAAGGGGCTGTTCAGGCATGAGCGGGCAGATCCTCTGGGGTATTATGCCATACATTGTATTGACAATCTTTATCGGCGGCCATATTTACCGCTACCAGCATGACCAATTTGGCTGGACGGCGAAATCAAGCGAGCTGTTAGAAAAGAAAAAACTCGCCGCGGGCAGCACACTTTTTCACTGGGGACTGCTGTGCGTTGTCGGCGGGCATGTCATGGGGATTCTGATCCCGGAAGGCGTGTATGCTTCCCTTGGCATTTCAGAGCATATGTATCACAAAATGGCGATTGGCGCTGGCTTGCCGGCGGGCATTGCGGCATGTACCGGACTTGTCATCCTGACGTACAGAAGGCTGTTTGACAAAAGGATCCGCAAAACCAGCTCGCCATCAGATATCCTTACGCTCCTCCTGCTGCTGTTCATGATGCTGTCAGGCGTTGCGGCCACGTTTCTCAACATTGATTCGAAAGGCTTCGATTACCGGACAACAGTCGGGCCGTGGTTCAGGGAAATCGCTTTGTTCAGGCCTGACCCCTCGTTGATGGAGAGTGTCCCGCTATGGTTTAAGTTTCATATTGTGATAGGCTACGTCGTTTTTATCCTGTGGCCGTTTACAAGATTGGTTCATGTGTTCAGTCTGCCGCTCAAGTATCTGACCCGCAGCTACGTTGTATATCGGAAACGCTCGTGAAAATCCCCCTTGCAAGAGGGGGTTTTTTCTGCCAAGGTAATGGCTGGGCGGCCGGGAATCCTGGAAATAACATCAAGAATAAAACGGATTTTACTCATTTTAAACCGGCGGAACAGCAGATTATGACTCAGCCTGACTAACTCCTTATTTTCTTTCTGATCAATATCCCGTTTTATATATTTTCTCTCATCAGAATGGGTATCAAATTTACTCTATCCACCGTATTTGCAGTCACAGCGCCGCCTTCTTTTCGGCGCTTGCCGGAGTGCTGAGCGGGTTCGGCCTGCCGCTCATGTTGTCACTCGGCGTTGCCAATAGTCTTGCTTTATTTCTGCAGAAACGATGCGGATGAACCCCTTGACAGTTAGTTTTCTCTAAACCTCTCCTCCTTTGGCGGAGAGGTTTTTTACTTACAAGGTTTATCGATTAGAAAAAAGAGGTAATACAGAGGTAATTGAATCAGATTGGAGAGAATCAGGATGCTGAAAAGGAGACTGGAATTTTTCTTTTTATATATGATGCTCATCGGGGCATATGTCATTTGGTTTTTTCCGGTTTCCAGGCTTGAGTTTTACGGAGGATTGCTTTGCTATATAAGCATTATTTTGTTCAGCATCTATTCATTAATTCTTGAAAACCGTACCTCGCAGCACACGCTGCTATGGATCCATATTCTTGTCTTTTTTCCAATCGTCGGCTACGTGTTTTATCTGTTTTCGGGACAGCTTTATGTAAAGGGAAAGCTGTTTAAGACAAAACGAATGTACAACAGGGAAAAGCTCAGGAAGCTGTTTGACAAGGAGGAAACGCCCGAAGTGACAGGGCTGAAGGACAATCAAGAGAGGTTCTTTACATATTCCATCAGGGCTGCCCATATGAATATCAATACGAAAAGCAACATCAAAGTGCTGAAAAACGGCGAAGAAACCTTCCCGGACATTTTCAAAGCGATGAGAAAAGCTGAATCTTACATACATATTGAATACTACATGTTTAAATCAGACATGCTCGGACGCGGCATGATGGACATTATGATGGAGAAAGCGCGCCAGGGTGTCGAGGTGAGGTTTTTATACGATGCGGCAGGAAGCATGAAGCTGGCAAGAAGAGATATTATGAGAATGGAACAAGCGGGGGTGGACATCGTCCCGTTTTCTCCGCTGAAATACGGGTTTTTCAACCAGAAGCTGAATTTCAGAAATCACCGGAAAATCGTGATCATCGATGGGAAAACCGGTTTTGTGGGTGGATTAAATGTCGGGAAGGAATATATCAGCAGAGATCCGTACATCGGATTTTGGAGAGATACACACCTGCGGCTTGAGGGGGAAATTGTGCAAACGCTCCACGCTATCTTTATGCTGGATTGGGAATATGTCTCCAATGAAGTGCTAATTGATCAAGAGGAGTACAATACCCCGGTTCCCGTGGAAGGAGGAGGCATTTATCAAATTGTCGCGACAGGCCCTGACATGAAAGAAAGCATGAGCGACCTTTATTATGAAATGATTTCTTCAGCGCAGAAATCAATATGGATCGCCACGCCCTATTTTGTCCCCAATGAATCCATTCGCACGGCGCTAAAAGCAGCGGCGACAAAGGGGGTAGAGGTAAGGGTTATGGTGCCGGAGAAGAACGACAGCTTTTTGACCCAATACGCGTCGAGGTCCTATTTCCCGGAGCTGCTCCTTGAGGGCATTGAAGTGTACTCCTACCAAAAAGGCTTCATGCATCAAAAAGTCATGATCATTGATGGCGATCTCGCCTCCGTCGGTACCGCGAATATGGATATGCGCAGCTTTCAGCTCAACTTTGAAGTGAATGTGTTCTTCACGGATGCCGAAGCGATCCGAACCCTTGAGGCCCATTTTGAAGAGGATATGCAGGAAAGTGAAAAGCTCAGCCCTGTCGGATTTTATAAAAGAGGTGTGGCTGACCGGACAAAAGAGTCGTTTGCCCGCCTGTTTTCAGGTGTTCTGTAAGAAAAAAGAAATCTGATCTTTCAAAACAGCCCGTGTATAGTATAATTGAGAAATATTATCAGTTATTTATACATTGGGGGAAGATAGGGTGCTGCGGCAATTTTTTTCATATTATAAACCATATAAAACGTTGTTCTTTCTCGACTTTTTCTCAGCGATCGCGGGAGGTTTAATGGAGCTGAGTTTTCCTTTGATCGTCAATTATTTTATTGATACCTTGCTGCCGGGCAGGGATTGGGGACTGATCATCGCGACCTCAATCGGGTTATTTGCGGTGTACGCGCTCAGCTCGGCTCTTCAGTATATCGTGACCTACTGGGGACACATGCTTGGTATCAATATTGAGACTGATATGAGAAAGTCGCTTTTTGACCATTTGCAAAAGCTCTCGTTCAAATTTTACGACAACAACAAGACGGGAACGCTGATGTCGAAGCTCACGAACGATTTAATGTATATCGGTGAAGTCGCCCATCACGGACCGGAAGACTTATTCATTGCGGTCATGACCATTCTCGGGGCGTTCGGAGTGATGCTGTTTATTAACTGGCAGCTTGCTTTATTAACGTTTATCATTATGCCGATCGTCATTTGGCTAGCGCTTTATTTTAACAAAAAAATGACCAAAGCATTTACCACGCTGAACAAGGATATCGGAGACTTCAGCGCGCGTGTAGAAAATAACATCGGCGGCATCCGGCTTGTGCAGGCGTTCGGAAATGAAGCATTTGAAAAAGAACGCTTCGCCGTCAACAACCAGCGTTTTCGTGTCACAAAGCTTTCTTCCTACAAAATCATGGCGAAAAACGGTTCAATCAGCTATATGCTGACCCGGTTTGTCACGCTGTTTGTCCTTTTGTGCGGGACGTGGTTTGTCATTCGCGGCTCCTTATCGTACGGGGAATTTGTGGCGTTTGTACTCTTGACGAATGTGCTGTTCAGGCCTATTGACAAAATTAATGCCATTATCGAAATGTATCCGAGGGGGATCGCGGGTTTCAAAAGCTATATGGAGCTCATGGAGACAGAGCCGGACATTCAGGACTCACCTGATTCGAAAGATGTTTCCGGCCTGAAGGGCAATATCCGCTATAAACATGTTTCGTTTGGCTATGATGGCCATCACAATGTCCTCAATGACATCAACCTATCCATTCAAGCGGGGGAAACGGTGGCGTTCGTCGGTCCGTCAGGTGCGGGGAAATCAACGCTTTGCAGTCTGCTTCCGCGTTTTTATGAAGCATCGGAGGGCGACATTACGATTGACGGCATCAGTATAAAAGACATGACGCTTTCTTCGTTGCGCGGGCAGATTGGCGTCGTGCAGCAGGACGTTTTCTTATTCTCGGGCACGCTTAGAGAAAATATCGCCTACGGCCGACTAGGCGCATCAGAAGAAGACATTTGGCAAGCTGTGAAGCAGGCGCATCTGGAAGAGCTCGTCCATAACATGCCCGATGGGTTGGATACTATGATTGGCGAACGCGGCGTGAAGCTTTCCGGCGGGCAAAAACAGCGTCTGTCAATTGCAAGGATGTTCTTGAAAAATCCGTCGATCTTGATTCTCGACGAAGCCACCTCAGCCCTTGATACAGAGACGGAAGCGGCGATCCAAAAGGCGCTTCAAGAGTTGTCTGAGGGGCGCACGACGCTTGTCATCGCCCACAGGCTGGCGACGATCAAAGACGCGGACAGAATTGTAGTCGTCACAAACAACGGTATTGAAGAACAAGGCCGTCATCAAGACCTGATCGAAGCCGGAGGCCTATACAGCAGGCTGCATCAAGCGCAATTCGGGCAAATGGTGCAGCGATAGGAGGAGAACATGGAAAGAAAAACTGTGCTGTACATTGCTGTTTCATTGGACGGGATGATCGCAAAAGAAGATGGAAGCATCGATTGGCTGGATGAATTTGAAGGTGAAGGCGACAACGGCTACAGTGATTTTTATCAGACTGTTGATACAGTCATTTTAGGCCGGAGCACATATGAGCACGTAAAAGTGCTAACACCGGTTTTCCCGTATCAGGATAAAACCTGCTATGTTTTTACAGGATCGCCCGACAGTTATCAAGATGAACATGTGACGTTTATCAATGAGGGAGCCAGAGCCTTCACTGACCGTTTGAAACAGGAAAAAGGCTCAAACATCTGGATAGCTGGCGGGGCGGAGCTGGTGAATGCCTTTATGAAAGAAGATGCCATCGACGAATTCATCATCACTGTTATTCCCGTCGTTTTAGGAAGCGGCATTCCGCTGTTTCACGAACTAACAAATGAAACAAAACTGCGGTTAAAAGGGACAAAACAATTTGGACAAGCGGTTCAGCTCCATTATGTAAGAGCATAAGAAAAAGGATAGACAGATGTCTATCCTTTGTTGTATGTAAGTTAGAGCGCTTCTCTCTCAGCAGGCTCGATGAGATTTTGGAATTTTTCAATGAGCTGCGATGCTTTTGTTCCTTCAACTACGATCAAATATTCCTTTTCATTATGAGCCATGCGGAATGTTTCAAGCTCAATTAAGCTTTTGATTTTGCACATCGTTTTCTTTGAATAAATATAAACCTCGTGGCTTCCGGAATGGCACATTTTATAAAGATGAATCAAATTTCTTAAAGTAAAGGCCTGTGCGGCTACTTTCAGAGACTTGATATTTTTCATGATCTTTCTCCTCCATCGATTGTTGTCTTATATAGCCTAAGTTCCCAAAGCTGACAAGTCGTAAACCTATTTTTGCACATTTATGACTTCCATTGCAGCGCACCGCCCCCGATGCGTTTGACACCGCGGATGGAGCTTAATTCATCCATCAAGCGGAGAAGCGCCTTGTCTTTCTGCTTTGCTTCAATCATGAAATCAATATTCGTTCCCCATTGCCTAAAGCGTTCCAACAGCGGCAGCAAAAAGTTGGCTTCAACATAATCGGCATGGCTGCGTATCGCTTGCTCCGATTTTGGGGAAGACAAGTGAACCTTTGGCTGAAGGCCGATCCGCTCCCAAGTTTTGATCATGCGGGGCAGTGCTACATTCAGGTCGGCGTGATCGTCTGGATTGGCGTAAAAATGATGAAAGTCAAAGACAAACGGAACATCCTCCTGCTCACAGACCTGAAGCGTTTCTTCCGTTGTATATGTTTTATCATCATTTTCAAGTGTCATCCGCTCTTTGATCTCCTGCGGCAGCTGTTTTATATTTTGATGAAATTGTGCAGTGGCGGTGTCTTTATTTCCGTAAGCGCCGCCAATATGAATGTTGATAACGGAGCGATCAGCAATGCCCATGGCCTCAAGCATGCGGTAGTGATACGCCATATCGGTTACCGCATTTTTTGTGACGGATTCCTTCGGGCTCGTAAACAGAGTGAATTGATTTGGATGAAAGCTTGTTCGCAGTTGATGTGTTTTAACAAGCTCTCCAATCTCCCGAAACTCTTTTTGAAACGGTGTTACAAAATCCCACATCACGTCGGGATGCGTAGCCAGCGGCACAATCGAACTGGAAAAACGGTACAAAGGAATGCCGTGGCCGATGATATAGTGAAGGGTTCTCATCGTATTGCGCAAATTGGCTTTTGTCACAGTCAGAAGCGCTTCTTTTCTTTCAGTCTTTGAAAGCTTTGAATAACGCGCGAATGTCAATGTTTTAGCGGGAGACGCATCCCAAAGGCTCATCGCATTTGAAACGAACCCGAATCTGAAAATCATAGGAACTCTCCTTTATAAGAAATAAGATAATGCCCTGCCGAGCCATTCCGCCGGGCGCTGCCTGAATGTGCGCTTGCTGAAATCCTCCATGGTCAGCCGCTCCGACTTTTTCATATCCTCCTCAATCGTGGCATAGACTTCACTTGTAAACGCTTCGTCATCAATTTCGACATTCACCTCTTCATTTAAAAACAGGCTTCGTTTATCGAAGTTGGCTGTTCCGATTATGCTGAGATGGTCGTCTATGATGAGGGCTTTTACATGATAAAACCCTTGATAATAACGATAAATAAGACAGCCGGCATCCAAGAGCTCCGAATAATACGTAAAAGCCGCTTCTCGTACCAGCGGATGGTCTGATTTCATCGGTACAATGATTCTCACGGATACGCCGTTTTTTCTTGCGTTAATAAGGGCCTCTTGAAGCGGTTTTGATGGAATGTAATAAGGCGTGCAAACCGTAAGGCGATTCTTCGCTTGGGCAATGTTGGCCAAGTATATGTTTTCAAGGGAATAACCGTCAGTCGCATATATCTTGTGAGAAATAGTCCCTTGCTGAAGATTTGGCCAAACATCCGAACCCAGAACGATTCCGGTATTACGTTTTAGATCAGAAGCAAAAAGCGTTTGAAGATCATGTACGCCTTCTCCCATCATGCGCAGATGATAATCCTCCCAATTGCCGAACTTCGCCTTCTTTCCAAGATATTCTTCGGCGATGTTAAACCCGCCGATATAACCGATTTTTCCGTCTATCACCGTAATCTTCCGGTGATTCCGTTTTTGCATGTGAAAAAAGAAAAAAGGAAAACGGGGACGATTCATCACATGGACATGGACGCCGGCATTTTTCATCGTCTGCAGCGCCGTTTTTTTAATTGCCCGGCAGCCCGCCCAATCCAGAAGCAAATAAACGGATACGCCAGCTTGGGCTTTTGTTTTCAGCAAGGTATACATATTGTGGCTGACCTCATCATTTTTCATAATAAAAAACATCATGTGAACAGAAGAGGCGGCCTGGCGAATATCATTCATCATCCGCTCAACGAGATCAGCGCCGCAGTGGATCAATTCGATGTCACTCTTCTTTTTTGAAAAAACAGGCTCGTACGCCTTTTTTCTGTATCCGGCACGGCCCATGAAGATATCAAGCAGAATCAAGGCAAAGAAAATAACGACAATGATCATAATCACGATAAATACCTTCATACCGGCACTCCTTTCCGTAGTAAAGGTAGTGTGCCCGAACAGCAGGAATTTAATTATTGACTGAACACTCATTCATTATTTATCATAAAGATAATCTTATACAGATTCGGGGGTAGGGGATCGCGGTCTTTATCAGTAAAAAGGGGGAATTGGAATGAGCGGCTTTCTCATCGCAAATGCATTATTATTTCTGATTGTAACCGCTTACGCTGTCTATTTGTTTGTGTACTTGGTCAAAACGAGACTGGCCTACATCAAGCTCGGCCAGAAAGAACAATTTGATCAACGGTTCAAGGAACGGCTTCACGCCATATGGGTGAATGTATTCGGACAGAAAAAACTGCTCAAGGACAAGAAAAGCGGAATCATTCACGTCATGTTTTTCTACGGATTTATATTGGTTCAGTTCGGAGCAATTGACTTTATCATCAAAGGACTGGCTCCCGGCCGGAATCTGCCGCTGGGCCAGGTCTACCCTGCCTTCACCTTTTTTCAGGAAATTGTTACGTTTCTCATTTTAATTGCTGTTGGGTGGGCATTCTACAGACGTTATATCGAAAAGCTCGTGAGGCTGAAACGCGGTTTCAAAGCCGGACTCGTTCTCATTTTTATCGGAGGGTTAATGCTGACCGTTCTGCTTGGGAACGGGATGAATCTGATTTGGCATGAGCATGGGCTTTCTTGGAGCGAGCCAATTGCCTCAGGTATTGCGTTTATGCTTAGCGGTGTCGGGAAAACAGGCGCGACGGTGATTTTCTATATCGCATGGTGGATCCATCTCCTATTCTTGCTTAGCTTTTTAGTGTACGTGCCTCAGTCGAAGCATGCCCATTTAATCGCCGGCCCGGCAAACGTCTTTTTCAATAGAATGGAATCTGCCGGAAAACTTGAAAAAATTGATTTTACCGACGAAACGAAAGAAAGTTACGGAGCGGGAAAAATTGAGGATTTCAGGCAGTCTCAGCTGCTTGATCTGTACGCGTGTGTCGAGTGCGGCCGCTGTACAAATATGTGTCCTGCAACAGGCACCGGAAAAATGCTGTCTCCGATGGACTTGATTTTGCGTCTCAGAGACCATCTCACTGAAAAAGGCGCTGCCGTCACCTCGCGCTCCCCATGGGTGCCCGCAGCAGCGTTTCGGCATACGAGAGGCAATCAGCTGGCTGCGGCGTCAGCGGGCAGCGGATCGCAGGAAGCCGCAGCGGCGCTTGATTACAATCCAAGCTTGATCGGCGACGTCATCACAGAGGAAGAAATTTGGGCATGCACCACTTGCCGAAACTGTGAGGATCAATGCCCGGTCATGAATGAGCACGTGGATAAAATCATCGACCTCCGCCGCTACCTCGTACTGACAGAAGGAAAAATGGACAGTGACGCCCAGCGCGCAATGACAAGTATTGAGCGGCAGGGGAATCCGTGGGGACTCAACCGCAAGGAACGTGAAAATTGGCGTGACGAGGCGCCGGATGCTGAGATTCCGACTGTAAAAGAAATGAAAAAAGAAGGAAAAGAATTTGAGTACCTTTTCTGGGTAGGCTCCATGGGGTCTTACGACAACAGAAGCCAGAAAATCGCAATTTCCTTTGCCAAGCTGCTCAATCACGCGGGCGTGTCCTTCGCGATCCTCGGCAATAAAGAAAAAAATTCAGGAGACACGCCGCGCCGCCTCGGAAATGAATTTTTGTTCCAAGAGCTGGCTGAGAAGAATATTTCTGAATTTGAAAAAAATGATGTCAAAAAAATCGTTACGATCGATCCCCATGCATACAATTTATTTAAAAACGAATATCCGGATTTCGGATTTGAAGGCGAGGTTTATCATCATACAGAAGTGCTGGCCGAGCTTGTGAAAAACGGAAAATTAAAGCCGCAGCACCCGCTTCATGAGACGATTACCTTCCATGATTCGTGCTATTTGGGCCGGTACAATGAAGTTTATGATCCGCCGAGAGAGATTTTGAAAGCCATTCCGGGCGTGCAGCTTGTTGAAATGGAGAGAAACCGGGAAACCGGCATGTGCTGCGGAGCCGGCGGGGGATTAATGTGGATGGAGGAAGAAACAGGCAACAGGATTAACGTCGCCAGGACAGAGCAAGCGCTCGCAGTCAATCCATCGGTGATCAGTTCCGGCTGTCCGTACTGTCTCACAATGCTTGGGGACGGCACAAAGGCGAAGGAAGCCGAAGACCAAGTCAAAACGTACGACGTCGTCGAGCTTCTGGCTCAATCCGTTTTAGGCGCTGATCTGAAAATGGGGGAGAAGCAATGAATTTTTCATTATCAGAAGAACATGAGATGATACGAAAATTGGTGCGCGATTTTGCGAAGCATGAGGTGGCCCCGACAGCGGCAGAACGGGACGAACAAGAACGCTTCGATCGCGAGCTGTTTCGGGAAATGGCAAATCTGGGGCTGACGGGAATTCCATGGCCTGAAGATTACGGCGGAATCGGAAGTGACTATTTGGCCTACGTCATCGCGGTGGAGGAGCTGTCAAAAGTGTGCGCCTCCACCGGTGTGACGCTTTCCGCCCATATCTCTCTTTGCAGCTGGCCGCTGTTTGCCTTTGGGACGGAGGAGCAGAAGACAGAGTACTTAACACAGCTGGCCCTCGGAGAGAAAATCGGCGCATTCGCATTGACCGAAGCAGGGTCTGGATCTGACGCCGGCAGCATGAAAACAACAGCTGAACGAATCGGCGATGACTATGTGTTGAATGGTTCCAAAGTGTTTATCACAAACGGCGGCGTTGCTGATATTTACATTGTTTTTGCCGTCACCGATCCCGAGAAAAAGAAAAAAGGCATTACCGCTTTTATAGTAGAAAAGGATTTTGAAGGATTTTTTACAGGCAAGAAAGAAAAGAAGCTGGGCATCCGTTCTTCACCGACAACGGAAATCATGTTCGAAGATTGTGTAGTGCCCGTATCAAAGCGTCTCGGACAAGAAGGAGAAGGCTTCAAAATCGCGATGAAGACGCTTGACGGAGGTAGAAACGGCATAGCTGCACAAGCCGTAGGCATCGCCCAAGGAGCGCTTGATGCGGCGCTTCAATATGCAAAAGAGCGAAAGCAATTCGGAAAATCGATCGGCGAGCAGCAGGGCATCGCTTTTAAACTCGCGGATATGGCGACAATGATAGAAGCTTCAAGGCTATTGACCTATCAGGCTGCGTGGTTAGAATCATCGGGCCTTCCATATGGAAAAGCTTCCGCTATGTCCAAACTGATGGCTGGGGATACGGCGATGAAGGTAACGACCGAAGCCGTGCAGATTTTCGGCGGCTACGGCTATACAAAAGATTATCCGGTAGAACGCTATATGCGTGATGCAAAAATCACGCAAATCTATGAAGGCACTCAAGAAATTCAAAGACTGGTCATCTCCAGAATGCTCGCGGATTAACGGAAAACATCTCTCAGTCGGATCACTCTTGTAAAATTATTTAAATTAACGCTGTTAAGGGTAGCATATTCTGTTTTATTTTGTTTATAATGAGAGGTATGGTTTGTATAAGAACGATACAAAATCGCTTTCATTATTGATAAAACAGATACATATAAGTAATAGAAAGGGAGTGTCCGACCTTGGGTATCAAACAATATTCACAGGAAGAGCTAAAGGAAATGGCTTTAGTTGAAATCGCTCACGAATTATTTGAAGAACATAAAAAACCAGTTCCTTTTCAGGAGCTTTTAAATGAAATCGCATCTTTGCTCGGCGTGAAAAAAGAAGAGCTTGGAGACCGCATCGCTCAATTTTATACAGATTTAAACATTGACGGCCGCTTCCTTGCGCTTTCTGACCAGACGTGGGGGCTTCGCAGCTGGTATCCGTATGATCAGCTTGATGAAGAAACTCAGCCGACAGTCAAGGCGAAAAAGAAAAAAGCGAAGAAAGCAGTCGAAGAAGATCTTGATCTTGACGAGTTTGAAGAGATCGACGAAGACGACCTTGATTTGGATGAAGTTGAGGAAGAACTCGATCTTGAAGCCGACGATTTTGACGATGAAGATCTTGACGAAGACGACGACGATCTTGAGATCGAAGAAGATATTGTTGATGAAGATGATGAAGACTATGATGATGAAGAAGAGGAAATTAAATAGTATCAGATTTCATCTTCAAAACGATCTTGACTTTCATAGTCGAACTATGTAGTATGTATTTTGGGCTCTTCAAAAACGAAGAGAGAACATAGTACGTTATGCTCCCTTTCAAGAAATTGAAAGGGAGCTTTCTTATTTTCACCCCTCATTTTTCTTATAAATCATTTAAAAGGCTAAATGATTTTTTATAAAATAGTACATTTTAAAAATGTAGCTAAGAGCGAAGAGAGGAGCAAACGAAATGACGAAATATATTTTTGTAACCGGGGGAGTTGTATCCTCACTTGGAAAGGGTATTGTAGCAGCTTCATTAGGGCGTTTGCTGAAAAACCGCGGACTGAACGTGACGATTCAAAAATTCGATCCATACATCAACGTTGACCCGGGAACAATGAGCCCGTACCAGCACGGTGAAGTATTTGTAACGGATGACGGCGCTGAAACAGACTTGGACCTTGGTCACTATGAGCGTTTTATCGACATTAACCTGAATAAATTCAGCAACGTGACAACAGGTAAAATCTATTCAACAGTTCTTAAAAAAGAACGCCGCGGAGATTACCTTGGAGGAACCGTACAGGTCATTCCGCACATCACAAACGAATTGAAAGACCGTGTTTACCGCGCAGGGAAAGAGACAAACGCAGATGTTGTCATTACAGAAATCGGCGGTACTGTCGGAGACATCGAATCACTGCCATTCCTTGAAGCGATCCGCCAAATGAAGAGCGACATCGGCCGTGAAAACGTAATGTACATCCACTGTACGCTCGTACCTTACATTAAAGCTGCTGGCGAATTAAAAACAAAACCGACACAGCACAGCGTAAAAGAATTGCGCAGCTTGGGCATTCAGCCAAACATCATCGTCGTTCGTACAGAAATGCCGATTTCTCAAGATATGAAAGATAAAATCGCGCTTTTCTGCGACATCGATACAAAAGCGGTTATTGAATGTGAAGATGCGGACAACCTTTACTCCATTCCGCTGGAGCTTCAAAAACAAGGGCTTGATAAGCTTGTTTGCGAGCACATGAAATTGGCATGCAAAGAAGCGGAAATGTCCGAGTGGAAAGAGCTTGTTAACAAAGTCAGCAACCTGTCTCAAACGATTACAATCGGCCTTGTCGGCAAATACGTTGAGCTTCCTGACGCATACATTTCTGTTGTCGAGTCTCTCCGCCATGCGGGCTATGCGTTTGACACAGATGTAAAAGTGAAGTGGATCAACGCGGAAGAAGTGACAGAAAACAATATCGCAGAACTCACAAGCGGAACAGACGGCATCATTGTGCCAGGCGGATTCGGAGACCGCGGTGTTGAAGGCAAAATCGTCGCGACAAAATACGCGCGCGAAAACAACATTCCGTTCTTGGGCATTTGCTTGGGCATGCAGGTGGCGTCTATTGAATACGCACGAAACGTATTGGGCTTAAAAGGCGCTCACTCAGCAGAAATTGATCCGTCAACTCAATACCCGATCATTGATCTTCTTCCTGAACAAAAGGATGTGGAGGATCTCGGGGGAACGCTTCGTCTCGGCCTTTACCCTTGTAAGCTTGAAGAAGGCACGAAAGCCTTTGAAGTGTATCAGGATGAAGTGGTGTACGAGCGCCACCGCCACCGCTATGAGTTTAACAATGAATTCAGACAGCAAATGGAAGAGCAAGGCTTCGTATTCTCAGGCACAAGCCCTGATGGACGCCTTGTTGAAATCATCGAGCTGAAAGACCACCCTTGGTTCGTGGCTTCTCAGTTCCATCCAGAGTTCAAGTCAAGACCGACAAGACCTCAGCCTCTATTCAAAGGCTTTATCGGAGCGTCTGTCGAAGCTGCAAATCAGAAGTAATAAAAAAGACTTGCCGTTTGTCAAAAGCGGGCAAGTCTTTTTTATTTGTTTCCGGCAAGTTCCAGCATGTACAATAAGATATTATGCATACTCTTGCAGAATTTCTTTTAGTGTAAACGATAAAGCGTGATAGACATACAGTGCTGTCATTAAAGAGGGAAACCCGTAACGGGTGCCGTCTTCATCGGGAACAAGCGGCATTTTTAATTTAGAATCAATATGCACATCACAATACTGTTCTATTCCCGCACTGTCTTTGGCTGCGGGCGATACGCATACGACTCCCGCACCTTTTTCATAAAGCTCTTTTGCGAGCGCCTGTTCTTCGGCTGTGCCCGTCCCTGAGCAAAACATCAGCACCCTGTCGCTTTCTGTCACTTCCTCAGCGCTTTCTGGAAAGGCTTTGACAGATGGGAAGGGTTCTTTGCTTTCGGTGGCCTCATAAAAGACGCCCTGAAGCTCATCCGCTCCGTATAAATAAATGGAATGCCCGCTGATCACCGCTTGAGCAAGCAGCCGCGCCCCATCTTCAATCGCGTCAGATTCCTTATCCTGAATGCGGGAAAAAATACCTGTTAACTGCGTCGTGAATATTTTCAACATAAGTGAATCCTCCTTTATAACGTACAATATCAGTATACAACAAAAGAGAAAATGCTCAGAAAATGTCGTAAAGTAGACTATTATAATTAAAGGAAATAGGAAAATCAAACAGAATACATACAATACTGCTTACTTTTGACGAAAATCATAATATTGGGGTGTAAAATGATGAATGAAAAAATTTTAATCGTTGATGATCAATACGGCATTCGTATTTTGCTAAATGAAGTGTTCAATAAAGAAGGCTACCAGACGTTTCAGGCTGCGAACGGCCTGCAGGCGCTTGACATTGTGACAAAAGAACGGCCCGACCTTGTGCTTTTGGACATGAAAATTCCCGGCATGGACGGAATCGAAATCTTAAAACGGATGAAGGTCATTGACGAAAACATCCGGGTCATTATCATGACGGCATACGGAGAGCTCGACATGATCCAGGAATCGAAGGAATTGGGCGCCCTGACGCACTTTGCAAAGCCGTTTGACATCGACGAAATCAGAGACGCCGTCAAAAAATATCTGCCCCTGAAGTCGAACTGACAAAAAGAAGAAACAAATGAATCATGTCATTATGTTGCCGATTTGTCGAAAAGTTGGTATCCTAGTTATGGAGAAAAAGCGATCTGAGTATTTACATATGACAGCAATATATGGGTCATGCTAGGGTGGAAAGCTTTTTTCGCTAGAAGACAATCAGGCTACATAAGGAGGACATTCGACATGCCTTTAGTTTCTATGACGGAAATGTTGAATACAGCTAAAGAAAAAGGGTACGCTGTAGGACAATTTAACTTAAACAACCTTGAGTTTACTCAAGCGATTTTACAAGCAGCTGAAGAAGAAAAATCTCCAGTGATCCTTGGTGTTTCCGAAGGTGCGGGACGCTACATGGGCGGCTTCAAAACAGTCGTTGCTATGGTAAAAGCACTTATGGAAGAGTACAAAGTGACAGTTCCTGTTGCGATTCACTTAGACCACGGTTCAAGCTTTGAATCTTGTGCGAAAGCGATTCATGCAGGTTTCACATCTGTAATGATCGACGCTTCTCACCATCCATTTGAAGAAAACGTAGCAACAACTGCTAAAGTTGTTGAGCTTGCTCATTTCCACGGAGTATCTGTAGAAGCTGAGCTTGGAACAGTAGGCGGACAAGAAGATGACGTTATCGCTGAAGGCGTAATCTACGCTGATCCTAAAGAGTGCCAAGAGCTTGTTGAGCGCACTGGCATCGACTGCCTTGCACCTGCATTAGGTTCTGTTCACGGCCCTTACAAAGGCGAACCAAACCTTGGCTTCAAAGAAATGGAAGAGATCGGAAAATCAACTGGTCTTCCATTAGTTCTTCACGGCGGTACTGGAATTCCGACTGCTGACATCAAAAAATCAATTTCACTTGGTACAGCTAAAATCAACGTGAATACTGAAAACCAAATTTCTTCTGCAAAAGCTGTTCGCGAAACATTGGCAGCTAAGCCTGACGAGTACGATCCACGTAAATACCTTGGACCAGCTCGTGAAGCGATCAAAGAAACAGTTATCGGTAAAATGCGTGAATTTGGTTCTTCAAACCAAGCTTAATTCAATTGGAACTTTTTATAGCCGCCTGACAGCTTGACAGGCGGTTTTCCGTCTATCTTTAGAAAGCGCAATCATATTCGCAGTTCAGAAAATTTCTTAATCAGGGAGGCTTTTTGAAAATGTTATTCTTTGTTGATACAGCCAATATCGATGAAATTAGAGAAGCGAATGAATTAGGAATTCTCGCCGGTGTAACGACGAATCCTAGTTTAGTAGCAAAGGAAGCTAACGTATCATTCCACGACCGTCTTCGCGAGATCACAGACGTCGTGAAAGGGTCTGTAAGCGCAGAGGTTATTTCTTTGAAAGCTGAGGAAATGATCGAGGAAGGAAAAGAACTGGCGAAAATCGCACCGAACATTACGGTGAAAATCCCGATGACGTCTGACGGTTTAAAAGCGGTAAGAGCACTTACTGACTTAGGCATCAAAACAAACGTCACATTGATCTTCAATGCAAACCAGGCGCTTCTTGCTGCCAGAGCGGGGGCAACATATGTATCTCCATTCCTGGGACGTTTAGATGACATCGGCCACAACGGGCTTGACCTGATTTCAGAAGTTAAACAGATTTTTGACATTCACGGCCTTGACACGCAAATCATTGCAGCGTCAATCCGCCACCCGCAGCACGTGACAGAAGCTGCTCTTAGAGGGGCTCATATCGGCACAATGCCGCTGAAAGTCATTCATGCTCTCACTAAACACCCGTTAACAGACAAAGGAATCGAACAATTCCTGGCAGACTGGAACAAATAATGAAAGGGGCGGCAAACAGCTTTATGCCTGTTTGCCGCGGCCTTTGTATTTCACCGACCTGATACAGCGGATCTTCAGATGCTGACGCCGCTTTACAGAGAAGGAATCATTGGGCTGCAGAAGCTGATATCGGAATGAAGGGTATGCGTACTGCTTTTGCCGGATGACGACGATGTCTCTCGAGCCGGCGGGTCTCTGTGCATCTTTTGAAACCTGTACCCCCCAAAGCTTCGCTATTTTCTTCCTGATATTTTACAATGTGTTGTATTCTTTCTCTTCGAATTGGCTAGATTTTGGACATGAGCTTTATTTGCAGAGACAGAATAAAATGACATTTTATTTAGCTCCGCAGCTATCTTCTTATGGAAGGAGACTATCATGGAAAAGTTGAATATTGCCGGCGGTGACTCGTTAAACGGTACAGTACATATCAGCGGCGCTAAAAACAGCGCTGTTGCGTTAATACCTGCAACCATTTTGGCAAATTCCGAGGTGACAATTGAAGGGCTTCCAGAGATTTCAGATATTGAAACGCTGCGTGACCTGTTAAAGGAAATCGGCGGCAACGTGCATTTTGAGAATGGGGAAATGGTTGTTGACCCTACGTCGATGATCAGCATGCCGCTTCCTAACGGGAAAGTAAAAAAGCTTCGCGCGTCATATTATTTAATGGGGGCGATGCTCGGCCGCTTCAAGCAGGCGGTCATTGGATTGCCTGGCGGCTGTCACTTAGGGCCCCGTCCGATTGATCAGCATATCAAAGGCTTTGAAGCACTCGGAGCTGAAGTAACCAATGAACAAGGCGCCATTTATTTGCGAGCTGAAAGGCTGAGAGGCGCACGGATTTATTTAGATGTCGTAAGCGTTGGGGCAACGATTAACATTATGCTCGCCGCTGTTTTGGCAGAAGGGAAAACGATCATCGAAAACGCTGCCAAGGAGCCTGAGATTATTGACGTCGCGACATTGCTTACCAGCATGGGCGCCAAAATCAAAGGTGCGGGCACCAATGTGATTCGAATCGACGGCGTGAAGGAACTGCACGGCTGCAAGCATACGATCATTCCGGACAGAATTGAGGCCGGGACATTTATGATTGCAGGGGCTGCAATGGGCAAGGAAGTCATTATCGATAACGTCATTCCCACTCATCTAGAGTCGTTAACGGCAAAGTTGAGAGAAATGGGCTATCATATCGAAACAAGCGACGACCAGCTCCTCATTGTCGGCGGGCAGAAGAACTTAAAGCCGGTTGACGTTAAAACCCTCGTATACCCGGGGTTTCCGACTGATTTACAGCAGCCGATGACGGCGCTACTGACAAGGGCGAAAGGGACGAGTGTCGTCACAGACACCATCTACTCGGCAAGATTCAAGCACATTGATGAGCTGAGACGAATGGGTGCCAATATGAAAGTAGAAGGCAGATCTGCCATCATCACAGGTCCTGTCGAGCTTCAAGGCGCAAAAGTGAAGGCGAGTGATCTGCGTGCCGGAGCCTGCTTGGTGGTAGCCGGACTGATGGCTGATGGCGTCACGGAAATTACGGGACTGGAGCATATTGACCGCGGATACAGCAGCCTTGAGAAGAAGCTTGAGGGGCTTGGAGCGACAATTTGGCGTGAAAGAATGACTGACGAAGAAATAGAACAGCTTCAAAATTCATAATGGTTTCTTGTGAGAGGAGATCGTGTTGAAATGGAAAGAAGTTTATCAATGGAATTGGTACGTGTGACCGAAGCTGCGGCATTGGCATCAGCAAGATGGATGGGCCGGGGAAAAAAAGATGAGGCTGATGAAGCGGCAACAAGTGCAATGAGAGACGTTTTTGATACAGTGCCGATGAAAGGGACTGTTGTAATCGGTGAAGGGGAAATGGACGAAGCGCCAATGCTGTATATCGGGGAAAAACTCGGAAACGGGTACGGCCCGCGCGTGGATGTCGCAGTTGACCCTCTTGAAGGCACAAACATCTTAGCAAGCGGCGGCTGGAATGCGCTGACGGTTATCGCGGTCGCAGACCATGGCACGCTTCTGAATGCTCCTGACATGTATATGCAAAAAATCGCAGTCGGTCCGGAAGCGGTGGGCTGCATTGACATCGAAGCACCTGTCATTGACAATCTTAAAGCGGTGGCAAAAGCGAAAAACAAGGACGTTGAGGACGTCGTTGCCACAATTTTAAACCGTGAAAGACACGCAAAAATCATTTCCGAGCTTCGTGAGGCCGGCGCCAGAATCAAATTGATCAATGACGGCGATGTCGCAGGCGCCATCAACACGGCTTTCGACCACACGGGCGTTGATATCCTGTTCGGATCAGGCGGCGCTCCTGAGGGTGTGCTTTCCGCTGTTGCGCTAAAAGCACTCGGCGGAGAAATCATTGGTAAACTTCTTCCGCAAAGCGAAGAAGAAATCACTCGCTGTCACAAAATGGGCCTTGATTTAAGCAAAGTCCTTCGCATGGAAGACCTTGTGAAGGGTGATGACGCGATTTTTGCAGCTACAGGGGTTACTGACGGCGAGCTGTTAAAAGGAGTTCAATTCAAAGGCTCTGTCGGTACAACTGAAAGCTTAGTTATCCGTGCAAAATCGGGCACTGTTCGTTTCGTTGACGGCAGACACAGCTTGAAAAAGAAACCAAATCTTGTAATCCGTCCATAACAAACAGAAAAAGCGGGTGTGAGCCCGCTTTAACTTTTGCAGAAAAGCGTCAACTCTATCAATTCCGTGTCAAAACCTTATTTCAGTTGAATAATTTTTTGAAATAAGGTAAAAATAAAGAGTGCTGCGAATTTTACTGCGTAATACCTTCTTTTAAGCACTAGGAAAGTTTCAATTTCTACCGCATACAGACGATATAAGTATTGATCTTCTCATGTTTTTGTCCTCGCTTCCTTCAAAACTCATTAAGACAATCCTTTTAACAAAAGCGCCGATCATGGGTGGAAGTGTTACCGATAGAAGTTCCTTTATGTTAAAAAAAGAATGTGCTTTGGCGGATGTTGTGCAAAAGCAGCAGATGACATGTTCAGAGTAAGATATTGACTATGAAAAGCGTGGTGTTTTTATGAAAGACGTATCTATTTCCTCTTTGGAAAATATGAAATTGAAAGAGCTTTATGAACTTGCAAGACATTATAAAATCTCCTATTACAGCAAACTGACAAAAAAAGAACTCATTTTCGCCATTCTGAAAGCGAATGCAGAACAGGAAGATCTGCTGTTTATGGAAGGCGTTCTTGAGATCATCCAGTCTGAAGGTTTCGGCTTCCTGAGACCGATCAACTACTCTCCAAGCTCAGAAGACATTTACATCTCAGCTTCACAAATCCGCCGTTTCGATTTGCGGAACGGAGACAAAGTATCAGGCAAGGTTCGCCCGCCAAAAGAAAATGAGCGTTACTATGGACTTTTGCACGTTGAAGCAGTAAATGGGGATGATCCCGAATCTGCAAAAGAGCGTGTGCATTTCCCGGCTCTTACGCCACTTTATCCGGATCGTCAAATGGTGCTTGAAACAAAGCCGAACTTCTTGTCTACAAGAATTATGGACATGATGGCGCCGGTTGGATTTGGACAGCGCGGATTGATTGTTGCGCCGCCGAAAGCCGGAAAAACGATGCTGCTGAAGGAAATTGCCAACAGCATTACAGCGAACCAGCCTGAAGCAGAGCTGATCGTGCTTTTAATTGACGAAAGACCTGAGGAAGTAACCGATATCGAGCGCTCTGTAGCTGGGGATGTCGTCAGCTCAACGTTTGATGAAGTGCCGGAAAACCATATCAAAGTGGCCGAACTTGTGCTTGAACGTGCGATGCGTCTCGTGGAACACAAAAAAGACGTCATTATCCTGATGGACAGCATCACACGGCTTGCCCGCGCCTACAACTTAGTGATTCCGCCAAGCGGAAGAACTCTTTCCGGGGGGATTGACCCAGCGGCGTTCCACCGTCCGAAACGCTTCTTCGGGGCTGCGAGAAATATCGAAGAGGGCGGCAGCTTAACCATCCTTGCTACGGCTCTGGTCGATACAGGTTCACGTATGGATGATGTCATTTATGAAGAATTCAAGGGAACAGGCAACATGGAACTCCATCTTGACCGCTCTCTTGCCGAGCGCCGCATCTTCCCTGCCATCGATATCCGCCGTTCAGGAACGCGCAAAGAAGAGCTGCTTGTGCCTAAAGAGCATCTTGATCGTTTATGGTCTATCCGCAAAACGATGTCTGATTCACCTGATTTCGCAGAAAAGTTCATGAGAAAAATGAAAAAAACCAAAACAAACCAGGAATTTTTCGATATTCTCAATCAAGAATGGAAACAGGCAAATCTATCATCTGCAAGAAGGTAAATTGTATTTGCAAAAGAAGTAAATCACTGATATAATTTTCTCATATGCGTTTCGGACAATGCTCCGAAATAATAACTCTGTTTCCACACGGGATTCAGGGCGGAAGGAGATGGATACAATGAAAGCAGGAATTCATCCTAATTTCAAAAAAGCAACAGTTAAATGCGCTTGCGGAAATGAATTTGAAACAGGCTCAGTAAAAGAAGAGGTACGCGTTGAGATTTGCTCTGAATGCCACCCATTCTACACTGGCCGTCAAAAATTCGCTTCTGCTGATGGTCGTGTTGATCGCTTTAACAAAAAATACGGTCTTAAGTAATAATAGATTTCTCAACAGGCAAGCAGCAGTCTTGCCTGTTTTTTATATTGTCTAAAACACAGCTGGCAGAGAGAGGGGAGCGAAGCCTATGTACATAATGAAACAAAGCGGGTGGCTTGAGCTGATTTGCGGCAGCATGTTCTCAGGGAAATCTGAAGAGCTGATCAGAAGAGTGAAGAGAGCAACTTATGCCAAGCAGGAAGTCAGGGTATTTAAGCCTGTAATTGATAACCGATACAGCGAAGCTGCTGTTGTCTCCCATAATGGAACATCGATGACGAGCTATGCCATTTCGTCTGCTGCGGACATTTGGGATCACATCAGTGAAAGTACAGATGTGGTTGCGGTTGATGAAGTGCAGTTTTTTGATCAGGAAATTGTTGAGGTTTTATCATCTCTTGCCGATAAAGGCTACCGTGTGATAGCAGCAGGCCTTGATATGGATTTTAGGGGAGAGCCGTTCGGTGTCGTCCCGAATATCATGGCGATTGCGGAAAGTGTGACAAAGCTGCAAGCCGTCTGTTCTGTTTGCGGATCACCGGCGAGCAGAACACAGCGCCTCATTGACGGCAAACCTGCTTCTTACGATGATCCGGTCATTTTGGTTGGTGCATCTGAATCATATGAAGCAAGATGCAGACATCATCACGAAGTCCCAGGAAAATCTAAAAAATAGTCCAAAACATGGGTATAAAGATAGAATGCACCGGCTAAAAACACCGGTGTTTTTTTTATATTCTGATAATATTCAATTAAAAAATTTAAATAAGTATATTAAAAAATTAAGTAATTTTCTTCCCTTGAATTTTGATTTTGACAGGCATACAATAGCTTACGTAATGTAAATAGTTTTGAGACATTGTTCGAATAATTGTCACAAAGTCGCATAAAGATCATGATCGGTCATATTTTAGATGGGTTATTACTTAACTTGGTTAACTATTTCAAGAAAGAAGGAGATTTGCTTGAATAACATAAAAAAAACGAAAGAAGGCCACTTAGAAACAACTCTTAGAGGAAAAGAAGTTTTATCTATTCCTACTTTAAATAAAGGCGTTGCTTTTTCACTAGAAGAAAGACAAGAACTCGGCTTAGAAGGGCTTCTGCCGCCAACTGTACTTTCTCTTGATCAACAAGCACAACGCGCGTACGAGCAATTCCAAGCGCAGCCTGACCGCCTTCGTCAAAATGTTTACTTAAGTGATCTTGCAAACCGTAACGAAGTTCTTTTCTATAAATTGCTGAAAAACCATCTTCGCGAAATGCTTCCTGTTGTGTACACGCCAACAGTTGGTGAAGCGATTCAGGAATACAGCCATGAATATAGAAGACCTCAAGGAATCTACTTGTCAATCGATAATATTGACGGTATTGAAAAAGCGTTTGAAAACCTTCATGCGACAGCAGGCGATATTGATCTTATCGTTGCTACTGACTCCGAAAGCATTCTCGGTATCGGTGACTGGGGTGTAGGCGGTATTAATATCGCAATCGGTAAATTGGCTGTTTACACTGCTGCAGCCGGTATTGACCCTAGCCGTGTTATCCCGGTTGTGCTTGATGTCGGTACGAACAACGAAAAACTTCTAAACGATCCTTTATATATTGGTAACAAGCATGAACGTGTTCAAGGTGAACGCTACGAAGCTTTCATTGACGCTTATGTAAAAGCTGCATTGAAATTCTTCCCTAAAGCGCTTCTTCACTGGGAAGACCTTGGCAACAAAAATGCACGCAACATCATGAAAAAATACAATCATGAAATCCTGACATTTAATGATGATATTCAAGGTACTGGCGCGATTACACTTGCAGGTGTGCTTGCCGCTATGAAGAAAACCGGCGCTTCTATTAAAGATCAGCGTGTTGTTATCTTCGGTGCTGGTTCTGCTGGTATCGGTATTGCTGATCAAATCCGTGACACAATGGTGCTAGCCGGATTATCTGAAGAAGAAGCTAACAAACGTTTCTACACACTTGATTACAGAGGCTTGCTGACTGAAGACATCGAAGGCATCCTTGATTTCCAAAAACCTTACCTTCGCAATGCGGATGAAGTGAAAGACTGGAAGCGCGATGAAAAAGGTCAAATTCCATTCGATGAAGTGGTTCGTCAAGCGAAGCCAACGATCTTGATTGGTACTTCAGGGGTTTCAGGTGCATTCACAGAGGAAATTGTAAAAGAAATGGCATCTCACGTAGACCGTCCGGTTATCATGCCGATGTCTAACCCGACTCACCTTGCTGAAGCTGTTCCTGAAGATCTGTTCAAATGGACTGACGGAAAAGTGCTTATTGCAACAGGAAGCCCATTTGACAATGTAGAATACAACGGTGTTTCTTATGAAATCGGACAATCTAACAACGCATTCGCGTTCCCTGGTCTTGGACTTGGTTCAATTGTAGCTGAAGCGCGTATCATTACACCTGCTATGTTTGCAGCAACTGCTGATGCGATTGCTGAAATGGTTGATCTTGAAACACCTGGAGCAGGATTGCTTCCAAGCATTGATAAGCTTCAAGAGGTTTCTATCCAAGTTGCGATTGCCGTTGCTGAAGCAGCAATTAAAGATGGCGTGGCAAATCGTCAGCCTGAAGATGTGAAACAAGCGGTACTTGATGCAATGTGGACACCTGAATACAAAAAAGTCATCGCGAAATAATTAGCGAGTAAATTTTTCTGTCCGAGGGAAAGCTTTTTGTAAAGCTAAAGTATACGGACATAGGATTTGGAGGAGAATATTTTGAGCATCTTAGATATCTTAATCCTCCTGGCGCCGATCTTCTTTGTTATCGTGCTGGGTTGGTTTGCAGGACATTTTGGAAGTTATGATGCCAAGTCGGCAAAAGGGGTAAGTACGTTAGTAACGAAATACGCACTTCCAGCTCACTTTATCGCTGGTATTTTGACAACTTCCAGAAGTGAATTTTTATCACAAGTACCTTTAATGATTTCTTTAATTATTGGGATTGTTGGTTTCTATATCATCATTCTTTTGGTTTGCAGATTTATTTTCAAGTATGATTTAACGAACTCATCTGTATTTTCTTTGAACTCTGCACAGCCGACATTCGCATTTATGGGTATCCCGGTATTGGGAAGCTTATTCGGAGCGAATGAAGTTGCGATTCCGATCGCGGTCACAGGTATCGTGGTTAACGCGATTCTTGATCCGCTCGCGATCATTATCGCTACTGTTGGTGAGTCTTCTAAGAAAAACGAAGAGAGTGGCGACAGCTTCTGGAAGATGACAGGAAAATCAATCCTGCATGGTCTTTGTGAGCCGCTTGCAGCTGCTCCGTTAATCAGTATGATCTTAGTGCTGGTTTTCAATTTCACTCTTCCTGAGCTGGGTGTTAAAATGCTTGATCAGCTTGGAAGTACAACATCTGGTGTTGCTCTCTTCGCTGTTGGTGTTACCGTTGGTATTCGTAAAATTAAACTCAGTATGCCGGCTATCGGTATTGCGTTACTAAAAGTTGCGGTTCAGCCTGCGTTAATGTTCTTGATTGCTCTTGCTATCGGACTTCCGGCTGACCAAACAACAAAAGCAATTCTTCTTGTTGCATTCCCTGGTTCTGCCGTTGCAGCCATGATTGCGACTCGTTTCGAGAAACAAGAAGAAGAAACTGCAACTGCGTTTGTGGTCAGTGCGATTCTGTCATTGATTTCACTTCCAATCATTATCGCGCTTACTGCGTAACAAAAAAGCTCCCTTTACGGGAGCTTTTTGCTTTAGGTTTGAAATTTGAACAGTGACAGCAGCGGTTTTTTTCTTGTTTTGGTTTTTTCAGAAGCAGCAGCAGTCTCGGGGATCGGCTGAGCGGTGAATTCTTTCATTTGTGAGGTCAGTGATTGCAGATCTGCAAGAATATCATCGATTTCTCTGCGGTGCTGAAGCAGCTGGTAAGATACACCTTCATCGGCTTTTTGTTTCAGCTGGCGTTCCAGTTCCGACATCCTTGCCATCAATTCGCTTTCGTCCTGCCTTTGCTGTAAAAGGGTGTCCAGCTTTTGTTCAAGCTGCTCGATTCTTCGTTCTGTGTCGCTACTTGTTTTTTGGACAAGGAAGCCTGTGCGCTTTTTAGCGCTTTTCGGCAGATGAATATCCTGAATCGCCGTGCCTTCAGAGATTTGTTTTTGAACGGATTTTAGAACCTTCACGTCTTCTGCCGTGAACGAATAGTGTCCGAGCTCATTGCGTTCGGCCGGAAGATTCAGCTGCTTCACCCACCGCTGCACCGTTTTTGCGGAGACGCCGAGTTCACTTGCTACCATATTTGTATTCATGATCCCATACCTCCTTTTAAGCTAGGTATTCGACCATAGAATGCGGTTCCCTTCCCGTTAGACAAAACAAGAAAAGATTCGGCAAAGAAAGTGGGTATCTCCTTTTTTTCTTCAAAAACTGTTATTGTTCATACAGTTCTAATGGAAGCTGGTCAGGATCAAAAAAGAAGGTGAAACGCTTGCCGGTCAGCGGATCTGTTCTGATTGGCTCTGTTTCGATTCCTTTTTCATGAAGCTCCTGAACCGCCTTATCCAAGCTGCCGACTGTAAAGGCGAGGTGGCGCAGGCCTGCGGCTTCAGGCCGGGTTTGTCGTTCGGGCGGATCGGGAAACGAGAACAGCTCAATGACATACGAGCCGTTAAGCGACAAATCAAGCTTATAGGAGCCACGCTCTTCGCGGTACGTTTCTTGAATCACCTGAAAACCAAGCTTATGTACGTAGAAAGCTTTCGACTTTTCGTAATCTGAACATATGATTGCAATATGATGTATGGATTTCAGCAACATCATCCCTCCTCGAATTCCAGTATAGCAGAGGGAGCTTTTCCAGCTGGGATTGAAATGCTTTTGACTGGGGTTAATCACTATACTATAATGAGAATGTTACGCACAGGAAAACAGAGGTGAAGACCGTGTTAGACCGTTTAAAATCAATTGAAGAACGATACGAGAAATTAAATGAGCTTTTGAGCGATCCAGAAGTAGTCAACGATCCGAAAAAGCTAAGAGAATATTCAAAAGAGCAATCTGATATACAAGAAACAGTTGACGTATATAGACAATACAGAGATGCGTCAGAACAGCTGGCTGATGCAAAAGCGATGCTTGAAGAGAAGCTGGATGCTGAGATGCGCGACATGGTGAAGGAAGAGATTTCTGAACTTCAGAAGGAAACGGAAACACTGTCCGAACGCCTGAAGGTGCTCCTGATCCCGAAAGATCCTAATGACGACAAAAACGTTATCATGGAGATCCGCGGGGCTGCGGGAGGCGAGGAAGCCGCTTTATTCGCGGGCAACCTGTACAGAATGTATTCCCGTTATGCTGAGCTTCAAGGCTGGAAAACAGAGGTCATGGAAGCGAATGTAACCGGAACGGGCGGCTACAAAGAGATCATCTTTATGATTACAGGAAGCGGCGCGTATTCTAAACTCAAATATGAAAACGGCGCCCACCGCGTGCAGCGTGTTCCGGAAACGGAATCCGGCGGCCGTATCCATACATCCACTGCAACAGTGGCATGTCTTCCTGAGGCAGAAGAGGTAGAGGTTGACATCCATGAGAAGGATATCCGTGTCGATACGTTTGCTTCAAGCGGACCGGGCGGACAAAGCGTTAACACAACAATGTCTGCGGTTCGTCTGACTCACTTGCCGACAGGTGTTGTTGTATCATGCCAAGACGAAAAATCTCAAATTAAGAACAAAGAAAAAGCAATGAAGGTTCTCCGTGCCAGAATCTATGATAAATTTCAGCAGGAAGCCCAGGCTGAATATGATCAAACACGGAAATCAGCAGTCGGATCTGGTGACCGCTCTGAACGTATCCGCACATACAACTTCCCGCAAAACCGTGTGACGGATCACAGAATCGGTTTGACGATTCAAAAGCTTGATCAGATTCTTGAAGGAAAACTTGACGAAGTGGTTGAAGCGCTGATTGTTGAAGATCAGGCAAGCAAGCTTCAGCAGTCGGAAGGTTAAGATGAAGACGATATTCGAAGCCCTGAAATGGGCTTCTTCTTATTTAACCGAAGCGGGAAGAGAAGAAAATGCTGCCGAGCTCCTATTGCTTTATGATACCGGAATGGAGAGAAGCAAACTGCTCGCAAGCTTACAGGAACCGATTGGTGAAGACGAACTGTATCGCTTTAAGCGTCACGTTGAGATGCATAAAGAGGGAGTGCCGGTTCAATACATTATAGGAAAAGAGTTTTTTTATGGACGGGAATTTATGGTGAATGATGATGTGCTGATCCCGCGGCCGGAAACTGAAGAAGTTGTCTTTCATTTGCTTGAAAAATATCGGAGTGTCTTTTCTGAAGACGGCAAGCTCGAAGTTGTTGACGTTGGTACAGGGAGCGGCGCAATAGCCGTCACGCTTGCGCTTGAAAACCAAAGTTTTTCTGTGTCGGCGGTCGATATTTCGAAAGAGGCGCTGCAAGTCGCCTCTGCCAATGCAGAAAAACTCGGAGCGAATGTGCGCTTTTATCAGGGCGATCTGCTTGAGCCTTTTATTAAGGCGGGAAAAAAAGCGGATATCATTGTCTCAAACCCGCCATATATTTCAGAGAAAGAAATGGCTGATCTATCGGAAATTGTCCGTTTTCATGAGCCGCTGCACGCTCTCACCGATGGTGGAGACGGGCTGAAATTTTATAAGCGGTTTATGGAAGACATTCCGCTTGTCATGAAGGATAAAGTATTTGTCGTTTTTGAAATCGGATGGAACCAGGGAGCGGCGGTCAAAGACCTGATCCTCAAGGCGTTTAAGGGAGCGGAAGTGGAAGTGCTGAAAGATATTAATGGAAAAGACAGAACCATATGCGCTCTGATTCATAAAAATAAATAAGCAGCTTGCTGGCGAGTGAATGGATCAAGCTGTTTAACACCAGCAAAGGGGATGTAAACATGAAAAAGGCCCTGACAGCAGGAATCCTGCTCATTGCGATTGAGAGCATGATTGGCACCATTTTTCCGCAGGCTCTTTCATATGAAGCGATTTTTGGCGTTGCGTCTCTCGTTTTAGTGGGGCTCGCGATCATTACATCGGGTTTGGCTGTAAGCGGAAGCGATCAGCGGGCAAACTACCATTCAGAAACCAAAGAAGGCCGTACATCTCGCATGAAAATGGCGGCCGCTTTCTTTGTTGCGGCGATACCTTCCATTCTATGTTATTTGCTGACGATATTGTTTTAATAAAAAAGGAAGCCTCTTAGGCTTCCTTTTTTTGCAGTAAAACAGAATCCCATATCCAATAGATAAGAGCTGTTAATACAGCGAAAAGATAAAAGGCTGTATTTTGAAACAGAGATTGTCCCGAAGGCTGAAGCACGCCGAAAATGATCGCGTTGGCAATAAAAGCAGCGGCAAGGTAATACAGCAGATACAAAGGGCTGAACCGTTTCGGCTTTTTATTCATCATGATTTGAAGCGGCAGTGCGAAGATCAAATAAGGAAACAGAAAATAAAATGCCATTGTGATGAGAGCGGCAATGATAAATGAATGAATATAAATTACTGAATAAAGAACGGACATCGTGAATGCTGATAACAGCACTGTATAATTGTATTTCATCTTAAACCTCCTAAAACACTATCGTACCATAAATAAGATTAACAGCTTGCTAGATTTTTTTCACCCTGCACGTTTACCCCCGGCTCTCCTTGTCCATAATAGGGCTAGAAACAAAGCACGGAGAGGAACGGTGGGGACCGATGAAAAAAACAGTAATCATTTGTATATATATCTTTCTTTTACTATCTGGAGCGCTCGTAGGGCTGGCAAAAGAAGAGACGGCACAGAAATCGGAAAATCAGCCGGTGGTCATACCGGATCAGGCGATTCGTCTGAGAATATTGGCAAACAGCGATAGTGACCAAGACCAGCAATTAAAACGTCATATAAGAGACGCGGTGAATAAAGAAATCACAACTTGGGTAAAGGATATTACTTCTATTGAAGAAGCGCGTCGCGTGATTCGTTCAAAGCTGCCTGAAATCAAAGCAATTGCAAAGGAAACAATGGAGAAAGAAGGAGCGAATCAGTCGATATCCGTTGATTTTGACAAAATCTCGTTTCCGACAAAGCTTTACGGCAACATGGTATATCCTGCCGGTGAGTATGAAGCGATTTTGATTACGCTTGGAAACGGAGACGGCGCCAACTGGTGGTGTGTGCTGTTCCCGCCCCTCTGCTTTCTCGATTTTTCTAACGGGGAAGCCGTCAAAGAACAAGAAGATAAAGAAGCCTCAAAAAAGCAGACTGAAAAAGTGCTTGAGGACGTAACCGCTAAAGCGGAAAAAGCCAAAAAAGAAGAGAACGAAGAGAAAGAAGACGGCACAGAAGTGAAATTCTTTTTAGTCGAATGGATTTCCGACCTTTTTTCCTAATCATCTGGTCTAAAAATAGATTTGCCTCATAGATTGGAAGAAAGAACGCAAAAACGGGGTGAACGGATGTTTTATCAACTGCGGGTGGCAAGGGAAAAAGACGGAGATGTGCTCGAGGCATTTTTAAAACAGGCGAAAACCAGCTATGAAGGTGTGAAAGAAGGCTTCACTCAATTTCTTATGCTGGAGGACAGTGAGAAAAACATTGCCGGATGCCTCGGTATTGAAAAAATAAGCTGTGACCAGGGGCTGCTGCGATCACTTGTCATATCGGACAAGCTTCACCAAGGCCATATCGTCACGCTTTTTCAAAGCATGGAGGTGCTGTGCGAAAAGCATCAGATCAAAACCGTGTACCTAGTAGCAAATCAGCATTCCTCTGCGGATTTTCTGACGGCCATGGGTTTTGAAAGAGCTGATAGTGTACCGGAGGAGCTGTTTTCTTCTGATCACTTCTGTGAATCGCGGCAAACAGAAGGAGCCGTTTTGATGAAAAAAGCGTCTGGATAAGTGCAGTTTATACACATACTTATCCACTTCTTTATTAGCGTTGTCCACAATTTGTGGATAACGCTTGTTTTATTACAGGACATCTTTTATACTTTCAAAAGGATTACACGCGTAAAACAATCGTTTTATTGTTGTGAATAAGGAGTTTGGTCAGAAATGAAAACGAAAAGATGGTTTGTGGATGTAACTGACGAGTTATCCACAAATGATCCACAAATTACACAAGCAGCCGCTTTGCTCCGAGAAAATGAGGTCGTTGCCTTTCCGACAGAAACAGTATATGGCCTAGGCGCAAACGCAAAAAATACGGATGCCGTCAAAAAAATATATGAGGCGAAAGGGCGGCCGAGCGATAATCCCCTGATTGTCCACATTGCGGATATCAGCCAGCTTGAGGATTTAACGGGCCCAGCGCCGGAAAGGGCGAAAACATTGATGAAACGGTTTTGGCCGGGAGCACTTACGCTCATTCTGCCTTGCAAACCTGGTGCGCTTTCACCTCGTGTAACGGCAGGTCTTGAAACGGTTGCCATTAGAATGCCGGATCATCCGCTTGCTCTTGCATTGATTCGCGAATCGGGACTGCCGATTGCAGCACCGAGCGCCAATCTATCAGGCAAGCCAAGTCCCACAAAAGCGGAGCATGTGGCACACGACTTGGATGGCCGCATAGCCGGTATTATGGATGGAGGCCCTACCGGAATCGGGGTCGAATCAACCGTGCTTTCATGTGCGGACGACATCCCTGTTCTCCTGCGTCCTGGCGGCATTACGAAGGAACAAATTGAAGCGGTGATCGGGCCGATTCATGTGGATAAAGGGCTCAGCGATCAAAACGAGAAGCCGATTTCTCCAGGGATGAAATATACACATTATGCGCCGACAGCGCCTCTTGCCATTTGCGAAGGCAGCCCAGAGCGCATTCAGCACCTCATTCAAGAATATCAACAGGGCGGAAGACGGGTCGGTGTCCTGACGACAGAAGAAAACGCGGGCGTTTATTCCGCTGATTATGTGAAGAGCTGCGGAAGACGGGCTCAGCTTGAGACTGTTGCGGCAGGGCTGTATGATGCTTTGCGCAGCTTTGATGAGAATAAGGTGGACTTTATTATTGCGGAATCCTTTCCGGACACAGGTGTCGGTCTCGCTATTATGAACAGGCTGATGAAAGCCGCCGGAGGAAGAGTGATTCGCTGAAAGCAGTCAGATGTTCTAACCCTTTTTGGACACGCATAGGCTAAAAAAGCGGGGCGTGTCCAAGGGGGTTATTTATGTATGTCGGATTTGTTTATAGGCGAACTGATTACATTAAGCATCATGGCGTTTGCTTTAGGGATGGATGCTTTTTCTGTCGGCCTTGGAATGGGCATGGTCAAACTTAGAAAGAAGCAGATATTCTATATTGGTTTCATCATCGGCCTCTTTCACGTCATCATGCCTCTCGCAGGGATGGCGGCCGGTAACATGCTGTCAGGGCTCCTCGGCGTGTTAGCGGTTTATATCGGTGGGGCGCTGCTTTTTGTTCTTGGGGTTCAAATGCTTATGGCCTCTTTTAAACAGTCAGAAGAACGATTCATGTCACCGGCAGGGCCGGGCTTATTGCTGTTTGCCATCGGCGTCAGCCTTGACAGCTTTTCCGTCGGCTTGAGCTTGGGGATATACGGCTCGCATCCGCTCCTCACAATTACCCTGTTCGGGCTGTTCAGCATGATGTTGACATGGCTGGGCCTGCTAGTCGGAAAACAAGTGCAGTCATGGCTTGGCACATACAGCGAAGCGCTCGGGGGCATCATATTAATCGTGTTTGGACTAAAGCTGCTTTTGCCAATTTAATATACCAATAAAAGAAACGAAGTCGCCGTTTCTTTTTTCTTCATATATAATAGAGAAAAATAAGGGGTGACTGACATGGATATTATTTTTGTCTGTACTGGAAATACGTGCCGCAGCCCAATGGCTGAGGCGCTTTTTAAATCAATTGCAGAAATGGAAGGGCTGAATGTCAATGTCCGCTCGGCAGGCGTGTTTGCTTCGCCTAATGGGAAAGCGACGCCTCATGCAGTCGAAGCGCTGTTTGAAAAACACATTGCCCTTAATCATGTGTCTTCTCCATTAACTGAAGAACTTATGGAATCGGCTGATTTGGTTCTGGCTATGACCCATCAGCACAAACAGATCATTGCCAGCCAATTTGGACGTTATCGTGATAAAGTGTTTACGTTAAAAGAATATGTTACAGGCAGCCATGGTGATGTCATCGATCCGTTCGGCGGCTCAATTGACATCTATAAACAAACGCGAGATGAGCTTGAAGAGCTTCTTCGGCAGCTGGCAAAACAGCTGAAAAAAGACCGTAGATAAGTTGTCAGAAAATCTGCAAACAGGTCATTTGCAAATCCTGCGTGAAGGAGTAGAATATAGTGAAAAGCACATCATATGGTGTGAATCAAAGAGCGGACAGGCTGCGCGGTCAATAAAGCGGGCGGGCCGCATCACACACGCTGGGAGGAAAAGCAGATGAAAGTAGCCATTGCATCGGATCATGGCGGCGTTCACATTCGAAATGAAATCAAAGAGTTAATGGACGAATTGCAAATTGAATATATTGATATGGGCTGTGACTGCGGCAGCGGCTCTGTCGATTATCCGGATTATGCTTTTCCGGTGGCCGAAAAAGTGGTTAGCGGCGAAGTTGACAGAGGCATTTTAATTTGCGGGACAGGCATCGGCATGAGCATTTCCGCTAATAAAGTAAAAGGGATTCGCTGCGCGCTGGCGCACGATACCTTCAGCGCGAAGGCGACGAGGGAGCATAATGACACAAACATCCTTGCGATGGGTGAACGGGTGATCGGACCTGGTTTGGCTCGGGAAATCGCAAAAATCTGGCTGACTACTGAGTTTACCGGGGGAAGACACCAAACGCGTATTGGAAAAATCTCAGATTATGAAGAGAAAAACCTGTAGGGGTGCTGTTTAATGAATGAGTTGAAACAAACGTGGAAGACGATGCTGTCTGAGTTTCAGGAGCAAGCGGAATTGAAACAAGATCAGCTCTTCGTCCTTGGATGCAGCACGAGCGAAGTGGCCGGCAGCCGGATCGGCACATCGGGCAGTGTAGATATCGCTGAAAGCATCTACAGCGGACTTGCCGAGCTTCGGGAAAAAACGGGAATCCATCTGGCATTTCAATGCTGCGAGCATTTAAACAGAGCGCTTGTCGTCGAAGCAGAAACGGCCAAGCTGTTCAGGCTTCCAACCGTTTCCGCCGTGCCCGTTCCAAAAGCGGGCGGAGCGATGGCGTCTTATGCGTTTAAGCAGATGAAGTCTCCTGTTCTTGTTGAAACCATTCAGGCTGACGCCGGAATTGATATAGGCGATACGTTTATCGGCATGCATCTGAAGCCGGTGGCTGTCCCTGTGCGTGTCTCTCAAAACAGCCTCGGTTCAGCTCATGTGACATTGGCGCGTACACGGCCGAAACTAATCGGCGGAGTGCGGGCGGTTTATGAGTGCGAATGAAAGGACTGCATAGCCAGTCTTTTCTTTTATTTTAAGACAGTGAAATAAATTCCGAACTTTAAATTAAATTTAAGTTATCAATATTCGTTTTTACCAATAAAAATTTAGATTTTTTAAAAATAATCTTTTACATCGGCCTTAAAAACCATGTACAATAGTGATGGTAAAAACAAAGAACAGGATACGGATAGGAGAGGATCTCGCTGATGAAACATTTACCTGCGCAAGACGAACAAGTGTTTAACGCCATTAAAAATGAGCGTGAACGCCAACAGACTAAGATCGAATTGATTGCTTCTGAGAACTTTGTAAGTGAAGCGGTTATGGAAGCACAAGGATCTGTTTTGACAAATAAATACGCAGAAGGATATCCTGGCAAACGCTACTACGGCGGATGCGAGCACGTCGATGTCGTTGAAGATATCGCCCGTGACCGCGCGAAGGAAATCTTTGGAGCGGAGCATGTAAACGTTCAGCCTCATTCAGGCGCACAAGCAAACATGGCAGTGTACTTCACGATTTTGGAGCAAGGCGATACTGTACTTGGGATGAACCTCTCCCACGGCGGCCATTTAACACACGGAAGCCCAGTCAACTTCAGCGGTGTTCAATATAACTTTGTTGAGTACGGCGTAGATAAAGAAACTCAATATATTGATTACGATGACGTGCGTGAAAAAGCCCTCGCTCATAAACCGAAGCTTATCGTAGCAGGAGCAAGTGCGTATCCTCGTACAATCGACTTTAAGAAATTCCGTGAAATTGCTGATGAAGTCGGCGCTTACTTCATGGTGGATATGGCACATATCGCAGGACTTGTTGCGGCAGGCCTTCATCCAAACCCGGTTCCTTACGCTGATTTCGTTACAACAACAACACATAAAACACTTCGCGGTCCTCGCGGCGGTATGATCCTTTGCCGTGAAGAGTTTGGCAAGAAAATTGATAAATCGATCTTCCCTGGAATTCAAGGCGGCCCTCTGATGCACGTTATTGCCGCAAAAGCTGTTTCATTCGGTGAAGTATTGCAGGACGATTTCAAAACATATGCACAAAACGTCATTTCAAACGCGAAACGTCTGGCTGAAGCCTTAACGAAAGAGGGCATCCAGCTCGTTTCAGGCGGAACAGACAACCACCTTATCCTTGTTGACCTTCGTTCGCTCGGACTGACTGGTAAGGTTGCGGAGCATGTACTTGATGAAATCGGTATTACGTCTAACAAAAACGCGATTCCATATGATCCTGAAAAACCTTTCGTAACAAGCGGCATCCGTCTTGGTACAGCTGCTGTAACTAGCCGCGGTTTTGACGGAGACGCTTTAGAAGAGGTCGGTGCTATCATTGCGCTTGCATTGAAAAACCACGAAGACGAAGGAAAACTTGAAGAAGCAAGACAGCGTGTAGCTGCTCTGACTGATAAATTTCCTTTATATAAAGAATTAGATTATTAAGATCCTAAAACCCGCTTGGGCTTATGCCCGGCGGGTTTTTTGACGATGTTCTTGAAACTCAATGTCTTTTTTTGTAGAATCAATAGAAGTGTGTAATTGTTGATGGGACAATAAAAAAGGAGCTGAAACACAGTATGGGAAAGGTTTATGTATTTGATCATCCTTTAATTCAGCACAAGCTGACATATATACGGAATGAAAATACAGGTACGAAGGATTTTAGAGAGTTAGTAGATGAAGTAGCTACACTCATGGCATTTGAAATTACCCGCGATCTTCCTCTGGAAGAGGTGGATATCAATACACCGGTTCAGGCTGCGAAATCGAAAGTCATCTCAGGGAAAAAACTCGGAGTGGTTCCTATCCTCAGAGCAGGATTGGGAATGGTTGACGGCATTTTAAAGCTGATTCCTGCGGCAAAAGTGGGACATGTCGGCCTTTACCGTGATCCAGAAACCTTAAAACCCGTGGAATACTATGTCAAGCTTCCTTCTGATGTGGAAGAGCGTGAATTCATCGTGGTTGACCCGATGCTCGCTACAGGCGGTTCCGCAGTTGAAGCCATTCACAGCCTTAAAAAACGCGGTGCGAAAAATATCCGTTTCATGTGTCTTGTAGCAGCGCCGGAGGGTGTGGAAGAATTGCAGAAGCATCATTCGGACGTTGATATTTACATTGCGGCGCTAGATGAAAAATTAAATGAAAAAGGTTATATTGTTCCAGGTCTCGGAGATGCGGGTGACCGCATGTTTGGAACAAAATAAAAAATGAAATCCCCAAAAGGGGGTTTCATTTTTTTATCCAGTTTTTTGCTATTCGGTGAATCTGTATACAATTATAGGTGAAAATGTGAACATTCTGTGGAGACGTAAAGTATAAAAAGTTTTTTAACTTTAAACAGATTGACACATGTTAGGGGCTATTGTATGCTAAACGAGGGTATTATGAGAAGGTTTTCATAGCTTTCATTATAGTCCTCATCCTCAATGTAAATCCTCTCAGCAAACCCGTATTATGAGGATTTATTTAAGCGAATGAAACAGCATCCCTGCAAGGCTTGCGGATGAATGATTTTTTCGAACAGGCCCGTTTTGCCGGTCAAAAAAGGTCTTCTACTAAGGGTTAACCGCTGATTTTTGCCGTATCCAAGCTATACATTATTTTTTCATCAGGAGACAGATAATTGATGGACGATCCCAAGCTTACATTTAGCAGACAACGCAAATATTTATTGTTCATTTTGGCAGTGTATGTACTGGGTTATGGTTTAACAGCGTATAAAACCGTTTTTTTAGGCCTTATTCTGGGAACTGTTTTCAGTTTGTTTAATTTTTTACTGCTCGTCAGGAGAATGAATGCTTTTGACAGAGCTGTTGAGAAAGGAAAGTCCATACGATCTCTCGGGAGCGCAGCGCGGTGGTGCAATGCGATTCTTGCTGTGGCTGTTGCCTATAAAAATCCCGAATATTTTCATATGGCAAGTACAGTTATTGGATTAATGACAATATACCCTGTCATTATGATAGATTCCTTTATCCAGCTTAAACGTTCATCAATGGAAGAGAGGTGAAAACCCTTTGAATCATGGTTACAGAACTATAGAATTTCTAGGTCTTACTTTTAATCTGACAAACATTCTGATGATTACTGTGGCGAGTGTGATTGTTTTATTGATTGCTATATTGACGACAAGAACGCTTTCGATCCGTCCCGGAAAAGCCCAGAACTTTATGGAATGGATTGTTGATTTCGTCCGCAATATTATTGGCAGTACAATGGATTTAAAAACAGGGGCTAACTTCTTGGCACTTGGTGTCACATTGCTGATGTACATATTTGTGTCGAATATGCTGGGGCTGCCGTTCTCTATTACAATCGGACATGAGCTCTGGTGGAAGTCTCCGACAGCCGATCCTGCCATTACATTAACGCTAGCCGTGATGGTTGTTGCTTTAACCCACTACTATGGTGTGAAGATGAAAGGGCTCAAGGAATATTCCAAAGACTATTTAAGACCTGTTCCATTCATGCTCCCGATGAAAATCATCGAAGAGTTTGCGAATACGCTGACTCTAGGTTTGCGGCTGTATGGTAACATCTTCGCCGGTGAGATTCTTCTCGGCCTGCTTGCGGGATTAGCAACAAGCCATTATTCGCAAAGCGTGGCTCTCGGTCTTGTCGGTACAATCGGTGCCATTCTGCCGATGCTGGCATGGCAAGCATTCAGTTTATTTATTGGTGCTATCCAGGCATTTATCTTTACAATGCTGACGATGGTGTACATGTCTCATAAAATCAGTCATGATCATTAAAACATTATATCCAAACGGATAACATTTTAAAGGAGGAACTTTTTCATGAATTTAATAGCAGCTGCGATTGCAATTGGTTTAGGCGCACTTGGTGCAGGTATTGGTAACGGTTTGATTGTTTCACGTACGGTAGAGGGGATTGCCCGTCAGCCGGAAGCAGGTAAAGAACTGAGAACTCTTATGTTCATGGGTATCGCATTAGTTGAAGCCCTTCCTATTATCGCTGTCGTTATCGCATTCTTAGCGTTCTTTGGCTAAGCATAAAAGCCTTATATGAACTAAAAATGGCGAAGATCATTCCAAGAGAACCTTCGCCATTGCTTTATGTCTGATAAGCATCCCGCCTTGCCGGCTGAAAAGAGACAAGTGCGGCTGCTGGATCAGCAAAGAAAAACCTGCAGAAGGGAGTTGCCGTAGTAGATGTCTCAATTACCACTTGAACTAGGATTGTCGTTTAACGGCGGAGATATCCTGTTCCAACTGTTAGCTATGTTAATCTTATTAGCGCTTCTGAAGAAATACGCTTTAGGGCCGCTATTAAACATAATGAAACAGCGTGAAGACCACATCGCTGGAGAAATTACGTCTGCTGAAGAAAAAAATAAAGAAGCGCAGCAGCTGATTGAAGAGCAGCGCGTTCTTTTAAAAGAAGCAAGACAGGAATCCCAAACTCTTATCGAAAACGCAAAGAAACTGGGAGAGAAGCAAAAAGAAGAGATTATTCAGGCTGCACGTGCAGAATCTGAACGTCTGAAAGAAGCAGCAAGAACTGAAATCGTGAAGGAAAAAGAACAGGCGGTTTCTGCTCTCCGTGAGCAAGTAGCGTCTCTTTCTGTCATGATTGCGTCGAAAGTGATCGAAAAAGAACTGGATGAACAAGCGCAAGAGAAATTGATCCAGGACTATCTTAAAGAGGTAGGAGAAAGCCGATGAGTGGATCAGCTGTCTCTAAACGATATGCATCAGCTCTTTTTGATATAGCCAATGAGTCCGCTCAGCTGAATCAAGTAGAAGAAGAGCTAACTGTTGTAAAACAAGTATTTCAAAATGAAAAAGCGCTTAATGATGTGTTGAACCATCCGAAGGTGCCGGCTGTGAAGAAAAAAGAGCTGATCCAAAATGCATTTGGCTCTTTGTCACAGTCCGTGCTTAATACGATTTTTCTTTTGATTGACCGCCATCGTGCCGCGATTGTGCCTGAGCTCACAGATGAGTTTATCAAACTCGCAAATGAGGCCCGTCAAACAGAAGACGCAATCGTATATTCAGTGAAACCGCTGACGGATGCGGAAATTTTACCATTATCACAAGTGTTTGCAAAAAAAGCCGGAGTCGCTTCGCTGAGAATCAGAAATGAAGTGCAGACGGATTTAATAGGCGGCATTAAAGTCCGCATTGGAAACCGGATTTATGACGGCAGCGTAAGCGGGAAGCTTCAGCGCATTGAACGTCAATTAGCCGGGGAAAATCGATAGAAGGGGTGAAACCTAAGTGAGCATCAAAGCTGAAGAGATTAGCACGCTGATAAAACAGCAAATACAAAATTATCAATCTGATATTGAAGTTCAAGACGTAGGTACAGTCATCCAAGTCGGTGACGGTATTGCACGTGTGCACGGCCTTGACAACTGTATGGCCGGTGAACTTGTCGAATTTTCAAACGGTGTTTTGGGTATGGCTCAAAACCTTGAGGAATCAAACGTAGGTATCGTCATCTTAGGACCTTTCAGTGAGATCCGTGAGGGAGACGAAGTAAAAAGAACAGGCCGCATCATGGAGGTTCCTGTTGGTGAAGAGTTAATCGGCCGTATTGTAAATCCGTTAGGCCAGCCTGTAGACGGACTTGGCCCGATCCTTACAAGCAAAACTCGTCCGATTGAGAGCCCTGCACCAGGCGTTATGGACCGTAAATCCGTTCATGAACCGCTTCAAACCGGTATCAAAGCGATCGATGCACTGATTCCAATCGGCCGCGGCCAGCGTGAGCTGATCATCGGTGACCGTCAAACAGGTAAAACATCTGTTGCGATCGATGCGATCCTGAACCAAAAAGACCAAGACATGATCTGCGTATATGTTGCGATCGGTCAAAAAGAATCAACAGTCCGCGGCGTAGTAGAAACATTGCGTAAACACGGCGCGCTTGATTATACAATTGTTGTAACGGCGTCTGCGTCACAGCCGGCACCGCTTCTGTACCTGGCACCGTATGCTGGGGTTACAATGGCAGAAGAATTTATGTACAGCGGCAAGCACGTTCTTGTTGTATACGATGATCTTTCTAAACAAGCGGCTGCTTACCGTGAGCTGTCCTTGCTTCTTCGCCGTCCGCCAGGCCGTGAAGCGTTCCCTGGGGATGTATTCTATCTTCATTCCCGTCTGCTTGAGCGTGCAGCAAAGCTTAGCGACGCGAAAGGCGCAGGATCAATTACAGCTCTGCCGTTCGTAGAAACACAAGCCGGAGATATCTCTGCTTATATTCCGACGAACGTCATTTCCATCACCGACGGACAGATCTTCCTGCAATCTGATTTGTTCTTCTCAGGCGTACGTCCAGCGATCAACGCCGGATTGTCTGTATCCCGTGTCGGCGGCTCAGCGCAAATCAAAGCGATGAAAAAAGTATCAGGTACTTTGCGTCTTGACCTTGCGTCATACCGTGAGCTGGAAGCATTCGCTCAATTCGGTTCTGACCTCGACCAAGCGACTCAGGCAAAACTGAACCGCGGTGCACGTACAGTTGAAGTGCTGAAGCAGGATCTGAACAAGCCGCTTCCGGTTGAAAAGCAAGTAGCCATTCTTTATGCGCTGACTAAAGGATATCTCGATGATATTCCTGTGGCGGATATCAGACGTTTTGAAGAAGAGTACTACATGTACCTTGACCAAAACCATAAAGACCTGCTTGACGGAATTGCGAAAACAGGAAACCTTCCTGCTGATGAAGACTTCAAAGCTGCAATCGAAGGCTTCAAACGCACATTTGCACCAAGCAACTAACTCGAATGCTGATGAGAGAAAAAGGTTCTCTTTTTCTCTCTTTTTACGCAGATGAAGAGAAAAGGTGGTGAAATCTTTGGCCTCATTACGCGATATTAAGTCAAGGATCACGTCAACGAAAAAAACAAGTCAGATTACAAAAGCCATGCAGATGGTATCTGCGGCTAAGCTGAATCGTGCTGAAAACAATGCAAAATCATTTGTGCCATATATGGATAAAATCCAAGAGGTTGTGTCAAACGTCGGAAGAGTTTCCGGCAACGTAAAGCATCCGATGCTTCTCAGCAGAGAAGTGAAAAAAACGGCATACCTTGTCATTACGTCTGACCGCGGTCTTGCCGGCGCTTTTAACAGTTCGGTTTTACGGAGTGCTTATCAGGCCATGCAAGAACGTCATCAGTCTAAGGATGAGTATGCGGTGATTGCCATCGGAAGAGTGGGCCGTGATTTCTTTAAGAAACGTGAGATTCCGATCATTTCCGAGTTAACAGGACTTGGGGATGAAGTGACGTTTACAGAAATTAAAGATCTTGCCCGTCAAACGATCCAAATGTTTATAGACGGTGCGTTTGATGAATTGCACCTTGTTTATAACCATTTTGTCAGCGCCATTACTCAAGAAGTAACGGAGAAAAAACTTCTGCCGTTATCTGATTTGGGCAGCGGCGGCGGAAAAAGAACGGCGTCTTATGAATTTGAACCATCTGAAGAGGAGGTTCTGGAGGTTTTGCTTCCTCAATATGCAGAAAGCTTAATCTTCGGTGCGCTTCTTGACAGTAAAGCAAGTGAGCACGCTGCAAGAATGACGGCGATGAAAAACGCGACAGACAACGCGAAGGAACTTATCGATTCACTTTCGCTTTCTTACAACCGCGCTCGCCAAGCAGCCATCACACAAGAAATTACGGAAATTGTCGGCGGAGCAGCCGCTTTAGAATAGAAAGATTTTGTCAGGAGGGATAGCGATGAAGAAAGGACGCGTTAGCCAGGTATTAGGACCGGTCGTCGACGTGCGTTTTGAAGACGGTCACTTGCCTGAAATTTATAATGCGATTAAAATTTCACAGCCAGCTGCAAGTGAAAACGAAGTAGGTATTGATTTAACGCTTGAGGTCGCTCTTCATTTAGGTGATGATACAGTCCGTACAATCGCAATGGCATCTACGGATGGTGTTCAGCGCGGTATGGAAGCTGTAGATACAGGAGCGCCAATCTCAGTACCGGTTGGTGATGTAACACTTGGACGTGTATTTAACGTTCTCGGAGAAAATATTGATTTGAATGAGCCGGTTCCTGCGGATGCGAAAAAGGATCCGATTCACAGACAGGCGCCTTCATTCGATCAGCTTTCAACAGAAGTTGAAATTCTTGAAACAGGTATTAAAGTTGTTGATTTGCTTGCTCCTTACATTAAGGGCGGTAAAATCGGATTGTTCGGTGGTGCCGGTGTAGGTAAAACCGTATTAATCCAGGAATTAATCAACAACATCGCGCAAGAGCACGGCGGTATCTCTGTATTCGCCGGCGTAGGAGAGCGTACTCGTGAAGGGAACGACCTTTTCTACGAAATGAGTGACTCTGGCGTAATCAACAAAACAGCCATGGTATTCGGACAAATGAACGAGCCGCCGGGCGCACGTATGCGTGTTGCTTTGACAGGCCTTACAATGGCTGAGCACTTCCGTGATGTACAAGGACAGGACGTACTGTTCTTCATCGATAACATTTTCCGTTTCACACAAGCGGGTTCAGAGGTTTCAGCCCTTCTTGGCCGTATGCCTTCAGCGGTTGGTTATCAGCCGACGCTTGCAACTGAGATGGGTCAGCTCCAAGAGCGTATCACGTCTACGAACGTTGGATCAGTTACATCTATCCAGGCGATCTACGTGCCTGCCGATGACTACACTGACCCGGCGCCGGCGACAACGTTCGCTCACTTGGATGCGACAACAAACCTTGAGCGTAAATTAACTGAAATGGGTATTTACCCTGCGGTTGATCCGTTGGCATCTACATCACGCGCCCTTGCTCCTGAAATTGTCGGAGAAGAGCATTATGCAGTTGCGCGTGAAGTACAGTCAACGCTTCAGCGTTACAAAGAGCTTCAAGATATCATTGCGATTCTCGGTATGGATGAATTAGGCGAGGAAGACAAACTTGTCGTTCACCGCGCACGCCGTATCCAGTTCTTCCTTTCTCAGAACTTCCACGTGGCTGAACAGTTCACTGGACAAAAAGGTTCTTACGTGCCTGTAAAAGAGACGGTACAAGGCTTCAAAGAAATCTTAGCCGGTAAATACGACCATCTTCCAGAAGATGCGTTCCGTCTTGTAGGCCGTATCGAAGAAGTTGTTGAGAAAGCAAAAGAAATGGGTGTAGAAGTTTAATCTGGTCCTAGGAGGGTAAAAGCATGAAGACCGTTAAAGTCAATATCGTTACTCCCGACGGCCCAGTATACGATGCGGATATCGAAATGGTGAGTGTGAGAGCCGAAAGCGGCGATCTCGGTATTTTGCCAGGCCATATTCCAACCGTGGCTCCTCTTAAAATCGGCGCTGTCCGTCTGAAAAAAGACGGGCAGACTGAAATGGTTGCCGTCAGCGGCGGTTTTGTAGAAGTCCGTCCTGATCAGGTCACCATCCTTGCCCAGGCTGCCGAGACAGCGGAAGGCATCGATAAAGAGCGCGCTGAAGCTGCACGCCAGCGGGCGCAGGAGCGTTTGAATTCTCAATCAGATGATACTGACATTCGTCGGGCTGAGCTTGCGTTACAGCGGGCTTTGAACAGATTGGATGTAGCAGGGAAATAAGAAAAAATCCTTCTCTTTATGAGAAGGATTTTTTTATGAACGAACAAGAGAATCAAACAGCGACAGCAGCGGGCGATCCTCTTTTTGGCGCAGGTATAAACCATCACAGGCATTCATTGTATGCCACGATTTGCGATGTCTTCTAAAGCCAAGTGTATAAGCGCCGTCTTTATAGGGATAAGGTTTTACAACCCATTCAGCATCTTCATGGCGGGCAATCACGCAATCTATAAGATAAACACTGATCATTTTCTCGAATTCTTCAATAGGAAGATTCCAATCAGCAAGCAAAAGTTCTTGTATACTTTGAAAATAGAGGTTTTCAAGCTCTTCAAGGCTTTCTCTCGTATAGGTAAGAGAAATGTTAAAAAACTGACACAATTCATTCAGTTCTTCAATCTGTGACTGTCTATAATCATAATAGAATGCAATTGCTTCCCATTCCTGATCAAAAATTGGCAGGTCCTCACCATATTGCTTTTCAGGCTGAAAAAAAGAATGATTCACATTTGCCAGCTCCTTTCCAATAAAGTATACCATGTAAAAGAATCGCACTTTAAGCGGGGATTAGCCCTAGATTTGGCTGATTATTCCGTTCTGTATAAAATGTATCATCTTTATCTGTGCTTCTTATATAATAAGAAAGGGTATGAACGCAGAGAAAGGAGTGTAATAGATGAGTGTATTGGGACAGCAGGCTGCAATCGGCATTGTCGTTCACCTGATTTTTATAGCAGTGACTTGGTGGGCGTTGCAAGCCGTCAATATAGATCCGTTAATCAAAAAAGGCAAAGTCGTGCAGGCAAGACTCCTGATGATTTTGCTGACAATTGCCATTGGAACGGCCGTTGCCAATTTCTTTTTAGATTATCTCAATTATTCACAGCAGCTTCCCTATCTATTTTAATAGGTTTTGAACATTATTATCATTAAATGGTTGGGAGAAGCGGGTTGAAGCGAATAGCTCGAGTTTTGACGAAGATTTTTACGTATGGCGCCTCTTGCCTCCGGTAAAACTGGGGATAAGGGGGAGAGATGAACATGAAGAAAAAACAAGTAAGCCACGCTATTATCATTTCCGTCATGTTAAGCTTCGTCATTGCTGTTTTCCATACCATCCATGCGAGTGAATTAACGCCGTTAGCACAAATGGCAGAGGGGATGGAACGCCAAGATGTGTCAATAGATAAGTGGACATTGCATGCAAAACAAAACATGTCACTGACCGAAAAAGAATTTTATCAAAAAGTGCAACGTTTAAAATCAGAGTATCGTCAATATGATTGGGTGATTGCACGGGAAGATAAAATGATAAAGGCAATTGGCACATATACTGACAAAAAAAATCGTACTTCTTTTAGACTGCAGCTTGTCACAACCCTCAAAAAACACAATCCAACTTCGTATTTATTATATGAGCAAATGAGTCTAGAGACACCGGATAGCTGGAATGATACATATGAACAGTTTGAACGGGAGACACTTGGGATATTCCAAGAAAAAGTAGTTATTTTTACTTGTCTAAATGGTCACTTAGATGATAATATGAATATTGTTTTGCAAAAAAAAGCAAATCAGTTATTAAATGAATTTCAAGCAAGATCAGTAGAACATGTAGTTGAGCCAAATTTCGTTTCTATTTCTGCGTTTACAGATGAGTGGGAAGAGTACATTATGACCTCGAAACATAAAATGAATTTGCAAATTGCACTTAGAAGTGCAGGAATGGGCGGAAAACATACCGTTACGGTTGGCACACCAATCGTTACGACTGAATATTAATATAGAGAATTTAGGGACGCGGAGGGGAATACCTTGGAAAAAATCATCGTCCGCGGCGGTCAGAAGTTAAACGGCACAGTCAAAGTTGAAGGCGCTAAAAATGCCGTTTTACCTGTTATCGCTGCATCTTTATTAGCAAGTGAAGAAAAAAGCGTAATTTGTGATGTACCTACGCTCTCCGATGTATATACAATTAACGAAGTGTTGCGTCATTTAGGAGCAGATGTGCATTTTGAAAATAATGAAGTGACTGTAAATGCTTCATACGCTTTGCAAACTGAAGCACCTTTTGAATATGTTCGTAAAATGCGTGCGTCTGTGCTTGTCATGGGGCCGCTTCTTGCGCGTACAGGTCATGCAAGAGTTGCACTTCCGGGCGGATGCGCAATTGGTTCCAGACCGATTGATCAGCATTTAAAAGGTTTTGAAGCAATGGGCGCAGAAATCAAAGTCGGTAATGGCTTCATTGAAGCTGAAGTAAAAGGCCGACTGCAAGGCGCAAAAATTTATCTGGACTTCCCAAGTGTAGGAGCTACAGAGAACCTGATTATGGCAGCCGCTCTAGCTGAAGGAACAACAACGCTGGAAAACGTGGCAAAAGAACCCGAAATCGTTGATTTAGCAAACTATATCAACGGCATGGGCGGAAAAATCCGCGGAGCTGGCACCGGCACCATCAAAATTGAAGGAGTCGAAAAGCTTCACGGCGTAAAACACCATATTATTCCTGACCGTATTGAAGCGGGCACATTTATGGTTGCTGCTGCAATCACTGAAGGAAACGTATTAGTAAAAGGAGCGGTTCCTGAGCACCTCACCTCTTTAATTGCAAAAATGGAAGAGATGGGTGTAACAATTAAGGATGAAGGTGAAGGTCTGCGTGTCATCGGCCCGAAAGAACTTAAACCGATTGACATCAAAACAATGCCTCACCCGGGCTTCCCGACTGATATGCAGTCACAAATGATGGCGCTTCTGCTTCGTGCAAGCGGCACAAGCATGATTACAGAAACCGTTTTTGAAAACCGTTTTATGCATGCGGAAGAATTCCGCCGTATGAATGGTGATATCAAGATTGAAGGACGTTCTGTCATCATTAACGGTCCTGTACAGCTTCAGGGAGCTGAAGTTGCAGCGACTGATTTGCGTGCAGGTGCAGCGCTGATTCTTGCGGGGTTAGTGGCTGAAGGTCACACACGTGTTACTGAATTGAAGCACTTAGACCGCGGTTACGTTGATTTCCATAAGAAGCTTGCCGCTCTGGGCGCAGACATCGAACGTGTAAATGATGAGTCTGCTTCTGAGCAAGAGAATAAAGAAGTCGTTTCTGACTTAAATGCATAAACTTACTTGAAAATCAGTATGTCACTCTGGCATACTGGTTTTTTATTTTTTGTGTATTATCATCATTATGCGCAAAATAGCAAAAAAGAATACGTAAATGACAAATAAAGTTTCTGTCCAAAACGAGAGTCATATTAGCTTGTCCCTGCCCATAGACTAGACTAGAGTCGAATCCCGAGCAGGAGGCAGCTGAATATGAAACAATTCGCAATCACACTATCCGTACTATGTGCATTGATTCTCTTGGTTCCCACACTCTTGGTTATACCATTCCAGCATAATAAGGAAGCGGGGGCCAGCATAGAATCAGAAAAGACAGCAGTCAGCACGAAACCAGCATCGAAAGGAGCAGAAACATTGAAAGCATCACCTGTTTCTATTCCCGTCTATCGAACCGCAAATCAATCCGTAGAAGACATTCCGCTTGAAGAGTATGTGATTGGAGTCGTCGCCTCCGAAATGCCGGCAACCTTTAAACCTGAAGCGCTGAAAGCCCAGGCGCTCGCCGCCAGAACATTTATTGTCAGACTGATGGTGTCAAATTCAGCGGTAGAGGCTCCTAAAGGCTCACTGGTGGATGATACACAGATGTTCCAGGTGTATAAAAGCAAAGCGGAGCTGAAAAAACAGTGGGGCACAAGCTATGAGACAAAACTGAAGAAAATCACAGATGCGGTAGCCAGTACGCAAGGCAAAATCTTAACGTACAACAACCAGCCGATTGAAGCCTCCTTTTTCTCCACAAGCAACGGCTACACAGAGAATGCAGAAGCTTATTGGACAAGTGCTATCCCATATTTAAAAAGCGTCAAAAGCCCATGGGATAAAAAGTCTCCGAAATATAAGGCAACGAAAACCTTTACAGCGGCAGAATTTCAGCAAAAGCTTGGCGTCAAGCTGGATGGATCTAGCGCAGTAGGGAAGATTACCGGCGAGACACCGGGCCACCAGGTTGCAACTGCCGTCATTAACGGCAAGACGCTGAAAGGAAGAGACATACGTGAAAAGCTGGGTCTCAACTCCGCCGATTTTGAATGGAAGCGAAATGGAGACACAATTACAGTCACGACGAGAGGATTTGGCCACGGTGTGGGGATGAGCCAATACGGAGCGAATTTTATGGCCAAAGAAGGCAAAACGGTTGATGACATTGTAAAGTACTATTACCAAGGCACACAAATTTCTGAGGCAGATGCGTTTTTGAATAAATATATGGCGAAAAAGTAGAAAAAGACGCTCTTTAGGCGTCTTTTTCTGTTCCTGAATATCTTTTATCTAAGAGCAGCTGAAACGGTTTAGAGGAGCTTCTGACCGTCTTTAAGGATCAGTCCTTTTTTCCTGATTTCAGGCTTTGAGATTGTGGTAAAGTCATCCACATTAGTCGACAGACTTCGACAGACTCATATAACGAAAGCCGAAAGGCGGACAATCTTCTCTTTTCATAGGGGCGTTAGGTGGAAATCACTAATAAAAACATAGGTTTCTATGCAAAAGTAAACAACAGCAATGGGGAAGCCCGCCCTATTTATTTCTCGGTTTTTGTTGATTACGATAGATTATGTTCAGCGTTGAACATCTGCACGCAGAAACAAATTGGTAAAGGGGTACGAACATGAAGAAAAGATTTTCACTGATCATGATGACAGGATTGCTATTTGGATTAACTTCACCTGCTTTTGCAGCTGAAAAGACAGAAACGGAGGCTAAAGCGCCGGCGAACGTGGCGGTCTTGCTTGATGCCAGCGGAAGTATGGCGAAAAGAATAGACGGTGTATCTAAATTTAATTCAGCCAAAAAAGAAATTTCAAAGTTTGCGAGCTCACTGCCAGAAGGAACTCAGGTGAAAATGAGCGTGTTTGGCTCTGAAGGAAACAATAAAAATTCCGGAAAAGTTCAGTCATGTGAAGCCATTCGCAACGTATACGGCTTCCAAAGCTTTAATGAGCAAAGCTTCCTCAATTCTCTCAATACAATTGGGCCGACTGGCTGGACGCCAATTGCCAAAGCGCTGAACGAGGCGAAATCTTCTTTTGACCAGCTTGATGCAAAAGGGGAAAAAGTGGTGTATCTGCTGACAGACGGTGAGGAAACGTGCGGAGGAAACCCGATTAAAACAGCAAAGGAACTGCAAAAAGACAATATCACTGTTAATGTGATCGGCTTTGATTATAAAGAGGGATACAAAGGCCAGCTGAACGCAATTGCGAAAGTAGGCGGCGGTGAATACTTCCCGGCTTATACCCAAAAAGATGTTGAGAAAATTTTCACTCAGCAATCACTAATGTTATCTAAATAAGAAAAAAGAGGCTGGTGATGGTCAGCCTCTTTTTGTATGTAACAAAAACTTCAAAACTAATTAGCTGTCTGCCTGTAGCATAGTAGCAGATTTCCGTTTTTCTGTCATAATCAAGGCGAAAAAAGAATGAATGATCACACAATCTGTTTATGCTTTCTGGGCGGAAATGGCTAAAAATGAACGGCATTTCAAGCGATTTTGGACAGATCGTGAAAGCAGCACAAAAGGCAGCATGTCCTATATCTTTTTGCATTTTCGTATTCTAGCATAAAGAAGAATCCAACATATAGTTGGAAAATATGAAAAAGAAAGGAAGTAATCGTATGAAAAAATTGCTGGCTGCCGGTATCATTGGATTGTTGACTGTTTCCATTGCCTCCCCGTCTTTTGCCGCTGAGAAACAGGCTGATACAAATGTAGCTGTTTTGTTTGACGGAAGCGGAAGCATGGTTCAAAAAACAGGAGGAGAGCGCAAAATAGACATTGCCAAAAAATCAGTAAAATCTTTTGCCGAACTTCTTCCGAAGGATACAAATCTTATGCTTCGCGTTTTCGGGCATGCAGGGAACAATAAACTGTCCGGTAAAGCCCTTTCGTGCAGTACGACGGAAACCATTTACGGCCTTCATCCATATGAAGGGTCTCTGTTTGACAATTCATTGAGTGAGCTCAAGCCGACTGGATGGACACCGATTGCCAAAGCACTTGCAGACACAAGAAAAGAATTTGAAGCATTTGACGCAGACGGGAAAAACGTGGTGTATTTAATCACTGACGGTGAAGAAACGTGCGGCGGAGACCCTGCGGCAGAAATCGAAAAGCTCCGTGCATCAAATGTGGATACGATTGTAAACATCATTGGCTTCAACTTTGATGTCAAGGGTAATGAAGAGATGAAACAAGCAGCTGTCGCTGGCGGCGGAGAATATATTTCAGCGAACAGTGCGGATGAGTTCGAACAGGCTTGGGAAAAAGAAGCACAAAAATTTACTGAGTAAGGAACCTAAAGATCAGGCGCTCCCCCAGGCGCCTTTTTTATTGGTTTAAAAACAGTTTGGGCGGGAATGATACCCTAAAAAGGGGTTGAACATATGAAATTATTCGGAATGATTTTTCTTATAGCCACCGTTGCATTTATATTGCTTGGTGTTCTTCTAAAACTGGCAGCCTTCTTTTTTGTCAGCATTCTCACCTTGATCGCAGCTATTGTGCTGTTTACGGTTCTGAAAAAGAATCAGCATAATCAAACATAGAGTCCTTTATACAGAAGTGTCTCAGCGTGTCGACAAACCCCGCGTTCGTTTTCCATGCACATTGGTAAAAGGAACCGCGGCTAAATGCTTAGGCGCCCTGCCTAAACACCGCCGTCATCACATCCTGTGAAAGCCCTTTATATAGAGGGCTCTTTTTGTGTCTCAGAATTCGACAAAATCCGAGGAGTGTGAAAAAATATAAAGGCAGGAACATTGCGGAGGGGAAGAGACATTGAACGATAAAGTAACTGCGGTCAGGGATGTATGGCGCTATGAACAAGGGGAAATAAGCAAAGTAGAAGACCGGATGGTGACGGAATTCCCTTTGACAGTGATACTGAATGGCAGTGAATTTGTGACGCTCGTTTGTACGCCTGAGCATATCGAAGAGCTTGTCATCGGATTTCTCGCATCAGAGGGTGTTATACGATTTCAAAAAGAAATTAAAAGGTTTACAATAGATGAAAGTCTCGGTTTTGTATATGTCGACCTCGTTCACCCTGAGACATTGGATCAAAAGGATTATACGAAACGGGTGATCGGCTCATGCTGCGGAAAGGGCCGTCATTTTTATTTTCAGCAGGATGTCAAAACAGCCAAGACGGCTGTCAGCCAAATCAAGATATCGCCTGAGGCATGTTTGGCGCTTATGAAAGACATGCAGCAAGGGAGCGGGACGTTTCAGGATACGGGAGGCGTCCATAATGCGGCGCTTTGCGACACAGAGAAGCTTCTGTTAATGCGCACCGATATCGGTCGGCACAACGCACTTGATAAACTATACGGACACTGCCTTCTAAACGGTATGTCCGTACGCGACAAACTGATTGTGTTCAGCGGCAGAATCTCATCAGAGGTCCTGTTAAAAGCGGCCAAAATCGGCGTGTCGATTGTCATTTCCAAATCGGCCCCGACGGAGCTTGCGATTCAAATGGCTGAAGAATTGAATATCACAGCGATTGGATTTGTCAGAAACGGATCATTTAATGTATATACACACCCTGAGAGAATCAGGGGATAGGAAGGGGCTGTAGCTATGATTACAGAGTCGCGTCAGATGTTGGATAAAAGAAACAGACCGCTGAGAGACCTTCGCATTTCTGTTACAGACCGCTGCAACTTCCGATGCACGTACTGTATGCCCGCCGAATTATTCGGCCCGGATTATCCTTTTTTAAAGAAAGAGGAGCTGCTTTCATTTGAGGAGCTGGAACGGCTTGCGACATTGTTTGTCACAAGATTTGGCGTTGAAAAAATCCGCCTGACCGGCGGAGAGCCCCTCATGAGAAAGGATATGCCGGAGTTAATCAAAAAACTGGCCCGCATACCGGGTATTCGTGACATCGCGATGACGACAAACGGATCACTGCTGCCTGTTTATGCAAAGAGGCTCAAGGAGGCTGGGTTGAAAAGGGTTACGATCAGCCTTGATTCTTTAGAAGACGAGCGTTTTAAGAAGATAAACGGGCGTGGCGTTTCTGTCAGCAAGGTGCTGGAAGGCATTGAAGCGGCGAAGCAAGCAGGGCTCGGTGTTAAAATCAATATGGTCGTTCAAAAGGGCGTCAATGAAAAAGATATACTGCCTATGGCCCGTTATTTTAAAGAAAAAGGGCATATCCTGAGATTCATTGAATTTATGGACGTAGGCAACACCAACCAATGGGAAAAGAAAGACGTCATGACAAAGGCGGAAATCATAGATTTGATCAATGAACACATGCCGGTTGAGCCGATAGCGCCTAATTATATAGGCGAAGTGGCTTCCAGATTCCGCTACTTGGACGGCTCCGGAGAAATCGGCGTCATATCATCTGTATCTGATGCGTTCTGCGGATCTTGCAACAGAGCCCGTCTTTCTGCGAGAGGAGAGCTGTTTACCTGCTTATTCGCTTCAAGCGGATTTGACCTCAGAGCTCCGATTCGCCAGGAATTAAGTGATGACGAACTATCAGAAATGATCGGGACAGTATGGAAAAATCGGATCGATCAGTATTCAGTCGATCGTACGCTATCAAAAGCATCTGGCAAAAAGAAAGTGGAAATGTCTTATATTGGCGGTTAATTTGAAGTCAAAAGCTTATCGGCACTGTCCGATAAGCTTTTTTATTAGAATCCGAGTGCAAAAAATACGTATAAAAACCGAAATATATAAGGATAGGCATAAAGAAGGAATCATTGTAAGAAAATTTAATTCCAAAGCCATACATTATGTTAAAATATAACCAATTAGAAAATAGAAAGGGTTGGAGGGGCATGGCCGCGTACGAGATCCCGTCATCTCAAGTAGGAGTGAAAATCAATAAGTGGTATAAGCACATTTTAGCATTTCAAGTGGCTGATGCCGTAAAGCTGAAGAAAGAAATTGATCTAGATATCGAACAGATGGAAGAGGATCAGCTGCTTCTCCTGTATTATCAGCTGATCAGCTACCGGCACCAAATTATGCTGGATTATGTAAAGCCTGACCTGCACGAGGAATCTCAGCTTCAATATCGTGAATTGATCAAAACGCTGGAAAGCAATCAGGACAGCATCTCCGGATTATCTGAGTATTATTTTCACTTGTTTAGAGGAATGTACGAATTTGAACAGAACAATTACATCTCGGCTATATCCTTTTATCGGAAAGCTGAGAAGATGCTTGCGTTTGTAGAAGATGAAATTGAAAGAGCGGAATTTCATTTTAAAGTGGCGGAAGTCTTTTATATTATGAAGCAGACGCACTTTTCCATGAACCACGCTGTACAGGCGCTGGAGACGTATAAGGCTCACGATTTTTATAGAGTCAGAAGAATTCAATGCCATTTCGTCATATCAGGAAACTACATAGACTACAGAAATTATGAAAAAGCGCTTGAACATTTAGATGACGCGTATCGCCTTGCTTTATTGGAAGGACAGCCCCGTTTGATCGGATCAGCCCTTTATAATATCGGGAATTGCTATGATGACAAGGGGGAGCTGGATCAGGCCGCCGAATACTTTGAAAAAGCGCTTCCTGTCTTCGAGGATTATCAGCTGGAACAGCTTCCAAAAGCGCTCTTCAGCCTGACTCGCGTTCTTTTCAAAAAACAAGATAGCGAAGCTGCGATACGGTACTATGAAAAAGGGATTGCCATTGCCCAAAAACGAAACGACTTCTTCAGTCTGGCAAAATATAAATTTCTGCAGGCATTATATGTGGAATCTGTCAATTTGGATATGATTCAAGAAGTATTTGATTATATGGAAGAAAAGGGCCTGTATGTATATATTGAAGAATTTGCTTTAGATGCTGCCTCCTATTTCAGTCATCGCGAACAATATAAAGAAGCGGTGTATTTTTATGAAAAAGCGGTCAGCATGAGAGAGATGATTCAAAGGAACGATTGTTTATATGAAGTATGAGACAAAACCATCTGCTGGCAGATGGTTTTTTTTTATGCAAAAAAAGGGGAGCATCGGAACGTTTATTTCCGGGGAGAACAGGAAAAATCGCTACAGCACTGTTTTTTGAACAAAAGCCGTTTTGGGATGCAGATATGCATGTGAGGGGGAATTCAATGTTTGGTTTCAATGATATGGTGAAGTTTCTGTGGTCTTTCCTCATTGTTCTGCCGCTTGTACAGATTATACATGTTTCAGGGCACAGCTTTATGGCTTTTATTTTTGGCGGAAAAGGATCGTTGGATATAGGCATGGGAAAAACGCTGCTTAAAATTGGACCCATACGGTTCAGAACGATTTATTTTATCGATTCTTTTTGCCGGTACGGGGAGTTGAAAATTGACAATCGATTCTCAAATGCACTCGTGTATGCAGGGGGCTGCTTGTTTAACCTCATCACGATTTTTGCAATCAATCTGCTGATTTTACACAGTGTATTAAAGCCGAATGTGTTTTTCTATCAGTTTGTCTATTTTTCTACGTATTATGTGTTTTTTGCCCTGCTGCCGGTCCGATATTCAGAGAAAAAGTCATCAGACGGGCTGGCGATATACAAGGTGCTCCGTTACGGAGAGCGCTACGAAATCGATAAATAACATTAGAATGTTTATTGCCTCTCAGATCGGGAAGGTAACAAGTACACACATAATTGAGAGGGGAGAATTAACATGGGTAACGATAGTGTAAAAGACAAAATGAAGGGCGGCTTCAATAAAGCCAAAGGAGAAGTGAAGGATAAAGTCGGAGATATGGCTGACAGAACGGACATGCAGGCTGAAGGCAAAAAAGATAAGGCAAAAGGCGAAATCCAAAAGGATATCGGGAAAGCCAAGGATAAATTTTCAGATAAAGATTAATCGTACGGAAGAGGCAGGAAACGAAATGTTTCTTGTCTTTTTTTGTTCGCTTTTTCTGATGTGAATAAATATAACAAAAAAAGAAGCTGATTTGGTCAAGGTAACTAAATTTTTTAAATATTCTTTGAATTAATAAGCCTCTTCTATATAATAATGACATAAGTTGTAAACTTTTATAACATCATTTGGAGAAATCAAACAAAGGGGTTTTGATGACGGAATGTACTGCACCGAAGAAAGTGTCGGAAGCCACGGGAGTGCGAAAAAACAGTTGATATCGACACAAGCGGGGATTCAGTGAAGGCCGGAATTCTTCACTCGTTAAGAGGAACGGTGGCGATCAGCGAAGTGTCCGTCTATGATGCGGAGTTAATGGCAATAATCGGGTTCTCGGTATCGTGGAGGACGGCGCCTCAGACTGGCCTCCATGCCATGCTTCCGGTTGCGGAGCAAAACAACGGGCTGCCATCAGAAATGTAACGTCTGGTTATGATCAATCGATGGTTTAGCACAGCCTCAGCATGGAGGTTCACCCGGGGCAGATTGTCGCTGTATTAGGCCGAAATGGAGTCGGCCAATCCACTTCATAGGCCTGCTTCCGGCTAAACAGGGGGGCTATTTGTTTTAATCAAACGTTTGTTCAAAACGAAAAGGCGGTCTCAGCAGCAGCTTGCAATCGCCAGAGCGCTGATGGTAAATCCGAAAAATATTTTACTTAATGAACAATTGGAAGGAATTCAGATTTTAATTGTCGAACTAGTCAGACAAGTTATTATAGAAATTTCCAGAAAAAAAGACATTTGTTATCTTAGTCGAGCGCAGTCTGGAAAACGCGTTAACCTGTGCTGACTATCTTTCTGTAATCGACAGGGGAACGGTTGTTGACCATGGCAAGGCTGATGAAGAAACGGCATGCCGCTTTGAAAGGCACCCTACCGTATGACCCCCATTCTCGAAGAAAGGGAGGTGATGTCCCGCCTGCATGCTCCACAAATTCGTAGTAACCGCATCCGCTTTATATGACAAAAGAAGGAGGATTACAGATGAAACTGACACCGGTTGAACAAGAAAAATTGCTCATTTTTGCAGCGGGGGAATTAGCCAAACAGCGAAAGGCGCGGGGCGTTCTGTTGAACTATCCTGAGGCTGCTGCTTATATCACCTGCTTTATTATGGAAGGCGCACGTGATGGGAAGGGAGTAGCAGAGCTGATGGAAGCCGGCCGCCATGTATTAACGGAAAAAGATGTGATGGAAGGTGTGCCTGAGATGCTGGACAGCATTCAGGTGGAGGCCACATTTCCGGATGGAGTAAAGCTTGTTACGGTACATCAGCCAATTTCTGCGGAGGTGAAGTCATGAAGCCGGGAGCATTTCAAATTGCTGAGGGAACCATTACGATTAATGAAGGCCGTGAGATACGGGAGGTAACGGTAAAAAACACCGGATCACGCTCCATTCAAGTCGGTTCGCATTTTCATTTTGCGGAGGCCAACGGGGCTTTATTATTTGACCGTGAGCTGGCGATCGGCATGCGTCTTGATGTTCCATCAGGCACGTCGGTCCGTTTTGAGCCGGGAGAGCAGAAAACGGTCTCACTAGTGGAAATCAGAGGACGCAAGACAATTAGAGGGCTGAACGGAATGGCCGACACGTTTATCGATGAACGCGGCAAAGAAAAAACGTTGGCCAACTTAAAACAAGCCGGCTGGATGGAGGGTGTAATCCGATGAAAATGTCACGGGAGGAATATGCGGAACTGTTTGGCCCGACAACGGGCGATAAAATCAGATTGGGCGACACGGATTTATGGATCGAAGTCGAAAAGGATTTCACAGTATACGGTGAAGAAATGATCTTTGGCGGCGGAAAAACAATCCGCGACGGCATGGGCCAAAACGGCAGAATCACAGGGAAGGACGGCGCTTTGGATTTGGTTATCACCAACGTCGTGCTATTGGATTACACAGGCATTGTCAAAGCGGATGTCGGTGTGAAAGACGGCCGGATTGTCGGTGTCGGAAAAAGCGGAAATCCTGATATCATGGATGGAGTCGATCCGCACATGGTCATCGGAGCGGGGACAGAGGTGATTTCCGGTGAAGGCAAAATTTTAACAGCCGGGGGAGTGGACACGCACATTCATTTTATTTGTCCTCAGCAGATGGAAGTTGCGCTTTCTTCAGGTGTGACAACCCTTTTGGGAGGCGGAACAGGACCCGCAACAGGCAGCAAAGCGACAACATGTACGTCCGGGGCGTGGTATATGGCGAGGATGCTGGAAGCGGCCGAGGAGTTTCCAATCAATGTCGGCTTCTTAGGGAAAGGGAATGCATCCGATAAAGCGCCGCTGATCGAGCAGGTGGAAGCAGGCGCCATCGGCCTTAAGCTTCATGAAGACTGGGGCACGACGCCAAGCGCCATTAAAACGTGTATGGAAGTCGTGGACGAGGCTGATATTCAAGTTGCCATCCATACCGATACGATTAACGAAGCGGGCTTTTTGGAAAACACGCTCGACGCGATCGGGGACCGGGTCATTCATACTTATCACATTGAAGGTGCAGGCGGCGGCCATGCCCCGGATATTATGAGGCTCGCTTCTTATGCGAACATTCTGCCGTCATCTACAACGCCAACCATTCCTTATACCGTTAATACGATGGATGAGCATCTTGACATGATGATGGTCTGCCACCATTTAGATGCGAAAGTGCCTGAAGATGTGGCGTTCAGCCATTCCAGAATCAGGGCTGCGACGATTGCCGCGGAGGATATTCTCCATGATATCGGTGCGATCAGCATGACATCATCGGATTCCCAAGCGATGGGGCGGGTCGGTGAAGTGATCATCCGAACATGGCAGGTAGCCGATAAAATGAAAAAACAGCGCGGCGCTCTTGCCGGCGAAAACGGAAATGACAATGTGCGCGCAAAACGGTACATTGCCAAATACACGATTAATCCGGCAATTACGCACGGGCTCAGCCATGAAGTCGGCTCGGTGGAAAAAGGGAAGCTTGCTGATCTCGTTCTGTGGGACCCGGTATTTTTCGGCGTAAAACCGGAACTGGTCTTAAAGGGCGGCATGATTGCACGTGCGCAAATGGGAGATCCGAACGCGTCCATCCCGACTCCTGAACCGGTTTTCATGCGCCAAATGTATGCGTCTTACGGAAAAGCCAACCGCTCAACCTCGATTACATTTATGTCTCAGGCAAGCATAGAGCGTGGTGTGGCGGAAAGCTTAGGGCTGGAAAAAAGGATTTCTCCAGTCAAAAATATCAGAAAGCTGAGCAAGCTGGATATGAAGCTGAATTCGGCTTTGCCGAAGATTGAGATTGATCCAAAAACCTATCAGGTCTTTGCTGACGGGGAGGAATTGTCTTGCCAGCCTGTCGATTATGTCCCCCTTGGACAAAGATATTTCTTATTCTGATAAGACGCGGCCGGAGTGCATCCGGCCGTTCTATTGACTAAAAACGGTGCACAAAACCCATGTATTTAGTGTATATTAGATGTTGACAAACGAATCAAATGTAACTATTATAGTTACAACGGTGGTGAAAAAACATGATTAACAGCCGTCTTGCTGTTGCCATTCATATTTTATCCCTCATCTCGATGGATGAAAAAACATCTTCAGAAATCATTGCTGACAGTGTCAACACGAATCCGGTAGTTGTGCGAAGAATGATCAGCCTGCTGAAAAAAGCTGATATTCTCACATCACGCGCCGGGGTGCCGGGTGCAAGCCTCAAAAAAGATCCTGCTGATATTTCTCTTTTAGAAGTGTACCGGGCTGTCCAAAAGCAAGAAGAACTCTTTGCGGTTCATGAAAACCCGAATCCGAAATGTCCGGTAGGGAAAAAAATTCAGAACGCTCTGGATGAAACGTTTGAAAGTGTGCAAAGAGCGATGGAAAATGAACTGGCGAGCAAGTCATTAAAAGATGTTATGAATCATCTCTTTTAATCAAAAGGGATGACTTCTCACCGCTAACATGTAACTAAAATTGTTACAAATAAGGAGGAAATGAAAAATGAAAATTGGTATTATAGGCGCAAGCGGGAAAGCGGGAAACGAGATTTTGAAAGAAGCGAAAAAAAGAGGCCATGAAGTGACAGCCATCGTCAGAAACGCTTCAAAAGTGCAGGAGCAAGACGTAGCGATTTTGGAAAAAGATGTGTTTGAACTGACTGCGGAAGACATCAAGCCTTTCGACGCGGTCGTAAACGCTTTTGGAGCAGCACCCGGCCAAGAACATCTTCATGTTGAAGCAGGAAGAGCACTCATCAGCATTTTAAAGGACGCGAAGCACACAAGATTGCTTGTTGTTGGCGGAGCGGGAAGCCTGTTTGTTGATGAAGCCAAAACAACCCGTTTAATGGATACGCCGGAATTTCCGAAAGAATATTTGCCAACCGCATCAAATCAAGGCGAGAACCTGAAAGATTTGCAGCAGACAGACTCCATTTCCTGGACGTTCCTCAGTCCTGCGGCATTTTTTGATCCAGCAGGAAAACGGACTGGCTCTTACCAAAAAGGAAAAGACAATGTCATCGTAAATGCAAAAGGCGACAGCTATATCAGCTATGCAGATTATGCCATTGCCGTGTTGGACGAGCTTGAACATCCCGAACACAAAAATGAACGCTTCACAGTGGTAAGCGAAGCGGAATAATAAAAAACCCGGAGCCAGCTCCGGGTTTTTCTCATTAATAAGTGCTGTACGTATCGCTGAAAAGGCCGTCAGCAATCCCAAGCATTAAAAAGATGAAGAAGGCGATAATCGCAAGAATGGATACAGCAATGCTTACGATCAAATAAATCCCTTGCATCTTTACGAATTTCGCGTAATTCTCCAGCATTAAGTCTTCAGACTGTCCGCTATTGTGTTCAGCCATTTGGCCTGCTTCCCTAGCTGACCTCATCAAAAAGATACCGGAAATAATTTGCAGTACGCCTGGCACGGCACCGATTAGAAAAAAGAACGCGCCTGAAAGCGCGGTAATTGCGCCCATAATAATAAATAAAATGCCTGTAGCTTTTCCCCATTTCGAAATGCTGATGAGGGTTTTGTTCATTGTTTCAGGATTCATGTATACTGGCTCCCCTTTACAAAAAAATACTCACTTTTCTTTTATACACTATTTGTGAGAAGTTTTGTATATGGAAAATAACATTTTGGGGATTGACCCTAACGTTTCGTGATTGTTTACGATAAAAAAGAGGAGGTGTTATGTATGAAATATCAAGTTAAACAAGTGGCGGAGATATCAGGTGTTAGCATTCGGACGCTTCATCACTATGACAATATTGAGCTTCTGAATCCTTCAGCGCTTACTGATGCTGGGTATCGTTTGTACAGTGACGCAGACCTGGAAAGACTGCAGCAGATTTTATTTTTCAAGGAAATCGGGTTTCGTTTGGATGAAATTAAAGAGATGCTGGATCATCCGAATTTTGACCGGAAAGCGGCACTTCAGTCGCAAAAGGAGATATTGAAGAAGAAAAAACGAAGAATGGATGAGATGATTCAAACAATTGACAGGACGCTTTTGTCCGTTGATGGAGGGGAAACGATGAATAAGAGGGATTTATTTGCCGGATTAAGCATGAAAGACATTGAAGAGCACCAGCAGACATACGCTGATGAAGTCAGAAAGCTGTATGGAAAGGAAATCGCAGAAGAAACAGAGAAAAGGACATCTGCATACTCGGCAGATGATTGGCGCACGATCATGGCTGAATTTGATTCGATTTACAGACGAATTGCGGCGCGAATGAAGCATGGGCCCGATGATGCAGAGGTTCAGGCCGCAGTGGGGGCATTTCGCGATCATATTTGCCAATATCATTACGATTGCACACTCGACATTTTCAGAGGACTCGGGGAAGTGTATATCACTGACGAGCGATTTACCGATTCAATCAATCAATATGGAGAAGGTCTTGCCGCTTTTTTGCGGGAGGCGATCATCATTTACTGTGACCATCAGAAAAACCCCCGGCCGTAAAGGCCGGGGGTTTTCGCATCTTATAAGATCGGCGACAACAGCCGCGAGACGGATTCTTTTATTCGAATCCACAACGGGCGCTGCAGATACTCCTCATAGGTGAATTTTCTGGATACTAGCAAATCTTCTTTAAAAGTTGAAACCAGTTTTTTAGCAATGGTGATATCGTATATAAATGCATTAACCTCAAAATTCAGCCTGAAGCTTCGGACATCAATGTTCGCTGTGCCGACTGAAGCGATTTCGTCATCCACCACGATGGTTTTCGCGTGAATAAAGCCGTTATCGTAAATATAGACAGTGGCTCCGGCTTTCAGCAGATCGCCGATATACGAAAGTGTTGCCCAGTATACAAAGGCATGATCGGGCTTGTTCGGAATCATAATGTTAACGTCAATGCCCGAAAGGCAAGCGATCCTTAAAGCATCCAGCAGGCTTGCATCTGGGATAAAATAAGGTGTTTGTATCAAAATGGAACGCTTGGCGTTCGAAATCATTTTGATGTAGCCATTTTTAATTTGTTCCCATTCCGAATCAGGGCCGCTTGTGACAATCTGCATCCCGACGTTGCCTTTTGGGCCGTAATCAGGAAAGTGATTTGGAATATATGTCAGCGTATGGTGATGAGAAGCTTGGTTCCAGTCAAGGATGAACCGTGTTTGGATGGCGTGTACGGCCGTTCCTTGCAGCCGGATATGCGTATCCCGCCAATAACCGAATTTCGGATTAAGCCCTAGATACTCATCTCCGACGTTAAAGCCTCCGACATAACCGGTCATACCGTCTATGATCACAAGCTTTCGATGGTTCCGGTAATTCAGCCGCAGGTTAATCGGCCTGAGCTTTGACGGGAAAAAGACCTCTACATGCCCGCCAGCCTCGCGAAGCTCTTTAAAAAACTTTTTTCTCAGCGTTCTGGACCCGAGTTCATCATAAAGCACTCTGACCTGAACACCTTCTTTCGCCTTTTGGATGAGAGCGTCCCGCAATTTTTTGCCTAATTCATCGCCTTTATAAATATAATACTGTAAATGGATATGATCCTTAGCCTTTGAAATGTCACTCAGCAGCCGCTGAAATTTATCCCGTCCATCTGTAATGACGTCAACTGAATTATCCTCTGTAAACACAGCATGGTTATTCATAATCAGCATATAAATTAAATCTTTGTTATCAAAGGTTGCCCGGTTGTTAAACTGAAATTGCTTGGTTTCTAAATCTTCAAGCTGATGCTTCAGCAGCCTTTCAATTCCAATCTTTTTCCGGTCTTCCCATTGAAACAAATGCTTGCGTCTGAGATTATGGCCGAATAATAAGTATAAAATAAAGCCTAAAACGGGAATAAAGAAAAGAACAAGCAGCCACGCCCAAGATGCACTGGCATCGCGCCGTTCTTTGAAGATGACAATGATGGCCAAAAGAATATTTAAAATGAAAAAAAGTGATAAAAGGATGGAAGAAATACTCACTTTGTAACCCCGCTCATTCATATTTATCAAGAAGATTGCCATTAGTATTCCATGAATAACAGTGATCTGATTCCCATTACAAATTATAACACTCACATTTTAAAAGAATAAAGAGCGGCGATCCAGATTCTTCGTGAAAAATACGGGCAGATTTCTTTAAAACCAGCTTGCACCTGCGTTAAAATAAACACATATGTAACGTTCGTGAAGCTTGAAACATCAAATAAAGGGGGAGGATTATATGAACTTTTACAGAGTCGAACAAATGCCGGGGTTCATCAAAACAGAAATGCAAAAAATTCAAAAGGCCGTACAGCCTTTCATGAAAAAAACCGTCATTTACCGTTTTCTTGCTATTCCGCTTGCTGCATTCTCTCTCTTTAATTTAGCTGCTTTTCTATTTCATGCTTCAGCTGACAGGGAGTCCCTGATCAGCGCAGGCATATTCGCCATTTTGGCGGCGCTCGGGCTCGCATTTTTTAAAGAGGCAGGCTATCAGCATAAACAAATCCAAAAAACGGTTCACATCTATATGCTGAACAGGATCAAAAAGAGCGAAATCCTTTCAGAAGAGCGGAAAAGCTCCTACGCACGACAAATAAAGGAAGAGCCTTTTGCGATGCGGAGTTTTGTTGAATTTTTGACTGAGGAAGACAGACGCAAAAAAATGTATTAAAGAAGAGATGCACCCGGATTTCTGGGATTTTCCAGACGATCCGGGTGTGTTTTTTTGCATGCAGACACCCGAAATAAAAAGTGCGGTTTCGGATTGATTCCGACTTCATCCGTTTTTTGGATATTCATTTCTGGGTAACAGCGTTGCTTTGTTGATTTCCACTACTAGAGATGTCTATTGTATGCTTGCTTCAGGATTTGGTGTTTACGCCGGCCTGCTTTGAATAGTCAAATAAAATAGGCATGGTTCCGTTTATATGGAACTCATGCCCTGTCCTGTCTCATCATTATTCAAACACCGGATCATCCTCATAATAATAGGAATCCGGATCTTCATACGTATCGGTGTTTTCATAAGCGGCTATGCCGATAATCACCAGCAAGAAAATGGCCAAAATGATGCCAATCAGGCCCATGGCGATACTGGATGCTGCGTAAAACAGCTGCATTTTAATAAACGTTCCATAGTTCTCAAGCATGCTTTCACCCGCGGCGCCGGTAAGAGTTCCGTCGGCTTCCGCGGCTGCTTTTGCTGAGCGCATCAAAAATACGCCTGAAATAATGAGCAGTACGCCCGGGATGGCGCCAATCACTGTCATCAAGGCGGTCAGAGTGACCAGCGATCCCATAATGATTAACAAGATGCCAGAAATTTTGCCCCACTTGGCAATGTCGGATAGCGACTTGACAGCGGAGGCGCTCAGCTGGCGGGTCTCCTGTTCAACAGGTGCAGTCTCCTCTTCAACGAGGCTATTTTCTTCATTATGATTTTCAATTTCGTTTTCATCTTTATCCAGACTAATCATGAAAGCTCTCTCCCTAAAATTTTTAAATCGTATCTTTTTCCGTCCATTTCGGCGATGCCGGGGAATAGTCCCCATTCTGCAAACCCGTGCTTTTCAAACAGCTTCAGGCTTGGTTTATTATGCCCGAAAATGAAGGCCATAAGTGAGCGGATGCCAAGATCCGGCGCAATGCGGAGCGCTTCCTGAAGCAAATATGATCCAACGCCTTTGCCGCGGCATGCTTCGTCAATGTATATGCTGACCTCCGCTGTTTTATTATAGGCTGGCCTTCCATAAAATGTTTCAAAGCTGATCCAGGCAGCGACGTTTCCGTTTTCGTCCTCGGCCACATAGAGCGGGCGTGCCTCTGTATGTCCCAAAAACCATTCCATCCGGTCTTCAGGAGTTACCGGTTCGGTATCGGCTGTTACCATTCGAGAAGCAATCGTTGAATTATAAATCGCAACAACAGCCTCCAAGTCTTTATGTTCAGCAAGGCGCAATGTCATGTTCATACGTTTTTGGCACTCCTCTCAAAAAAATGACATATTTTCGTAACAGTCTGCGCAAACTACATCTAAAAAAGTTTTTTGGATAGGTGTATATATTTTCAGAAAAGTGTTCAGAATGTTGCTGAGGTGATGAAACAATGAGAGAGGAAGAAAAGAAAACTTCTCAAGTCAAAAAACTTCAGCAGTTTTTTCGTAAACGCTGGGTGTTCCCTGCAATTTACTTAGTCAGTGCGGCCGTCATTTTAACAGCTGTCCTTTGGTATCAATCAGTATCAAATGATGAGGTAAAGGATCAGTTAGCTGATAACGGCGGAAACTCCGCATATGACAACAACGACGATGCAGTTGAAGTAGGAAAGTCAATGGAAAATGTCGCAATGCCGGTTGTTGATTCTGAAAACGTTTCTGTTGTGAAAAAGTTCTATGAAACCGATGCCGCAAAAGAAGAGAAAGAAGCAGCACTCGTTACCTATAATAACACGTACAGCCTAAGCAAAGGAATTGACTTAGCTGAGAAAGACGGAAAAGATTTCGATGTCTCTGCTTCTCTGAGCGGTACGGTTGTTAAAGCTGAAAAAGATCCAGTGCTGGGATATGTTGTGGAAGTAGAACATGCCGACGGTTTATCGACTGTGTATCAATCTCTTTCCGAAGTAAGCGTTGAGCAAGGTGACAAAGTAAAACAAAATCAAGTGATCGGAAAATCTGGCAAGAACCTTTACAGTGAAGACAGCGGAAACCACGTGCACTTTGAAATCCGTAAAGATGGGGTCGCAATGAATCCGTTAAACTTTATGGACAAACCAGTTTCTTCTATTGAAAAAGCAGCAGCTGCTGAAGAAAAAGCTGCCACCCAAGAAACAGAAGAATCCATTCAGCAATCTTCCGAGAAAAAGGACGGATCAACTGAAAAAGGAACAGAAGAAAAATCCGGTGAGAAAAAGGATGATTCAACTGACAAATCTGGTTCCAAAGAAAGCAGCACAACAGAAGACACTGAACAGTCTTAATGAAGAAAACGTCTATCCTTGTGATGGGCGTTTTTTTCTGTTACTTTTTGCTTTGTTTTACCGTCTATGTAGTTACATGTAAACACGTACGTTATAAAGGAGGTTATGTCATGAACCGCCTATTGCTCGCAGGCTGGATCTTTTTTATCCTGCTTTCTGTCTGTACGGAAAGCTTCAGCGGCATGGTCGTATCGCAAACGGTGGCTTTTCATTTTCAGCCGTACCCTGATCTGTCTCAATTTTTAGTTATGGATTTTACTGAGCTTACTGTCCCTGAAGCGTTTATTCAAAAAATCGGACATGCGTTTTCCTTCTTTGTGCTGACATATTTGCTGTGGAAACAGCGGGGCAGCATAAGATCAGCTTCAGCCGGCTCATTTGCGTTTGCTTTTTTTACAGAAGTTCTTCAGCTCTTCTTCAGCAGGAACGGTTGTATTCGGGATGTGCTTATCGATGCTGTTGGTATTGGATTGTTTTATGGTTTATATGTGTTGGCGAAGCGAAGAAAACAAGAGATGTATGAGAAATATTAAAGCCGGCTGTCTTGGTTAAAGACGCCGGCTTTTGTCTTTCTTAGAAATTTTGATCGGTTGGTTTTTTCGTCAGTTTATTGATAATAGCTTCATAGATCCTCACGACCAAATCGACGAACGGGCGAAGCAGATCTGAAAATCTAAAGAAAAGGAACCCGATAATGATGGCGACAACGAGGCTGCCCAATACATCTACCGGATAGTGATGTCCCACCCAAATTCTCGAAAAGCCTGTCAAAAGCCCAAAAATGACAAGCGGCCAGCCGATTTTGCGGTTTCTGAAAAGCATCGCAATAGAAATCGCTAATGCACCTGTCGTGTGGTCACTTGGAAATGAAGCATCCGCAGCATGCGGAATCAGTGTATGCACTGTATGCGCAACGAACGGGCGCGGTTCGAAATAAACAAGCGTAATCAAATAGTTGATCACAAGGCCTGCAATTCCTGTGATGCCTGCGTATAGCACATGTTTTCTGCTTTGTGTGTTCCCAAACAGCCAGATTGCCAATAGGATAAGGGCATAGGCGACAATGGCATATTCCGTGATGAAGACCATAATGGAATCGAGAACCGAATTGTGATGAGATAGTCCATGGATTGCTTTAAAAATTTCGTAGTTCAAATAATCACCTTTTACATTTTTATATTTAGTAGACTAATCTTACTCATGAAAAGTTTCAAATAAAAATAGAGATTGTCTGAAATAACGGCACTTGAAGAGAATTCGAAGAGGAATCGCGGTTTCTGGGGGGATTCTGTGCACAAAAAAAGAGATCCGGAGTGTCCGAATCTCGTACCGATATTAAAGTGCTTCAGGTCCTTCTTCGCCTGTGCGGATGTTGATCGTATTGCTGATTTCATAGACAAATATTTTACCGTCACCCGGTGATCCCGTTTTCAGCACCCTTTTAGCGGTCTCAGTTACTTGATCAACAGGAACCTTGCTGACCACAATTTCTATTTTTAAACGCTCGTATACATTGCTTTCTATTTTTACCCCTCGATAGAGCTCCGTATGTGCTTTTTGAAGGCCGCAGCCGTGTACATTGGAGAAAGTCAGAGAGGTCACTCCGATTTTTCCGAGTTCCTGCTTCAGCTTTTCAAAATTTGCCGGACGCGTTACAATTTCTACCTTGAACATTTGACCGCTCATAGCGTCACTCCTCACATAGAATCTTGATATGCTTTTTCCCCGTGCATCGTTAAGTCAAGCCCAAGTGACTCTTCTTCTTCGGTTGCGCGAAGGGGAAGGAAGAGGCTTACAATTTTAATAATAACGAAAGTGACAATAAATACAAAAACATAAGTGGCGGCGATGGCGACGATTTGTTTCCAGATTAAGCTTGCATCACCGTAAAATAACCCATCTGCGCCCGCTGAGTTAACAGAGGTTGTTGCGAATAATCCTGTTGCGATTCCGCCCCATGTGCCGCCGATCCCGTGCAGGCCAAAGGCGTCAAGCGCGTCGTCGTATCCGAATTTCTTTTTAAGCGAGAATACTCCCCAGAAACAAACAGCTCCGCCGATGATGCCGATAATAATAGAAGCGAACGGTGTGACAAATCCGGCAGCCGGCGTAATTGCGACAAGTCCGGCGATTGCGCCAGATACCGCTCCGAGCATTGTCGGTTTTTTGTTAATGATCCATTCTACTAAGATCCAGCCGGCGATCCCGGCTGCAGCCGCGGTGTTTGTGTTGATGAACGCGTACATGGCTACACCATCTAAAGTCAAAGCGCTGCCGACGTTAAAGCCGAACCAGCCGAACCAAATCAAAGCTCCTCCTAAGAAGGTGTAAATGAGGTTATGCGGAGAAGACGCTGTGCCGTCTTTCCGTTTGCCTAGCACAATGGCAAGAACAAGTCCTGCCACACCGGAGGAAATATGAACAACATTGCCGCCGGCGAAATCGAGCGCTCCAAGCTGGCCGATCCAGCCGCCGCCCCATACCCAGTGCGCTACGGGTGTGTAAACCAAAGAGGCCCATAAAACCGAGAATAAAAGAAAAGCGCCGAATCGCATCCGCTCTGCGAAAGCCCCGGAAATAATCGCTGTAGTCAGAACGGCGAACGTCATTTGGAACATCATAAATAACGAGTGGGGAATGGTATCGCTGTAATCTCCCGGATCAAATCCGACCCCTTTGAGGCCTGCCCACTCCAGCCCGCCGATGATTGAATTGCCTGGTGCGAAGGCAAGTGTATATCCGAACAGCACCCAAACGATGGAAACGATGGCAATGGAAGAGAAACTGTGCATGGCAGTGCTCAGCACATTTTTGCTCTTTACCATTCCTCCATAAAATAACGCTAATCCCGGGGTCATCAGCCACACGAGTAAAGCGCAAAAGAACATAAAAACTGTATCGCCCATTTGCATGTCTCATTCCTCCGTATCTTTCAGAATAAAAAGCAATTATTATATTTCTTCATTATAGAGAAAAAAGAATGATAAAACATTTTAATGTAAGATTTCCTGACATGGTTTTTAAGGAATGTTATCGAGGGACGGAAAGGAAGGAGAATGGCATTTTTTTGCGATATAAGACTTTGTATCTATAAAAGAAGCTATTCATATGAGCTGAAAAGGGAATTGACATTAATTAGAATACTCTATACTGTATTAAGTGTACTATATCAAATAATACACTGAGGGGGATGTATGATGAATAAAGGCGGCAGGCTGAGGAAAGCGGTACGCAAGTCGATTCCCGCGACGTTCCGATTGTTTTTAGCCTTTAATTTTTTCGTGTACGGTCTGGCGAAAGTGGTAATTGGCCAGTTTGGCGAGGTGACGCCTGAAATCGAGGCGGCTGCCGGGAAGGGGTTTACGATCGCGTGGACATTTTTCGGTTATTCTCATGTCTATGAACTGTTTATAGGTTTTGGTGAAATCCTGGCAGCTGTTTTATTACTGATTCCGCGAACGGCTGCATTAGGGGCGGTTATTTTTATGCCCATTATTGTGAACATCGTCTTGATTAACTATTGTTTTGATATTGGCGTGCAGGATCTTAGCACGATATTAATGGTTATGTGTCTTATCCTGCTTTGGATGGACCGCCGCAAATTCATGGGCATTTTCAGGCAGGAACCGATAGACAGCAGGCAGGTGATGAAGCGATGACGCCCCTTATGATTACTGTGCTTGCCGGTTTGTTCGTATGCACAACCTGTTACTACTACATAAAAGAAAAATCATGAGAAAACGCTCCTTCTGAGAATTTCACAAGCATCATAAAAGAACTTAGGCAGTGTGAAGAGTAAAATATGCAATGTGAGAAACACTAACAGTATCAGGAGGAGACGTATGATGAATACACTCAACATTGATTTTCAAAAAACAGCATTGGTTATCATTGATTTACAAAAGGGAATTGTGCCGATTGATCAAAGCGGCCAGGTTGTCCCGAACGCGAAAAAGCTCGTAGATGAATTTCGGAAACATAACGGGTTCATCAGCTTTGTAAATGTAGCCTTTCATGATGGAGCGGACGCCCTGAAGCCGCAAACGGATGAGCCTGCGCAGAGAGGTTCAGGGAAAATGCCGGCGGACTGGGCCGAATTTGTTCCGGAAATCGGTGTGCAGGATGGCGATTATACTGTGACAAAACGGCAATGGGGTGCTTTTTTTGGCACAGATTTAGACTTGCAGCTCAGACGCCGCGGCATTGATACGATTGTATTGTGCGGCATCGCAACGAATATCGGGGTGGAAAGCACAGCACGGGAGGCATTTCAGCTTGGCTATCAGCAGATTTTTATTACAGATGCCATGTCCACATTTAGCGATGAAGAGCATGAAGCCACACTGCGCTTTATTTTCCCGAGAATCGGTAAATCGCGAACGACGGAAGAGTTTCTGGAACAAGTGAAATGATGTTGTCGAAAAAAAGCCGGGCTGTTTTTTTAACAGCGGTGGCTTCGGGAACAATGCTGAATCCGCTGAACTCGTCTATGATCTCTCTTGCGCTCCATAGCATCCAGCATGAGTTTCACCTCTCGTTTACAACGGTTTCCTGGCTGATTTCCTCGTTTTACTTGGCGAGTGCCGTAGCACAGCCGGTTACGGGAAAGCTCGGTGATTTGATTGGGCGGAAACGCTTGTTTTTATTCGGGCTTATTCTTGTTGCGGTTTCTGCCATCGGGGCGCCGTTTGCGCCGACGTTTATGACATTATTGGTCATGCGGCTGTTTCAATCGGTGGGGAGCAGCGCGATTTATCCGTCAGGTGTCGGCTTGATTCGGAATCATATTCATGAGCGCCAAGCTTCAGCCTTGGCTGTACTCTCTATTTTTGCGTCCGCCATGACGGCGCTGGGGCCGACAGTCGGCGGTTTTTTGATTGTATGGGGAGGCTGGCCGGCGATCTTTATCGTTAATTTGCCGTTTATTATCCTCAGCTTCTTATTGGGCCTGTATATGTTCCCGAAAGATCAGAAAAAAGGGGCAGGAATCAAAACCATTATTCAGCAGCTCGACATTCTTGGAATTGTTTTATTTGCCGGGGGAATCATTTTCCTTCTATCCTTTTTGCTGTCGTTCAGCACGTCGCCGCATGCGGTTGAAGGTGTGCTTGGCTTGCTTCTGCTCTGTGCGTTTGTCTGGCGCGAGCTGAAAACGGATAAGCCGTTTATTGATGTCCGTCTGTTTCAAACACAGCGAAACCTGTCAGCCGTGTATGTTCAGTTTATTTTATTGAATGTTTTCTTCTATTGTTTATTTTTTGGTCTGCCAAGTTACTTTCAGGATGAAATGCATCTTTCTGTTCAAACGAGCGGCCTGTTTATGCTGTTTATGTCTGGAATGAGCATCGTTGTGTCACCTTTAACTGGCAAATGGATCGACCGATCTGGTGTCGTCAAGCCGATCTTTGCGGGAGCGCTTTTGATGACGGCTGGAGCCGTGCTCTTAACCATCTTTTTTATCAATGTCGAGACCATTGGGAAAGGCCTCATTCTATCGCTCTTGGGTATAGGCTACGGACTGGGAAATGTCGCGCTTCAGGCAGCGATGCTGAAAACGAGTCCTTCCAACATGGTAGGAACGACTTCAGGCCTGTTTCAAACCTGCCGTTACCTAGGGTCGATTTTGTCTTCGGTGATCCTTGGCATTCTTTTTGGTAAAGAAATCACGGCAGCCCATTTTGATATGATGGGAATCATTATGATCATAGCGGGCGGAGCAAGCCTGTTAATGGCTGTGAGATTTGCTGCATTAATGAAAACTGCATCTTAAGAAAGAGACGGGCTCTGAGGTCTGTCTCTTTTTCTTGTTTAAGCTGTTCAAATACAAACGGGAAAATTGTATATCATAGCCAGTGTTATTGTCTGACTCTTCAGTTATATTAAGTGACATCTAATGTCAAAAAACATAACGTGATGACATATAGACAATATGGAAAGGGGAGCCGGCTATGAAATTAAAAGAGAGTCAGCAGCAATCCAACAGGCTGAGCAATGAAGATCTGGTGCCTTTGGGACAGGAAAAACGGACGTGGAAAGCAATGAACTTTGCCTCCATTTGGATGGGATGTATACATAACATACCGACCTACGCGACCGTGGGAGGATTAATTGCGATCGGCCTTTCGCCTTGGCAGGTGCTGGCGATCATTATTACGGCATCACTTATCCTATTTGGCGCTCTTGCCTTAAACGGCCATGCGGGGACAAAATACGGGCTGCCGTTTCCCGTGATCATTCGGGCTTCTTACGGGATATACGGCGCGAATATCCCCGCGCTTCTAAGGGCGTTTACAGCGATCATGTGGCTTGGCATCCAGACCTTTGCGGGCAGCACGGCACTGAACATTTTGCTTTTGAATATGTGGCCAGGCTGGGGAGAAATTGGCGGCGAGTGGAACATTCTCGGCATTCACTTGTCCGGTTTGCTTTCCTTTGTATTCTTTTGGGCCATTCATTTACTCGTATTGCATCACGGCATGGAGTCGATTAAACGTTTTGAGGTGTGGGCAGGGCCTTTAGTATATCTGGTATTTGGCGGCATGGTATGGTGGGCCGTTGATATTGCCGGAGGATTGGGCCCGATATACTCTCAGCCAGGAAAGTTTCATACGTTTTCAGAAACATTCTGGCCGTTTGCTGCCGGAGTTACTGGCATCATTGGCATCTGGGCGACATTGATCTTAAATATACCTGATTTTACACGGTTTGCTGAAACACAAAAAGAGCAAATCAAAGGACAATTTTACGGCTTGCCGGGAACGTTTGCGCTTTTCGCATTCGCAAGTATTACGGTGACCTCCGGCTCGCAGGTCGCGTTCGGAGAGCCGATTTGGGATGTTGTCGATATTTTGGCGCGGTTTGATAACCCTTATGTCATCGTCTTGTCCGTGATCACACTCTGCATCGCCACGATCTCTGTAAATGTCGCGGCGAACATCGTATCGCCCGCTTATGATATAGCGAATGCCCTGCCGAAATATATCAATTTCAAACGTGGCAGCTTTATCACAGCGTTGCTCGCTTTATTTACGGTTCCATGGAAGCTGATGGAGAGCGCGACAAGCGTGTATGCGTTTCTTGGCTTAATAGGCGGCATGCTTGGACCGGTGGCAGGCGTGATGATGGCCGACTATTTTATCATTCGCAAACGTGAGCTCTCGGTAGATGACCTGTATTCCGAAACAGGACGGTATGTGTATTGGAAGGGCTACAATTACCGTGCGTTTGCAGCCACAATGTTAGGAGCGCTGATTTCGCTGATTGGCATGTATGTTCCTGTATTGAAGAGCTTATACGATATTTCTTGGTTTGTAGGTGTGCTGATTTCCTTTCTTTTCTATATTGTTCTGATGCGTGTTCACCCGCCTGCATCATTGGCAATTGAAACGGTTGAACCTGCGCAGGTCCGCCAGGCAGAATAAGATCTATTTAGATGGTATATTTTCATATTTTTGAATGGTTTTCCATAAATAGAACATTTATAATTGTTTTAGAAATCTATTCTAAAACGAAATGGGAATCGAAAATGAGAAAATGGTATTTTATTCTTTTGGCGGGTGTTTTAACGTCTGTCATCCTCGCTTTCGTTTATGATAAGACAAAAGCGAATGAGGAAGGATCTAGGGATTATCTGTATGTTTCGCCAAATGGCAGTGATCAAAATGAAGGAACAAAAGAAAAGCCGTTTCGTACATTGGCACACGCATCTGAGAAGGCTGCTGCCGGCACAACGGTCATGATTCGGAAGGGCACGTATCATGAAATCCTTGATGTAAAGCACAGCGGTACGGACGGAAAGCCTGTCACATTCCGAAACTATGAAAATGAAAACGTCGTGATTAGCGGTGAATCCGTTGCGAACGCTGAATATGAAACACCGCTTATTCGTATTCACGATAAACATGACATTGCCATCAGCGGTTTAACAATTCAAGATCTTTCTGTTTCATCTGAGGAAGCAACTGCTATAGGGATTTATGTATCAGGGTCCAGCAGTCATATCGCCATTAAGGATAATCACATCCGGGGTATTAAGACAACTGCGGGTGAAGGAAATGCTCACGGAATCGCAGTTTATGGGACTGGCAGCATGAAAGACATCCAAATCGAGGACAATACAGTTGAGAAACTGACGCTTGGAGCGAGTGAAGCAGTTGTGCTGAACGGTAATATCGACGGCTTCACAGTTGCAGGCAATGTGGTCCGCAACAATAACAACATCGGGATCGATCTAATTGGTTATGAGGGAACCGCGGATAAAAACGATTACGTGCGAAACGGAATCGTAGAAAACAATACAGTTTATCAAAACTCGACTTACGGCAATCCTGCTTATGGAGATGAATACTCAGCGGGCGGGATTTATGTCGATGGAGGACACAAGATCGAAATTAAGAACAACACAGTTTACGATAACGATATTGGGATTGAAGCAACGTCTGAACACAAAGGAAAGTATGCAAATGCCATTCAGATCACTGACAACAAAGTGTACAACAATGCGTACACCGGTATTTCAATCGGAGGATATGACAAAAAGCGGGGCGGCACCAGCAATTCTCTGATTGCCCGCAATATTATGTACCGGAATGACACAAAGGGACTGTACGGCGGACAGCTGCTGCTGCAGTACGATACGAAAAACAACACAATTGAAAAGAATATATTGACGGCCGGTGATTCCAGATTATTTATCGGAAACGATTTTACAGAAAATGAAGGAAATACGGTCAATCATAACGTGTACCACAAGGAAGCGGATCAAGACGGCATATGGATGTGGAAAAAGAAAGAATATGATTCATTTTCGTCGTATCGAAAAGCAACAAAAAACGATCAGCAATCCATTTATGCCGACCCGATGTTTCGTGATGAAGCGTCCTATGATTTTTCGTTAGATCCTGATTCACCTGCGCGGAAAGTCATTGAATAATATGCCATAAGCGGCGTTCTCTAAGAGAGCGCCGTCAGATTGTAGAGAAACTCATGTTTTTCTACAATTTTTTTATTTTTAGCTCATGTATGATGAATGAACTTTTTCATGTTCTGACATGCAGATGGGAGAAGAACTTGCCACTTACGTTTTGTTTTCCCCTCAATCGGCCGTAGCGAAACCCATGCTGCAAAGCTGCGCTCTTGTCGAGATGTTCTCTCAGTCTGAGGGGCTAAAAGCCCCCGTTGTCTTATCTACTTGCACTTTCATAATATGCATAATTTCCAGCTTTGCCTTTAAAGTAAAATGTAGTACCAAAACGATCAAAACTATTTGCAAAAGCGCCATTATCTGAATACATACATAATCTATTACTTGCGCCTTTGAATGGAGTTATAGAACAATCTACAATTGAAGTAGCCTTCGTACGCATATCCCCATCCGTTGAATCATTTATAGCAAGAGCTTGTCCAGAAACAGGTAAAAGCAATCCTAAAGATAAAGCAACTCCAGTAATTGTCCTTCTCAATTTCATGTGAATCATCTCCATTCCCAAATTTTGTAATACATCTTAATTATAAGAGGGATAACCCTCTATTTGAAGGGTCTTAAATACTATTTTGTAATAAAAAGGAATTTTAATAAATCAATACTCACCGTTTCACTTATTGATTCTATCACTTATAAAATAATTTACAGGATTTAGTTTGGTTTGAACGTAAAATCATATTGTCACGATTCTGAAATGAAGTGATACGAAGGAGTCAGAAGTGTTTTCTCTCAAAGTACATATGTTTCTAACAAGCTAATTTAGTGTTGAAGAATCTCAATTATTATGACATGAAAAAAGGGAGCACCATAGCTGCCTCAGGCTGGCGGCGTTCTCTAAGAGGGCGCCGTTTTTTATATGTAAAAAAGACTGCCGGGATTTCCCGGCAGTCTGACAAGTTATTCTGCAATAGACACTTTTCCTTCAGCCTCTGCAGGTTTTTTCTGGCTCCACGTGTAGAGGAGCAGGGCAATTAAAACGAACAGCCCCGCTGTTAAATAAATGGCAGAGAAGCCGGCAGATGCTACAAACAATCCGAATACATACGATCCTACAGCAATTCCGCTGTCAAAGAAGGTAAAGAACGTTGCCGTTGCAAAACCGGAGCGGTGAGCCGGAGATTTCTGAATCGCCAATGTTTGCATGCAAGGAACGATTGATCCGTAGCCAAGACCGATAACCGCCCCTGAAAGCAGAAGCATTAAGCCGCTATGTGTGAAGGACAGCATGCAGAGTCCAACAGAGAAAATCAGGATTGATGGGTAAATGACAATGCCCGGTCCGACTTTGTCGAACAATTTCCCTGTGAACGGGCGCGCAATCATCATTGTCACCGCAAAGCAAACAAAGAAATATCCGCTGATATCGGAAAGGTCAACTGATTTGGCGAATACAGACAGATATGATGTGACTGTTGAATAACAGAAAGAAATAAACAAACCGACCGTCGCAATTTTGAGTGCGCCCTTTTCAAACATATCCGAGAACGCAAAACGGAATACAGTCGTGCCGCTGTCCTTACTTTGCGGCACTTTTATCAAGAACGAAACAAGTAAGCCCGCAACCATAAACAGCGCAAAGGCTGTAAAGAATACAGGAAAGCTTACCACTCTCATCAAATTCAGGCCAAGGAAAGGCCCGATCGCCATAGCGAGGTTCATAGACATGGCAAAGTATCCAAGCCCTTCACCGCGCCGTTTGGCTGGAATAATATCAGCGGCAATTGCACCTGTAACAGTCGTTAAAATGCTGAACCAAATCCCTTGGAAGAACCGCAATCCGAGCAGCAGGGAAAAGTTATGAATCGGCATATACAGAAAAGATGATAGGGCGAAGAGCGCCATTGATACAATCGCCATTCTTTTCTTCCCGAAACGCTCAACGATGGCTCCGGAGAAAGGCCGTGTAATGATCGCAGACAGAAGGAACAGGCTGATTAAAAGCCCGCCTTGTGATTCTGTGCCGCCAAGCTCTTGCAGTGTATAGATCGGCAATACAGTTAAAAATGTATAAAAGAACACAAACACAAATAAATTGACAAGCAGGACCATAATAAAATCCTTGGTCCATATCGCATCCGCTTTTTTCAAATGTATGTCACTTCCTTATTTTCATTGTTGTAAAAACATGCGGAATAAATGAGAAAAAGCTTCTTTATCTTCATCCCGGAAATCTGCAAGCAGCTCTTCCTCGAATTTCAGCATTTTCACATTGATTTCTTCGTATTTTTTCTCGGCTTCTTTTGTGAGGACAACAAGTTTTTCCCGTTTGTCTTCACCTTGCCGTCTCTGAACCCAGCCGTTCTCCTCCAGGCGTTTGATCGTCCGAGTCACAGTCGGCGCTTCCACATTTAAATAGGACCAAATCTCTTTTTGAGTCATTGGTCCGATCGTACGCAAACAATATAAAACTGACCATTGAGATGAATAAAGGCCGAATGGCTCTAGCTGTTCATTGGCTTTCTTGGCAATCAGGCGGGCGCTTTGGTTGATTTGATGAATGAGGTGTCTGTTGACGTAGGACATGTCGGTCTCCTTCTAAAAAACTTACCTAAGTAACTAATTGCTTATTTCATTTTACAGGAGCGATCAATAGTTGTAAAGATGAAAATTTAGTGACGCGAAATAGTTTGCTGAATCTGAAAAAGTTCGTTTCACCCCTTGTCCTTATTGAGTTTTTAGCATATTCCCAAAAGAATGCTAATACACTGTTACAAACCTAACAAAGAGAGTGTTTGAGGTGAGGGATCGTGGGCATATTTCACAAACTTACTTTTAAAACCATACAACGAAGAAGCGGCATAATGAACGACTCTTTACAGAATACGGATCTCATTTCACACTTCTCACATCCATTTTAGGGAGGTCGAGTGGTGTGCACGATTACATCAAAGAGCGAACAATCAAGATAGGGAAGTACATCGTGGAGACAAAGAAAACCGTTCGTGTCATTGCGAAGGAATTTGGTGTTTCCAAAAGTACAGTACACAAGGATTTAACAGAGCGTCTGCCTGAAATTAACCCCGACTTGGCAAACGAAGTGAAAGAAATACTCGATTATCATAAATCCATCAGGCATTTAAGAGGAGGAGAAGCGACAAAGCTCAAATATAAAAAAGATGAAATTCTCGAAGGAGAGCCTGTTCAGCAATCGTAATCACCTGGCATTGCCTTCTTGAAATCGTTCATAAAACATCCGCAAAAATTTGTAAAGAACTTATTGTGCTTCCAACTTTTTTTCTATATTTTATGATAATATATATAATTAGGGCACAATGTGGATATTTACTGTGAAACAGATTTTCAAGGAGGATATAAATAGATGTTTGCAAGGGATATTGGTATTGACCTCGGTACTGCAAATGTACTGATCCATGTTAAAGGTAAAGGAATTGTTCTGAATGAACCTTCCGTTGTTGCACTTGATAAAAACAGCGGCAAAGTGCTGGCGGTTGGCGAAGAGGCAAGACGAATGGTTGGACGTACACCTGGGAATATTGTTGCGATTCGCCCGCTGAAAGACGGAGTTATTGCTGACTTTGAAGTAACAGAAGCAATGCTGAAACATTTTATTAACAAGCTGAATGTAAAAGGCCTGTTCTCAAAGCCGCGCATGCTCATTTGCTGCCCGACGAATATTACATCCGTTGAGCAAAAAGCAATCAAAGAAGCTGCAGAAAAAAGCGGCGGGAAACATGTGTACCTTGAAGAAGAACCTAAAGTTGCCGCTATCGGCGCGGGTATGGAAATATTCCAGCCAAGCGGTAACATGGTTGTAGACATCGGAGGCGGGACGACGGATATCGCGGTTATTTCAATGGGCGATATTGTCACCTCCTCTTCTATTAAAATGGCTGGGGACAAGTTTGACATGGAAATCTTAAATTATATCAAACGCGAGTACAAGCTGCTGATCGGCGAACGTACTGCGGAGGATATTAAGATTAAAGTCGCAACTGTTTTCCCAGACGCACGTCACGAGGAAATTTCCATTCGCGGACGGGACATGGTTTCCGGTCTTCCAAGAACAATTACAGTAAACAGTAAAGAAGTTGAAGAAGCCCTTCGTGAATCTGTCGCTGTTATTGTTCAGGCTGCGAAACAAGTGCTCGAAAGAACACCGCCTGAACTTTCTGCTGATATTATTGACCGCGGCGTTATTATTACCGGCGGAGGCGCGCTCTTAAACGGCCTTGACCAGCTGCTTGCTGAAGAGCTGAAGGTACCGGTCCTCGTTGCTGAAAATCCTATGGATTGCGTAGCCATCGGCACAGGTGTCATGCTTGATAATATGGACAAGCTTCCTAAACGCAAACTAAGCTGATTTCACAAACCTCATTCTGCAAAAAGAATGAGGTTTTTTTATGAAAAAGCCTTCACGAAAAGATGTTAAATGACGATAATAGGATAAAATACTGAGTTTTTATTATAGAACGAACGTTCCTATATGACAACTGGAAAAAATGCCATTTTTAGAGGTGGGAAATTTGTTAAAAGGATTATATACAGCAACATCCGCTATGATTGCCCAGCAGCGAAGAACGGAAATGCTTTCAAATAATATTGCTAACGCAAATACATCAGGATATAAAGCTGATCAAGGCTCGATGCGCGCGTTCCCTGAGATGCTGCTCAGCAGAATAGAATCAAAATCTCCGGCCGGGACATCGAGGACGGAAATCGGTTCCGTGAATACCGGAGTATATATGCAGGAGCTCAAGCCTCTCTTCACACAGGGAAGCCTGAAGTCCACAGATCAGCCTACAGACATTGCATTGATCGAAAATCAAGTTCCGATGAATGCAGAAACCAATGAAAAAGCTGCTCTTTTTTATCCGGTTCAAACAGCGGATGGAATCCGTTATTCAAAAAGCAGCACATTTTCACTAAATGAGAACAACCAGCTGACGATCAACGGACGCCCTATTTTATCGACGGATCGCCAGCCAATCACTGTTGATAATGAGGATTTTACTGTGTCTGAAAACGGTACTGTGACAACGAACGGACGCACAGCCGGCCAGATTGATGTCAGAATGGCGGAAGATGTCCGCACTCTCAAACGGGACGGAAATGATTTGTACAGCACGGCGGACGGTAATGATCTGCCAAGCGCAGCCGGAAACAATCAGGTATCCTATTCATTAAAACAAGGCGTCTCAGAGCTTTCAAACGTGGATGTGACAAGCGCCTATACAGAAATGACTGAAGCGTACAGATCGTTTGAGGCGAATCAGAAGGTTATTCAGGCTTACGATAAAAGTATGGATAAAGCAGCAAATGAAATCGGAAAAATTTAAGATAACGGAAGAAAAAACGGGGGATATCAACTATGCTCAGGTCAATGCTAACGGCATCAACAACCTTAAACCAGCTGCAGCAGCAGATTGACACAATCAGCAGCAACCTTTCAAACAGCAACACAACCGGCTATAAGGCAAAAGATACGAATTTTTCTGAGCTTGTCAGACAGCAATTCGATCAGGTTGATGAAAAAAACGAGGAAGTGGCAAAAGCCCGAAAAACGCCGCCCGGCTTGCGCCTTGGCGTCGGAGCGATGATGAATTCACGCCTAGTCTCTGATCAAGGAAGCATTCAGAAGACCGATCGCGATCTGGATATCGCATTTACGTCTCCATACCAGTATCTTCAGGTAAATGTAAATGGAAACCGCCAGTATACGAGAGACGGAGCATTATATTTAACGCCTTCAGCCAATAATGCCAACCAGCTGCAGCTCGTCACTGGAAATGGGTATCCCGTACTTGATGAGAACGGCAATACAGTGAACATCGACAGCTCAATGAAGAATATCACCATCAATAAGAACGGCACCTTAACCGCATCTGACGGAAACGCGGTTCAGCGGTTTAATCTTGGCGTTGTCCAAGTGAATAACCCTCAAGAGCTGAAATCGGAAGGGGATAACCTTTTCTCTATTGATAATGCGGCAGCTTTTGAAGAGCTGAACGGCGCTAATAGACAAAACATCGGCATGCAGCAGGGCTCACTTGAGATGTCCAATGTCGATATTTCAGAACAAATGACAGATTTGATCACGTCCCAGCGTTCATATCAGCTGAACAGCAGAACGATCACAATGGGAGATCAAATGCTCGGTTTAATCAATTCAGTCAGATAATAAGAAAATGGGCGTTTTTCAATCAGCCGCGCATGATAAAAAAAGCGGCTTTTTCGAAATCGTCCTTTTTTTTGTAGTATTCCGTAATATCTTCTAACAGCACTTCTAAATCCACCCACGCCTCGATTTTTTCTAATTCAAGCACATATTCGAGCAGCTGCTCATAGGGATCTTCCACTGAGGTGTAGAGGGCTTCAAGCGTTTTTAATTTTAAATAAATGGTTTGAATGTCTACCTTTTCAGATAATTCTTTTCCTTTTTGAAGGACGGCTTTAGCTTCTGTGATGTTTCCTGTTTTAAAAAGCGCTCTGACAGACTCGTACACACAATGAAGATATGAGACTGGTGAATTCATTTCAAATTCTTGATTCTTTAATACTTTTCTAAAGTAAAGAAGCGCTTCCTGGTCTTTTTTCTCGGTCGCTTTTAAAAAGCCAAGGTTATAATAAGCGTGGCATAGCAGGTTTTCGTCATGTAGTTGCTGGGTTTTCTTAATGATTTCTTTGAAAAGCTGTTCAGCTTTTTCATAGCGTTCTTGATCAATATAATTCACGGCGAGCAAAAGTTTACAGGTGATTACCTTTTTGATATAGCCGAATTGGTGCAAATAGATGTGTAATGCTTTTTTGACGTATTGGATGGAAAGCGGCGGTGATTTCATCAAGTAATAGGCGCCGGCGGTTTGATAATATAAATCAGCGGCTTCAAACGTATTTTGAATGGCGGCCAGGTACTGTTCAGCTTTTTTAAAATGATGTACTGCATGTTTCGGAGCTGTTTTTACCATCTCATATAACCCAGAGAAAAAATACAGATAATATTTCAATTCATCATCCATTTTGTCTTCCAGGCCATATAGGTCATCGAACAATGAATCGAGTCCGTTCTGGTTTTCAAAAAGCAGCTGATGGCGGGCCTGAAACAATTGATAACGCATCCAAAGTTTTGTGTTCTTTTTGATCTTTGGAAGGTGCTGATCAATTTTCTCTTTCAGTGTGCAAACGTGATTCATTTTGCGTTTGCTCATTGCGGAATACCACTCGTCTAACATGTTTAGCATTCTTTTTTCAATAAACTTCGAAATCATTTTCCTACCTCTTTGCTATTGGTAAAATCTATAATTATCATATCATAACTTTTGACGGCTCTCATTGACAGTTGGTTACATTTTAGCGCGGTTGAAAAAGAGATTAATTCATAATATACTTTTCAAATGTACAGATTGGATCTTTGATGATTGCTATACATACTAATGCAGATGAAGGAGATGTCAAGACAATGCTTGATACTCAGCAAATTAAAGAAATTATTCCTCACCGTTATCCGTTTTTGCTTGTGGATCGGATTACGGAAGTTGAAGAGGGCAAACGGGCAAAAGGCTATAAAAATGTAACCGCTAATGAAGAGTTCTTTAACGGACATTTTCCTCAGTACCCGGTTATGCCCGGCGTATTAATCGTAGAAGCACTCGCTCAAGTCGGAGCTGTTGCGATGTTGATTAAAGAAGAAAACCGCGGCAGACTGGCTTTTTTTGCAGGCATTGATAACTGCCGCTTTAAAAAACAAGTCAAGCCTGGTGACCAGCTTCACCTTGAGGTTGAAATCATTCGTGCCCGCGGCACAATCGGGCGCGGAAAAGGCGTTGCCACAGTTGATGGCGAAGTCGTTTGCGAAGTAGAACTGACTTTTGCCCTCGGAGAATAATTGAAAAAAGGCAGATGGCCAGCGGCACATTTGTCTTTTTTTCTTTACAAATATAGAAAAGCAGGTGATTGTATGTGGAATGAATTTAAAGCCTTTGCCATGCGGGGGAATATCGTAGACCTTGCGATTGGTGTTGTGATAGGCGGCGCTTTCGGAAAGATCGTCACATCTCTAGTAAATGATATCATTATGCCTTTGGTCGGTTTGCTGCTGGGAGGGCTTGACTTTTCAGGCCTGTCGTTTACGTTTGGCGATGCTGTAGTGAAGTATGGCAGCTTTATACAGACGATTGTGAACTTCTTAATTATATCGTTCTCCATTTTTATCGTCATTCGGACTTTGAATGGGTTAAGGCGCAAAAAAGAAGCAGCAGAAGAAGAGGCTGCGGAGGAAGCGGTGGATGCGCAGGAGGAGCTGCTGAAAGAAATCAGAGACCTGCTGAAGCAACAAGCAAAGTCGCCGGAATAAAAAAGATGCCGTTAGAAACGGCGTCTTTTTTTATCTCAATTTTCGTTTAGGTTTGTTCTATGTCCTTCAGTTCTGCAGGGCTTTCTGTTGTTTCAGCGAGATGAATGAGCATTGAGACAGAGGTGCCTGCATCCGGAGTGCTGGTAATCATCAACTCGCTTCCGCAAAAATGTTTCAGCCGCTGATTGATATTTTTCAACCCGACGCTGCGATCGAAATCCGCAGATAAGAGATCTTTTTGTTTTTCCGGAGTCATCCCGGCGCCGTTATCCTCAACTTTGATGTAATACTCATTTTTGTTTTGTTTCTTAGCTGTCAGTTTGATCCATCCTCCGCCTCTTTTCTTGCTGACACCGTGAAGAACGGAATTTTCCACCAAGGGCTGAATCATTAAAGGCGGAAGGATAAAGTCAATGTCTTCATCTATATCGAAAAGAACCTCAAGCCGATTACCGAATCGCGTCTTTTCTATAGAAAGATAGGAATTGATAATCGAAAGCTCATGTCTGAAGGAACTGATGGCTGATGTATTTTGAAAGTCAAAACTCATTCTTAAATAGTTGGTAAATTCCTCTGTTACCTCCCGGGCCTTTTCAATATCCAAATGAGTGAGAGAAATAATCGTGTTTAATACATTATAAAGAAAATGAGGCTTGATTTGCGACTGGAGAAACGCCATTTCCATTCTTGTGGCTTGATTTGCTGTATGTTTCATCATTATCAGGTTTTGAATACGCGCCATAAATTCAGAGTAATGATAGGGTTTTTGCAAAATGTCATTCGCTCCGGCATGAAAAGCCTTGTATTTGTCATGGCCGATAATGGCAGCTGTAATGATCAGAACCGGAAGATCAACCATGCTGAATCGTTCGCGAATTTTCATACAGACTTCGAAACCAGTCATATCCGGCATCATCAAGTCCAAAATAACCAAATCAAGCTTTGTGCAAGAGATGATTTCTAATGCTTCCTTTCCGTTCTTCGCAGCAATCACATTGTAGGGCACACCTTCAAGCATATCGTTTAAAATTTTTAAACTGTCAATGTTATCATCGACAATCAGAATGGTTGGAGCGTCAATACTCTCAGAGTAATAAGGCGTGCTAAATGAGATATCTGATAGATCTCTCCCGGATTGTAATTCAGGAAGACGTTTTTTTGTTTCAGAGACAGATTCATTTTGGGCGGTCGGCAAGGTGAAATGGAATGCAGAACCTTTTCCTTCTTCTGATTCGACCCAAATATCTCCGTTTTGGAGCTGAACCAGCTGTTTGACAATGCTGAGGCCAAGACCGGCACCATCGTCTTTATTCTTTTCGGCTTGCTGAAAAGACTCAAAGATGGTTTGGCGATCGGCTTCTGAAATGCCGCTTCCTGTATCTGCTACTGTCACTTTGATCATGTTATCGTTCAGTCTTGAAGCAGAAAGTGTGATTTGGCCCTCTGTTGTATATTTGATTGCATTGTCTACTAAATTGGTTAATATTTGGCGGAAGCGGTTTTCATCTGTGAGCACCAGAGGAAGATCGTCTGGGATATGGTTCATGATATTTAAGTTTTTATGTCTCGATAAGAGGTTGTAGAAATTCATTTCCGAACAAACTAAAGTATAAATATCAACAGGAACCGGGTGGATTTGAAGCATGCCTTGCTTTATTTTTTCTAAATCCAGAATGTCATTTACCAGATTGGACAGCCTGTAGCCCATGCGGATGACGAGCTGCATATTTTCTTTCTCTTCTTCTATCGTTCTTTTTCCCTTGCCGGCCAGCAGGGTCTGGCATATATTAATGATGCTGTTCAGCGGTGTTTTGAATTCATGTGATGTTTTAGCAATAAATTCATCCTTTAGCCGGTCACTTCTGAGCAATTTCCACGATAGCACTTCATTTTCACGGAATGCCCCGGCAAATTGCTGCGCCATTAACAGAACGATCGCCAGCAAAGCGATAACTGTTGGCAATGAATAAATCGAATTAAAAGAAAAGGCCGTTTTCCCGCTGTAAGCTGAAATGGTGGTTAAAATGACAAAAGCACTCATAGATATAGATGCAATAGTAAGATACAGACTTCCTTCCATTTTGCGGATCGCAGCAATCGTAAAAATATATGTAATATAAACCAGGGTCGAGACGGCTAGCACAGAATGTAAGATGTACGAGGTATGGCCGATAAAACCCACGGTTAAAAAATCTGTGACTAAGACCAGCCCGGAAGAAACAGTGGCAATGCGAATAAAACGCTTTGAAACAATCTTTCTGTAAGCAAAAAAGAGATAGAGAAAAACCGCAATGCTGACGAGCACTGTAGAGATTGCCCTCAATGAATTTAGCAGTGAAAATGAAATTGACGGATAGAGGAGAAATATAATCCGCTCTTTTCCGATCATCAGAATAATGAACGAAAACAGAAGACACATAACAGAAAAAAACAACAAATGTTTATCTTTTTTTCTTTGCAGGAAAAAGCCCAGAAAATATAATCCGGTAATGAAAAAAGCTGTAATCATGATTGTATCATTAAGAAAGGAAATTTTGTTTTCCCGCACTATTTGCTCCTGGATGCCAAAAGTAATTGGCTTTGCGATTCCCCATCCCGGCGTTTTTCCGAAGTTCGAAAATTGTACGATAAGTTCATTGTCACCCTTGTGAAGCGTAAAAAAGCTCGTATATGGGCGGTTTTGTGCCGCAAAATCAGGTTTATCTGAAGGGTTGCCGCTTTGGCCAATGAATTGTCCATTAAAATAGATGCGATTGGCACTGTAAATAAACGACGTGCTGATCCCAAAAACCTGATTGTCTTGCTTTGATCTGATGGTCAGCTTATACGTTCCGTAATCAACATTGATACCCTGCTTGGCCAGCTTCACATTGCTGGGGACATCAACGAATAAGGGATCTTTTCCTTTTGCTGAAGCGATCTCTTTTGGTGACAGAATCTGATTTGGATACAATGTCCATTTTCCGTTCAGCTGTACATTCCCATCCTTCTGAAAATCCCAATTCTCCAAGTTCATGACCCCATGCCTTGCCGCAGGAAGCGTTGATCCGGAAAAATGGTCAATGGCTATGAAACCCATAAAGAATGCAGCGTAACCGAAAATAATAGAAGTGAAGATCAATTTCTCTTTCATATCATGGCTCCTTTATTCAAATAGGATCATTCTAAATTCCTATTTTTTTATAAATATTGTAAGTGTAAAATTTCAAAAACTACAATAGAAAGAAAAAGAATCCAGATAAAGGGGTTATTTGTCATGATATAATAGAAGTTATTTACTGATATCTCGATTTTACATATAGGGTGGGATGTTTTGTGAAAGCGTTAATTGTTGACGATGAGCACTTGGCATTGCTCCATTTTAAGAAAATGCTTGAACGAACAAACGCCTTTCAATCTATTATGGCGTATCAAGATCCGGTTGAGGCCTTAGAGCATCCTGAGACTCCTGCTGTAGATGCGGTGTTTCTTGATATTGAAATGCCGGGGGTAAACGGCATTGAGCTTGCTGAGGCGATTCAATCGATGAATGAAAACATCCAAGTCGTTTTCATCACGGCTTATAATGAGTTTGCTATCAAGGCGTTTGAGCTGAATGCCATTGATTATTTGATGAAGCCTGTCATATACAAGCGGCTTGAGACAACTGTTGAACGAATCAAAACGAATAATATGCTCAGAAAAATGCAGAAAATACCGAGGCGCATTTTTCCATCCAATGTTTTGGGAGCTTGCAGTTTCATCAAACCTTAAAGGATGTCAAAACAAGCATTCCAGTCAAGTGGAGAACGTCGAAAGCACGTGAAATATACTTATTTTTACTTCACAATCAAGGCCATGTGGTCAGTAAAGACATGCTAATCGATCTTTTTTGGCCTCATTACGATGTTTCAAAAGCAAGCACCCAACTTTACTCAACCATTTATCAAATACGAAAATTATTCAGCCAGATCCCTTTCAGCCAAACTATCGAGAAGACTGATACTGGATATATTCTTCGGCTTTCAGGCGCAAAAATCGATATTGTGGAATGGGAAAAATCGCTAAAAGGGGCGCCGCCGCTCAATACGGCTACATTACATCTGCACATGGATATTTTCATGTCCTATCAAAATCATTATCTAATGGAGCACGGCTATCTTTGGGCAGAACCGGAAAAGACGCGTCTTTCCCAGCTTTGGCTTGGAAAGGCCTATGAACTGATCGATTATCATATTCATGAAATGAACGATCATCAAGCGATGGACATTTGCCTGCAAGCCGAGAAAATTGAGCCATACGATCATAAAATTATGCAATACAAGCTGCAGCTATTCAACAAAAGCGGGAAGGTAGAAGAGGCGATAAAAGAATATCAGCGTTACAAACAAATGAAGGATCAAATTAATTAAAGAACTCCAAACCAGTATGTGTCGATTGCTTTTCGATGCACACTGGTTTTTTTGTGCACTTAAAGGGAAGTCCCTAGCCATATGTCTCCTGGGTGAAACTTCAACTCTCTCCAATTCACTTCAATCATACATGATTTCTGAGTTGTACAGAAATTGTATAGTTCCATTTCATACAATGTAGTTTGGTTCGGATGACAAATTTTAGTTTTGGAACTCATTCGGTATTAGCAGTTCTTTTTGGGGGATGAGACATGATGTTATGGTCTCGCGGATCAATCGGCAAGTGAAAGATAGATAAGAAAGGGAGGAATGAAAAGTTGAGAACGAGGAGTTTTCCCTTAGGGCTGAAAAAAAGCGGGCGGATCGTTATGATCATAAGCCTTGCCATCTTTTTCTTCTTTAGCCAGATCGCCAGCTATACTCTTACGGCACAGGCTGTGGACGTAACGTCAAGTGACAGCCAATTCTTCGATTCGGTAACAGTTAAGGACGCCAAGGGTCAGATTGTTGACGGATCAAAAGGAAACAAACCGGCACTAACACCGGGGGACGAAGTGAAACTGACATATGAATGGTCATTGAAAAAAGACAAAAAAGCAGATAGCGAACAGGATATCAATGTGGAGATACCTAAAAGCTTTACATTTGATAAAGGTGCAGAAGGTGAGATCAAATCTGCTGATCAGGTCATCGGCAGCTATCAAGTGCCGGCGGGCAGCAGCACCATGACAGTAAAATTAACAACTGCATCCGCGGATTCTCCTGATGCCAAGGGGAACATTACACTGCCAGCTAAGTTTACTGCAGATGTAAAAGACGATGAACATACAGCAGCAGCCCTTTTTCAGCTAGGGGGAGGCAAAACCCAGCAGGTGATCATCCCTGTTAAGAAAGAGGAGACACCAGATGCCGAGGCGGAAGAGCCAAAAAACGACTCTTCTGATACTGCGGGTGATCAGGAAGGGAAAGATGACAAACCTGCACCTTCAGTCAGCAAGGATCAAAAAGAGGAAGAACAGCAGCCGTCAGATGACGCTAAGAGCGGCGAAGCCTCTAAGAGTGATGATTCAAAAAAAGTGTCATCCTCAAGTCAATCAGCTTTCAAAAGCTTGCAAACTGAAGAAAAACAAATCACGCAACATATTTTAACTGGCGTGACGTTGACGGACGAAAACGGAAAGCCATATGACAAGGGCAATCGCGCCAATACGAATTCTCCGGTGAAAATTTCAATTGATTGGGCCATTCCCGACAATTTAGGAAAAACAATCAATGCCGGCGATAAATATGAATTTGATTTGCCTAAAGAATTTATTATGCATAATGACATTGTGAACCTGCCTTTAAGCGCCGGAGACACCACATACGGGACATTTTCTATTGATACGAACGGACATGTGGTAATGACATTTAACGGCGAGGTAAAAGACAGTTCTAATGTCAAAGGCACATTGGTTATCAATACGCAGTTCAACGAGAAAAAAATAACGGGTTCGACAACACAAAAGATCCCATTTCCTGTGAATGCCGATACTCCTGAAACAACAGTTTATTTTAAACCCAATGTGAGTAAAACCATTGATAAATCAGGTGTGCTGGATAAAGGCATCAACCCTGGTAAAGTAACATGGACGGTCGATGTCAATAAAAAGTTGGATCAAGTCAAAAATGCCAAACTCACGGAAAGCCTTCCAGATGGCGTAATCTACCGTTCAGTTAAAGTGTATGAACTCAATGTGAACATTGATGGTTCTGTCAGCAGAGGAAATGAAGTTTCTTCCGGCTACAGTGTTGATTCAAAAGGAAATGTCACATTTGACGGGACAATTGATTCAGCATACCGCCTTGTATACGAAACCGACATTGACAATAGTGCGAAGCCGAGTGAAGGCGGAAATGTAACGCTGACGAACAAGGCGGCATTCAGCGGAGACAACCTGGAACCCATTTCTGCCGAAGCCACTGTTGCAGCCAAATATGGAAGAATGATCGCGAAATCATCGACCGGCTATGATGGAGAATCTCAAACATTCAGCTGGGCTCTTTCATACAATTACGGTGAGAAACAGATCGACCAATCCAAGGCCAGCATTAAAGATGCTTTTGGAACTGGCGATTTGCATCTTGTGAAAGATTCTTTGAAGGTTATTCCTATTACCTTTGGACAGAACGGCAGCGAGCAAGCGGGAACGCCTTTAAAGGAAGGCGAGGACTATACGCTGATCGATAATGGAAGCGGATTTGAAGTCAAATTTAATAAAACCATTACCAGCGCGTACAAAATCACATATCAAACAAAGGTCAACAGCGGAGTGATCATTGATAAATCGACAACATACACCAACAGCGTTGTGACCGGAACAGGGGATTCAAAAGAGGCTTCCGGAATAGCCATTCAGCAAAACCTCATCAAAGGATATTCAAACGTAGATTATGAGAAGAAGACGGCTGATTGGACGATTACAGTTAATAAAAATAAATACTTGATGAACAATTGGACTTTGAATGATCAATTTGAAAGCGGCGGAATGGTTCTGCTTGATGAATCGTTCAAGCTTCAAGACACAACGAACAACAAAACATTGCAGAAAGACAAAGACTACACGTTAATAAAAAAACCGGATCATAAAGGCTTTACTTTGGCATTGATCGGGGATTATGCAAAAACAGACAGTCAATTTAAGATCACTTATACGACAACGTTCAATGCCGATTATTCTAACGAAAGCGTTAAGAATACAGCTCAGTCGACATGGACTGATCAAAACGGCAATGAGCGCACGAATAAGGTATCAAGCGGTTTTACGCCGAATCATCAGACTTCAAATAATGGTTTCAAAAACGGATCATATAACGCGGTTTCAAAGGAAATCACGTGGAAAATCGGCGTCAACTATAACGGCGAGCCGACGAAAAACCCTTATATCAAAGATGCCATAACAGATCCTCAGCAATTTGTGCCGGGTTCCGTTGTCGTTAAGAGTTATACGATCAATAAAAACGGCTCGATCACAGAAGGAGACGCGCTTGATCCTTCCAAGTATGATGTCGAAGAGCCTTCTGCGAAAAATGAACGCACGCTGACGATACACCTTAAAACAGGCGATTCTGTACCATATCTGGTTGAGTTTAAGACATCACTCAAAGGACAGGTCATTGATCAGAATCAGTATACAAACAAGGCAACCTACTATAATGACGGCTATGCAGACCGCACGTTAACAGGCTCTGTTTCAGTTGCGAACGGAGGAAGCCTGGTTTTCAAAGGCGGCAAACAAAATGGAAGCTACATCGATTGGAACATCAATGTCAACTCCAGCCAATCAACGCTGGATGACGTAAAAGTTACTGACACGCCGGATGAAAATCAAATATTAGATGCGGATTCTTTTAAAGTGTATCAAGCAAAATATGATGAAAACGGAGTGGTCAAAGACAGCAGCGGAAATCTGACCGTGGGAGATGTCGAGCTTCAAAAAGACAAAGACTACACGTTAGACATCAAAACGGACAATACAACAGGTGAACAATCGTTTGTCCTGAAATTCATAGGCAGCTATAAGCAAATTGATCGCGCCTATGTGATCAAATACCGGTCTCTGATTAACATAGCCGGCACGAGCGGCCATGTTAAAAATAAGGTGTCTATTTCAGGAACAAATGTGAAGGAGCAGACTCAAGAAAACAGCAGCTCGATCTTTGTTGCCATTTCAAGCGGCGACGGTTCCGGATCCGGAGAAAAAGGAAGCCTGACGATTTTTAAGACTGGAGAGGACGATAAAGCTCTTGAAGGAGCAGAATTCCAGTTATGGTCTGAGGGCTCCAAACAGCTCCTCCGCACTGGTACGACGGATGCCGGCGGGAAGCTTACATTCGGAAATATTCGCTACGGTTCCTATGTATTAAAAGAAGTAAAAGCGCCTGACGGATATACCATCAGTGATGCTTATGCAAAAGGAGTCTCTGTAAAGATAGACAGCAACTCCTCCAAGACAGGAGCGCTGTACAAAGTCGTAAATCAACAGAACAAGGTGACGCTTATCAAACAAGACGAACAAAACAATCCTTTGGCGGGTGCTGTTTTCAAGCTGGAGAAAAAGTCAAATGACGGCACCTATACTCTCATACGAACAGATATAAAATCTGATAAAAACGGAAAAGTAGAAATGAACGGTTTGCCGGCGGGCTACTATCGCTTGACAGAAACACAAGCTCCTGAAGGCTTTATCGTAAATACAAAAGCGATTCACTTCTCAATCGCAAAGAATGAAAAGAATCAAGTGTCTGACGTCAATTTGGGGGCAATGACCAATTATCAAGGAAAAGTCTCTCTGACGAAGGAAAATGCTGAAGGCCAGAAACTTGAAGGCGCAGTATTCAACATTGTCGATCAAGATGGAAAGATTGTTCAAGAGAAGCTGACTTCAGATAAAGACGGAAAAATTGAGGCTTCGGGCCTTGCACCGGGCCATTACGCTTTTGTGGAAACAAAAGCGCCAGCCGGCTATGTGCTGAATACAAAGAAAAAAGAATTTACCATCTCAGAATCTGCAGCAGGAAAGCCTGAAGCCGCAGATGCCGGAATCGCCGTTAACGATAAAGGCTCTGTTGAGCTGACGAAGGAAGATGCAGATGGCCAGAAGCTTGAAGGAGCCGTCTTTAAGATTATCGACAAGGAAGGTAATACGGTTCAAGAAGGACTGACCTCAGATAAAAATGGGAAAGTCGCAGCTTCAGGCCTTGCACCGGGACACTACGCTTTTGTTGAAACGAAAGCGCCAGCGGGCTATGTGCTGAATACAGAGAAAATTGAGTTTGAGATCTCTGATTCCTCTGAAGGAAAGCCTGAAGCTACAGATGCCGGGATCGCTACTAACCATAAAGGCTCCGTTGAGTTGACGAAGGAAAATGCTGAAGGCAAGAAGCTTGAAGGTGCAGTTTTTAACATTGTCGACGAAAAAGGAAATACGGTTCAAGAAGAGCTGACTTCCGATAAAGACGGAAAAGTGAAGGCTTCAGATCTTTCGCCGGGACGCTACGCCTTTGTTGAAACGAAAGCGCCAGCCGGTTATGTGCTAAACACGGAGAAAAAAGAGTTTACCATTTCTGAATCAGCAGCAGGAAAGCCAAAATCCGCTGATGCCGGGATCGTCGTGAACTATCAAGGATCGGTTCAGCTGACGAAGGAAGATCAGGATGGAAAAGGCTTAGCAGGCGCGGTATTCAAAATCACTGACAGCAATGGGAAAACAGTGAGAGACGATCTAGTCTCAAAAGAAGGCGGCAAAATTGAAGTTGACGGGTTAGCGCCAGGAAGCTATCAATTTATCGAAAAACAGGCGCCAGACGGGTATCTATTATCCGCCATCCCTGTGCCATTCACCATTAAGGCAGAAAACGGCGGCAAACCTAAACAAGTTGAAGTAACAGCGGTTAATACGAAGAACCGGGTTGTCCTCACAAAAGTGGATCAGCATGATCAACGTAAAGTTCTGCAAGGCGCAGAATTCAATTTGACAGACGCCAACGGCAAAGTGCTGAAGTCCGGTTTGGTTACCGATGACAAAGGACAATTCACGGTGCATGGCCTCAAAGCTGGCGATTATCAGTTTGTAGAAACAAAAGCGCCTAAGGATTATGAGGTGGACCAAACTCCTATATCGTTCAAGATCACAAACACAGACACGAAAACAGTCGAAATCACCGCGGAAAACATTTTGGCACCAGGTGACGTAAATGTGAAAAAAGTGGATCAAGACGATAAAAATACCGTTTTGGAGGGCGCTGAATTCAAGTTATTGGACGAAAGCGGCAAGCCTGTAAAAACTGACGGGTATGGAAAAGAGCTTTCTAAACTCTGGAAAACAGATCAAAATGGGCAGTTCACTGTAAAAGGCCTTGCGCCGGGAAGCTACCAGTTGATTGAAACGAAGGCTCCCGAAGGTTACAAACTTGACGAAACACCGATTGAATTCACAATTGAAAAAGGACAGTCAAAAGCTGTTGAGATCGTTGTTTCTAATCAAAAAGTGAAAACACCAACGCCTGATAAGCATGATCATCCTGATAAACCTGCACCGGGCGGAAATGGAAAAGATGATGGAGATCATCCGAATACCAATGGTACAGATGGCAGCTCGGATGGTCAGTCGAACACAGACAAAACCCTCCCAAAAACCGGAGATACAGACAGCATGCTGACAGCAATGATCGGTATCCTGCTGCTTATGGCAGGCGGAGGCTTAGCTGTTGCCTCAAGAAAGAAACAAAGAAAAGGATAAAGTTGAAGGCACCTGATCATCGAAGAATCGATCAGGTGCTTTTTTGAAAAGTGACACGAAGCGTTTTTAGAAGGATGCATAAGAAAGGGTTTTTTGCATGTACAAGAAAATGATCATTACGGTGTTCATCCTTTTCGGACTGCTGCTGATCTCTTCTCCTTATATAAAAGGCGGAATTATAGCTTATCTTAGCAAAAGCCAGAGTGAATCGGCCTTAACTGTGGAGCAGCTGAAAAAAAATAATGAGAGAGAAGCGGAATTTGAATTTGATTTAATCGAGCCGCCTGAGTTAATGGATGCTGTAAAGGCCGGCTTTGATCACGATCAAAAAGCGGTTATCGGGCGGATAACAATTAAAAGTGTCGATCTGGAGCTTCCGATCGTAAAAGGCACAACCAATGAAAATCTTTTGATAGGGGCGGCAACAATGCGCCCGGATCAAAAAATGGGTGAGGGAAATTATCCGTTGGCGGGCCATCATTTGAAGCAAAAGAATCTTCTGTTCGGACCTCTGGAAAACATAAAAACAGGTGCCCAAATTGTCATCACGGATTTTAAAAAGGATTATATCTATTCTGTAACATCTAAAGACATCATATCGGAAATGGATGCAGATGTAATTGAGGAGACAAACAGAAAAGAGATTACGTTAATCACATGTGACAAGGCGGTCAAAACTGAAGGGCGCCTTGTTGTGAAAGGGGAATTGGTTGATTCTTTTGGCCATACAAATTAAATATGCAAGAGTGAAAGCACGAAAAGAAAAGCTGCCGTTCAAAACGGCAGCTTTTTTCATGCAGAACATATCTATTCAAAATGTCTATTGTGATGTTCTTCGGTTCAGTGTCTGTTTTGGGGAACATGCCCCCTCATATTTATAATTTTTGCTTAAATGCCTCAATGAGTTTTGTTCCTGTATAGCCCTCTTTTACAAGGGACTCGAGAATGGTTTCAGTGCCCTGCTGTTTTCTTGTGACCATTTGTCCATAGAGTAAAACCTGGATGCTTTCTTCCAGCTTGACGATATTTTTCACTGCTGCTGTCAGCTGGGCGGGGCGATTGCTTTTTTTCGTGATCGTTACAAATACTTTGGCTTCAGATTGGCTGTTTTGAAGCTGTTCAAAAAAAGAAAGATGTTCTTTCTGTACAAGCGCCTCAATCAGCCAGTGATTTTCACCGTCTTCTTTATTTATAATCAGTCCGTCAATAAGGGGAAACTGTTCGATTGATTGTTCTTCCTTGTCCACTCGTTCCACATTCAGGTCAACCAGTTTAAAGGTTTTCATTTCTTCTCACCCCGATTACTTCCAAAGTTTTCTTGCCTTCCATTATAACATAAACGTTTTCGAGGAAAAAATCCTGCAATGCTGGGGCTAAAGAATTTTGTATGAGCGAAACATTTAATAATTTCTATTTTTTCATTATACTGTAACTGACTATGGATTACGGAGAGATGTGGTATGAATCAATTTCGTTTAAAAGAAATTTATATTGACGGCGCTCCTTCTGAAAGCCATTTGATTCAAAAGGAAGTAACATATATGTTAAGCCGTAAAGAAGTGTTTGAGGTTCATCTGAACAAAAAAGGAAGAATAAGTTTTTTATACGAAACACAAGATGGCATGGAGCAGTATAAAATCAAGCTGTCAATGCCGGAAAAAAAATTGAGCTTTCAGTGGTTTGCGTGGGATGGCTCTTCCTATGTGCGCATGAATACGCAAAACTGGCTGACAAAGCAAATCTTTTTCCGTTTTTTAAAAAGTACATATTTCTTCAAAGGAAAAAAGCAAAAGATGTTTTTAGCTGAAGGAAAAATGAAAACGAAAGATAAAAACAGAGGCTGAAAGCCATTTTTAAGCGTTTTTCTTTTCTTGTTGCATCATTTACAATACATACAACCGCAAGGAGAGGAGGAATCGCATGTTCAATCAGGTCATGCTTGTCGGACGTCTTACAAAAGATCCTGATCTTCGCTACACTTCCGCCGGTGCGGCAGTTGCACATGTTACGCTCGCGGTGAACCGCAGCTTCAAGAATGCTTCAGGTGAAATCGAAGCTGATTACGTCAATTGCACACTTTGGAGAAAAACAGCTGAAAACACGGCGTTGTATTGCCAAAAAGGTTCTCTCGTCGGCGTAAGCGGACGGATTCAGACAAGAAGCTATGAAAACGCGGAAGGCGTTAACGTGTATGTAACAGAAGTGTTGGCTGACACTGTTCGTTTTATGGACCCTAAACCCCGGGAAAAAGCTGCTGATTGACACCCCCTGCTCCTCCCGTTATCTATCCATTCACTATTATCCGAATCTTCGCATCATCCCCTCAAAATTGACCAGTCGACCAGACTGGTTCTTTCTTTTTTGTCTACTTAGGAAAAATTGGTTCTCTCGACGCATTTTTACTTAAAATCACTTATTAATGTTGAATAAAATTAAACAAAAACTTATAATTACTTATAAATGATTGCTAAGAAAAGGAATGAGGGCGTGTACCAAGAAGAAAGATTAGTAGCGATTTTGGATTTTTTAAAACAGCATAACCGAATTACAACGGAGCAGATCTGTACGCTCCTGCAAGTGTCAAGGGATACAGCGCGACGAGATCTTGTGAAACTTGAGGAACAGAATGCCATCATCCGCACAAGAGGCGGCGCCATTTTACCGACTGTGCATCAGAAAATTCAAAGCTATTCCGGCCGCCTGAAAACAGTGTCTGAGGAAAAAAATAAGATCGGCAGGCTTGCAGCATCGCTTATTCATGATGGTGACCGGGTGATTTTAGACGCCTCTACAACTGTTCAGGCATGTGCAAAGCATTTGAATGCGGTTGATTGTACGGTAATCACCAATTCGATTAATCTTGCGGATGTGCTGTCCGATAAAGAGGGAATTGAAATTTATCTGCTGGGAGGCAAGCTGGAAAAGGAGCACCGCTTTCTGTACGGGTCCTCTGTGATTGAAAAGCTTTCAAGCTACCATGTTGATAAAGCGCTGATTGGTGTGGTCGGCATTTCCGAACATGGCATTACAATTGCGCATGAAGAGGATGGCATGGTGAAGCGGAAAATGATACAGCAGGCAAAGCAGGTCATTGCGCTTGCAGACCATTCTAAGCTGGGCAGCACCAGTTTTTATCAGTATGCGGAGCTGAATGAAATCGACCTCTTGATTACAGACAGGCTGCCGAATCAGGCATTTTGTGACTTGCTTGACCGAAACGGCGTTGAGCTTCTCGTGACAGAGCAGGATGAAGGAAAGGACTGACAAACGTGAAATTAATTGCGATTGACTTAGATGGAACCTTACTCAACAGCAAGCATCAGGTAAGCTTGGAAAATGAAAACGCACTGCGGCAGGCGCAGCGGGATGGCATTGAAGTGGTGGTGTCAACTGGGCGCGCTCATTTTGACGTCATGTCAATCTTTGAACCGCTGGGGATCAAAACATGGGTCATCAGTGCAAACGGCGCCGTCATTCACGATCCCGACGGCAGGCTTTATCATCACGAAACGATTGATAAGAAACGGGCGTATGACATTCTCTCATGGCTTGAGTCGGAAAACTATTATTATGAGGTATTCACAGGTTCAGCGATTTATACGCCGCAAAACGGCAGAGAACTTCTTGATGTTGAGCTGGACAGATTCAGAAGCGCAAATCCGGAAGCGGATCTTTCTGTCCTTAAGCAGGCGGCCGAGGTGCAATACAGCCAATCGGGCTTTGCTTACATTAACTCCTTTCAAGAGCTGTTTGAAGCCGATCAGCCAATCGATTTTTACAATATTCTCGGCTTTTCTTTCTTCAAAGAAAAGCTTGAGGCAGGCTGGAAAAGATATGAGCCTGCCGAAGATTTGACGCTTGTCAGTTCGGCTGAGCACAACTTTGAGCTTTCTTCCCGCAAAGCTTCCAAGGGGCAGGCGCTGAAGAGGCTTGCGGAACAGCTGAATATTCCGCTCGAGGAAACCGCTGCTGTAGGTGACAGTTTAAATGACAAATCGATGCTGGAGGCTGCGGGAAAAGGTGTAGCGATGGGCAATGCCCGGGAAGACATCAAATCGATAGCCGATGCTGTCACCTTAACCAATGACGAACATGGTGTCGCACATATGATGAAACATTTGCTGTAGGTATATGTGCTGCTCCAAAAGTGCATCCTGTTGAAAACCGGCGTAACGGATTTTTTGGAAATTCGGCGTGACGGCTATGAACGGAAAAAGCTGGCTCTTTCAGAGCCAGCTTTTTTAGTCATGATCATTGCGCTGTTGCGCTTAATGTAAACAGTTCTTCGAGCTCCTGTGTGGAAAGCTCGGTAATCCAGTTTTCACTTTGGATAATTTGATCGTTCAGGGTTTGCTTGGATTCAAGCATGACATCAATTTTTTCCTCGATTGTTCCCGTCGTAATCATTTTATGAACGTGGACAAAGCGCTCTTGGCCTATGCGGTATGCACGGTCAGTCGCTTGATTTTCAACCGCCGGGTTCCACCATCTGTCATAATGGATGACGTGATTGGCGGCAGTCAAATTAAGTCCGGTGCCCCCAGCTTTGAGTGAGAGAATCAGTGTCGGATATTCTTTCCTTTGAAATTTCTCAACGAGTGTATCCCGCTCTTGCTTGGAGAGACTCCCGTTTAAAAATTGCACAGGTTCCCCGAACGTTTTTTCAAGCAGCCGCTTCATCATGTTCCCCATCTGAATGTATTGCGTGAAAATGAGGCAGCTTTCGTTTTGGGCGCGGATCGCTGTCATCAGTTCCATCAATTTTTCGAGCTTGACTGATCTGCCGGCCAGCAGCTCGGTTTGCTCTTCCTTTAAATAAAGCGCGGGATGATCGCATATTTGCTTGAGCCGTCCAAGCATGCTGAGGATCAGCGCTTTTCGCTGCATGCCGGTCAGTGATGTCATATGGTCAAAAGTGTCTTTGACGAGCTGCTCATAAAGGGATGCCTGCTCGGCTGACAGCGGGATAAATTCTTTTTCTTCCAGCTTCTCAGGAAGATTAAGCGCGACCTCTTCATCCCGTTTCGTCCGGCGGAGAAGGAATGGCCGGATTAATTGCTGAAGCTGTCCGATTCTCTTTTCGTCCCGGTCTTTTTCGATCGGCAGCACATAGCGTTTATGGAAGCCGGTCAAACTGCCGAGGTAGCCTTTATTCATGAAGTCAAAAATGGACCACAGCTCAGTCAGGCGGTTTTCCATCGGCGTGCCGCTCAGCGCGATATGGTGAAGCCCCTTCAGCTTCCTGATTGCGCGTGATTGCTTCGTATGCGCGTTTTTAATATTTTGCGCTTCATCAAGGCAGATCGTGTTCCATGTCACAGAAGAAAGCTCTTCAGTATCGGCATGTGACAGACCGTATGAAGTGAGCACCACGTCTGCGTTTTCATAATGCGCGGCGAAATCATCACCCTTTGGCCGGCGCGGCCCATAATGGAGCGCGACAGACAGATCAGGGGCAAAGGTTTGAAGCTCCCGCTGCCAGTTGCCAAGTACGGATGTCGGCGCAATAATCAAATGAGGCGTTTTTTGCCGGCCGCTTTCCTTCACGTGAAGGAAATAGGCGATCATTTGAATCGTTTTCCCAAGCCCCATATCGTCAGCCAGACAGGCGCCAAAACCGCTTTCCCGCAGAAACAGCAGCCAGTTCATGCCGTATTTCTGATAAGGGCGGAGCGTTCCTTTGAAAGAAAGACTGACTTCGTGCTCCGGCAGGTTTTCTGCGGCAGTGAGCTTTCGAATCAGTGACCTGAGCTGTTTAGATAGATCAAACTGAATGCCGGCAAAAGCGGATGTATCAATCAGATCCGAATCCTCAAGTCCGCCATCCTGCTGATCCATTAGCTCGCGTGCCAGAATATCAGACATGTGGAGTCCCTCTGATTCTGCTTTTTCCATCAGGCGTTTCATCTGTTTGATAAACTGCGGATCGATTTTAACCCATTGCCCGCGGATATTAACAAGGCGCCTGTTGCTGGCGACAAGCTCATTAAATTCAGCCTCAGTCAGTTCAATTCCATTTGTCGCAAACCGCCAGTTGAAATCAAGCAGTGCATTCATGCCGACAAATGACTCGCCGCGCGGGGAGGACGACACCTTTGCCTTCAGCATCATGTTGCTGTCTCTGACAATCTGCCACCAGGACGGCAGGAGGATTTCTACCCCCATATCGACAAGCGTCTCACTTGCTTCTGACAGGAAGATCCAGGCTTCTTCCTCTGAGATCAGCGTTGTCCCGGAATCAAACGATAGCCATGGAACCGTTCTGTGAAAGCGGTCCTGCTCACGCGCGATTTTATCGCTGTACGCCTGCCACGATTTTTTGAGGCTTTTCAGTCCGTCAAAGAATTCTACAGCACCGCTCTTTTTATCGCGTAAAAACATCTCGATCTTCCATTCGTCTCCGTCAAAGTCTGGTTCATTTAAGCGCAAGCCGACAGTAAATGGAGATTGGTCGTCAATCCAGCCAATGCCTTCCAGAAAATCCTCTTCATCAAGAAAATGGCCGCGGAATGACGTAACCGCAGGCGATTTCTCCTTGATATGTTCCCATTTTTCCCGCAGGTCATCGTCGTATTGGATGTAATCCTGTACGGCAGCGGAAAACCATTCCGCAGTAAAGCCTTCCAGTATATTATCGCGGTCCTTCCAGCGAAAAACACCGTTTGTCCATGCGTCATAGTCAGGCAGAAAATCGCCGTCCGCGATAAATTCATAGATGGTCGATGCCGCCTCGATCAGCGGCTCCGTTTCTTCTGTAAGCTGCACGGAGCTGAATGAGTTGAACGAGTTTTTGCCGAGAAGCTCTACAGTCATCCATGGAGATAGCAGGACAGCAGTCGTCCCGATGAAGCTGACATCCTCTAGAAAGGTTCCGTAAAATGAGGATTCATGCCATTGGAACAAATGCTTTTTCATATGGCTGTAGGGAAGAGGCTGCTCATTTTCATCAAAGGCTGAGAGCGTAAATGACCCATCTTCCATTTGTTCGACGTGGATGAGAATTTCTTTAAGACTCGCCATCAATCAACTTTCCTTTCTGCAGTTCTTCTTGAAGCGCGCGCAGGCGCTTGTAATGCGCGCTCAGCAGCTGAATATACCGCTCCCACACCTTCTGCTTTTTCGCTTTTTTGTACAGAGTGCGCAATTTTTTCAAATACCGGGCGGCTTCCTTGTACGAGCTGCGGTTCTTCTGATCAATGAAAAAAGCCACTTCTCTATGGTAAGCCGGTATAAGCGCCTCAGGGTCGCTCGCTGCAATTTCCTTGAGCATCATTTTATCCATTTCATTGATGGAAAAGCCGACAAGGCTATGAATTTCAATCCACTCAGCATAGCGTTTTTTTTCATATAAATGATGGCTGTATTCTGTGAACGTATACGGCAGACAGCCCGCGGCAAAGCGCTCAAACAGCGCTTGATCATTGGTTTGCTGCACATAGGCATTCAACAGAAGGAACAGCTCGCCGATCACATCGCGAATCTCTTTAAACGGCTTATCCAGCTTCGAATAACCCATCGCAATTGGTTCAATTTGCTGGTACCATGTTTTAAGCCGTTTCCAGTCCTTCTTGGCAGTCATTTCACTCAGCCATTGGAACGTATAAGGGAGCGCTTCCGGCGGGAATTGATCCGCTTCCGCAAAAATAACGTCATCATTCTTTTGCAGGAATTCCAAATGCAGGCGCCCGAATTGCAATTCGGGAGAAAAACGCCGTCCTGCTTCTTTTTTCAATATCTCCTGTTCGCGTGCCACCCATTTTGGCCGCGACAGCAGCGCACTCCAAATTTCACCGAAGACGCGGATGCGTTCGTATTGGAAAATTTCTTCTTTCAACAGCAAATGTCGGATAACATCCGGTGTTTTATCCAAAAATGGATCAAGCGCAAAAGACAGCGCGTATGTTTTTAATTTATCAATAGAGCTGTAGATTGTATCCATCAGCTGTTCAACGTACGGATTGAGGGAATAAAAATCTTGTTCGGGGTTCAGCTTGCCTGCTTCGATCAATGTGAACATGCGAAGCCAAACCGCAATCGCGGAATGAATCTGATACAGGCTTTTCAGCTCCGGCTTGTTCGGCGCATGTTTTTTTAATGCGGACAGGTAGCCGTAATAGAGGCCCTGCATGTTTTGGCTGCCTTCTGGCGTACGTGCCTGCCAGAGAGAAAACTCTGAATCAAAAAAAGCAAGCCAGCTTGAAAGTGATTCTTCATTAGGCAGCACCTTTTCCTGAAACTGGCGGCGGACGAGCTCTTTGCTTTCCTCAAGCTTTTCCCTCTCCAGCCAATACTCTGTAAAAGTACCCACTCGCTCGAACATTGCATATACATATAAAAACACAGCCAGCATATGGCGGCAGATTCTTCCGGACGGACATGAACAGCCGCTTTTGACTATGACAAACAAGTTCAATGTGACCCGCACAGGCACAACATCCTGCACGTAAGCCGTAACTTCCGTCGGACTCACTGCTTGTAAACGATAGACTGAATCCTGCCGATATAAAATAAGGGCTTTTTTGATCAGCTGAACATTTTCCTCATTGTAAGGAAGAAGTTCTTTTAACTGTTCAGCAGATGCCAGCACATCGTCTTTGGAAATCATATTCTGAAGCATGATTATCGCTCCTAACCGAGTCACGTAATAAAAAGATCCAATTTCTCTATTATATCGCAACACATCGGCCTTAAAAAGTTTTTCCTAAAAAAGGACATAAAAAATGGGATGTGTCGAATGATGTATTAGAGATTGCAAATTGATAACCAGCATCATATAATAATCGTGTTTTCAACTTAATGGAAGCTGAAAGGAATAAAAAGATGAGTGAAAAGAAATTGAATCAAGAAGAATTTCTGAAAATTTTGATGCATGCACATGAAATTGGTGAGCAGTCATCTGAGATGACGACGAAGGAAATGCTTGAAAATTTGATTTCTCATATTAAAAATGGATATGCAACATAAAAATCCCGCACGCCTTTAGCGGGATTTTTCTATGCGAGATGACGTGACTGCACGAATAAGAGAAAATGAGACAGCGCTGTCAACACAGTAAATATAGCGCTTACATAAAAAGTGCTAACATAACGTATTGTAAAAAAATGTCGAATTATGTCATGTGAAAAGCTGGAGAAATGCGGTTTCAACGTTGTATAATCGTAGATGGAAAAGGATGTTATAAGAGATTTGGAGGTATCATGGGAGAATCTACAAGCTTAAAAGAGATATTATCAACGTTAACAAAACGCATACTTTTGATTATGATTGTAACCGCAGCTGCCACTGCTGCCGGCGGACTCATTAGTTTCTTCGCACTTACACCCATCTATGAAAATTCAACTCAGATACTGGTCAACCAATCGAAAAATGAACGAAAAGAAGTCCAATTTAACGATGTCCAAACCAATCTTCAGTTAATCAATACGTACAATGTCATCATTAAGAGCCCTGCCATCTTAGATGAAGTCATTAAAGAAATGGGCCTGTCGATGACATCCCAAGAACTGAATGACAAAATTACCGTATCCAGCGAACAGGACTCCCAAGTGGTCAACATATCAGTCAGGGATGAAAACGCGGAAACAGCGGCTCATATTGCCAATACTATAGCATCTGTTTTTCAAGACAAAATCACATCCATTATGAATGTTGACAATGTCAGCATTCTGTCAAAAGCCGAGGTTTCAGAACATCCGTCCCCTGTATCGCCAAAGCCGCTACTAAACATTGCCATCGCGTTTGCGGCCGGATTGGCGGGAAGCATCGGACTGGCCTTCCTGCTTGAGCATTTGGATAATACGATCAAATCGGAAGAGCAGCTCGAATCCTTGCTGGACATACCTGTTTTAGGGACAGTTTCCACCATTGCGAATGAGCAGAAAACAGCTAAGACCTTACAGGGTTTCCAATCTGAAAAAACGGGGAGTGGACATTTTGGCGCTTAGAAAAAACAGAGGCTCGCGGATGCGGAGAAATGTCATTGCGATGACAGAGCCGAAATCCTTGAACTCTGAACAATATCGGACGATTCGCACGAATATAGAATTTGCTTCAGTGGACCGGCAAATGAAATCAGTCATGATTACATCGGCTTGTCCGGGGGAAGGAAAATCAACAACGGCCGCCAACCTGGCTGTCGTATTCGCCCAACAGGGAAAAAAAGTGCTCCTGATTGATGCTGATTTGCGAAAACCAACAGTACATACGGCTTTTTTTCTTGAAAATACGGTTGGCTTAACATCTGTTTTATTAAAGAAAAGCTCTATGGAGCAGGCTGTACAAGCATCGAATGAAAAACATCTTGACGTGCTGACGAGCGGCCCGATCCCGCCAAACCCGGCCGAGCTTCTCTCCTCGAAGTGGATGAAGGAGCTTGCAGACGAAGCGTGTGCGGCATATGATATGGTCATTTTTGATACGCCGCCTATTCTTGCCGTAGCAGATGCACAGATTTTAGGCAACGTGGCAGACGGTTCTGTTCTGGTTATTTCAAGCGGGAAAACAGAAAAAGAACAAGCCGCAAAAGCGAAAGAGGCGCTTGAAACGTGCAAAAGCAAGCTCCTTGGGGCGATTATGAACGGCAAAAAGCTTTCGAAGCACTCTGAATACGGATATTACGGAAACAAGGACAATTTCATGCAAAAATAAATAACGTGCATCGTGCCCGTTATTTATTTTTGCGAAAAAAGGGGGCTAGGACATGATCGATATTCACTGTCACATTCTTCCCGCAATGGATGACGGGGCAGGTGATTCGGCCGACAGCATAGAAATGGCAAGAGCCGCTGTTCGTCAGGGAATCCGGACGATCATTGCGACACCTCATCATAACAACGGTGTGTATAAAAACGAGCCAGCCGCAGTCAGAGAAGCAGCAGATCAGTTAAACAAACGTTTAATCAAAGAAGACATTCCTTTACATGTGCTTCCGGGACAGGAAATCAGAATCTACGGCGAGGTGGAACAAGACCTTGCCAAACAGCAGCTGCTTTCACTGAATGATACAAAACACATCTTGATTGAGTTTCCGTTTGATCACGTTCCCCGATATGCGGAGCAGCTTTTTTATGATTTGCAGCTGAAAGGATATATTCCGGTTATCGCCCATCCTGAACGCAACAGGGAAATTCGCGAAAACCCGTCCTTGCTGTATCATCTTGTAGAAAAAGGAGCAGCATCTCAGATTACTTCAGGAAGTCTTGCGGGGACCTTCGACAAGCAGCTGAAAGCATTTTCTCTCCGGCTGGTTGAAGCCAATTTGATCCATTTCGTAGCCTCAGATGCCCATAATGTGAAAACGAGAAACTTTCACACTCAAGAGGCCCTTTATGTTCTTGAGAAAGAATTCGGCTCGGAACTTCCTTATATGCTGACGGAAAATGCAGAGCTTCTCCTGCGGAATCAGACCATCTTCAGACAGCCTCCGCAACCGGTCAAAAGAAGAAAATTGTTTGGTCTTTTTTAACAGCCGATTCTCATTTCACCACTTTCTTTTTGAGAGCGATATAATAGTGTATTGTATGGTTGAATCACATTTCAGAAATCAGTACAGGCTGTACCCGACAGGCTATGCGGGAGATCATTCGCATTCATGATAGGATGTTCTCATACGATATTACGGAAGCTGCAAAGCAGCAATTTAACTGTTGGAGGGAAACAATGAATATAACAGTCATCGGAACAGGCTATGTCGGTCTTGTGACAGGTGTTTCTCTTTCTGAGATTGGACATCATGTAACCTGCATTGATATTGACGCTCACAAGATTGATGAAATGAGAAAGGGCATTTCCCCCATATTTGAACCAGGTCTTGGAGAGCTGATGAGAAAAAATACAGCTGATGGACGACTGAACTTTGAAACGAGCTATGAGAAAGGCTTGGCACAGGCAGACATCATTTTTATAGCGGTCGGCACACCGCAGAAAAGCGACGGGCACGCCAATCTGGAGCAAATTACAGATGCGGCCAAACGCATCGCAAAGCATGTCAAACGAGATACAGTCGTGGTAACGAAAAGCACAGTGCCCGTTGGGACAAACGATTTGATTAATGGACTGATCACTGAACATCTAGCGGAGCCTGTCAGTATTTCGGTCGCATCCAATCCGGAATTTTTGCGTGAGGGGTCGGCGATCTATGATACCTTTCATGGTGACAGGATCGTGATCGGGACGGCCGATGAGAAAACAGCAAATACGCTGGAGGAGCTCTTCCGTCCGTTTCAAATCCCGATTTACCAAACGGATATCAGAAGCGCCGAGATGATCAAATATGCCTCAAATGCTTTTCTGGCCACTAAGATCAGTTTTATAAACGAAATTTCGAATATATGTGAAAAGGTCGGCGCCGATATTGAAGCAGTCGCGTACGGGATGGGACAGGATAAGCGGATCGGGAGCCAGTTTTTAAAAGCGGGCATAGGCTACGGCGGCTCTTGTTTTCCAAAGGACACAAACGCCCTCGTGCAAATTGCCGGCAATGTCAAGCATGATTTTGAACTGCTGAAATCGGTTATCAAAGTCAACAACAATCAGCAGGCGATGCTGGTTGATAAAGCGCTGAACAGGCTCGGCGGGGTGACGGGAAAAACGATTGCCCTTTTAGGCCTGTCATTTAAACCGAATACGGACGATATGAGGGAAGCGCCGTCAATTGTTATTGCAGACCGTCTCGCTGCGCTCGACGCCCGTATCAGAGCCTACGATCCCATTGCAGTTGGTCATGCAAAGCATGTTCTCCCGCAAGCTGTTGAATATAAAGAGACGATCGAGGAAGCTGTCAAAGGTTCTGACGCCGTCATGATTTTAACCGACTGGGCTGACATTAAACAATTTCCGCTAGCGGCTTATCGGGATTTGATGGAATCGCCGCTCATATTTGACGGCAGAAACTGCTACACATTGGATGAAGCTGCGGCTTCAGGAGTGGAGTATTATTCTGTCGGTCGGAAGGCGGTTGTTCCGTCAGGTGCAATTCAATAGAGGAAAAAGAAAGGCTGGTTGCGCACCAGTCTTTTTTTTTCCTCTATTGCGGGGTGCTGAATACATTTGCTACTATTTAACTATTGTTTGGAAAATTATACAGAAGTAGGGCTTCTTTAAACAATCGTTTGAAAAACATTAGAAGAAACGAAGAAAACCAGAAAATAAAACCTTGGAGATGCCGGAAAAGGAGAGAATCTGATGAATCATCTGCCCGAAAAAATGAGACCGTACCGCGACTTGCTGGAGAAATCAGCGAAAGAATACGTGAAACTGAATGTGAGAAAAGGGAAAACAGGACGATATGACAGCAAAATTGCCGGTGATCCCTATTTCCCCAAGCATGAAACATACCCGACTGATGAAAATGGACAGCCGATGAAGCTTCTGGCACAGATTAATTTCTCGCACATTCCCCAGCTTGGCGGCTATCCTTCTTCGGGTATCCTGCAGTTCTACATTTCTCTTCATGATGATGTCTATGGATTGAATTTTGACGATCAATGTGAACAAAAGAATTTTAGAGTGATCTATTTTGAAAATATCATAGAAAACGAAGACGAGCTTGTTTCTGATTTTTCATTTATTGGCACAGGCGAATGTGATTTTCCGATTTTATCAGAAGCGGCAGTCGAGCCTGTGAAATCTTCGGAATGGGTGCTGCCTACAGATTTTCAATTTGAGCAGTATACGGGCATGGAAACAATGGAGTTCTTTGGTCAGTTCGGCGAGGATGAAGAAGACATTTATAATGAACTGGCTGAAAACGGATTTGGCCATAAAATCGGCGGATACGCTTCTTTTACCCAGCATGATCCGCGGGAATACGCATATAAAGAACACACCATCATGCTTTTACAAATTGATTCAGACGATGATATCGATTCAATGTGGGGAGACGTCGGCATCGCCAATTTTTTCATCACACCTGACGATTTAAGGAAAAAAGACTTTTCAAACGTTCTGTATAACTGGGACTGCAGCTAATACAAGCTTTTGATCCAAAGGGTCACACCTGATGCCAATAAGATCAGAAGCGGAAATGAAATAAGCCAAATGACAAAATCAGACGTGGCCGAACCGATGAAGAACATAAACATGAACAATAAGCTCAGCGCCGTCAGAGGCATTGGAGAAGAGGTAGATCAACAACATCTGTCTCTTTCAAGTGTCTTTTTAACTATGACTTTAGGTGATTTTATTTTATAAAACGTTTTCTTTAACTGTATAACGAACAAAAACAAGATCAAATACCTACATTCCAAGAGCGTTATATGCATAAATTAAGCCATTTACCCTATTTAAGCCGCCTTCTGGCTATTTTAAAATATAATATATGGAAATAAAGTATGGAAAAGTCTATCTTCATCAGCCCCTCCATACGACTTTTTGAGTATTAAGAGGTGATTCAGATGGGTTATGAAAGTATGCTAGCGGATATCAAAAGTTCGCTCAACGGAAAAATTTCCGACGTGGAAGACAAGATCGAAAAGCTGAAAAAAGCAAAAAAGGACATAGACACACTGCAAGAAGAGGCAATCACTGAAATCAAAGAAATTGTGAAACCGGAATTGGGCAAGCATTGGACGGGAACAAAAGCCGATGATTTCGACAAGGGAAGAGAAGAGGCGAAATCGGAAGCATCCAAGATTGTGAATGATAAATATAACGAGTATATGGCTTCGATTCAAAGCAAAATATTCTGGCTTGAGACAGAGAAATTTGAGCTGAATTTGACAAAAAGTGCAGCGAATGCCGCAGGCGACCTTCTTGCTAAAGGAGAAGATTTCGTAGAAGAAGCAGGAAGACAAATTAGTAAACTAAAATGGTGGTGATCTTTTTTTATGTCAGAAATTAAGCTGAAGTACGACACAGTCATCAAAACATTGGATTCTGTCAAAGATGCGCTTGCTGACGTATCAATCGGCGCCGCGGGGTCCAATGGAAAAAACAAACTCGATTATACGAAAAAATATCATGAGCGTGAGGAGAACATCAAAACCATGCTCGGAGATTACAAAAAAGCGGTACAGAAAAATATCGAGGATACAAAGGATAACGTAGATTCACTCAAAGAGCAGGACGAGGCGATAGCGGTAAAATAGAACAGAAAGGGCAGTGCGATGAGCAAAGTATTTGAATCTAAATCTTTAATCGAAGAAGCGAAGAGCAGAAAAAAGCAATATGAGACGCTTGAGGAGCAGCTGAATACGCTGAAAAAAGCGTTTCAGGGAGTTGCAGATTTAGGCGACAATTTTAAAGGAAAAGGCGCGGACAATATTAAAGATTTTTTTCAGGGACAGGCGGAAATCGTAGACAGCTGGCTGACGCTTGTCTCTGCTCAAATTGCGTTTTTAAATGGCATTTCAGGAGATATTAAAGATCAAGAACTGAATGATTCATATGTGGAAACTTCTTTTTTGGATCATGAGCTGCCCAATGGAGACCTGAAAGCCTCAGAGATAGTCTCCGCCCATAAAGAAGAAATCGATTCTATTTTGTCAGGCATCAGCGATATTATTGACCTCGACATGTATACGCTTGACGACTATGCAGATAAGATGGGCGATGCCCAAAAAATCAGACGTGACACGATCACAGCTGTCGATAAGCTTGATGAATCCCTGACAACTGAATATCAAAATTTAGAATCTCTGGACAACGCAGTGCTTACCAAATATTCCGTTCTCATGCAGGCCACCAGCAATGGGAAGAGCGCTTCTCCTATGTACTATGACAAAAAAGCCTTCCACAGCAATGAAGTCTACAAAAGCGTCATTGAAGTAGAAAATCAAGGAACAACCTATATCGATGCAAAAACCCAGCAAGCAGAAGCAAGACGGCTCCAGGAAAAAGCCGAGGAAGAAGCAAACAAACCGTGGTACGAAAAAACATGGGATGGAGTTTGCAACTTTACTGGAGAAGTCACTGGCTATTATGATTATAAAAGAGCAACCGAAGGCGTTGATCCGGTTACCGGAGAAAAACTCTCCACCGCAGAGCGTGTGACAGCAGGAGCTATGGCCGCTGCCGGATTCATACCAGTCGTCGGCTGGGCAGGCCGGGCCTTCAAAGGCGGAAAAGCCATCTACAAAACCGGAAAAGCAGCTATCGCGGCTGAACACGCTTTAGATGCCTACAAAACAGGCAAATCCTTAGACATTCTCAAAATGACAGAAATGGGTGCATACGGCCTTGTAGCGTCAAACGGATTCTCAGAAGCCGTCACAGGACGGGATATGTTTGGAAACAAAGTGTCTGAGGAGAAGCGGAAAACGGGTGCGCTGGAAGCGGCATTGAGCTTGGTTGGTGCTGGTGCATTGGCGAAACATATTGATAAAGGCATACCGCTTGCAACCCATTCAAAAGTCCAAAAAGCAAACAAAACACTAGAAAAAGTAAAACAATTCAAAGTCCCAACAAACGTCCGCGTGTACGCAGAACGCCCTGTAACTCCGGATGGCTTTACATTCGGAATCCCGACAGTACGTGTCGATGTGGAAAAGACGGCTGTTAAGGATCTTGGGATTGTGAAGATGGTTAGTGATGGCGGTCGTAAGGGAAGCTCTCATAGTCCTAACATTTCTAAAAATCACGATAAAGTAGCGCACGATGGATATTATGGTCGTAAAGAATTTAGAACGATGCTTAATAATGCTTCGTTTACTCCGCATGGCCATAAACATGTTAAGGCTAAAACACCTGAAGAAGCAAAACGTTTTAGTATGACAGGTAAAAAAGCTGCTCAGTACTTACCAGATGTGAATAACAAAGCTTTAGAAAAAGAGGCACTTCTAAAAGGTCATATTATTGATAATGGAAATAACAACTATTATTTCATTTATGATGCAGGAAAAACAGTCGGTTATGATCTAGGTACACCAACAAGCTGGATTAGAGCGGAGTTTTCTGGTGGTGAATATCATGGTCATCCGATTGCTGGAAGTCGATTAGATAAGTATTTAAAACAACTTGGTATTGATAAGTAATAGGAGGCTTTTATGAGAAAGATAAAAAAAATGCCAGAAATAAGTTTACAACCCTTAAGGATTCCAAAAGGATGGACCATAAATCAAAACAGTTTTAGAGAAATTGATCCGAAAAACCTAGCACCAGACGATGAAAAATGGTTGTTTTTTTCACAAGATTTAATGCAATTAACATACTCTCGTAAAAATTACTTACTTGATTTAGGTTGGTATCCAGATGCGGATGCTAATGGATTTTATCAACTAGTTATGATGCAAAATGAGGATTGGGATCAACCCATATATGAATTTCAGACAAATAGCCATATTGAAATAGTTAAAAATATAGAATTTATATTAAACAAAGTTACGAATAATGAAATGTAGTTAAACATTTAATTAGAACTATTAATAAAGTTTGCAGAACCTGGAGTTGTAAGTTTTCAAACAATTTTCATAGTAAAAATGTATACAAAGAAAAACAGACACTAGTTAACAGGAGGTAGGATTGATTTTAGATGCATGTTAAACAAATCCATTCTTTCAACCTAAACAGAGAAGAATTTGTAAAAACACAACAATCCCTTATCCATAAAATCAACCTATCCACCTCCATCAACCTAGACTCCATCAACACCTGCGCAGGCGTTGACCTGGCCTATTGGGAGCAGGATGGAGAACCGTATGGGGTGTGCTGTATTATCGTGATTGACGCTGATACAAAAGAAGTCATTGAAAAAGTGCACAGCATGGGGAGAATCAGTGTGCCTTATGTTTCCGGTTTTCTTGCGTTTCGTGAGCTGCCTTTGATCATCGAGGCGGCGAAAAAGCTGGAGACGGAGCCGGATGTCTTCTTGTTTGATGGCAACGGATATTTGCATTACAACCATATGGGCGTTGCCACCCATGCGGCTTTTTTTCTTAATAAGCCGACGATTGGGATTGCGAAAACCTATCTCAAAATCAAAGGCTGCGATTTCGTGACGCCTGAAAATGAAATAGGCGCATACACCGATATTATCATTGACGGCGAGGTATATGGACGGGCGCTGCGAACGCGGCGGGACGTGAAGCCTATTTTCTTGTCTTGCGGTAATTATATTGATTTAGACAGCAGCTATCAGATCACGATGAGCTTGATCAATCAAGAAAGCAGGCTGCCGATCCCTGTCCGCCTGGCTGACCTTGAGACGCATGTTTTGCGAACGTTTTATCAGAAAAATCACATGTAACACTTGGGGCTCTAAGTCATCAAGTGTTTTTTTGTATGTGTGTGCTTTCCTGGTCTCAAAAACCTTGTCGTCCTTGTGGAGAGGTTTTATTTGAATGTTTTCCGTGTCAAATCGATAAAAGCCTTTAATGGCGCAGACATCCACTTGTCCTTATGCCATGCTAATTGAGTGAAAACGGGGCAATCGCTCTGCCAATTGAGTTCTTTCATCCGGCCTGCTGCAATATCATCTTTTACTGTCATTTCAGGCAAGATTCCAATCCCAAGTCCGGCCATCACGCATTGTTTGATGGCTTCTATGCTGACGAATTCCAATTTGTTAGGATAGACACCGGAGTCATGCAAATTGTTCTCAAAGAGCGTGCGGTACGAGCAGCCGTCCTCTGTCAGCAGAAGAGTTTCGTTTTGAAGATCCTTCAATGTTACTGGTAAATCCGCAGGAAAAGGATGGTCATTAGCAGCCACCATTTTGATCTCATCCTGAATCAAAGATTCAACGTGCAGTGCGTCTTCCATCCGGTTTACATCCAAGATGAAGGTGATATCAAGCTGGCCCTGTAAGAGCTGTTCTTTCGCTTGTTCATTGGAGATATATGGTTTGAATATGAGCTTTACTTGGGGAAAAGCCTGTTTAAATTCTTTTATGATAGGGGGCAGGCGGTATGTGCACTGGCTTTCCGTCGCCCCGATTTTTAAGGTTCCGGTTGTTTCTCTTACTTGATTTGCGGCCATTTTCGCTTCTTCTGTTAACGCAATGATCTTCTGTGCATAAGATTTGAACGTTTTTCCTGCTTCTGTCAAGATAAGCCGCTTGCCGAGCCGTTCAAATAAAGGCGTCCCAATTTCTTCTTCAAGTGATTTGATCTGAGAGGTAACGCTTGATTGTGCATAATTAAGCATTTTGGCGGTTAGGGTGAAGTTTACATGTTCTGCCGCCGTAATAAAGGTGATCAGCTGCTTCAATTCCACTTGTTCTCTTCCTTTCTAAATCGGTTTTAGCGATTGGATTAATCGAAATAATCATCTGTATTGATTGATGAATCCATTATAAGATGAAGAAAATCATTCGTAAACAAAGGAGCAGATGCATCATGAAAATTGCGGTTATTAACGGCGGAACTCGGTCTGGCGGAAATACGGATGTTCTTGCGGAGAAGGCTGTTCAAGGATTCGATGCGGAGCACATTTATTTGCAGAAATATCGAATTCAGCCAATTGAAGATCTGCGTCACGCCCAAGGCGGCTTTCGTCCTGTTCAAGATGACTACGATTCTATCATTGAGCGGATATTGCCGTGCGATATTCTTGTATTCGTCACCCCAATTTATTGGTTTGGCATGTCAGGGACATTAAAGCTGTTTATTGATCGCTGGTCACAGACGTTGAGAGATCCGAGATTTCCTGATTTTAAACAGCAAATGTCAGCGAAACAGGCATATGTAACAGCAGTGGGCGGAGACAATCCAAAAATAAAAGGGCTGCCGCTGATTCAGCAATTCGAACATATTTTTCATTTTATGGGAATGCCCTTTAAAGGCTATGTGCTGGGAGAAGGCAATCGTCCAGGCGATATTCTTCGTGATCATCAGGCGCTGTCCGCTGCGAGCCGCTTACTGAAAAGAAGCGATGCGATATGAAGTTTTTGCTGTCGGTCATTGCTGGCTTGCTGATTCTTGCATTCTTTTTATTTTGGAAGGTCCAGCCTCCTGTTTGGATACATGTTGAAACCAATTCGCCCCAGTTGAAGAAATCTGTGAGAATGGCAGGAACCACGCTGCAAGTCAAGCACATCATCAAGAGTGACGCAGGAGAAGAAACAGCTGTCATATCAAACGGCATTTCTGGGCCAAAATAAAAAAAGCACCTGTCAAGGTGCTTTTTTCTATAAATGAGGGATCACAAGGCCCCCATATAAAAACGCCGCGATAATCAAAAATGCCGGATGCATTTTGAATTTTGTCATGGCAAGGAGCGAAATTCCCGCAATCACGATCGATTGGACCCAGCCGATCGCTTTGATGCCGTCTGCGCCGATTTGCCAGGTAAGAATGAGCATCATGACCGCGATGACAGGCTGGACGGACAGCGTCATGCCTTTGATGACAGGTGATTGGCGGAAGCGCTGGATGATGCGCAGCAGGACGATCAATGCGAGCGCCGACGGTACGACGGTTGCGATCAGGGCAATTAGGAAGCCGGGCCACCCGCCTGCGCTGTAGCCGACATACGCAGCGATTTTCGTGGCGATCGGGCCCGGCAATGCGTTCGCAAGTGCGAGCATATTTGAGAATTGATCGTTTGAGAGCCAGCTGTATCTGTTTACGACTTCTTCAAACATTAGCGGAATAGACGCAGGTCCGCCGCCATATCCCAGTAGGTTTGCGATAAAAAACGCCATAAATAAATAGATCGATATCATGAGGCTGACATTCCTTTATCTTTTGAATGTTTATTTGTGATTTTGTCTTTCAGTTTAAAATGAAACGCCCCGTACGCTAAGAAAATGATAATGACAAGGCCGGGATTAATCTGTAAAGTTTGCAGGCCGATAAAAGCGATGATAAAAAACAGGATGCCGGTGACCCAGCCGAAACCTTTAAGCGCTTTTTGGCCAAACTCGTACGCCATGATTCCGAGCATGACCGCAATTACCGGCGTGACGGCACCAATCATACCTGCAACAATTGCTGAATGGCTTAACACATTTACAGCCGCAAACAAGCCCACCATCGCAAGACATGTAGGCAGAATGTGGGCGAGGGTCGCCACAATTGCACCTAATGTGCCTTTTAGCTTAAAGCCCAGATAAGCAGCCATTTTGGTGGCAATCGGTCCGGGAAGCGCATTAGCGATTGCTAATATTTCTCCGAATTCATCATCGTCAATCCATTTATATTTATTGACCGCTTCATGGCGGATCAGCGGAATCACGGAAGGTCCGCCGCCGAAACCTAATATGCCGGTGCGAATCATTGCGGCCGTCATATCCCGATAAGGATGGTTTTTCATTCGTTTCTCTCCTTTACAGCTTCATTCCCATACGGCTTTTGTATCGTTTGATCAGCATCTGGCAATCAACACTGACGACGCCTCGCAATGGATACAGCCGTTTTGTTAAAAATTCTTCCATTTCTTGATCGTTGGCAAAGATCCCATGCATATGCAGCTTGCTCGGGCCTGTCATGTGATAAAGGCTGGTGACCGCAGGCTCTTCCTCAAGCTTAAGAGCGACCTCTTCTAAAAATTGCGGTTCTACCTCGACATTGAAAAACACGGAAACATGAATGCCGATTTTAGCGGGATTGATGACAGCGGTGAATTTTTCAATAACACCGGCTTCAATTAATTGGTTGATACGGGCCTGCACGGCGACCCGTGACAAATCGACTCTTTTGCCAAGATCCGTATAAGAAATTCTGCCTTCTTCATGCAAAATCGTGAGAATTTGTTTATCAGTCTCATCAAGTACAAGGTTGGGGATTTGATATTCATGACTCAATTGCTCCACCTGCTTTCGTAGCCTTTTAGCAATCATTTTATCATAAAAGTTACGTATCGAAATGATAATTTTTCATTTGTTTTCGAAATGAATGTAAAAACATCTTATCATTTGCGAAAGGAAGAAAGTTCGTCAGTTTTTCTGCCGGATCAGTAGATGTGATAAATCAGGCTCCCTATACTGAAGAAAATTTCTTAAAAAAGGGGACTTGTGATGAACAAATCTGTCATCGGTACAAAGCAAATGGTCGTCAGTCCGCATTACCTCGCTTCTCAAGCCGGAAACCGCATACTGGATAAGGGAGGCAACGCGTTTGACGCCGCCGTTGCGGTGAGTGCTTGCCTGGCGGTTGTGTACCCGCATATGACCGGACTTGGCGGGGATTCCTTTTGGCTAACCTTTCACCAGGAAACAAAGGCAGTAAAAGTCTACAATGGCAGCGGCCGTTCAGGAAAAAACGTAACGAGAGATGTATATAAGGGAAAAAGCGCGATTCCGCTGCGGGGAATTGACAGTGCCATTACCGTGCCGGGAATGGTTGATAGCTGGGATGCGGTCCTGAAGGAGTACGGGCGTCTGTCTCTTGCAGATGTATTGGAGCCCGCACGCGATTATGCCCAAAATGGGTTTCCTGTATCAGCTGATCAGTGTCGTCACACAGAAAAGAATATTGAATTGCTGGCTTCCACGCCTTACACGGCTGACATCTTCACGAGAAGGGGCAAAGCACCTGTCCCGGGAGAGCGGTTTGTGCAAAAAGAGCTTGCAGACAGTCTGAATGTGATTGCTGAAAAAGGAAGAAGCGCATTTTATGAAGGAGATCTCGCTCAGCGGATTGTCTCACATTTACAAGATAACGGCAGTTACATGACAATCGATGATTTTAAAGCGCATCGGGGTGAGTGGGCAGCGCCTGTATCAAGTGATTATCGAGGATACAGTGTGTATCAGGCGCCGCCGAATTCTCAGGGATTTACCGGTTTATTAACACTGAACATTTTGGAAAACTATGATTTCACCCAAATCGAGCACGGTTCATTTGAGTATTATCATGTGCTTGTGGAGGCGCTGAAAAAGAGTTTTGTAGATCGGAATGCCTTTTTGACTGACCCTGCGTTTGCTGACATTCCGCTTGAAAGGCTTTTAGATAAAAATTATGCGAAACGATTGGCGGGAGAAATCGGCTATCTCGCAGTACCGGCAGAAAGCAGGCCGGTGGGAAGTGATACGGCATATGCGGCCGTAATCGATGCGGATGGCAACGCAGTGTCATTCATTCAAAGCCTGTACTTTGAATTTGGCTCGGCAGTCACTGCGGGTGATACAGGCATATTACTGCAAAACCGTGGATCATTTTTCTCACTGGATGAAAATCATGTCAACACGCTTGAACCAAGAAAGCGCACCTTCCATACGTTGATGCCGGCTATGGTCTGTAAAGGCGGAAAGCCAAAAATTCTGTACGGCACACAAGGCGGCGAAGGCCAGCCGCAGACCCAGACGGCCATCATTACCCGAATGCTGGACTACGGAATGCATCCACAGCAGGCAATCAGCGAACCGCGCTGGGTATGGGGCAGAACGTGGGGAGAGGAATACGAAGGTCTCAGAGTCGAGGGCAGATTCACAGACAAAACAATCCAAAAACTGAAAGACAGCGGGCATCTCGTGGAGGTTGTCGGTGACTATGATCCGCTGATGGGACACGCGGCTGCAATCAAAGTTGATGAAGAAGGCTTTCTCCAAGGCGGAGCCGATCCTCGGGGAGACGGAGCGGCTGTGGGGATTTAAATAACTATAGGGTACAAATATAAATCAAAAGCACAAACATAAGGGAGACCTCTACAATGTGGTACATATACTGTTTATCTTCTGGTCTATAATGCCACTCCATAAAAATTCGTATTGAGTCAATCACAATAAAAAATAAAAGAAGCAAATATTCAACTGGAAAAAAGGAGAGTGAAAACACAAACAAAATAAGTAAAGTGATTTCGATCCATTTGTGTGTATTGCTGACATGCTTATATCGCCAGCCGGATTTATCAATACCGTATTTTTTCTTTATAAAAAATTGAGAGGCGAGACTGATGGTAATAGCGATCAGCATTAAAATCCAAAAGTTTGTCATTCCAATTCCTCCTAATCTACCTTTATACGAAGAAAAAGGAAAAACGTTTCATAAAAGAACACCCCGAGCTTACTCTGGGTGTTCTTTTTTTTGATATTTTTTCAGTTATTTACAGGCGATATTTTGTAATCATAAGGTCTTTTTGACTAGTTTCTTCTATTTAAATAGTCCTTCTCTTCAGCTGGGACGAATCAGTGTGAATTCTTCCCCCAGCTTGGCATAGTGATTTCCCGCCAATCGTGAGGCAGGCTTTAATTCATCCGTTAAAATATATCCCTTTTCTGCATCATACACCTTTTCATCTAGGTGGAAGCAGACAACTCTTCCGATGAGCAGATCTGCTGTAGTGATGCCTTGATCATTGTCAAAGGTAATATGCCGCTCTAATTTGCACTCAAAGCGAACGCGGGCTTCCTTAATGCCGGGAACTGAAACAGCTTTGCTTTCAACAGGATGAAGCGAGGTGCGTGTAAGCTCGCTTTCATCCGGCCTTAAGCTTGCAGCTGTTTCATTGATATCTTCAATGATGGCTTCATCACTGACATGAACGACAAATTCTCCGTTCTCCACTGCGTTTCGTGCTGTATCTTTTTGGCGTCCTTCCGTCCTGTTAACAGAAATACTGAGAAGCGGAGGATCTGAGCTGACGACGTTATAAAAACTGAAAGGCGCGGCATTTACCGCTCCTCCTGAAGAAAGTGTTGTCACAAATGCAATGGGGCGGGGAATAACGGTACCTGACAATAGCTTGTATGTGTCTTTGGCACTAAGCTGATCAGCTTGAAATATGTACATAGCAACAAACCGCCTTTATCGTTAGGATACCTTGATTATAACGAAATGGTTTAAAGGAAACCAAATGATGCGGGTTGCATATGTTATGTCATGACATATATCTAATACAGGGCAAATAAAAAAATAGGCTTCCGTACCTCCGCCGGTAGCCTATTGAAACAATGAAAACTTAGATTATTTGTATTTCTTTTTGACTACCCAGCAATTGCCGTCTTTCCAGTATTCTTTTTTGCTGTCATAATCATCGTGTCTTTTGTAGTCGTCGCAGTGGTGGTGCGGTTTTTTGTAGTATTTCTTATGGGAACGATAAGATTTTTTGTGTGTGCGGCATGACTTCTTATAGCTGCGAGATTTTTTCTTGTGAGAACAGTAAGACTTTTTGTAGCTGCGAGATTTTTTGTAAGAACGGCAAGATTTTTTATAGCTGCGAGATTTTTTGTAAGAACGGCAAGATTTTTTATAGCTGCGAGATTTTTTGTGAGAACGGTACGATTTTTTGTGGCTGCGTGATTTCTTGTGAGAGCAATATGATTTTTTGTGGCTGCGAGATTTTTTGTGAGAACAGAATGATTTTTTGTGACTGCGAGATTTTTTGTGAGAGCAGTATGATTTTTTATGGCTGCGAGATTTTTTGTGAGTGCGGTGCGACTTTTTATGACTGCGTTTTTTTCCATGAGGCTCTTGGTATAAATAATCCTTTAAACCTTCTTTTTTTGCGGATTTCACCGCTTCTTTGATGTCAGAATGGGAATAGTGGCCCAATTTGAAATCCTCCTTTTAAAAATGATGTTAAGGATGAAGATCCTTACTACCCTCATAGTACGCGCGGTTTTAAAAAGTGTATAAGTGTTCCGCTGAGATCTTATAAAAATAAAAGCCTAAAATTTGTAAGGAGGATTATGGATGAAGAATCAATCCAATTTACCGCTTTATCAGCTGTTTGTTCATCCAAAGGATTTGCGTGAATTAAAAAAGGATATATGGGACGATGATCCGGTGCCAGCTGTGATGAAGGTAAATCAAAAAAGGCTGGATATCGATATCGCTTATCGGGGATCACATATCAGAGACTTCAAAAAGAAGTCATACCATATTTCCTTTTATCAGCCGAAAACATTCCGCGGCGCGAGAGAGATTCACTTAAATGCGGAGTATAAAGACCCTTCCTTGATGAGAAACAAATTGTCTCTGGATTTTTTCTCGGAGCTAGGGACACTGTCTCCAAAGGCAGAGTTTGTGTTTGTAAAGGTGAATGGGAAGAATGAAGGGGTTTATCTTGAACTTGAATCCGTAGATGAATATTATTTGGCGAAAAGGAAGCTGGCTGATGGCGCGATTTTTTACGCGGTGGATGATGATGCTAACTTTTCTCTGATGAGCGATTTGGAAAAGGAAACGAAGACGTCGCTGGAGCTTGGATATGAAAAGAAGACAGGGACTGTGGAAGATGATTTTTATTTACAGGATATGATTTTTAAAATTAATACTGTCCCTAAAGCTCAGTTTAAGTCAGAAGTGACAAAACACGTGGATGTCGATAAGTATTTGCGGTGGCTTGCCGGTATTGTATTCACCTCGAACTATGACGGGTTTGTCCACAACTACGCATTATACAGAAGCGGGGAAACCGGATTATTTGAGGTGATTCCTTGGGATTATGATGCGACCTGGGGCAGGGATATCCATGGAGAGCGGATGGCTGCCGATTATGTAAGAATTCAAGGATTTAATACACTAACCGCCCGGATATTGGATGAATCCGAGTTTCGCAAGTCCTACAAGCGCCTGTTAGAAAAAACGCTCCAATCTCTTTTTACGATAGAATATATGGAACCGAAAATAATGGCGATGTATGAGCGGATTAGGCCTTTTATCTTAATGGACCCATATAAAAAGAATGATGTTGAGCGTTTTGACCGTGAGCCGGATGTGATTTGTGAGTATATTAAAAACCGTTCACAATACCTCAAAAATAATTTAAGTATTTTATGAATGTGTGAAAATAGGTATTCTGCTGAAAAAGCGACAATTAGGCTATTGAATTAGTTCAACAAATAAACGTGACACGTATATATGCAATATGTTTATCATCTATGTATAAGTGACTAGGAGGAACTTGAATGAGCAAGAGGAGAATGAAGTATCATTCAAATGATGAAATATCTTATTATAACTTTTTGCATTCAATGAAAGATAAAATTGTTACTGTATATCGTGGAGGTCCGGAATCTAAAAAAGGAAAATTAACTGCTGTAAAATCAGATTATATTGCTTTACAAGCTGAAAAAAAAATAATTTATTATCAGTTGGATCATGTGAAAAGTATTACTGAGGATACCAATAATAGCACCACAACAATTGAGACTGGGGAAATGCCCGACGCTGACGATTTTCATAGCTTAATCGGACAATTAATGAACCAATCAGTTCAATTTAATCAAGGGGGTCCGGAATCTAAAAAAGGAAGGTTGGTCTGGCTGGGAGATGATTACGCTGCGTTAAACACAAATGAGGATGGGGTAGTGTATTTTAATATCCATCACATAAAGAGTATAAGTAAACATGAGCCCGATTTGAAAATAGAAGGACAGACGCCATCAGGTGTCTTGGAAGCTGATTATTTAAGCGAGGTTTTTAAGAGTCTGACTCATAAATGGGTTTCAATTAATCGTGGAGGTCCGGAAGCCATTGAGGGTATCCTTGTAGATAATGCCGACGGCCATTATACTATAGTGAAAAATCAAGAGGTGCTTCGCATCTATCCTTTTCACATAAAAAGCATCAGCTTAGGCCCAAAAGGGTCGTACAAAAAAGAGGATGAAAAGAATGAGCATCAAAATCAGGAAGACAGCGATGATACAGATCAAAAAGAAGAAGTGTACAGCAGTTCGTTAATTTCTTCAAAGCCATATAGCTCATCAAGTTCATCAAAATCATCTAAACGATCACTAAAATCTTCAGATTATCAGTCATCAAAATCATACAGCTCATCAGGTTCAAAGAGTTCATCAAAATTATCTAAACGATCATCAAAATCTTCAGATCATCGATCATCAAAATCATACAGCTCATCAGGTTCAAAGAGTTCATCAAAATCATCTAAACGATCATCAAAATCTTCAGATCATCAATCATCAAAATCATACAGCTCATCAGGTTCAAAGAGTTCATCAAAATCATCTAAACGATCACCAAGATCTTCAGATTATCAATCATCAAGATCATCAGGTTATTCAAGTTCCTTAAAAAGTTCAGGAAAACAAAAGGAAGATTATAGCTATGAAACGATTGTCAGAACGATAGACTATCACTGGAAACGTAAATATTAATAGATAATGGAGGAGCATCAGATTAAGTGATGCCCTTTTTCAGTTAAAGGAGGAGAATCGTGAAAGGTTTGAATCAATTCCTTAACACAGATGTTGAGGTTGTCATTTCAGGAGATACAAGGTTTGTCGGCACCCTTATAGATATCGGACAGGATATTTTTGTTATTTTTGATGGCTGCAATTATCTTTATATTCCCTTGTTGCATCTTCATCAAATGAAAAAGGCGAAAATAGTGACCAGTACTGAGAAGCCATTTTTGATCAATCCGGAAGATCCAATGATAGAGGCAGAAACTCAAGCTTTTTCATATAGAAATACATTAAACAAGGTCAAAGGCCAGTTTATTGAAGTTTATGTAACTGGGGGTCGATCGATCCATGGGTATGTTACAAATGTTTTAAACGATTATATTGTATTTTTCTCACCTGTATTTAAAATACTTTTTATATCTATGCATCATTTAAAATGGTTTACCCCTTATTCAACTGAACAAACACCGTACACTCTTGACAACTCACAATTGCCTGTCGTGCCTTCCAAAGTTCCTCTTGTGCGTAATTTTGAGGAGCAGATCAAAAAAAATATTGGTGAATTGGTCATATTTGATATGGGAGAGGTGCCAGAAAAAGTTGGTCTATTAAAGGATGTCTCTAATAATATCATTGAGCTTATTAACGCAAATGGAGAGCCAATCATTTGGAAGTTAAATCATCTAAAGACAATGCATCTTCCCTAGTGTATGCAAAACTGCCCTCTTGAATAGCAGAAGGCAGTTTTTCGTTTCATACTGTGCTAAAGAAATAACCAACTGATCCAAAAATATAAACATGTTAACGTAAAAAGAACAGTCAGCGGAATGATGATAATGGTCGTTTTTATATATTCGCCCCATGAAATACTTTCATCATGCTGTTTTAATATATGCATCCAAATAAGCGTTGCTAAGGTTCCCATAGGTAATAATAATGAACCGATATCACTGCCGATAATATTTGCCAAGTAGATGATTTTTGTTGTTGAAGGATTCAGGGTCATTTCAGTTAAGGTAAAAGTACTGATCATTAACGCTGGATGATTGTTAAAGAGATTAGAAAAAACAGAAGTAGAGATACCTGATGCGAAAGTTGCATGGGCGAGGCTTCCAGAAACCACAGGTTCAAAATAATTCACAAGTAACTCAGAGAATCCAATATTATGCAGACCATAAATTAAGACATACATAGTAAAAGCGAATATAAAAATGTGCCAAGGCGATTTATATAACAAGTCTCTTGGGGAGGTTTTGAAATAAATCCATCTCCAGCTCAACAGGATAAAAGATCCGATGACAGCGACTAGAGGAACAGAAATACCGATATATGATGCTGCAAATAGACTCATTCTGACAAGAAAAACAAATGCAAGCACAAACAACATGATTTTTGTTTGATTTCGTTCTGGTAAAGGAGCTGTTGGCGAATTAAGAGGATGGTACCTTCTATGCCGCAGAGACTGAAAATGGCTCGGTATATCTGGCAGGTTCTTGGGAAGACGTTTATAAAAGAACATAAACAGTAGACAAGTCATAAAAATGAGTCCCATCATACTAGGGACAAACATCATGGCAGTGTGAAGATATAGATCCATTCCAATTATTTTGAGAGAAATTAAATTAACAATATTACTTACGCCAATCGGTGCGCTAGAGGCTGTGGCTATTAAAACACCGCTTAATAAATATGGGGCTTTTTGATGTTTTTTTAAACCTAAATATTTTAGTACAAGCAAAAGGATTGGAGTTGTGATCAAAATGCTCCCATCATTATTCAGGAAAATGGTCATGAGAAAGCAGAGCAAATTGGTTAGCCAAAAAAGCTTGATGCCTGAACCCTTGGATTGTTGGAGCAGTTTTGCAGCCACCCAATAAAAGAAACCAAAGCTTTCTAGTGCAATGGCCATAATCATAGTGGCAAGGATTGTAACCGATGCACCCGTGACTTTTGTTCCGATTTCCCCTAAGTCTGCCAATGACACACTTCCGCACAATAAAACCATTAAAGCGCCAAATGTGGCGGGGATAGCTTCATTTAGTCCTTTTGGTCTCCAGAAAATAAAAATCATTGTTACGAAAAAAGCGAGCAATGTGAATATGCCGGTGAACTCAATAATTTACTTCACCTCTCTATCTTTCATTTTTAAAATCAAACTAATTTCCTGCGCTTACTAATGTCCTTGCCAACTATTTGTACTGTATGTATACGTATACTGATATAAAGTTGTACTAAGCGATTATATTAAATTAATAAAATTTCCATAAGAAACCCAAAAGAAAAAAGAGATTGCAAGTATCGTTCATGTACCTGCATCACTCTCTTTAGTTCTTGTCTGCTGACAATTTGAAATATGAATAAAATGCTTTATAAGCGGATTATGATTGTCTTTGCGGTAAGCGATAACCCATTCTGCATTAAGCTGTATTTGGTCCATTTTTCGATAAGTAACATCCAAATTAAATAATTTTTTGGCTGAGGAAGGAACAAATGTCATACCAATTCCGGCACTGACTAAACCAATCACCATTTGATATTCTGTGGCTTCCTGGACAATGTTGGGTCTGAAGCCCGCTTGTTCACAGAACTGAATAAAATCCATGTATAGAGTAGGCCATGCTTCTTTAGCAACAGTAATAATTGGTTCATCTCTTAAATCCTCAATCGTAATTGATTCCTTAGAAGTCAATGGGTGTTGCTTAGGCAAAGCTAAAACACAAGGGCTGCTTTGGGCGGTTTCGATATGTAAAGCTGTATGCTGTAAGGGAGGATGAAGTATACCAATATCAATGTTGCCCTTTAGTAGCTCCTCCTGCTGCCTAGACGAGGATATTTCACGCAGTTCTATTTTCACAGATGGGAATTTTTTACGATATTCCCGGACAATCGGCGGCAGAAATTCATATGTAGCTGATCCGACAAAACCGATTACGAGAAGGCCTTGCTCGCCGCGGGCCGTCCGCTGTGCCAGTTCAATTCCTTGTCCGATTTGCATCAATGCCATGCGGCAATGATTTAAAAAGATTTCTCCTGCTGCGGTAAGCTCGACAAATCGTTTTGTCCTTTTCAGAAGCGTAACTCCGACTTCTTCCTCCAGCTGTTTGATCTGCTGGCTGAGAGGAGGCTGCGTCATGTTCAGCCGCCGGGCAGCCCTTCCGAAATGAAGCTCTTCGGCTACTGCGATAAAGTATTGAAGATGGCGAAGCTCCATTCAATATGCATTCCTTTCCATAGGTTAATAATTCGTATTACATATTAATCATAAGGCGAATCGATATTGGAGGTCAATTTCCAAAGAGTGTATAGTGAAACTTATCACAAGATATTTAAAATTTTACGTTTAAAATGCATAATAAGGAGTGAGGGTGTTGACAAAAGCAACAAAAGAACAAAAATCCCTTGTGAAAAACAGAGGGGCGGAGCTTGTTGTTGATTGCTTGGTGGAGCAAGGTGTCACACATGTATTTGGCATTCCAGGTGCAAAAATTGATGCGGTATTTGACGCTTTACAAGATAAAGGACCTGAAATTATCGTTGCCCGGCACGAACAAAACGCAGCATTCATGGCGCAAGCAGTCGGCCGTTTAACTGGAAAACCGGGAGTCGTGTTAGTCACATCAGGACCGGGTGCCTCGAACTTGGCAACAGGTCTGCTGACAGCGAATACTGAAGGAGATCCTGTCGTTGCGCTTGCTGGAAACGTGATCCGTGCAGATCGTTTAAAACGGACACATCAATCTTTGGATAATGCGGCGCTATTCCAGCCGATTACAAAATACAGTGTAGAAGTTCAAGATGTAAAAAATATACCGGAAGCTGTTACAAATGCATTTAGGATAGCGTCAGCAGGGCAGGCTGGGGCCGCTTTTGTGAGCTTTCCGCAAGATGTTGTGAATGAAGTCACAAATACGAAAAACGTGCGTGCTGTTGCAGCGCCAAAACTCGGTCCTGCAGCAGATGATGCAATCAGTGCGGCCATTGCAAAAATCCAAACAGCAAAACTTCCTGTCGTATTAGTCGGCATGAAAGGCGGAAGACCGGAAGCGATTAAAGCGGTTCGCAAGCTTTTGAAAAAGGTTCAGCTTCCATTTGTTGAAACATATCAAGCTGCCGGTACCCTTTCGAGAGATTTAGAGGATCAGTATTTTGGCCGTATCGGTTTGTTCCGCAACCAGCCTGGCGATTTACTGCTAGAGCAGGCAGATGTTGTTCTGACTATCGGCTATGACCCAATTGAATATGATCCGAAATTCTGGAATGTCAATGGAGACCGGACAATTATCCATTTAGACGAGATTATCGCTGACATTGATCATGCTTACCAGCCTGATCTTGAATTGATCGGTGACATTCCGTCCACGATCAATCATATCGAACACGATGCTGTGAAAGTGGAATTTGCAGAGCGTGAGCAGAAAATCCTTTTTGATTTAAAACAATATATGCATGAAGGTGAGCAGGTGCCTGCAGATTGGAAATCAGACAGAGCGCACCCTCTTGAAATCGTTAAAGAGTTGCGTAATGCAGTCGATGATCATGTTACAGTAACTTGCGATATCGGTTCACACGCCATTTGGATGTCACGTTATTTCCGCAGCTACGAGCCGTTAACATTAATGATCAGTAACGGTATGCAAACACTCGGCGTTGCGCTTCCTTGGGCAATCGGCGCTTCATTGGTGAAACCGGGAGAAAAAGTGGTTTCTGTCTCTGGTGACGGCGGTTTCTTATTCTCAGCAATGGAATTAGAGACAGCGGTTCGACTAAAAGCACCAATTGTACACATTGTATGGAACGACAGCACATATGACATGGTTGCATTCCAGCAATTGAAAAAATATAACCGTACATCTGCGGTCGATTTCGGAAATATCGATATCGTGAAATATGCGGAAAGCTTCGGAGCAACTGGCTTGCGTGTAGAATCACCAGACCAGCTGGCAGATGTTCTGCGTCAAGGCATGAACGCTGAAGGTCCTGTCATCATTGATGTCCCGGTTGACTACAGTGATAACATTAATTTAGCAAGTGACAAGCTTCCGAAAGAATTCGGGGAACTCATGAAAACGAAAGCTCTCTAGCACTCTGCGCATCACGACACTGTTTTATGAACAGCACTAAATAAAAGGAGTGAAGGGAAATATGAAACGAGAAAGCAACATTCAAGTGCTCAGCCGCGGTCAAAAAGATCAGCCTGTGAGCCAGATTTATCAAGTATCAACAATGACTTCTCTATTAGACGGAGTATATGACGGAGATTTTGAACTGTCAGAGATTCCGAAATATGGAGACTTCGGTATCGGAACCTTTAACAAGCTTGACGGAGAGCTGATTGGGTTTGACGGCGAATTTTACCGTCTTCGCTCAGACGGAACCGCGACACCGGTCCAAAAAGGGGACCGTTCACCGTTCTGTTCATTTACGTTCTTTACACCGGACATGACGCACAAAATTGATGCGAAAATGACACGCGAAGACTTTGAAAAAGAGATCAACAGCATGCTGCCAAGCAGAAACTTATTTTATGCAATTCGCATTGACGGATTGTTTAAAAAGGTGCAGACAAGAACGGTAGAACTTCAAGAAAAACCTTACGTGCCAATGGTTGAAGCGGTCAAAACACAGCCGATCTTCAACTTTGACAACGTGAGAGGAACGATCGTAGGTTTCTTGACACCAGCTTATGCAAACGGAATCGCCGTTTCTGGCTATCACCTGCACTTCATTGACGAAGGACGCAATTCAGGCGGACACGTTTTTGACTATGTGCTAGAGGATTGCACGGTTACGATTTCTCAAAAAATGAACATGAATCTCAGACTTCCGAACACAGCGGATTTCTTTAATGCGAATCTGGATAACCCTGATTTTGCGAAAGATATCGAAACAACTGAAGGAAGCCCTGAATAAAAGAAAAAAAGAAAGCCCCTTTTAGCAGGGCTTTCTTTTTATTTGGCTCTTTTCCTGATTTTAGATAAAATAACATCAAAACAGTAAAGGTGTGGTCTGATGAAAATATTGGTCTTGGCAGTGCATCCTCATATGGAGACCTCAGTTGTTAATAAGGCGTGGGCTGAGGAATTGAGTAAACATGACAATATCACAGTACGGGATCTTTATAAGGAATACCCGGATGAAGCTATAGATGTTGCGAAGGAACAGCAGCTGTGCGAGGAATACGATCGGATTGTCTTTCAATTCCCGCTATATTGGTACAGCTCTCCGCCGCTCTTGAAAAAATGGCAGGATCTTGTGCTGACTTACGGCTGGGCTTTTGGTTCAGAAGGAAATGCCTTGCATGGCAAGGAGCTGATGCTGGCTGTATCAACAGGGAGCGAAGCGGAAAAATATCAAGCGGGCGGAGCAAATCATTACTCGATCAGTGAGCTATTGAAACCATTTCAGGCCACGAGTAATCTGATCGGCATGAAGTATCTGCCTCCATATGTGTTCTATGGCGTGAATTATGCAGCTGCAGAGGATATTTCACACAGTGCAAAACGGTTAGCCGAATACATTCAGCAGCCTTTTGTTTAAAAGAAAGCCCTGTCGAACATACGGCAGGGCTGTATTTGTTTAAAAATCCGGCAGCTCAGACAGGTTGTTTTCCTTGATGCCGTCCGGTTCACTTCGCAAAATGTCACGCCCGTATTTATGGAAGACATCAACATGAGCGAGTTTTCCTGATTTTGCTTCTGACAGCGCAGTAGGATAGTCGAGCTCTCTTCCTGTATTGGTTTTCACTGCGATAATATTGTCTTCCTCATTTCTTCTAACCGCAATAATTTCTTCTTTTCCAGATGGAACATTTTCTTGATCGACAGTTGTTTGCCGGGCTTTATACGATTCATATGCTGCTTCAAATTGATCCATATTTACACCTCCGCTTTTTAGCGTGAACAAAAATGTTGATGATCATGTAAGGTTTCGACACAGCATACGACAATATTTCCTGAGAAATATCTTGGGAATGTGACAAATCAATTCATAATAAAAGGGATTCCGCATAAATGCGGAATCCCTCTCAGTTATTTTGTCATGTGTAAATCCTTTGATTTCATATAACCTGTCGCACCGCCGTAATCAACGAATACCCAATCAAAATCAAAACCGCCTTTATTCGTTTTACTCCAGCCTAAAAAAGAAACGCTTGTGTCTGCTGGAAGAGTCTTAATGCTCTTTCCGTCAGCGGATGTATATACTTTTGTTTTTGTTTTGGTTTTTACCGTTGTCGCTGCTTTAACAATGTAATGAGTGGATACAAATCCTGTTTTTCCATTTTTATACTGAACCTTTGCCCAGTCAGCATTTGAGAAGGAAATCAGCTTTAGGCTATCTCCTAAGTGCAGCGTATCGGCTTTCTGGCTTGATGCGGAAGGCTTCGTTCTGACATTTAGAGCCTCTGCTGATACCAAATAAGAATCAATCGGATAACTGTATAAATCATCAATGCTTACCGTTGTTTCTGGCTGTTGAGCATGGATCGTTCCAGCGCCCCCTGCAGCAGCCGCAGTCATTCCAGCCGCAAGTGCTAATGTTGAAAATAGTTTTGTTGGTTTGTTCATGCCGTTCCTCTCCTCACGTAAGAGAAATAATTCATTCTATAACTCTATTCACGTTATCGCAGGTTCCTAAACATCAGACAATTATTTTTGTGTTTCTAGTTTGAGAGGCGCGGATATTGTTTTTTGCACTTTTTTTCCGTGCAAAATATCATCTGCTGCTTCTGTAGCCAGTTTACCGATTAACTCAGGCTGCTGAGCGACGGTTGCTGACAGCTTTCCGTCTTTAATGGAAGCGAGCGCGTCTTTATTGCCGTCAAAACCGATCACCAATATGTCTTTCCCCGAGCTGTTAATTGCCTCGAGAGCACCGAGCGCCATTTCATCGTTGTGAGCAAAAACAGCTTGGATATCAGGATGTCCCTGCAGCAGGTTTTCCATGACAGTCAGGCCTTTCGTGCGGTCAAAGTCAGCTGATTGTTTTGTGACAACTTGGAGCTTTTGGTCTGCGATGTTATGGAATCCTGAGCCGCGTTCCCGTGTGGCAGATGCGCCGGGGACGCCTTCAAGCTCTGCCACCTTTGCTCCTTTTCCAAGTTTGTCGGCAATAAACGATGCGGCCATTTCACCGCCTTTTACATTATCGGAAGCAACGAGGGTTTCAACTTTTCCTTGTTCGGCAGATCGATCGATTGTTACGACGGGCACACCGACTGCGTTTGCAGATTCTACTGCCGTTGAGATCGCCGAAGAATCAGTCGGGTTGATTAATAATGCATCAACACCTTGCTGAATTAAATCTTCCACGTCACTCGTCTGTTTCGATGAATCATTTTGTGCATCAACAATGATGACTTTCATTCCCCGTTTTTTAGCTTCTTTTTCGATACCCTTTTTTAATGAGACAAAAAAAGGATTATTAAGTGTTGAGACGGACAAGCCAATGGTGAATTCCTTTTTGTTCCCCGAGTTTGACGGCTTTGCCCATTGGGGAGGCTCAAGCGAACAGGCGGTTAACAAAAATAATGATAACGTTAAAATGACGGATACAGCCTTTTTCATGTGAAAACCCTCCTAAGCTGACTTCTTGCGGTCTAATAATACCGCAATTAAGATAACAATCCCTTTGACAACCAGCTGATAAAATGATGAAACGCCAAGCAGATTAAGCCCGTTATTAAGTGTGCCGATGATCAGGACCCCGATCAAAGTGCCGACAATGCGTCCGCGGCCGCCAGAAAGACTTGTCCCTCCTAAGACGACTGCCGCGATAGCATCAAGTTCGTACGATTCCCCCGCAGTCGGCTGGGCCGAATGCAGGCGGGAAGTCAATATGGCACCTGCAAGAGCGGATAAAAGACCGGCTAAAGAATAGATCATCACTTTCACGCGCGTCACTTTGATGCCTGAAATGAGCGCGGCTTTTTCGTTGCCGCCGATAGCGTACGTTCGGCGTCCGAATGGTGTTTTATGAAGAAGCACCCAAAGGATGACAAAGGCAAGAACCATCGTAATCGCCGGTACAGGAATGCCTAAAAAGTAACCTCGTCCGAACATCTGAAAAGCGTAGTTTGTGCCAAGTCCTGTAATCGGATTTCCATCTGTATACACTAGCGTCAGTCCGCGAAACACAGTCATGGTCGCAAGCGTGGCGATAAAGGGCGCCATTTTTCCTTTAGTAATCAATAATCCGTTGATCATGCCTAGTACGGCACCAATGATACAGCCAAGGATGATTGCGAGAACCGGATCGACACCGGACACAATCATCCCAGCAACTAAAGCACTGGACAGGGCAAGAATAGCGCCGACAGAAAGATCAATGCCGCCTGTCAAAATGACAAAGGTCATCCCGAACGCGATTAATCCGTTAATGGCGACCTGGCGAAGCAGGTTTAAAATATTCAGCGGTTCAAGAAAGCTGGGATTTAAAATAGATACAATGATAACGAGAATAAATAAACCAAGAAACGGGCCGAGTTTTTGCATGACTCCGTCGAAGTGAATCCGTTTTTGTTCTGTTTGCAGTTGTTCCGTTTTCATATTACCGCCCTCCCGTGGCAAGTGTCATAATTCGTTCTTGTGTTGCTTCTCGCGCATGGATTTCTCCGCTGATTCTGCCTTCATGGACAACGATAATCCGATCGCTCATTCCCAGAATTTCAGGCAGCTCTGATGACACCATGATGATTGCGACGCCGCGTTCGGTCAGCTCATTCATCAGCGTATAAATCTCTCGTTTGGCGCCAACATCCACACCTCTGGTCGGCTCATCCAAGATAAGCACTTTCGGTCCGATGCCGATCCACTTGGCTATCACCACTTTTTGCTGGTTTCCTCCTGATAAATGGCGTGCGTGCGTTTCCGGTGATGCTGTTTTGATAGTGAGTCGTTTGATTAACAGATTGACAAATTCAGCCTCCCGCTTATGATCAATGAGACCCTTTGGTGAGAAGCTGGACAGATTGGGCAGGGCAATATTTTCGCGGATCGAGGTGTCGAGCAGAAGCCCTTCATCCTTGCGATTCTCTGTAATAAAGCCGAGACCTTTTTTCACGGCTTCCTGCGGGTTCTTAATAGCCGTTTTTTTCCCAGCGATCCATATCTCACCCGTGTCCAGCCTGTCAACGCCGAACAGCGCTCTCATCATTTCTGTCCGGCCGGCTCCCATTAATCCTGAAACACCGACGATCTCACCGGAACGAACATAAAAGCTGACATCCTCAAAACTCCCTTTTACGGAGGCATTTTTCACCTCGAATACTTTGTCACCGAGAGAAGGAGTGCGTTTTGGATATCGTTCAGTCAGCTCCCGTCCGACCATTTTTTTGACGACTTCATCAAAATCAGTTTCTGAGATGTTTGTTGTATCTACCGTTTTTCCGTCACGCATGATGGTAATTCTGTCGCAAATCGCAAAAATTTCTTCCATGCGATGCGAAATATAGACAATGGAGACGCCGTTCTTTTTTAACGCTGTAATGACCTCAAAGAGCTTGCTGATTTCACGTTCAGTCAACGCTGCGGTCGGTTCATCCATAATGATTACCTCGGCATTTGTCATAAGCGCTTTTGCGATTTCGATCATTTGCTGCTGTCCGACGGAACATTCGCCGGCTTCTTGATCAAGAGAAAGAGAGACGGAGAGTTTGTCAAATTGCTCTTTTGCTAGCGCTTTCATTTTTCTTGTTTGTAAGACGCCCAGCTTGGAGGATATCTCTTTACCGATAAATAGATTCTCAAGAACGGTCATTTCCGGCCAAATATTCAATTCCTGATGGATAAAGGCTATTCCATGCTGTTCCGCTTCTTTTGGATTGGAAAAATACGTTTCGTTTCCGTTTATGCTGATTTGACCTTTATCTGCTTTGTGCAGGCCTGTCAAAATGTTCATAAGCGTGGACTTGCCGGCGCCGTTTTCTCCCATTAATGCGTGAACCTCGCCAGGCATGAGCTGAAAGGAAACGCCTGACAGCACCTGATTTTTTCCGAATGCTTTTTGAATGTCTTTCATTTCAATCTGCATGTTTCATCCTCCTTTCTAGAAAAGCACACCTGCCTGCAGGATGCAGTTGGCATATGGTGTGAATTCTCCTGTTCTTATGACTGCCTTTGCTTCTTTTGTCAGCAGCTTAAACTCCTCGTGAGAAAGGTATTCAATCTCTTGTTCAGAGAAAAGATTTTCTAGAAATTTCGCATTCTCCTGATTGGATGCTTTTATTTCAGCTGCAGCAATGACTTTTTCGATGACCATCTCGTCAGCGAGCACTGCCGCTGTATCTTGGAAAGCCGGAAGGCCCGGCTTCAGTGAAAGATCAATTTTCAAAACGCCGTCAGGAACCGGCAGTCCGGCATCCGCGATGACAATTTTATCAGTGTGGCCAAGGTCGGCTAAAATCTTGGCAAGATGGCTGTTCAGTATACCGTGTTTTTTCATGACAGCAGCTCCTCTACTTTATTTCTTGTCGGCATTCCGCCTTGGGCACCGAAGGAGCAGACAGAAAGGGAAGCGGCACGATTGGCAAACCGCAATGCGGCTTCAATGTCTTTTCCCTCAGCCAGGGCCACGGCAAATGCTGCGTTAAACGTATCACCGGCTCCGGTTGTATCAACGGGCTCTACAGGGAAGGACCGGATGAGCACCTCTTTGCTGCCAGCCGAATAGCGGACGCCTTGTTTTCCTTCCGTAATAAAGAGCTTTGCCGGATAAAGCGCAAGAGCTTCAGAAATGGTAAGATCAGGGAATAAAATCGAAGCCTCGTGTTCATTCGGCGTCAGATAGGTAGCGTGATCAATTGTTTCCTGCTTGAGCGGGCGGGCCGGTGCTGGGTTTAGTATGATCGGGATATCGTGAGAATGGCAGTATTTGCACACCTCATCAACCGTTTCTTCTGGGATTTCCTGCTGAATCAGCACCATATCGACCTTTTCAATCTGTTCGAGCGCGTTTAACGCATACGCTGGGGTGATGTCATCGTTCGCGCCTTTGACAACGACAATGCTGTTGTCGCCTTCAGCAAGCACAATATGAGCGGTTCCGCTTTTCGTATGTGTAACCGGTTCCATATAGTCAGTGCGAACGCCGTTAGCTTTGAGATTATTCAAAATAGCTGTTCCATAATGATCGTCTCCAACCTTGCCGACCATAAACACTTGCGCCCCAAGTCTGGCTGCGGCAACGGCCTGATTTGCTCCTTTGCCGCCCGGCACAGTCTGAAATGACGTGCCAAGAACCGTTTCACCGGCTTTTGGGCGTTTGTCCGAGGTGACCACTAAATCCATAGAACAGCTACCAATCACACAAATATTACGCATCTTAATCTTCCTTTCTTGTCGTCTTTCTTCCTATATAGGTGACAGGCATTTGAATTGCCGTTTCTGCCAGCGGCTGTTTTTTGATGATACCCAAAAGCAGTTTGGCAGCTTCTTTCCCCATATCATATGCGGGCTGTTTAATTGTAGAAAGTGGCGGGAACAGAAGTCCGCTTTGCGGAATGTCATCATAGCCGATAATTTGAATGTCCTCCGGCACGTTTTTTCCGCGCCGCAATGCTTCATGTAAAACGGCAGCGGCTTGAATATCATTACTCGCGATCACACCATCTGTCGCTGGATAAGCGGCAAACAGCTCCTTCGCCATCGATTGTGCATCTTTAATTGAAAATGAAGCCGTCTCAATGACCTGAAAATCAACTTCAGCCTGCTTTAAGATTTCCAAAGCGCCGTTAAAGCGGTCTTGAGCGGTCGGCAGGTGAGCGGGTCCTCTCAAGAGCGTAATGCGCTGGCTTTTTCCGTGAATGATAGCCTGAGCGGCTAACTTTCCTCCTGTATAGCCGTCACTGGACACAGAAGGAGCCCCTTCAAGTGTTCTGTCCAGAAAAACAACTGGATAATTCATGCCGCTGTATTCCTCGAGATCCGGGTAATTTGTTGCGGCAATAATGCCTGCGACATGATTTTGCTTAAAGGTTTGAAGGTATTCAAGTTCTTTTTTCAATTCCTCGTCACTGTTGCCGAAAATAAGGCGATAGCCTTCCCGGTTCAATTCATCTTCCGCACCGCGGGCAAGCTGGGGGAAGAAAGGGTTTGTGATATCCGGGAGCAAAAGTCCGATCAGTCGGGATTCTCTTTTATATAGAGATCTGGCGACTTCATTCGGGTAATAGTTCAGCTTCGCCATCGCCGCTATGACACGCGTTCGTGTTTCTTCGTGTACATAGCCGTTATCATTCAGGACGCGGGAAACCGTCGCAACTGAAACGCCCGCCGCTCCGGCGACATCTTTAATTGTAGCCAAAACAGCTCCTCCTTGTTTATGTAACCGTTTACATAGATAGATTATCATGAACAATCCGAAGTTAGCAATAAAAATATCAAAAGAAATCTAATTGTAAATTGTATATATAATTGAAAAAATTAAGGTTTTCACTCTTTTTTTGACAAAGTCTTCACAAATATGGATGAAGATTTCTTGAACAAATATTAAGTTTTATTAAAATTGTTTCAAAGTCATGCGTTTAGACCTGTAAATGGTGAGAAACAGAAAAGACTATCATCCCAGAAAATGTTTAATTATGTTAGAGAATTCGGACTCGTATGTTTAGCGTTTTCATCTCGAACCTCCTTAGTCATTTTGGAATGGGCCTAATATTGCTTATTCCATGCAGAAAGGATGACATTATGACCTTGTCCTTAAGAAACAGGATAAAATTATTTTGTGTTCATAAGAACCGGAAACACGCATGATAGCAGGAAATGCTTGATAACACAGGCTGAAAAAAAGATTGATTTGAAATGCATATTAAATACAAACAGCAAGGTGTGACTATACGTCCAGAAGGATATCAGGAGAAAAATGAAAGCGCATTCTCTTCGATTTTTCAAAAAAGTGATAAGGTATAAGTCCTGCTGTTTTCCAAAAATAGAAAACAGTTTGTAGGTATAAAATCTCTTTCAAAAGAGAAGTTTGGCTTAGTCGATTAGGGAAGATTATGTTACATAATGCCGATTGAGAATTCATAGTGATTCTATATACTGATGAATGAATTTACAACAATATAGAAGGAGATGTCGAAAAGCAATGTGGTTACTCATTATAGCCTGTGCTGTCATACTGGTCATCGGAATATTAGAAAAACGACGACATCAGAAAAACATTGATGCCCTCCCTGTTCGGGTGAATATTAACGGCATCCGCGGAAAATCGACTGTGACAAGGCTGACAACCGGAATATTAATAGAAGCCGGTTACAAGACTGTTGGAAAAACAACAGGAACAGATGCAAGAATGATTTACTGGGACACACCGGAGGAAAAGCCGATTAAACGGAAACCTCAGGGGCCGAATATCGGAGAGCAAAAAGAAGTCATGAGAGAAACAGTAGATAGAGGGGCTAATGCGATTGTCAGCGAATGCATGGCTGTTAACCCAGATTATCAAATCATCTTTCAGGAAGAACTTCTGCAGGCCAATATCGGCGTCATTGTGAATGTTTTAGAAGACCATATGGATGTCATGGGGCCGACGCTTGATGAAATTGCAGAAGCGTTTACCGCTACAATTCCTTATAATGGCCATCTTGTCATTACAGATAGTGAATATACCGAGTTCTTTAAACAAAAAGCAAAAGAACGAAACACAAAAGTCATCATTGCTGATAACTCAAAAATTACAGATGAGTATTTACGTAAATTTGAATACATGGTATTCCCTGATAACGCTTCTCTGGCGCTGGGTGTGGCTCAAGCACTCGGCATTGACGAAGAAACAGCATTTAAGGGAATGCTGAATGCGCCGCCAGATCCGGGAGCAATGAGAATTCTTCCGCTGATCAGTCCGAGCGAGCCTGGGCACTTTGTTAATGGGTTTGCCGCAAACGACGCTTCTTCTACTTTGAATATATGGAAACGTGTAAAAGAAATCGGTTACCCGACCGATGATCCGATCATCATCATGAACTGTCGCGCAGACCGTGTCGATCGGACACAGCAATTCGCAAATGACGTATTGCCTTATATTGAAGCAAGTGAACTGATCTTAATCGGTGAAACAACAGAACCGATCGTAAAAGCCTACGAAGAAGGCAAAATTCCTGCAGACAAACTGCATGATCTAGAGTATAAGTCAACAGATGAAATTATGGAATTGTTAAAGAAAAGAATGCACAACCGTGTCATATATGGCGTCGGCAATATTCATGGTGCCGCAGAGCCTTTAATTGAAAAAATCCACGAATACAAGGTTAAGCAGCTCGTAAGCTAGGGGGAAATGCAAACATGTTCGGATCAGATTTATACATCGCACTAATTTTAGGTGTACTACTCAGTTTAATTTTTGCGGAAAAAACAGGGATCGTGCCGGCAGGACTTGTTGTACCGGGATATTTAGGACTTGTGTTTAATCAGCCGGTCTTTATTTTACTTGTTTTGCTAGTGAGCTTGCTCACTTATGTTATTGTGAAATACGGTTTATCCAAATTTATGATTTTGTACGGACGCAGAAAATTCGCTGCCATGCTGATAACAGGGATCGTCCTAAAAATCGCGTTTGATTTTCTATACCCGATTGTACCATTTGAAATCGCAGAATTTCGAGGAATCGGCATCATCGTGCCAGGTTTAATTGCCAATACCATTCAGAAACAAGGTTTAACCATTACGTTCGGAAGCACGCTGCTATTGAGCGGAGCGACCTTTGCTATCATGTTTGTTTACTACTTAATTTAATGTAAGGTGTGTCAAACGATGAAAAAAGAACTGAGCTTTCATGAAAAGCTGCTAAAGCTGACAAAACAGCAAAAAAAGAAAACCAATAAGCACGTATTTATTGCCATTCCGATCGTTTTTGTCCTTATGTTCGCTTTCATGTGGGCGGGAAAAGCGGAAACGCCGAAGGTCAAAACGTATTCTGACGACGTACTCTCAGCCTCATTTGTAGGCGATATTATGATGGGACGCTATGTTGAAAAAGTAACGGAGCAAAAAGGGGCAGACAGTATTTTTCAATATGTTGAACCGATCTTTAGAGCCTCGGATTATGTAGCAGGAAACTTTGAAAACCCGGTAACCTATCAAAAGAATTATAAACAAGCAGATAAAGAGATTCATCTGCAGACGAATAAGGAATCAGTGAAAGTCTTGAAGGATATGAATTTCACGGTTCTCAACAGCGCAAACAACCACGCAATGGATTACGGCGTTCAGGGCATGAAAGATACGCTTGGAGAATTTGCGAAGCAAAACCTTGATATCGTTGGAGCGGGATACAGCTTAAGTGATGCGAAAAAGAAAATTTCGTACCAGAAAGTCAACGGGGTAACGATTGCGACGCTTGGCTTTACCGATGTGTCCGGGAAAGGTTTCGCGGCTAAAAAGAATACGCCGGGCGTGCTGCCCGCAGATCCTGAAATCTTCATCCCTATGATTTCAGAAGCGAAAAAACATGCGGACATCGTTGTTGTGCAGTCACACTGGGGCCAAGAGTATGACAATGATCCAAACGACCGCCAGCGCCAGCTTGCAAGAGCCATGTCTGATGCGGGAGCTGACATCATCGTCGGCCATCACCCGCACGTCTTAGAACCGATTGAAGTATATAACGGAACCGTCATTTTCTACAGCCTCGGCAACTTTGTCTTTGACCAGGGCTGGACGAGAACAAGAGACAGTGCACTGGTTCAGTATCACCTGAAGAAAAATGGAACAGGCCGCTTTGAAGTGACACCGATCGACATCCATGAAGCGACACCTGCACCTGTGAAAAAAGACAGCCTTAAACAGAAAACCATTATTCGCGAACTGACGAAAGACTCTAATTTCGCTTGGAAAGTAGAAGACGGAAAACTGACGTTTGATATTGATCATAGTGACAAACTAAAATCTAAATAATCGGAGTGATAAAGATGAAATTTGTCAAAGCCATTTGGCCGTTTGTTGCCGTAGCCATCGTGTTCATGTTTATGTCAGCTTTTAAATTCAATGATCAGCTGACAGATCAGGAAAAACAGAAGATTGATATGGAAATGAATAAAATCCAACAGCAGGAAGAACCGGTAAACGCCAATAAATAATTCAAAAAAGAGAGTGTCTGAGGAGACACTCTCTTTTTATTTGCCCAGCATATTCATTCTGTAAAAATATTAAAAAGTCTCTTAACATATTCAAAAAAATACCGATGTTAAAACTGCAAAAAGAGGAGGAGATAATAAAAGTGAACACACTGGCAAACTGGAAGAAGTTTTTGCTTGTGGCGGTTATCATTTGTTTTTTGGTTCCAATTATGACAAAAGCGGAGATTGCGGAAGCTGATACATCATCAGAATTGATTGTCAGCGAAGCAAAAAACCTGCTTGGATATCAGTATAAATATGGCGGGGAAACGCCAAAAGAGGGTTTCGATCCATCAGGATTGATACAATATGTGTTCAGTAAGGCTGATATTCATCTGCCGAGATCTGTAAACGACCAGTATAAAATCGGAACAGCTGTAAAGCCGGAAAACCTGAAGCCGGGTGATATTTTGTTTTTCAAGAAAGAGGGAAGCACCGGCACTGTTCCGACACATGACGCCCTTTATATCGGAGACGGCCAAATGGTTCACAGTACACAGTCAAAAGGGGTTATCATCACCAATTACAAAAAAAGCAGCTATTGGAGCGGAACTTATATCGGAGCGAGACGAATCGCTGCCGATCCGGCAACGGCTGATGTTCCTGTCGTTCAGGAGGCCGAAAAATATATCGGTGTCCCATATGTGTTTGGCGGAAGCACGCCGTCAGAGGGCTTTGATTGCTCGGGGCTTGTGCAATATGTGTTTCAACAGGCACTCGGCATTTATCTGCCGCGATCAGCCGAACAGCAGTGGGCAGTGGGCGAGAAGGTAGCCCCTCAGAACATAAAGCCTGGTGATGTCGTCTATTTCAGCAATACGTATAAAACGGGAATTTCACATGCAGGCATTTATGCGGGCGCAGGCAGGTTCATTCAGGCAAGCCGGTCAGAAAAAGTAACCATTTCCTATTTGTCAGAGGATTACTGGAAATCGAAGATGACGGGTATTCGCCGATTTGACAACCTGACAATCCCGAAAGAAAATCCGATTGTTTCCGAAGCGACGCTTTATGTCGGAGAAGTGCCTTACAAACAGGGCGGAGTAACACCTGAGACAGGATTTGATACAGCTGGATTTGTCCAATATGTCTACCAGAAAGCAGCCGGTATTTCCCTGCCTCGATACGCAACAAGCCAGTACAATGCCGGAACTAAGATTGAGAAGGCGGACCTGAAGCCGGGAGACATTGTGTTCTTTCAATCAACAAGCTTAAATCCCTCCATCTATATCGGAAACGGACAAGTTGTTCATGTCACATTATCAAACGGCGTGACCATCACCAATATGAACACGAGCACATATTGGAAGGATAAATACGCAGGAAGTATACGGGTGCAATAAAAGAAAAAGACTCCAATCTCTGGAGTCTTTTCTTTATGCATATTGGCCTGAAAGAAGCTGGTCTATAAAGTAGGCCACACCATTTTCGTCATTGCTTTTTGTGACAAAGGTGCTTTTTTCTTTTAATTCATCAATCGCATTTTCCATGGCGATACGGTGTCCGGCGACTTCAAACATGGACAAATCGTTTGGACTATCGCCGATCGCATAGATATCCTGTGTTTCAATTCCGTATAGGTCAGCCAGCTTTGTTAACGCGCGTCCTTTTCCTGACGAGGCCGGCAGGATTTCGATAATATGTTTTCCTGAAGAGGTTTGCGCCAGTTTTTTATGATGCTTCAGTTCTTCCTTCGCTTGTTTCAGCTTGTCCATATCAAAGGAGAAGCAAAGAAGCTTATAAATGTTTTCACCGCCGTCAAAAACCGATTCGATATGAGGGATTGGTTTAATGCCAAACTGTTTGAATTGAGTCATGGCTCCTTGCCACAAGTCATCCGTCTGCTCGTTTGGGTTTGCGCTCTTTAGAATGTCAAGCTCCGCGTGCAGCTTAGCTTCGCCGTCAAAAGGAGAAAGCAGATGGTCATCTGTATATACCTCAAAGTAAATGTTTTTTGAAAGTAAGTAATCAGCAATCGCTTTACCGGCTTCCTGATCCATTAATGTCCGGCTGATCAAACGGTAACCCGTGTCGTGGATCGTACCGCCATTAGCTGCAATGATAGGGATGTCCAAGTCATCCAGCAGCGCTTTTACATCAAATGTCGCTCTTCCCGTGCAAATGGTGACGAGGATGCCGGCATCAACGGCCCGCTTGATCGCCTCTCTGTTTTCCGCAGAAATGACGCTTTCTTTATTCAGTAATGTTCCGTCTAGATCAATCGCAATACATTTCATATGTAGGGGAACCTCCTTAAAAATGAAGCTGCTTCGTGTAGTATGTTCAGCTTGCCTGTGAAACATAATCCATATAAATTAAGGCTAATCGTTACTTTGATAATTTTCAACAAGGAAATATGTAAAACGGGATGGCGTAATCGCCATCCCGTTCATTATACACCTAAATCGTTTTGCAGCTCTTCTTTAACTTCCTGCAGCTTTTGCTGATTCAATTTGAAATAATAAACTCCGGCAGGTTCATAATCATAACCCGTCAGCTGAATAGACTCAACTGATTTCAATGAAGTGATGAACGGGAACAGGCCGATGGCATCTTTAAGGGATAAGTTCATTTTTAAATTTTGCCCCATCGTATCCACAATATCATCATAAGCCGGAATTGAGCTTAATGATTTTGATTTATCTATAATGGCGCTCAGCACTTCCATTTGTCTTTGCCCGCGTAAAAGGTCACTGTCCGCTTTACGTGTTCTTACGTAAGCGAGCGCTTCTTCCCCATCAAGCGTATGTGTTCCTTTTTGAAGAACGACTTTACCTTTTGTATCTTTTTTGATTTGCTGAATGACTTTATCGCTTTTTACTGTTACTTTGACGCCATTTAATTCGTTTACGACGTCTTCAAAAGCCGTGAAATTGCTTTCTACGACATAATCGACGGGAATATCCAGCATTTCTTCAACTGTTTTCACAGTCAAGTCAACACCGCCGTAAGCGTGAGCATGTGTGAATTTATCATACCCGTGGCCCGGGATGTTTACATAGGCGTCACGCGGAATGCTCAGCATTTTAGCTGTTTTTTCTTTCCGATTAAATGTAACCAGCACATTCGCGTCACTTCTTGCCTGATCGACGGTCTCGCCGTTTTTCTCCCTGGCATCAATTCCTAAGAGCAATACAGAAAAAGAATCTTTTCCAGGATCAAATTCTTTGATCCGTTTTACAGATTGTTCTCCGCGTGCAAGGCTGACGTGAGCTTCCTTAGAAGCATTGTTCAGCTTTACAAAAGCATAGGCGCCGACAGAGCCTGCCGCAATGACTAAAAAAGCCATTAATCCGGCAACAACTTTCACCCATTTTTTTAGTTTTCTCTTTTTCTTTCTGCGCTGTGATCGTTCTTCCATATATCAATACCTCACGTTTCTTTAATATTTGAAGCGTACCATTCTATTTGCCATGGGGCAACTACTCGAAAGACATTTTTCGATAAATATTCCTATATTTATAAGTTCTTGTTTTTGAAAATTGATAACGATGATGTGCTGAATCACCTTATATTGGACGCCGCAGCAGGTAAAATGTTTCGGCGACATTGAAAAAAATACAAGTAAATGATTGGAAAACTTATGATCAGCAAAATAAAAAGGTTTAATGGCCGGAAAAAGAGGCTAAAAGATTTCTAAAAAAATCCCACAGACAATGTCATTGCAGCTGATGGAGAAAGGGAGTCATTTTTATGAAAAAGCAGTCAAATATATGGCTTTATTTTTTCGGAGCTCTTGGAGGCGCGTTATATGGCTATGATACCGGAGTGATTTCCGGAGCTATTTTATTTATGAAAAAGGAGTTAGGCTTAAACGCGTTTACAGAAGGTCTTGTTGTAAGCTCCTTGCTGGTTGGGGCGATATTGGGCTCAGGAGCGGCCGGCAAGCTGACTGACCGTTTCGGAAGAAAAAAAGCAATTATGGCGGCCGCGCTGCTGTTTTGTATAGGCGGTCTTGGTGTGGCGCTGGCCCCGAATACGGGAGTCATGGTGCTGTTTCGCATCATTTTGGGACTTGCAGTCGGAACATCGACGACTATCGTGCCGCTTTATTTATCTGAACTGGCGCCAAAACATAAACGCGGGGCGCTGTCATCACTGAATCAGCTGATGATCACGGTCGGCATCCTTCTTTCTTACATTGTCAATTACATATTTGCCGATGCCGAAGCGTGGCGCTGGATGCTTGGATTGGCTGCTGTGCCGTCATTGCTCTTGCTCATTGGCATTTTGTTTATGCCGGAGAGCCCGCGCTGGCTGTTCACGAATGGCGAAGAAAGCAAAGCGAAGAAAATTCTTGAAAAATTGCGTGGCACAAAAGATATTGATCAGGAAATACATGATATAAAAGAAGCGGAAAAGCAGGATGAAGGCGGCCTGAAGGAGCTGTTCGATCCATGGGTGCGCCCAGCGCTTATTGCCGGTTTGGGACTCGCTTTTTTGCAGCAATTTATCGGAACGAATACGATCATCTACTATGCGCCAAAGACCTTTACAAACGTCGGATTCGGAAACTCCGCTTCGATTTTAGGCACGGTCGGAATCGGCACAGTCAATGTTGTCATGACATTAGTAGCGATTAAAATCATCGACAAGATTGGAAGAAAGCCGTTACTGCTATTCGGGAATGCGGGCATGGTGATCAGCTTGATCGTTCTCGCTTTAGTAAATCTCTTTTTCGATAACACTCCGGCTGCCTCATGGACGACCGTCATTTGTTTAGGCGTGTTTATCGTTGTCTTTGCGGTCAGCTGGGGACCGGTTGTATGGGTGATGCTTCCTGAATTGTTCCCGCTTCATGTCAGAGGAATCGGGACCGGTGTTTCGACCTTAATGTTGCACGTTGGGACACTGATTGTTTCACTAACCTATCCAATATTAATGGAAGCGATCGGAATCAGTTATTTATTCCTGATTTATGCCGCGATCGGTATCATGGCGTTCTTATTTGTCCGATTTAAAGTGACAGAGACAAAGGGAAAAAGCCTTGAAGAAATTGAGCAGGATTTACGGGACAAAAACGGACAGGGAGGATCGGCCGGAAAACAGCAGACTGTTGGGACATAAAAAAGGGTGCGCGATCATGCGCACCCTTTTGATTGCTTACTTTCCCACCGTGCCAAAGTTAATGATTTTAAAAGAAATATCGTACTTAAAATCAGCCTCAGAAAATATTTCATCCCAATGCCCTTTTACTTTATTCCAGTAGTCAGGGTGTTGAATCCTTATGTGGTCTGATAAAAAGACCGGATCGGTTTTATACTCGTGCTGCAGTTTATCCATCACCTGCTTTACATCTCGTTCAAGCTTTTTTTCAAAAATGTTTTCCAGCCTGTGCAAATAACTTTTGCTGAACGAGTTTTCATTCGGGTTTTGGTCTTCTGTCAGGATGCCCTTCGTTTTAACAGAAATATGAAAGACAGGTTTTCCGTTTTCAATGACCGGCTTAATTTTCGTTTTCGACTTTTTAATTTCAAACGTAATCGGATGTCCTTTATCTGTCGTTGGCATGACACCGCCTTGGATCGTCCCCATGACCCATGTCAGTGTTTGGGTTTCATCAGCTGAAAGAAACCCAACGAGTTTATTGCTGCCTCTTTTGATAACGCCTGAACCGTCATACTTGGCTTTTCCCTTTTGGTTTTTCACGGCTTGAATAAGATAACTGTACCCGTTCTGAGAGTATATAGATGCTCTGCCGATGCGCAGCGGTATCATAATCTTACCGTTATATCCGCTGTGAGTTGTCAAATCAATCAGTTTTTCTGAGGGCATCGGCTGCTGCTGATTGGGGTTTCCTTTTGTGAAAACATCAGCTGCATTCCCTCTGGCTGCCATCAAATAGCTGCTTCGCCGCAGCTCATCATCCCGGATAAAGTGGTTGAAGACTTGGTCTACATTTTGATTCCTCATCAGTTTTTCTCCCAAAAGAATCACTTTTAAATGATCGCTATAAACAGGAGGGTCCTTGATGGATACATCACTGACTGCTTCCAGGATCGTTTTCCCGTAGGACGTCACATTGACAAATTCGGGTTTTCCGGATGCTTGGCTGTCTTCGCTTTGGGGAAGAAGGTTTTGATACGTCAGTTTGTACTGGTGATCATCTGTCTCATCGATCGCCAGCCCTCTGGCGAAGGATAGTTTCTCAATATTTTTGACATCCCAGCACCCGCAGAGAACCTGCAGCATAAGAAACATGACTGCGAGTTTTGTTGCTGTTTTCATTGCAGCTGACCCCTCCCAAGTTTTTTCTGTACCCAGCTTAAAAGCCAGACGAAGAATGGAATTGCAATCACAATTAAGAAAGCATATCCAAGAAGCGTCCCGTAATAAAACACGTCATTCAAGTCCTTGGGATACATCGTTATGAAAAACGTCGCAACCAGCATTGCAGTCAGCAGCCAAGCATTGTTTTTATTTTTTAGATGAAAGATTTCCGTTAACCCGAGATGGGCGCCTTTGAAGGATCCGAGCATACAGGTAAATTGCTGAGCTGTCCAGGTCAGCTGTAAAAACAGATCAAATCGTTCAATAAAAATACCCGGAACCTCTAATGCGTGGATGAGGGAAATAGTCGGCCATGTCACCGTTTTTGCCTCAGCCACAGTCATACAGCCAATCACAATGAACAAAGTAATGCTGTAGAACACTGTAGAAGTCCCGATCCCAAAAGCAACAGCCTTTTTCGCTTGCTTCGGATCTCTCATAAATGGGACGAGATAAAAGATGATTTCAAATCCTGAGAAATATAAAAGTGTTTTTGGGAATAAAGAGAAAAAACTTTGATAGCCTCCTTCAAAAACAGGCCGGATAAAATCGAACTGGAACAAGCGAAAGCTGAACATCAGAAGCATCATAAAAATAATAAGGGTTATAGGAAAAATATAAGCGTATACTTTTGCAATTGAATAAACGCCTCCGCCCACATGATAGATGGCAACTGCAAGAAATATAAACACCACAACTGCCATTGGCGTATTTTTCAACAAAAAGAATCCGACAACCTCTCCCAAAATCCGAGCTTGAAAGCAAACAATCCCAATGAAATATAGACAGATATATAAATTCAATAGAAAGCCGATGAATTTTCCAGCTACAATGCTGTTGAGCTTAAAAAGAGTTTTTTGGCTGTTTTTTTGAAGGAAAGGCAAAAAAAGCAGAACAATGATAATAAAAATAACGCCCTGCAGCAGTATCATAAGCCATCCGCTCGGACTGCCGGTTTCGGCAGCTGAGCGGGGAAGGGTTAGGACCCCGGCACCGATCAGTGTGCTGCTGATCATAATGAGCGTCTGCATAAATGTCAGTTTATGCTCTGATTTCCTCATAGCCATCACCTTTGTCTGATGTTATCTTCAGGATCATTTCGTGTCGGTCTTCTTTTTAAAAACATCGTGGGAATACGGATGACTGTGTCTTTCAAATCCTGTCCAGGCTGCGCCATGATCGGGATAATGTAATCCTGTCCAAAGCTTTTCAGGCGCATGAGATGGCCAATCACAAACAGATAAACCATTATAACGCCATACATGCCAAGCGCTGTTGCACTTATCATAACCCCGATCCGAATGATCCGCAGCGGAAAGTTATAGGCGTATGAAGGAACGGTAAAGGATGCCAGTGCTGTGACAGAAACGACAATGACCATAAGCGCACTGACAATTTGTGCCTGAACAGCTGCCTGTCCGATGACGACCCCGCCGATAAGGCCAATTGTCTGTCCAATCGGCTTAGGCAGCCTTAATCCGGCTTCTCGAATCAATTCGATCGTAAAGATCATGATAAAGGCCTCTATAAAAGGCGGGAACGGTACGTTAAGCCTGCTGCCTGCAATGGAAATGGCCATTCTAGTCGGCAATAGCCCGGTGTGAAAAGAAACGAGAGAAATATACAGACCGGGCAAATAAATGGTGATCAGGATGCTGGAATAACGAAGAAGGCGTACAAGTGACATTGGGATCCAGCGCTGGCTGTAATCATCGGGCGAATGAATAAATTCGTCAACCGTAGCCGGTACAATCAAAGCAAACGGCGTACCATCCACTAATATGGACACTCGTCCTTCTAATAGAGCAGCCTCTACACGATCTGGCCGTTCTGTACTTAAAATCGTGGGGAAAATTGAAAATGGTTCGTCTTCAATCAGCTGTTCAAGCGTCCCCGATTCCGGCAAATTATCTATATTGACTGATTTCAGCCTTTTAAACACTTCTTTGACGACATAATCTGGGGCGATATCCTGAATATAAGCGACAGCAATTTTCTTTTTGGTCCTTTTTCCGAGTGTCATTTCTTTGATGACGAGATTAGGATCACTCGTCCGTTCACGTAAAAGCGCCGTGTTTGTCCGCAGTTTTTCAATAAATCCTATTTTAGGACCGCGCTCCACGACTTCTGAGGAGGGTTCATCAAGACTGCGTGTTGTGACTGACTTTGTGTCGAAAGCTAATCCCCCGCAATAGCCATCAGCGAGCAAAATGGCTTGCCCTGAAAAAACGAGCTGCTCTATTTCTTTCATTGTAGAGACAACGCTGTGGTGAAAACCGAAAAAAAAGGCGGATAAGTCTTCAATCGAGTTTTCCTTATGGGCTAACGCTTCTCTTTGTAAAGGAGAAATGACGTACTGCGCCAGCATTTTATTCTCTGTCAGACCGTCAATATACAGTAAACACGCCTTTTGTCTGCTATCTCCGAAAGCAAATGTATAAAACATCATATCGTCGTTTTGTCCCAATGTGTTTTTCAGTGTGTCTAAATTGTTCTGGAGATCAGAGTCGATTTGCATAGTTTCTCTCCTTTATAAACAGATTGACGGTTTTTATTAATTTGTATCAAAAAAGGAGAATTATTCTTATCGAGGAAAAGGCTGAAACAAAGCTTCTTTTCGACGTGATATAATAGATAGGAAGCGTTTTCTTTGAAGGGGTAATGAAAAGATGATGCTTTGTACATATGTTGTCATCGAAAAAAGACAGCTTATACGGGCGTTTGTAAGAGGGGCGCACCGGGAAAATGATGATCAGTTATTTACAGGGGAGGGGTACGGATCATGACGCAATCACCGATTTTTCTAACGCCTGTGTTTAAAGAAAAAATCTGGGGCGGAACCGCTTTACGAGATAGATTTGGATACAGTATTCCTTCAGAAACAACGGGGGAATGCTGGGCCATTTCCGCTCATCCAAAAGGACCGAGCACTGTTGCAAATGGCCCGTATAAAGGAAAGACATTAATCGAGCTTTGGGAAGAGCACCGTGAAGTATTCGGCGGCGTAGAGGGGGATCGGTTTCCGCTTCTGACAAAGCTGCTGGATGTGAGGGAAGATACGTCAATTAAAGTTCACCCTGATGATTACTATGCCGGAGAAAACGAAGAGGGAGAACTCGGCAAGACGGAATGCTGGTACATTATCGACTGTAAGGAAAACGCAGAAATCATTTACGGGCATACGGCCCGCTCAAAAACCGAACTTGTCACAATGATCAACAGCGGTGACTGGGAGGGCCTGCTGCGAAGAATCAAAATTAAACCGGGTGATTTTTATTATGTGCCGAGCGGAACGCTGCATGCATTGTGCAAGGGGGCCCTTGTTTTAGAGACTCAGCAAAATTCAGATGCCACATACCGGGTGTACGATTATGACCGGGTTGATAGCAACGGAAGTCCGAGAGAGCTTCATTTTGCCAAAGCGGTCAATGCGGCCACCGTTCCCCATGTGGACGGGTATATTGATGAATCGACCGAATCAAGAAAAGGAATAACCATTAAAACATTTGTCCAAGGGGAATATTTTTCGGTGTATAAATGGGACATCAATGGCGAAGCTGAAATGGCTCAGGATGAATCCTTTCTGATTTGCAGCGTGATAGAAGGAAGCGGTTTGCTGATGTATGAGAGCGAAACATGTCCGCTCAAAAAAGGCGATCACTTTATTATGCCGGCTCAAATGCCCGATTTTACGATAAAAGGAACTTGTACCCTTATCGTGTCTCATATTTAAACTTAATCTCACTTCGAGATTAAGTTTTTTTTTATTAGAAAATGGAAGTGATTCACCTATAAATGAAGCATGCGCGTGCCGATAAATAAACTAGTTTTATATACTCATAGAATAAGAAAGAGGAGAAGGAATGAAAAAGAGACTAATCGCACCTATGCTTCTATCCGCCGCGTCCCTTGCCTTTTTTGCCATATCTGGTTCTGCCCATGCAGCCGCGTATACCGACTACTCACTATATAAAGTAGAGCCGTCGAATACGTTCAGTACAGAAAGTCAAGCCTCACAAGCTGTCGCCAAACTGGAAAAAGATACTGGCTGGGATGCATCCTATCAGGCTTCAGGCACAACAACGACCTACCAAATTTCCGCCTCAGGCATTCATAGCGAATCAGAAGCGAAAGCAATACTGAGCGGACTCGCCAAACAGACATCGATTACAGGAACGTCAAGTCCTGTTGGAAGCAAACAGCCATATGTCACCATCTCGTCAGGTGCCATCTCCGGAGAAAAACAGGCCAACACTATCCTAGCAAAGCTGAAACAGGAGACGGGAGTGGCTGGCGCTGTAAAAGCTTACGGAGCAGCTCAGCCCTATATGAACGTCATGACATCAGACATTGCTGATGAGACAAAAGTCAAGGCGCTTATCCAGAGCCTGGCCAAGCAAACGGGGATTAAAAGCTCGTATCAGCCCATCACACACACGGTGTCTGTCACAACCATTCAGTCTGGCACAATCGTGGGAGACAGCAGAGCAGCGCAGATCAAAAACGCCTTCCAAAAGGAATCTGGGCTGCAGGCATCATTAAAGGAAACAGTGAAAGGGCAAGCCTATTATACGTTCACAACTGCTGCTATTTCAGGTGAAGCGAATGCCAAGACTCTATTGCAGCAGCTGAAACAGAGCACTGGCATCACAGGCAGCTACAAGTCCATCAATCAAAAAACAACCGTTGAGTCATACAATGTCCAATCAGCTTATTTCAAAGGACTGAATACAGTAAAGGATGCCATCAGCCAAATCAAGAAAAACACCGGCGTATCCGGCAGTTATCAACAGGTTGGAAAAAGCACATCATATACCGTGAATATGAAGGGTATAACAAAACAGCAGCTCCAAAAAATAGACACTTTCTTTAAAAAGAAAAAATGGCATTACACGTCATCCAGCGTCAAAAAAACGACAACGTCTGCAGCTTATCAAATCACGACGGCAAAGATTTTAGGCGAGCAGCAAGCAAACAAAGCAGCAGCCTTCTTTGCTCAGAAAAAAGTAAAAGCTGCAAAAACAGCAGCTGGATCAACAGCAGAAAATCAATATCAGCTCATCTCAGAAGAAACATCAGATCAAGCAAAGGTCACAAAGGGTTTGAACATATTAAAGAAAAATCAGCTGAGTGCTTCTGCGAAATCCGTCAAAAAACAAATAGCTGACACGTTTAAAATCACAACCGAATCTCTGCTTGATCAAACGAAAGTCAATCAGGCACTCACGTTTTTCAAATCGAATCATATATCAGCAGCAAGCCAGAAAACCGGTCAGACAGCTGCGAGCAGCTACCAAATCACAACTGAAGCTATCATCAGCCAAGAAGAAATTGACCGCGTTTTAACATTTTTCAAACAAAATCATATCGCAGTCACAACATCAAAAACAGGCCAGACTGCATATACACAATACAAAATCGTGACAACACAGCTCAGCAGCAAAACAGCATTGAACAATGGGTTAACCTATCTTAAATCGAAAAGTGTAACCCCCAGCTATACAACGAAAAGCAATACGCTTTATAAAATCAGCGTAAATGAGCAGTTCACAGGCAATGATACAGCTGCTGCGGCATCAACGAAGCTAAAACAATTATACGGATGGACATCATCTATCGTGAAGATCAAAAACGGCCCGCAAATCATGAAAACAAATTACAATCTCTCGCTTCGTGATATGGTCCAAAAACAAATGACAGTAAGTCCGCAAACAGACGGAGCGGCTTACGTATCGCTCACGTACATTAATACAGCAACATCAACCGTTACGGCTGATGTACTAAATATCCGGTCAACGCCGGAAGTCAGCCCGACAAACGTGATCGGCCAATTTAAAAAAGGCGATAAAGTGAAAATCATCGGACAGATAAACGGCTGGGCTAAGATCAATTTGGGCTGGCGAAACGCAAGCAGTGATGAAGTAGTTCAATACGTGGATCCGAATAACTTTTCCAGAGACAGCAAATACTACTTCCAATTTCTCAAGCTGTCACAGACAGCGGGCCTCAGCGTTACTGAGGTCAATCAGAAAGTGCTTGCGGGTAAAGGCATCCTGACAGGGAGAGCAAAGGCATTTATCGATGCCGCCAATCAATATAGCATCAACGAACTGTATTTAATCTCACACGCTCTTCTGGAAACAGGAAACGGGACATCCGCCTTAGCCAATGGATTAACCTATAACGGAAAAACCGTATACAACATGTATGGAATTGGAGCATACGACAGCAATCCGAATTACTACGGAGCCAAATATGCATACGAGCAGGGCTGGTTCACACCAGAAGCGGCCATTATCGGCGGAGCTAAATTCATAGGCTCATCGTATATCCACAACACAGCTTACAATCAGGACACACTGTACAAAATGAGATGGTCAGCTACAGCGACACATCAATACGCAACAGACATCGGCTGGGCGTACAAACAAGTAAACCGCATGTACAGCCTATATTCATTGCTGGACGGCTATACACTTTATTTTGATGTTCCGGAATATCAATAAAAAAACACCTTTTGCGGCTGCAAAAGGTGTTTTTGATTTATCTTTTAAGAACTTTATCCTCTGATGGCTCTTCTTCCTGAGGGAAAACAATTTGATCGACGACTCGCTCACTTGCTTTTCCATCAAGATCATCGAAGAAATAATGAACAAATGAATCAATTTGCTCAAAGTTATACTTCTCTTCTTTAATGATCGAAATCATTTGCTCAGACGTTTTCGCAAGAGGGCCAGGAATAAAGTCAAAGTAATCGTAATAGAAATCACGTTTGCGAATATAATCATCTACATCATAGCTGAAGAAGATCATTGGTTTATTTAATAAAGCATACTCAAAGCAAACAGAAGAGTAATCCGTTATCAGAATATCTGTTACGAGCAATAGCTCGTTAATTTCCCTGAACGAAGAGAAATCATAAAAGAAATCGCTGTACTGATAAGGTATATTGGCATCGTTTCGTACGAATGGATGAATTTTGAATAAGAAGATATATTCATCCTTTAACTCACGATACAGACGGTCAAAATCAAGCACTTCAAAAGGATAATGAGCTGATTGCTGACCGTTTCCGCGGAAGGTTGGAGCAAAAAGAATGACCTTTTTGTCCTTTAGAAACGGATATTCCGTGTAAAGGCGTTCTTTTACAAATGCCTTCTTCGCTTCATCAAAGAAAAAGTCTGTTCGCGGTACGCCCGTAGCAATGACGTTCTCAATGTCTACCCCAAAGCCCTCTGCGTAGTGCTTCCGTATATTTTCAGAGCTGACAATAACCTTCGTGTAGTTTCTATGGTTTTTCGAATGCGGTGACGGTCCTCCCGGCAGACCGATTCGGCTGTAGCCGAATGTCTTAAAGGCGCCGACAGCATGCCACAGCTGGACAAGGTCCGCATTTTTACGGATTTTTAACGGATAAATAATCGGATAAAAATCATCTATAAAAATGATTTTGCTTGTCGCAAAATGATAAGCCATCGACATCAGTTCAGACAGGCTTTTTCTATCTCGAATGCTGCTCTTTAAGAAAAATTTGAAATCAAAATTTTCTTCACGTTTCAGCAGCTCTTCATAAACAAATTCGAAGTTTCCTGTCATATCAAGCCGGCTGTCAGAAGCAAAGACAATCTTATTGGACTTAATCGGCAGCAGACGGAACACATCATATGCAAAATGGAACAAGCTTGTATTCAGCTTGCGCAAAAAGCGGTTTGCCTCTTTTCCAGTATCCAGCTCCAAAAGGCTCGGATCAATTTCCTGCAGTTTGTTGCAAGACAAATTAATCGTCTTTTCGCCCTCATCATAATTAACGATCAAATTGAACTTCATCAGCTTTTTAGCAGAATGAAATTCCATTTTTGTGGCATACACATCATTAGAAAGGAAATTACTTACATTTCCGACTGTATGCACTTCCTGATGTTTTACATTTTGGTCATCTACAGCTTCAATCTCGAGAAACAGCTTATACTCGCCCTGCGGAAGAGGTTTGTCATTCATCAGCTTAGAAAAGTTAATCTGCTGTGAAAATCCTGCCCACTTATAGGCTCCAGGCACATTTGAAGTATCAATTGACAGCTTATCTACCGGAACATCCCGCAGTGAAACAGCTGTAAATAAAACACCGTTGTTCACCAATAATAAACGTTTTCGAACCTGATCCTCTTTTTGAAGCGGCAGGCCCTTGATATACATATAACCCGCAATTTTTAGAATTGACCCATTCCAAGAAAACTCAGAAATCTTTCTGACAGGGACTTGCTGGTTTTCTTCAATTCGCTTCGTTTTATCAAATAGAGAAAAAACCCTGTTATCAGCTGGATGGACAATGACAGCTGCATTTTCTTTTTGCGTTTTCTTTTTTGATCTGAAAAGTCTGTTCTTAATCTTTCTTGCCAGCTTCACTTTGTACCTCACTTTCTCCTAATCGGCACCAGATGTTAAAAATGATGAAATAAAATCGGCTACCCGCTCTGAAGATTTGCCGTCCTGATGGGTGATAAATGCCTGTGAAAAATCTTCAATACGTTTCGTATCAGCCTCGTGATCACTCTCGATATCGTGTACAAGCGATGGAACGTCTTTCGAAATCGGCCCGGGTACAAACGATTCAAACGGGTAGTAGAAATCACGTTCTTCCAAGTAGTCTTCTAAATCCGGGCAGTAAAAATACATCGGACGTTTCAGCAGGCTGTACTCGAAAATAACTGAAGAATAATCGGTTATCAGCCCATCAGAGATTGCCATCAAATCGTACAAAGAGTACGAATCAGTTAAATCCAGCACAAAATCATCCTCTTCCGTGTGCGCATGTTTGCGCATATACGGATGAAGATGGAGGATCACGACATAATCTTTATGGTTTAGCGCCGATTTTAATTGTAGCAGATCAAGCGGTATAGCGTCACCCTCTTGATGATGTCCGCTGCCTCGAAAAGTAGGAGCATACAAAAGCTTTTTTTTATGCTTCAGTTCAGGATAAACCCGATGAAACTCATCCAGTACAGTGCGAATATGTTCCTTATGATAAAAATAATCCGTTCTTGGAATGCCGAGCGGCAAAATCTGCTTTTGCTCCATTTGAAAGGCTTCGGCGAAATGCGGAACGGCAGCGGGTGCACTGACTATGGCATAATCATAGTTTGAATGCACGGGAACAATCTTCAAATAATCAGAAGAAGGGCCGAACGGCTTGTTCACAATGCTGTAGCCAAATTTTTTAAACGCGCCGCAAGCATGCCAAAGCTGGATGGCAACAGTTTCCTTTCGTTTTGGCACAACATACAAAGGAAAATAATAATCATCCAACAAAAGCACGCGGCATGTTGCAAGGTGATATAACGAGCTGAAAAGATGAAGCAAATATGCAGCTCGTCCGATCAGCCCCTTATCCATCTTGCGGAACAGCAGGGTGATGCGAAGAGACGGATCTTGCTTCAGCTTTTCATAGACACCTTTAAAATTATCACTTAAATGATCCTCACGATAGGAAGCTATGACAATTTTGTTGTGCTGTACTGGTAATAAAGCGCTCAATAGTTTATAAGCAGTGCCGAATACTCCTTTTACAATTCGTGTAAGGAATGTTTTCACTGTTTAAATTTCCCATTCAATAACAGTTTTTCCCCAAGATGAAGTCAAATCTGCTTCAAACGCGTTTGTAATTTCCTCAATACTGCGTACCGGGAAGCGTCCGCCAACTAATGTTTCTAAATAATCAACGACTTCAGGGTATTGAGCTAAAAAGTCTACAGTACGGGCAAAATCCTCGCGTCCGCTGCGGCTGCTGCCGATCAGCGTAATCCCTTTTTCAAGCACCATTCTTGTTTCAATTTCAACAGGGTATTCAGACACGCCTAAGAGCGCTACACACGCTTCAGGATGGACATGGGCAATGATTTGCTCAATTGCACTTTCACTGCCGCGTCCGCCCACGCATTCAAAGGCATGATCGATTCTGACATCTTCAGGAATGTCGTTAATTTGATAAGCTGCATCAACAAAAGAAAAATGATCAAGCTTGTAAGGTGTTTTTCCGAAAATAAACACCTTGCTGTCTGGATATTTTTTCTTCAGTAGAAGCGTCATGATAAATCCGAGATTTCCGTCCCCCCAGACACCGAATGTGTCACGCTTCTTATGCGCCATGCGCTCAAAGCGGGAAAGCGCGTGAACTGCAATTGTAATAAGCTCAGTGAAGGCTGCGACATGCGGATTAATGCTGTCTGGAAGCTCAACAAGCCGATCAGGCGCCATGAACATATAATCCTGCATAAATCCATCATAACCGCTTGAACGGAATCTGCTGGACCGCAGGTAATTCTCCGCGATGACTTCATGCTCTTCAACCGGTGTATTTGGCACCATAACCACCCGGGTTCCGACTTTAAATGTGCCTGTCGGATCAAACATGACTTTTCCGATCCCTTCATGGATCAGAGCCATCGGCAGTTTTTTGTCCATCGCTTCTTTGCCGCGTGAGCCAGTATAATAACGCTGGTCTGCAGCACAGATGGATAAATGGGTAGGACGAACGACGACCTTATCTGAATGGACAACTTTATCTTTATATGTCACTTCAAATTGTCGGGCAGAAACTAAACGATATGTTTGATTAATCATTGTGAAATTCGCTCCTGTAAAATGGCATTAGCCACTTTTAAGTCATATGGTGTCGTTACTTTAATGTTAAAGACTTCACCGCGGACCAGCTTCACTTTTTCACCTGCTAACGAGCAGATCTTGCAAGCGTCAGTAAGGACAGCTTTTTGCTCATCGGACAGTTTATTATAAAGCTCGACCAATTTGCTGATCCGGAAGCTTTGCGGTGTTTGCCCCTGATACATGTTATCGCGGACAGGGATATCAGAAATAAATTCCTGGTCTTCTGAAGCAATAATTGTATCAATGGCTGAGATAACAGTATCAACCGCGCCGTATTGAAGAACAGCATCAATGTTTTCATCGATAATGCGATGAGTGAGAAACGGACGCACAGAATCGTGAGTGATGATCACGTCATCATCCTGAATACCGAATTCTTTTTCAATATAGCGGATGCCGCTCATAATAGATTCATTACGGTCGCTGCCGCCTTCAACGACAATCAGGCGATCATCCTGCCCGATAAATTTCTTTAAAATGTCTTTTGTATGGTTAATCCACTCTTTAGGGGAGACGATTAAAATCTTATCGAAACGGTCATTTAATAAAAACTTTTCAACCGTATGAATGATAATTGGGCGTTTATTTAACGGCAAAAACTGTTTTGGCATATTGACGTTCCCCATGCGGGAACCTTTTCCACCGGCTAGAATCTCAGCATAAATCATAAAATGACTCCTTCCTTACTACAACTCATAATGTTTTATAAAAGGTTTTCATATTATTTGCAATACCGATCTCTATTATATATAAAGATCAGTTTGATTTCTCATTTACATAGCTTAAAAGCAGCTTGCTGGCATTCCCTCTCGAGTACAGATTCCATTCACGTGAAAAGCGCTCCACTTCAGTTTGAAGCCTGTTCATATCTTTCAGCTGGTCCAAGAGCATTCCTGAATCACGGCAAGGAACCCCGGGGATTACCTCTGTATAATGGCGGATTAAACCGCGGGTTCTGTTGTAAGCCTCCATATCATACGTATAAAACAAAATGGGTTTGTCCAGCAAAGCAAATTCAAAAGGGACAGAAGAATAATCTGATATTAACAGATCACTCATTTTTAAAAGGTCTGCAAGCGGGAGATCTGATACGTCTTTTATCCACGCACTATCCCCAGGTAATTCAGCAGATTGCTTCATAACAGGATGAAGTTTTACTGCAAGTAAATATTCTCCTTTTAAATCATGCTGCAGCTGTTTTTCTGAAAACGGCAGCGAAAAGCTTTCAAACTGATGATCCCTAAAGGTTGGCGCATACAGGATGATTTTTTTCTCTGCCGGCAGGTGATATTTGCTTTTAAGGTCATTGCTGTTTTCCTTCACCTCATAGTAAGCATCGGTTAAAGGCACGCCAAACCGAAGAAATTTATCACCTTTTATATCGAAGAATTCCTTGAATATGTCAGCCATACGTTCAGAACCGACGACAATCCGGTCAAATGAAGCATACACTTTGCGAAAGCGTCTCACGTCAGCCCGCGAACGATTCTGTGTGTTGATATCCTTTAACCCAAATCGTTTAAACGCTCCATTCGCATGCCAAACTTGGATACACTCGATATCAGGTCTGCAGGTCAAAACGGTTGTCAAAACAAAATAGTTATCAACAATCACAGCTTTACTGCTCAGCATAGAAAAGACCGCTTTATATATATGAAGCGGGTGTTTTTCGTTAATAACTGAAAAAGTAAGCTCAGGAAATTCTGTTTCCAGCGATTTGGCATGCTGGGTCAGAAGTACATGAATGGGAAATGAGTAGTGTCCCATCTGATATTCCTTTAATATTGCCCGGGCATTATCAGGAAAGGAAACAAGAAGGGTCACTTGACTTCCCGGTTTGACCCAAAACAGCAATGCGCCGATGACTTTGATGAACACATAGTAAAAAAACGCAAACCAGGATTTCAATCTGTCATCAGCTCAAAACGGCTGCCACTGATTGTCGGCAGGCACAGTGAAAGATTCATGCATTTCATTACATACCATAGCTCCTTTAAGGCCCATTACAGATGGCGTGATTGATCTTTGACCTGTCCCGTATATTGCGGCTTTGCTGAAGTTCGTTCATGTTTCAGCACGGCTGTAACATACTTAGGAATGCTAAGCATTCTTCTCCAGCGCGCAGGGTTTGTGATCAGCCTGTACATCCATTCAAGGTGAAAACGGATAAAAAATGAGGGCGCTCTTTTGACATTGCCGCTGAACACATCAAAGCTTCCGCCCAGCCCTACAGAAACAGCCTGAGGGAATAGATGTCGGTATTTATGGATAAAGAACTCCTGATTAGGATAACCTAAAGCAACAAATACCATGTCAGGATTTGAGGCTGCGATCTTGTCTGCCACCTCCCGTTGATTTTTCACATAACCGTCAGAATATCCGGCAATTTCAATCCCAGGATAATCACGTTCGACTCGCTCGATTGTCTGAGCAATCACATGCTTAGCTGCACCGTAAAAGAAAACCCGTTTTTTCTTTTGATCAGCCTTCTCAAGCAAAGACGTAAACAAATCATAACCGGCGATTCTGGATTGAAGCGGCTTACCAATTAGCTTGGAAACCAATACAACACCAATGCCATCCGGCAAAATAAAATCAGCAGATGAAAGAACCGCTTCATAACGCGGATTTTGCATCGCTTCAAATCCGATTTCAGGATTCGCTGTTACGATGAACGCACCTTTATTCTGGTCCAAAAATGACGTTTCTAAATGTGATACAAATGAAGTCAGTTCACCGTCTACAAAATCTAATTGATTAATGGGTTTCGTTTGCATCGTATCAACCCTCCTTTTCATCTATATGTCTATAAAAAACACGTGTCATTCGTATAGTTTGATTAAAGACTCTTTGTCTGAAAACATTTTACTCTATCTTACCACAAAAATCTTTAGGAACTTTTAACATTCACATTACAATTCCTTCACGTTTTGACGATGAATTAATATGAGGAGGGCGTACAAAATAAATGACGCAGCAGAAAGAAAATCGTTTCACTTAAAAACGCGACAAAAGATTCGATTTTTTCGAAAAAGAAAACTTGTTATAATGGGTATGGATAAGACATTAGACCTGTAAAAATTATACATCAATACAACGATGATACCAAAAAATGCTGATGATTGACATTTTTAAAGAGCCTTAACTTTTATAGGAACTTATGCTATTATTGTTCAATATTAATGGTACGTAAAAAATGTGTCGAAATTATAAACAATCTGTTAAGGTTTGTGGTTTTTTTCTGGTACTCTCAGTTGAAAACGGTTGGAAGGTGATGTTATCTGATGAAGAAAGTGATAACGTACGGAACATTTGATTTATTTCATTATGGACACATGAAGCTGCTGCAAAGAGCAAAAAATCTGGGCGATTACTTAATCGTAGGATTATCTACAGATGAATTTAATCTTCAAAAACAAAAAAAATCGCATCATTCCTATGAACATCGAAAATTCATTTTAGAAACAATTGATTTTGTGGATGAAGTGATTCCCGAAAAAAACTGGGAACAAAAAATTTCAGATATTCAAAAGTACGATATAGATACATTTGTGATCGGCGATGATTGGAAAGGGAAATTTGACTTCTTAAAGGAATATTGTGAGGTCATTTACCTTCCGAGAACAGAAGGCATTTCAACTACCAAAATCAAAAAAGACATGGCTAGTTTATAGAAGACTAACTTAAAGAGGCTTGAAGTAATTCAGTTGCTTCTTTTTTTCTTGTTTGCTGAGATAAGTATTTAATTGTTCGAACATTTAAGGAGTCTAAGATGAAATCAAAGATTTTAATGAAATATAGAAGTCTATTGGTCAGAGTATACTCAATTGCTTTTAGAATAATTGGGCTTTTGCCCAGGAATGAAAAATTAATCATCTTCGAAAGCTATTCCGGCAAACAATTCAGCTGTAATCCACGAGCAATTTTTGAGTATCTTGAGGAAAATAAAGATAAATATGATTACCGATTAATCTGGAGTATAGATAAAAGAAACAAAGATTTATTTGATAATTTAGATGTGAAATATTTAAAAAGATTCTCTCTCAAATGGCTATGGTATATGGCTACAGCGAAATATTGGATAACAAACAGCCGCTTGCCGTTATGGATCCCAAAACCGAGAAAAACCACATATGTGCAGACTTGGCACGGAACTCCCCTAAAAAAACTTGCAAATGACATGGACGAAGTACATATGCCCGGCACGACGACTGAACAATATAAAAAAAACTTCCTGAAAGAAGCTAGTAAATGGGATTATCTCATTTCCCCTAACGCTTACTCTACGGAGATTTTTAGAAGTGCTTTTCAGTTTAAAAAAGAAATTATTGAATCTGGTTATCCGAGAAACGATTTATTATATGCAGAAAATAGAGACGATATTAGTAAAAGGATTAAAAGAAAACTAAATATTGACGATAATAAAAAAATCATTTTGTATGCACCTACATGGAGAGACAATGAATTTTATGGTGTGGGAAAGTATAAATTTGACTTACAACTTGACTTAGAAGAATTACAAAAAGAATTTGAAGATTCTGCTGTCTTTTTATTAAGGATGCATTATTTAGTGCGAGAAAACTTTAATTTGCAAAAATATCATCATTTCATTAAAGATGTTTCTTTGTATCAGGATATCAGAGATTTGTACTTGATAAGTGACATATTAATTACTGATTATTCATCAGTTTTCTTTGATTTTGGCAATCTAAAAAAACCTATCATTTTTTATACCTATGATTTAGAACTGTATAGAGATAAATTAAGAGGCTTTTATTTCGATTTTGAGCAAAATGCTCCAGGTGAAATTGTAGTAAATAAAAAAGAACTTTATTTGAAATTGAAAAATATTATTCAAATGGGCTCTATACCAAATAAATACAATCAATTTTATAATGAATTTTGCTCTATTGAAGATGGTTTTGCTGCTAAAAGAGTAATTGAAAGGATTTTTTAGAGTCAGGAAGGAGGTTAGTATTATATTCTCATTAATTATTCCAGTTTATAATACGGAAAAGTACTTATTAGAGACGATAAATAGTGTCATTAACCAAACGCTTGATTTTGAAAAATATGTTCAAGTCATTTTAATTGATGATGGTAGCACAGATGATAGTAAAAAAATTTGCGAAGAACTGCAAAAAAAGTACCCAAACAATATAAATTATAAAAGGATAAATAATACTGGGCCATCTGCAGCGAGAAATATGGGACTGAAACTAGTCAATGAAACATCTGAATATATTGGATTTCTTGACTCTGATGACAAAATATCTCTTGAGGCCCTCTATCAAGTAAAATCTTTTTTTGAGGCAATGGGAAGTAAGGTAAACATTGCAGTCTTACCGATACATTATTTTGGTTGTAGAGAAGGCGAACATAAATTGAATTATCGCTTTCTTAAAGGAAATAGGGTAGTTAACATTTTGAATGAATATGACGCTCCTCAATACTTTATAGGGGGAAGTTTTTTTAAAAAATCTCTTCTGCAAAAATATGGTTCAAAATTCAATGAAGATTTGGACTTTTGGGAAGACGCCCTTTTTATGAATAAATTGATATTAAACGAGTCCTGTTACGGGGTTGTAGCAAACGGAAAGTATTTTTACAGAAAAAGGTTCGAAAGCAATTCGTTAGTTGATACTTCTTGGTCATCAAAAAAACGTTATACAGATTTTTTGAAAAATTCTTATTCAGTTTTATTTGAATGGTCTAAAGAAATTTATGGTGAGATACTTCCTTATGTACAATATTTAACTGCTTATCATATTAAACTATATTTATACCCTAAAAATAGAGATCAAGCTACAGATATTTTGAATACTAAGGAATTTAATCAATTTATTCTTGAGTTTAAAAATATTTTAAGTGAAATAGAATCTAAATATATTCTGTGTCAAAACATGAATAGTTACTATAAAGAGCTAATGTTAGAGTTTAAGAATGAAAAATATTTATATGCTCATGGTGTTGAAAAGCTAAAAAAGAAAAATATCACTATAAATGATGTTAAATATAAAGGATACTTTTTAGTTTTAAAAGGCCATTTTATTAATGAACTTTATGAGATGAAAAAAGATGACAGAATTTATCTAAAATATTTTAATAAAAAAATATATGCCAAACAAATACAACTAGATGAAAAAATAATTATATGGGGCCATAAAGTTAGAGATTATAAATATGCAGGTTTTAGTTTAAAACTTCCCATTTGGATTTTAAAATTTTCAATCGGATTAGAGGGAGAAAATTTTTCAGTAGTACTCAATGAAGTTAATTTATTAAAAACTCTTCATAAAAAACTATTATGTATGAATAGTTTAATTGGAAAGGCGAAATGACATGAGTATATTAGATGTAAAATATGATGAGATAAAGGGAAGTTTGAAGATACTTTGCGAATTTAGTAAAGATGAAAATTTCCATGCTTTTTACTTAGAAAAAAAAGTAAATCATCGAGATACAGAGCTTCTTGAAAGAATAAGAATTGAATATGAAGAAATCAATAGTACCTCACTATGGTTAAACGTTGATCTTAACATAATTTTCACTTCCTGTAATATAAGCGAAAGTTTCTGGTCAGTATATATGATGACATCATCGGGGAAGAAATTATTAAAATTTGATCATGGCGAAAAAACTACTTTTCCCTATTTTATACCTCATCAATATTCTATATACAAAGTTAGACCTTATATTGCAAAAGATTGTTCTTTAGCATTCTTTATAAGGCCCATTGATTTTATACCGGTTTTAAATGAATTTAAACAAGACGTAAATAATCAATTTCAATTAAATATTGAATGTGTGGGAGCTGACTACAAAAGCCTTTTGAATAGTCAATTTTCGTTATCTCTTTTAAGACGGGATCAACCTGATTTATATTTTTACTCAGATGAGATAAATATAGCAAAAGATGATAATTCATCGGAAAATTTACATTTCTGTATACCAAAAGATTTATTAATAAATAATGATTTGTACGATGTATTTTTAAAAGCAGAAGTGCCCTTAAATAATGATAATGAATTATTATCCAATCAAAAAGAAGTATATTTAAAAGTTAATATAGAGAAAACTATAATAGGAGTAATCCAAGAAAATAATTATCCTATAAATGAGTTTTACTCTTTAAAGGCAAGTGAAAATGCTTTAAATCAACTTTCTTTTCAAACAGTCAAAAAACTTTCTGCAAATATTAGTAAAGTTGATAACGATGAGGACGAGCAGAAATTTGCATTGGAAATAAAAGGAGTAAATCTGTTTGTAGACACTCATTCCCAGCTGTTTTTTGTGCTGAAGAGAAGAAGAAAACTTGGAAAAGAAGTTGAATATTATGACGAGATTGCACTTCCATTAGAATTTAATGAGAGTCATTTTACAGCAAAAATATTAAAATCAACTACTTTTTCTGAGTCTATTCTTAAAGGAAATGAAGTCTGGGATGCTTTTATTCGCATAAATAAAGAAAATTACTTTATAGAAAGCGAAGTTAGCGTAAATAAAGAAACAACTTATTCATTTAATTACTTTAAAACAAACTCAAAGCATTTAATAAATTCAGATGCTAAATTTTTTGTAAACGGAAAATCTAATCTATCTCTTTTTATTTCAGACCGACAAACAGTAGGAACTAAACCGATCAGAATTGCTGTAATGGGCACTTGCTTCAGTAGAAACCCTTTTAACTCCAGAGATTATTTCAATCCTGGATATAAGAAGATTTATGAGTGTGTTTATACTCAATTCCACTCTTCAATAGTGAGCTTGGTTTCTGAGCCAACCCCTTTTACTCGTGATGATTTTAAAGATATAAAAGAGCAAGATATCAACTTTGTTGAAACAGATTTCAAAAAAGATTTTTTTGAAAAACTTAAAAATTCACAGCCGGATTATCTCATTATTGACCTATACTCGGACGCTGCAAAATCACTTATTCAGTTTAGCGAACAACAATTTGTCAGTGCAAGTTTTATTATAGAACAAAGCCAGTTTTTTAAGAATTTAAGAAATGTAACTATTATTAACCATACTAATAACAAAAAATATTTTGAAATATACAAAAAATCCCTTGATAACTTTATCAACAAATTGACAGAGGTCATACCCGCATCAAAAATCATTTTAAACAAAGGTCGTTTCACGAGTAAATATAAAGATAGTAATGGGGAAATTAAACCTTTTGGAGATCAGGATTTAATTAATAGGAATAATTATTTTTGGGACAAAGTTGATAATTATTTTGAATATAAGCTACCTAGCGTTAAAATTATTGACTTGACAAATACACCATTTATTGGTGATGAGAGATATCCTTTCGGAAAATCATTCTCTCATTACGAATCAGCATATTATAAAAAATTTATGGATCGTTTAAATTCGATAGTACTTGAAGATATACAAACAGAACTAAGGTGATTATAAATCATTATAATAAGGAGAAATTAAGTTGAAACATCCATTAATCAGTGTAGTCTTACCTGTTTATAATGTGGAAGCCTATGTAGAAGAATGTCTTCAATCTATAATTGGCCAAACATTGGGTTTTGAGAAAATTGAAGTTATTTTAGTCAATGATTGTTCAACGGATGGCACAGCGGCTATTCTAGATCGATATGCGGAGCAGTTTACAAACATAAGAGTAATACATTTGGAACAAAACTGCGGAGCACCTGGAAAACCAAGAAATATTGGAATTAATAAAGCTAAAGGTGAATATATTATATTTTTGGATCCTGATGATTACATTCCAAAAGATGCTTATGAAAAATTATATAAGGTCATGGAAAAAAACAAATCAGATTTCGTTATGGGCAAAATGCTAAGCTTTAATGATGAAACTGGAAATACACATGAACATATAACATTTAAAAATTATTTTATGCATAAGCATTATAATAATGTAAATATTGAAACTGTTCCATTTTTCCTTCAAGTAAAAACAGCTGTCTACTTAAAATTAGTAAAAACAAGTTTTTTAAAAAAGCATAATATTTTATTTCCAGAGGGTATGAGAAATGGGGAAGATAAAATTTATGATATGGCTCTCTTCACAAAAGCTGAAAAGTTCAGTTATATACCTGAGTATATTTATTATTATAGGACAAGAAATGATGCAAACAATCTATCGTTGACACAGCAAAATATTAAAAATACCCTAAAAAATGATGTAACTGCTGCATTAAAAATAAAAGAATTTTTAAATGAAGAAGAATACTTTTATTTTCAAATAAATGCTTTTAGGTCTCTATTGTGGAAAATTTGTGATCCTGATTTCAACAACATGTCTGTAACTGAGAGGCTTGAGATATTTGAAATGATTAGACCTGTTGTACAAGGATTTAACCCTGATATTACCGGAAAATATTTTTCTATTGAGAAACCTTTACTTAGTTTGATTGAAAAAAATTTCTTGCTAGAAGCTTTAGAATACAATTCTATGATCGTCTCAAGAAGATGGTGGTACAATACAGGAATAGAATTGCAAAAAATGTTTAAGCGGCAGCAAGCCATCAAAAACTCACTATCTTGGAGAATAACTAAAATCTTCAGAAGCAAAATAAAAGCAACTAAGTTGAAATATAAAATTAAGGAGAAATTGGTTAGTGATTGAAACTACATTATTGATTCCTGTTGGCACCCAAGATAACAACTTAATGCAAACATACATTGATTTTGTTAAAGGTCAAAGTATGAATTGGAATAGCTTGGAGATATTTTTTGTTGTAGACGACAATGATATAGCTGATCAAAATCTAGATGAGAATGTACATTTAATTAGTAGTAAAAATTTTAATATTTCATTGAGTAAAGGAAAGTATGTATTCCTTTCAAATATTGAATATCGCTACGATTCAAATTTATTGAAAAGACTTTCTGAAAAGATGAATATAAATGGGGTATCTGTAATAAAAGCATATAGATTGTTAAATAACAATTTATATGAAAATATAATTGCTTCGAGGATAATGCCAAAACAATATTTGGTTGAGACCGGTTTCTTCTCAGAAAATACTTTTAATCGTGATAATTTAGTTCAATTCTTTTTTGAGCAAGATACAAAGAATATTGAAATGGATTATTTGGGAGAGTGTTTTGTAGATAATGAATTTATAGAATATAGTTATCAATGTCATATCCAATCTTTTAAAAAAATCGTCAGCTTAAATAATGAGCAATTTCTTACGGAATTTGGAGAACTGATATTGGAAACATTAATGTCTTATGTAGATACGAATGTTTTTTTGAATAATTTACTTGATAAAGATCATAGGGATGCGTACGATACAATAAAAAAGATAAGTGAAATTGTTAAGGTAGAGGAGATTTATAACTTTAATGAAGTAGGTTATGGAACCTTTGTTAAATTGATCCAGAAAAATTGTTATTATGAAGCAACAGAGTTTATGAAATTGTTAAAGAGTAAAAGACATTGGTTCAACCAATCAAGAACTTATAAATCTTATTTTGCGAGAGTTCCGTTGTTTGAAAAATCGTTATCTTGGAAATTAACGAAGCCTTTGAGAGACTTAAAGTATCAATTCGGCCATACCAAGCAGATGCTATATAAATATCTTCTTATTTCTTTTACATATATAGTGAAGCTGCTATATAGAAAAGATGTATGGTTAGTCGGAGAGAGATTTGATCAAGCTGAAGACAATGGATACGCCTTCTTTGAGTATTGTAGAACAAATCATCCAGATAAAAAAATCTTTTATATTATTGAAAAAGGTTCCCCGCATGCTGAAAAGGTAAAACGCTTAGGAAATATACTTTATCACTCCAGTTTTAAACATAAATTATATATGTTTTTAGCTAATGCATATATAAGTGCATGGACATTTCAAGAAGGTTTGTATCCATGGCCTTTAAAGGTGTATAACAAGTATTATAAAAAAGTTTTAAGCAACAAATATAATATCTGTCTGCAACATGGTTTAATTATGTATAACATTTCACCTTATTTGCATAAAGAGAAATATAATCAAGATCTCGTTATTAGCAGTTCAGAAAAAGAAAAAGAGATTATACTTAATACCCTAGGTTACAATAGTGATGAAGTTGTCGTAACTGGTCTTTCGAGGTTCGATAGGCTGTCAAAAAATAAATCAAATAAAGACCAGATTTTAGTTATGCCGACCTGGAGAAGAAGTTTAGTTCAAATGAATAAGCATAACTTTTTGAAATCTAAGTACTTCCTCTCTTACCAGAATTTGCTTAAAAATGAGAAGTTCCTTAATATGATAGAGGATAAGGGAATTGAAGTCAAATTTTATATACATTATCAAATGCAGAAGTATATAAAAAATTTCAATGTTGATCATCCACAGATTGAAATTTTAACCAAAAATAATGCAATAGTATCTGATTTGATTAGAGAAAGTTCTTTATTGGTTACAGATTATTCATCTGTTTCTGCTGATTTTTTGTTTATGAATAAACCAGTTGTTTTTTATCAATTTGATCCTTATGATAATCATTCCATCAGAGTAAATGAGATTAAATCTGAAGACATTGGAATAGTTGCATCAGATGAAGAAACTGTTGTAAATAACATAATTGAGATATGTCATAGAAACTTTGAAATAGATAAGCAATTTAAAGAGAATTCTAAGAAGATCTTTAAATTTAAAGATGATAAAAATAATGAACGTATCTATAATACGATCTTAAACACTGTAAAAAGAGCAAATAGATAAGAACATTGTAGAAAAAACCGATGGATTAAATCTGTCGGCTTTTTCTATACATTAAATTTAGACAGCTAAAATGTGAAAAAAAACTTAATATCTGTTACAATATTCACCGGTGCTTTCAAATTTCTTTAACCGAAAGATCCAAAAAATCATTTAAGTCTAAGGAAGATAAACAATGAATGCATTAGTAAGAATCGTAAAAGAGCAAGTGACATCGTTTCCTTTAATTTTGCGCTTAGCTTCGTATGAGACAAAGTCTCAGTATCAGATGAATTATCTTGGCGTATTATGGCAGTTTCTCAATCCTCTCATTCAAATGCTGGCGTATTGGTTTGTATTTGGTATGGGGATTCGTAACAGCAAGCCAGTCATAACAGGTATTGGAGAAGTGCCTTTTATTGTTTGGATGCTGGCTGGTTTGATCCCGTGGTTTTTTATTAGCCCGACGATTCTGGATGGGTCAAACAGTGTATTTAAACGGATCAATATGGTTGCGAAAATGAATTTTCCGATCAGTTCACTGCCTTCTGTCGTGATTGCTTCAAATTTATTTAGTTATTTTGTAATGATGGGTGTTTATGTCATTGTCCTTTTAGCAAGCGGTATTTATCCTAGCTTGCATTGGATACAATATATTTACTATTTAATCTGCATGATTGTGTTTATGTTTTCATTTAGCTTGTTTAACTCTACAATCAGTGTGCTTGTCAGAGATTATCAATTTCTGCTGCAGGCCGTAACCAGATTATTGTTTTTTTTACTTCCGATTTTTTGGAATATCTCAGAGCAGCTCGGGAAAAACCACCCGAACCTTCTGCCTGTGCTTAAGCTGAATCCAATTTATTATTTGATAGATGGATTTAGGAACAGCTTCTTAGACGGAAAATGGTTTTTCCAAGACATGAAGTACACGCTGTATTTCTGGCTGTTCACATTCCTTTTATTGTTAGTGGGTTCTATTCTGCATATGAAATTCAGAGACAAGTTTGTTGACTTTCTTTAATACGTAAGGAGATTGTACGATGAAACTAAAAGTTTCGTTTCGAAATGTTTCAAAGCAATATCATTTGTATAAAAAACAATCGGACAAGATAAAAGGATTGTTTTTTCCGGCTAAGGATAATGGTTTTTTTGCTGTGCGGAATGTCTCCTTTGACGTGTATGAGGGAGAGACAATCGGCTTTGTAGGGATAAATGGATCAGGGAAATCAACCATGTCTAACCTGCTGGCTAAAATTATTCCGCCGACCAGCGGTGAAATTGAAATGAACGGCCAGCCGTCGCTGATTGCGATTGCTGCCGGTTTAAATAACCAATTAACGGGCCGGGACAATGTCCGGCTCAAGTGTTTGATGATGGGGTTAACCAATAAAGAAATTGATGATATGTATGACAGCATCGTTGAATTTGCCGAGATTGGCGATTTTATTAATCAGCCGGTTAAAAACTATTCCAGCGGGATGAAATCGCGTCTCGGTTTTGCGATTTCCGTGCATATTGACCCTGACATTTTAATTATTGACGAAGCGCTTTCTGTGGGGGACCAAACGTTTTATCAGAAGTGTGTAGACAGAATAAATGAGTTTAAAAAGCAAGGAAAAACGATTTTCTTTGTCAGCCACTCAATCGGTCAGATTGAAAAGATGTGTGACCGTGTTGCTTGGATGCACTATGGCGAGCTTCGTATGTTTGATGAAACAAAAACGGTTGTCAAAGAGTATAAAGCGTTTATTGACTGGTTTAATAAGCTGTCGAAAAAAGAAAAAGAGACATATAAAAAAGAGCAAACGGAAGAGCGGAAGAAAGAAGATCCTGAAGCGTTTGCCCGTTTCCGCAAAAAGAAGAAAAAGCCGAAATCACTGGCTAATGCCATTCAAATTGCTATTTTGTCTATCCTGACTGTCTTCATGGCGGGAACGATGTTCTTTAATGCCCCGCTTCGTACAATTGCTTCGTTTGGCGCTATTCCGCAAAATGAAGTGAAGAACCATCATGGCGATGCAAAGGGCAAGTCAGAGGAACGCTTAACCGCAGTTAATAAGCAAGGGTTTATTGCAGCTGAAAAAGCGGCTGCTTATAAGGATCAGGGTTTGAAACAGAAGGCTGACGTTACACTGCCATTCGGTACCGAGGTGACAGTAGCTGCAAAAGGCAAACAAGCAGCGAAAATAAAGTTTAACGGACAGTCTTATTTTGTGAAAAAGAGCGGTGTTGCAACTAATATGAAACCTGCTAAATTGCATGCCGCTGCCTTTACACCTTATGTTTCGCAAAACGCAGCATCTTCCTATGAATACTTTCTGAAATTCCTGGGAGACAACAGAACCAGCATTCAATCGAAATTGAATGGATATACTGAAGGAGATACAGCTGACGGCAGAAAAACGTTAGATTTTGATTATGAAAAAATCAGCTATGTGGTGGAGAATGATAAAGTAACAGAGCTTATTTTTCATAACAGTTCTCCTATCAACCCGGCGTCACTATCCTTAAGTGATAGCGATGTATTGTATGACAGCAGCAAGAAGCGTTTTCTTGTGAATACAGATGATCAGGTTTTTGCAGTTGATAATGAAGAGCATACACTGACTTTGATGTTGAAATAAAAAAAGGCTATTGGATGAATGTCCAATAGCCTTTTTGTTTAGATTTCTTCTTTGTTTAGTAAACCTTCCATAAATGGAACGAGCTGATCGCGAAGCTCTTTATCTTGCATCGCAAATTCTAGAGTTGTTGTGATAAAGCCGAGCTTTTCACCAACATCATAACGCTTGCCTTCAAAGTCGTAAGCAAACACTCTTTGAATTTCATTCAGTTTTTGAATGGCGTCTGTGAGCTGAATTTCTCCGCCGGCGCCAACCTGCTGCTCTTCTAAATACATGAAGATCTCAGGCGTGAATACGTAACGGCCTAAGATGGCAAGATTAGAAGGTGCTGTGCCTTTAGGCGGTTTTTCAACGAAGTTTTTCACCTGATAACGGCGGCCTTCACTTGTCAGCGGGTCAATAATGCCGTAGCGGTGTGTTTCTTCTTCAGGCACCTGCTGAACACCGATAATAGAAGAAAGTGTTTTTTCATATTCATCCATTAATTGGCGCAACCCTGGTGTGTCAGCCTGAACAATATCGTCTCCAAGCAGTACCGCAAACGGCTCATCGCCGATAAAGTTGCGCGCGCACCAGACAGCATGTCCGAGACCTTTAGGTTCTTTTTGGCGGATATAGTGAATGTCAGCCAGGTTAGAAGCCTTTTTCACTTTTTCAAGCAGCTCAGTTTTTCCTTTTTCTTCTAGGTTTCTTTCAAGCTCAGGAGAGTAATCAAAATGATCCTCAATCGCACGCTTGCTTTTTCCTGTTACGATAATAATATCTTCAATACCGGCTTCAACAGCTTCTTCAATTATGTATTGAATGGTAGGTTTATCAACGATAGGAAGCATTTCTTTCGGCATTGCTTTCGTAGCCGGCAAGAATCTCGTTCCGAGACCTGCGGCAGGGATTATGGCTTTACGTACTTTTTTCAATTTCAAAGCACCTTCCTTAAGAACAGATTTAGGGTCACTCTTTTGAATGCTGAGTATTTAAAATGTTTGAGTTTCTTTTCTCATCAATACCCTATTTTCATTCTGTTAAACACATTTAATCATATAAGAAAAACCAATATTAAACAAGAGTCAATTCAGTGACTTTGGGGTCGAGGAAATACAAAAAAATATCATTAATTGATAGATAAAACAGTTTCACCTGATCCGGTATTTCAAGAAACATAACAGCTTCTTCATCTCTAGAGCCTGCTCAGCAAAAGTGATATAATGTAGTTCTGAAAATGTGACTGTACGAATTTATTCGAAAGGTAATAAATAGATGATGACGATTAAGGTTTCTACTCCAAAATTAGCATTTGTTTGTCAAGAGCTGAATGCTGCAAAAAAGTTTAGTATCAATACGATCGATTGGAATTATCCAATGGAAATTGTCACTTTACATCATGAGCCCAATGGGCCTTCTTCTTTTAAAGATACTGCTGTTATTAATATGTACAGCTACTTTAAAGGTTCTGAACCTCAGAAAGATAAAATCAAGCATCCGATTGAACAAGACGGTTTAACATATATTCAAGAACCAAATAAGCCAATTTATCGTTATTACAATAATGGACGTTATATTAAATATCAAAGGTTTACAGCATCAGGAGAACTTGCTGTCATTGATTACTTTAATGAAAGCAGGCAAAGATTTAAAAGGGAAGAATATGATTTGTCTGGATATGTACACAGCTTAATGTACATGGATCTGGACACTAACAAACCGAAGCAGCATCTTTATTTAAGGGCAGATGGCACTTGTTATATGACAAAATGGTATAAGAATGATGGAACAACTGAAAAAATTGTCATTTTTGACGAAAAAGAGAATATAGTCAGTGTATTGTATTCAGAAAATGAACTTGCCCGTTATTTTCTGAGCCGCTTGATAAAGGAAGCGGATTATTTATTTATGACTTCTGAAGTTGAGTTATATACTACATTAAAATCTCTTTCAGTTGAATATTCTTCCATGTATCTAGGTTTTATAGAGACGAATGAGATGTTGGAAAACCCTGAAAAGGAAATAGGCCACCTTAATGCTTTTGTGGTTCCTTCCTTGAAGAGATATCATGACATAATTAAAAATACGGGGCCTCGCACAAATATTTATTACGTTTCTGAAGAGCCGTTTACCCGCAAGCGTTTTGTGGACAAACTAATAGATCAGGTGCCATTTAATAATCAATTGAAGGATATGAATGTTGAGCTGTTAATGGCAGAATGGCAATCAAAATCCGATTTATATTTGTCAGCCAAGATTGAATTTAAAGGCTGCATTCCTCCCCATTCTGTTGGCCGCCATAAAATGTATTGGAAGTTAAAAAATAAAAAGAGCGGCACTGAAAGCACGTTTAACGCAAAAGTAAACAGCGAGGAAGAACTAATATTTACCGTAAGCGGTACACTTCGTGTTCACTCTGTATTAGATCAGTTGTCCACCATTGAATTGTATCTCTGTTCCGAGTGGGATAATAGCTTCTTTGCATCAGGTGTGCGAATAACCGATTCAAAGGAAATTCCATTATCAGAACAAAGTATTTCAGGCTGGCAAGTTACTTTAGAAAAAGAAAATAATTATTTGCGTGTTCAGACTGCCGAGGGATTTCGGAGAAAATTAATGAAACGGCTGTTTGTAAAAAAATAGCAGACAAGGTTTTGCCAGAAGAAGGAGCTTGAAGATGAGAAGGATCTTTTCACTTATATATGAAATAGACATTGAAAAAGGCGGCATTACAAGCTCTATGATGTCAAGATCTTTTACATTTGCGGAGCGCGGCCATAAAATCGATTTGGTTACACTTGATTATAAAGAAAATTATGATCAAATTGAGCAAGTGCTGAAGAGCGCTGGAAGGCTGCATGCTGATGTAAATATCCTCAATATTTATGATGACTATAAAAATCAGCATAAGCATATAAAAATTGGGGAAGTGCAACAAAGTTACTATGATCAAAATCGTAATCGCTTTGAAGAACCATATGCTGCGTATCATAATGAGGAAAAATTAGAAACGGAATACTTCAAGAATGGCTTATATATAAAAAAGAAAAAATGGGATGAGTCGGATAATCTTTTATATGTAGATCATTTCAATGAAAATATGCAAATGACAAAGCGAGAATTCTTTCATGGCGGTTATGTAAATAAAACTGTGATTTTCGATACAAGAAGCGGAAAAATCAATCAAATTCACTACACAGCACCCGACGGTTTTTGTTATTTAACAGAATGGCACCATTTTAAAACAGGAGCCAGTCAAGGAGTTATGCTGTTTGGCCGTGATGAAAAGGAAGCTGTATTTTTCAAAAACAAGCACCAGTTTCATACACATTGGCTTGAAACGTTATGTGAGAAAGAAAAGGACCCTATTATCATCTGTGATGGAGTCGGAAGTGCTTCAAAAGTAAATGAAATGCGTGCAGGATTGGCAAAACGATTTTACTGTGTTCACTCAAATCATTTAGATTATCCTTATACGTTAGGCAGCAAAGTTCGAAACAATCATCAATATGCGATGGAGCATATTAAGGATTATGACGGGCTGATCGTATTAACGAATGAACAAAAAGAAGATATCATGAAGGATTTTGAGTCGAACAATAATATTTTTGTTATTCCTCATGCACCAAGAAGGCTTGAAAAATTACAAACGTATGAAAAAAAGAAAAACGAGTTTGTCATGGTGGCCAGATATCATGAGGAAAAAGGGATCGATAAGGTCATAAAAGCAATGGGAATCGTAAAAAAATCCCGGCCGGATATTGTCCTGAATATATATGGCAGCGGTCCCAGCTATGAGGAATACCAGCAATTGATCGATGATCTTAAGTTAGATAATGTACATTTAAAAGGGTATGTCGCAAATCCCGCTCCATTTTATCAGCAGGCGCTTGCTACATTATTAACATCAAAATTTGAGGGGTTTAGTCTCGCGATTTGTGAATCGTTTTCGTGCGCAACCCCTGTTATCAGTTTTGATGTGAAATACAGCCCGAGGGAGCTCATAAAAGAACACGAAACGGGAATGCTTGTAGAACCTGATAATATTGACATGCTTGCTGAAAGTATCATTTATTTGTACGACAACCCTGAGAGAGCCATTCAATATGGAAAAAACGCAAAGAACTTAATGGATACTGAATATAGTGAAGCCCGATTATTTGAAAGATGGGAAGAAGTATTTGAAATAACGAAATAGTACGTTTTTGCACCATTTTTGTTCATTATATGAGCTTTTGCGAATGAAATAGAAGCGGATAAGGATAGAGGTGTCATGGTGAAAATCACTGCAGCAGTACCCACATACAACTCAGAACATTTTATCTCCCGCTGCCTGGATAGTCTGGTTCAACAAACCATGCCGAATAATGAGTACGAAATTATTTGTGTAGATGATTGTTCACAGGATGGCACGGTTTCAATATTAAAAAAGTACAGTGAACAGTATTCTAATATAACGATTATAGAACGAGAAAAAAATTCGGGAGGGCCGGGGGAGCCGCGAAACCAAGCGATACGTGCTGCGAACGGTGAATACATTTTTTTTATTGATTCCGATGATTATTTAGGAATCGAAGCGTTCGAGAGAATGTATCAATTTGCAAAACAGCATGATTCAGATATTGTGCTTGGGAAAATGGTCGGTGTAAACGGCAGATCGGTCCCGCAAGCTATTTTTAAGGAAACGAAACCTGAGGCGGATCTTGTAAAATCTCCGCTTGTTTACTCAATAGGACCCACAAAACTTTTTAAAGTTTCACTGCTTAGAATGCATGACATATATTTCCCCTCTAATATACAGGCTACAGAGGATCAGGTATTTGTCATGCAGGCTTATTTAGAAGCGGACAAAATTTCTGTCTTGGCCGATTATGATTATTACTATGCTGTACAGCATGACGGCGAGCATATGACGTTTGCATACGTTGCGCCCCAAAGCTACTATGGCGCAATGAAGGTAATCATAGATATGATTCGTAATAGCCGTCTTTCACATAATCGCAAAATGAAGTTTATGGCGAAATTTTTGAATCGTCATTTTGATTTTTCCAGAACAACGGACTTTACCGTAACAATCGAGGACGAACGGGAGCAGCAAACATGGATGACAGAGCTGCATCATTTTGTTGAACAAAATATACCACGGGAAATTGATAAACTTGTTCATTCTCATACGCGGTTAAAATTACACTTTGTACGCCATAATGACCTAAAGGGCTTAAAGCAGTTTGAAGCTGATAAAGAAAATATGGCCCAATATACGTCAGTTAAAAATGGTCATATCATAGCAAACTATCCCAGCCTTATCTCATATCATTTGGCAGAGAATGAACGGATTGTTGATGACAGAAACAAAATCAGTCATTACGTGAGCGAATTTCAAATGAAGGACAACACTTTCACATTAAGAGGGTCGGTTACCCACACGGCTTTACAACCAGAGCATCAAGCTATGCAAACTTTATACGGCATTTGGGTGCACCGTGATAGAAAAACTGAAAAAATCATTTCTCCAGTGTATTCCAAGGACGGAGAATTTGAATTTCTCACGAAGTTTACTGATTTGGCTATTCATGAAGAAGATATTGGTGTGTGGGATTTCTTTATTGAATCGGGGATAGACGGCTATAAAAAACGCGTCCGAATTGGCAGCAGCAGAGAACCGTATCCTTATTCAAAACATGCTAAATATATTGGGAATAACGGGGAATATGCTTTCAGCGCACGGCCGTACTTTACTAAAACCTATGATAATTTGTCGGTGGATATCAGAAAGCAGGAAGTTCTGAAAGTCGAATTCAGAGATAATGATTCGGACCAGCATTTAACGTTCGTATTTCCTGGAAGCCAATTGTTTTTCCCGAAGCAATCTTTATTATTGCTCGAATGCAATAACCAAGAGTTTTTAATACCAATAAAAAATCAAATCAGTTCAGCTGATGGGACAGTGATACAGGTTGATCGGAATCTCGTTCAGCAAAAGTTTGCTCCGGCTTATTTACAAAACACCAATATTGTTTTATCCATTAATTCTTATAAAACCACATTGGTTCCGAAAAAGGATGTCAGTGTGTACTTTTGCAGTAAAAATATTGAAAAAAAGCTATGGTGCTTTAAAATAAAGAAGAAAGTAGATCTATTTATACAATCGGACCAATCGAAATTCTATCTAACAGCCCGTTAAACAAAGAAACCAGGTGACAAATATGAAAAAACTAAAAGTTATGACCGTTTTCGGGACCAGGCCTGAAGCGATCAAGATGGCACCGCTTGTGCTTGAATTGAAAAAATATCCTGAAATAGATTCCTATGTAACGGTAACTGCACAGCACAGACAGATGCTCGATCAGGTGTTAGATGCGTTTCATATCATGCCTGACTTCGATTTGAACATTATGAAGGAGCGGCAGACACTGGCAGAGATTACGTCTAACGCACTTGTAAAATTGGATGAGTTGTTTAAAGATATCAAACCCGATATTGTGCTTGTCCATGGTGATACAACGACGACGTTTGCCGGAAGCCTAGCCGCTTTTTACCATCAAATTGCTGTCGGTCATGTGGAGGCGGGGCTCCGTACAAGGAATAAGTATTCCCCGTTTCCGGAAGAGCTCAATCGACAGATGACAGGGGCGATTGCTGATTTGCATTTTGCTCCGACAGGCCAGGCGAAAGACAATTTATTAAAAGAAAACAAAAAGGCCGACTCTATTTTTGTAACGGGCAATACAGCGATTGACGCACTCAACACAACGGTTAGGGATGGTTACTCACATCCTGTTCTCGAGCAGGTGGGTGAGGATAAAATGATTCTCTTGACGGCTCACCGCCGGGAAAATTTGGGCGAGCCAATGGAAAATATGTTCAAGGCCATCCGCAGAATTGTAGGGGAATTTGAAGATGTACAAGTCGTTTACCCTGTGCACCTGAATCCAGTTGTCCGGGAAGCGGCTCAGAAGCATTTTGGTGATTCTGACAGAGTGCATCTGATTGAACCTTTAGAGGTGATTGATTTCCATAACTTTGCAGCGAAATCGCATTTTATATTGACAGATTCGGGCGGCGTGCAGGAGGAAGCCCCATCTCTCGGGAAACCAGTGCTTGTTCTACGTGATACGACGGAACGGCCTGAAGGAGTGGAAGCGGGAACGCTGAAACTTGCAGGTACGGATGAGGAAAACATTTATCAGTTGGCAAAACAGCTGTTAACTGATCATGATGAGTACAAGAAAATGTCCCAGGCTTCTAATCCGTATGGAGATGGAGAGGCTTCTCGCCGGATTGTGGAAGAATTGCTGTTTCATTACGGGTATCGGAAAGAACAACCGGATTCATTTACAGGCAAATAAAAAAGAAGCTTTGCACATTGTGCGAAGCTTCTTTTTTGTTTTACTTTTCGAGGCTTTCCTTCAGCTCTTTTGTAATATCGGAAAGGGCGCTTTCATCAGCTTGGTAGTAGTAAATTCCATTGATTTTCGTGCCTGTACCTTTTAGTTCGTGCTGTTTAATATGTTTCCGCGCACCTTTGTAATCGGACTGGATATCCCACATGTTATCGAAGGTCAAGTTCGTTTTCACATTATCTTCAACAACTTTAAACATATCTCCGAATTTCGTGATGGAAGAAATATTAGCGCCTTTATTAATAATACCTTGGATGACTTGGCGCTGGCGGTCCTGGCGTCCGAAGTCGCCTCTCGGATCTTCTTTTCTCATCCGGGTATAAGCGAGCGCTTCTTTTCCGTTCAGCGTGATTTCTCCTTTGCCGAACGAATAACCGTCATAACTAAACGCGAATGTGCTGTTAACTGTAATGCCGCCAAGTGTATCAACAACGTCTCTAAAGCTTTCCATGTTCACTTTCACAAAATAATCAACCGGAACATCGAGGAAGTTCTCAACAGTGTCTACCGTCATCTGCGTGCCGCCGAAAGCGTATGAATGGTTGATTTTATCCATTGTGCCTTTTCCGATAATTTTTGTATACGTGTCACGCGGAATGCTGACCATGTCGGTTGTATTCGTTTTTGGGTTAACGGTCATATAAATGAGCGTATCGGCACGGCCCTTATCGCCGTCGCGTTCATCCACACCCATGATTAAGACGGAAAAAGGATCTTTTTTATTGATACTGACCTCTTTATCCCTCTTTTTCGATTTATCAATGCTTTCATGAATACTTGCCACGGTTGATGCTGCTTTATGCCATAAGTAGTATGCATAGCCGCCAGTTCCGAGTACAAATACGGCCACAATGGCTAAAATGACAAGTAATGCCTTTCTTTTTTTCTTTCTTTTTTCAGCTCTCATAATAAAGTCCTCGCTTTTTTGTAATCTAGTACGATTATAAGTTTCTTAATATTTGAAAACAACTAAAATTTGTCTGATTCTTTACAATAGACGGCTCCTTGTAACAAATGTTTCGGTATTTTAAGAAAATCCGCAAAAATTTTTCGTTGTTTTGAAAGAAATCTTAAAATAAGCTTAAAATTGTCGATAAAAAGTGGAGAGGTGATATAGGAATGAAAAAAATTGCTATTTTAATGTTCTCAATGCTGCTTCTTTTGTCTGCGTGCGGCACAGCTCAGAACTCATCAGGAGCAGAAACAAATTCAGACAGCCAGGATGCAACTGCAGAAGAGACAGTAACGAAGGAAGGCACTTTTGCCGGTTTGGCGGACAGCCATACAATTGCAGTCACTATTGATGATAAAGAGACGTCGATTCAGGTTGGTTCAGACCTTCAGGACAAAATGAACAGCATTTCAGAAGGGCAAAAAGTTGTTGTTAAATATACAAAAGATTCAAATGGCGCTTTAATGCTTAAGGATCTTGAGACAAAGTAATAAAAAACTCTTAGGGGGTTCCATGTTTTGAAAAAAATGAAGCTCTTGCTTCTATCGTCAGTCACTGCGGCGGCTGTAGCATGTCCGGCGTTTATGCAGACTGCGAAAGCCGCAGATAAAACCATTTCGGTTAAGCTGAGTAATTATGTAGGCAGCAAATCAAGTTTGGATGTCGATATCACAGGCGGATATGAAATTTCCGGCTCAAGAATTGCGGATACGGAGCGATATGGAGGAGCAACCCGTTTTGATGTTGCCAATAATGTCGCCTCTGCCGGATGGACAAATCCAACGACTGTGGTCATTGTAAATCGGGACGCTTTTGCCGATGCGCTCTCAGCAACCCCGCTTGCCAAAAAGTACGATGCACCGATTTTATTAACAGACGCAGATTCGCTAACACCAAAAACAGAAAGCGAAATTGCAAAATTAAATCCTGACAATATTCTCATCATTGGCGGGACAATCAGTGTTTCTAAAAATGTAGAAAATACATTAAAAAAATATGGTTCTATCGATCGGATTGGCGGAGCAACCCGTTACGAGGTTTCTAAAAACATAGCCGATCGGATGGGGAATTACAGCCAGGCAGTAGTGGCCACAGGCATGGTCTTTACGGATGCCCTGTCAATCGCGCCATATGCTGCAATGAACGGTTATCCGATTTTACTTGCGGGAGACAATAACATCCGCAGTGATTACAAAATTCCAAGCAAGGTTACAATTGTCGGCGGTCCGTTGAGTGTCAGCACTGGTGTGGAAGCTGCATTAAAAAAGAAGGCAACTGTGAAACGGATTGGCGGCGTTTCACGATATGAGGTATCTGCCAATATCGTTAAAGAATTAAATATGAAAGCAACAAAGGTATTTATGTCAAACGGCCAAACATTCGCGGATGCATTAACGGGATCTGTGCTTGCAGCAAAGCAGGGAAGCCCTTTACTGCTGGTTGAATCAGGCAGCCTGCCGTCACCAGTCGCTGATGTAGTAGCGTCAAAAGGAACTCAGTCATTTGCGCTGCTTGGAGGAAGCATTTCCATCAGTGATACGCTAAAGAACAAACTGGCAGATACTTTTGCAGGAACTGGATATACAGTCAAGTTAACCGGCGGAAACCTAGTGCTTTATAAAAACAGTACTGCAATCAAGTCGCTTGGAACGTCTTTTACAGCACAGCCTAAAAAATATGCAACTACAAATTCTATCAGTTTGAACGGAACGCCATATCTCGGAAACATGAAATTTACAATAGAGTCAGGCAAATATGTTCGGCCAATCAATGTGAATATCCCCTTTGAAGATTATTTAAAGGGTGTTGTTCCTCATGAAATGCCGGCCAGCTGGCAGAAAGAAGCGCTTAAAGCCCAAGCTGTCGCAGCGAGAACTTATTCCATCAGTTCGGCCGGAAAAGAAGTACAAGACACCACCGCTTTTCAGGTATATGGCGGATATGACTGGAATTCAAAAACTTCAGAAGTGGTCGAAGCTACAAAAGGAAAAGTTTTGAAATACAATGGGAATTTGATTTCAGCTACGTATTCCTCAAGCAACGGCGGCTACACAGAAGCGAGCGGTGAGGTGTGGAGCAGCCAGCTTCCTTATTTAATCGCCAAAAAAGATACGTACGACCCGCAAATCAGCTGGTCTCTGTCTTTAAATAAAACCCAGCTTGATAAGAGCAGTCTGAATCTGAAAAGCCCGGGTTCATGGTGGAGCTCTAAAAATGAAACAAACTCATCATATTTGAGCGGTTTGAAAAGCTGGTTTATTAAAAATAAATACAGCAATGCCGAGTCTATCAAAATCACGAAAATATCCAGTGTGAAATTCAGCACGGAGAAAACTGCCGGTCAGCGGCCGGAAACAGCAAGCGTCACATTCTCATATTTCGTGAAAGAAAAATCAAATGGCTATATCCTGTCAAATGGAAGCCTCAGTGAAAAAACAGCAACAATTACTGTACCTGCAACAGAGCTGAGAACGATGCTTGGCGCTTCCAATATGAAGAGTACATATGCTTCTGTCTCAAGCAATACAAACGCCTTTCTCATTAGCGGTAAAGGATACGGACACGGCATAGGCATGAGTCAGTACGGAGCCAATGCCAGAGCAGCTGCCGGACAATCTTATACAACAATTTTAAGTTTTTACTATCCGGGAACAACTCTATCAAGCTATTAAAAGATTGTTAGAGTCAAAGGAGGCGAGATGCCTCCTTTGTTCGTTATTTGATTTATGAATCATTATGAATCTTTGGAGGGACTATCTTTGCGGATCTTTCTTAAAAGCATACCTATGCTGATACTAGGAGTCGTGTTATTTGTACCAAATGCGCTTGCGGCAAACTCTGTTACAAGGCTGGATGGAGCAAGCAGATATGAGGTTGCTGTGAATGTTTCAAAACAAGGGTGGAGCAGTGCGAGCACGGTTGTTGTGGCAAACGGAACAGCGTATGCAGATGTATTAACTGCTGCTCCTTTGGCTTATAAATACAATGCCCCGATTTTATTGACGGAATCATCTAAACTGACTGCACCGACTAAAGACAGAATCAGCCAGCTTAAACCGAGCAAGGTCATCGTCATTGGCGGAACGATCAGTGTTTCTAACAACGTTGTAAGCGACATTAAAAAATTGGATATTTCCAATGTGGAACGGATCGGCGGAAGAAGCCGCTATGAAGTTGCTCAAAATATTTCTAAAAAATTGTCTTCAAATTCAAAAGCAGTAATCGCAAATGGAACGGCATATGCTGACAGTCTGGCAATCGGTTCTTATGCTGCCCGTAACGGTATTCCAATTCTTCTGACGACTGCAAGCTCTATTCCCGAACCAACGAAAAATGCGATGAACAGCAAAGGAACAACATCGACTATTGTGGTCGGGGGAGAAATCAGTGTCTCAAAAAGCGTTTTCAGCCAGTTGCCATCACCAACAAGAATCGGCGGGAACAGCCGTTTTGAAGTGGCTGCCAACATAGCGAAAAAGTATTATTCTTCATCAAAAGCTGCATTTGTCAGCAATGGCTATCAATATGCAGATGCTTTAGCGGGTTCTGTGCTGGCGGCGAAGCAAAATCGCCCAATGCTATTTACTGACGCCGGTTCATTGCCGACTGCGACAAGAACAGTCATCGGATCAAATAGCAAGAATACCTTCACAGTTCTTGGGGGAACTATTTCAGTGACAACAAATGTCGTGAACCAGCTTAAAAATGTAATTGTAGGCAAAAAGGTATTTGTGGATGCAGGACACGGTGGTTATGACAGCGGCGCGGTCGGTAATGGTTTAAAAGAGAAAGATGTTAACCTTGCCGTTGCTAAGCTTGTAAACAGCAAACTTTCCAATGGTGGAGCCATTCCGATTATGGCCAGATCTACAGATGTTTTCTTAGAGCTTTCAGAGCGGGTTGCAAAAGCAAAAAGCAATAATGCAAACCTGTTTGTGAGTATTCACGCCAATTCAGCGAGCCCAGCAGCAACCGGTACTGAAACCTACTATTATACAAAATATGAGTCAGAAAACAGCAAACGGCTTGCGACAGAAATACAAAACAGACTCTATAAAGCACTCAATACTCAAAACCGCGGCGTGAAAATCGGGAATTTCCATGTCATCAGAGAATCAACGATGCCGAGCAGTTTAGCGGAGCTGGCGTTCATTTCGAATGCGAACGACGCAAGTAAGTTAAAGAGTGCTTTGTATCAAGAAAAAGCAGCTCAAGCAATATATGAAGGAATCATTGGATATTATTAGGGGATTAAATTAGTAGACATCAACAGCGGCTTGCCGGCAGAACCCATCAGGAATTGCCGGCAAGCTTTTTTATACGATAAAATGAGAAAAATTTTAAACCACATATGCTATGTAAAAGTTTAACAAAATTTAAGGTTAGGCCTATTCTTATTGACAGATGTTTTTGATATAATTATCAGGCAAAAATATAACCGATCCATTAGGGTAGTGAGGTAATCGATGAAAATAAGCATTGTTATCCCTGTATATAATTCAGAAGATCTTATTTCCGAATGTCTTGATAGCTTAGTTAACCAAACGATGCCAAAAGAGGATTATGAGATTATATGTGTCGATGATAAATCTACGGATTCATCTTTAGACATTTTGAATCGATATAAAAAGAAATATGACAATATTGTTGTTGTTGAAAGAACCGTAAATTCAGGCGGTCCAGGTGCGCCGCGGAATGATGCAATAAAAATTGCCAAAGGTGAATACATCCTGTTTGTTGATTCCGATGACTATCTAGGCAATGAAGCATTGTTAAGATGGTACAATTTCTCAAAAGAGAATGATTCAGATATTACTTTAGGTAAGTTAAAAGGGATAAACGGCCGAGGTGTTCCCAAATCAATGTTTAAGGAAACAAACCCAGATGTTGATTTGGTTGATTCCAAAATTGTTTTCACATTGGGACCCCAAAAACTGTTTAAAGCCTCACTTTTAAAAGAAAATCAAATCATCTTCCCTACTCACATAAAAGCAGCGGAAGATCAAGTCTTCACAATGAACGCTTATTTAAAAGCAAAGAAGATTTCTGTTTCAGCTGACTATGATTATTACTATCTGGTCAAAAGAGACGGTGAACATATGAGTGTTGCTTATGTTCCCCCAGAGAACTTTTATGGAGCAATGGAAGATATTATCTCTGCTATCAAGGCTAGTGATCTGGAAGAAGCAAGAAAAACGAAACTGATGGCAGTATTTTTAAACAGGCATTTCGATTTTTCGCGGACAAAAAATGTCACAATAAAAATGAAGACAGATGAAGAAAGAGCTGAATGGTTTAAATATTTGTCCTCATTTATTCATGCAGTACCTGAAGAGGCTGACCAATTTGTGCTTCCGCATATCAAATTGCGGCTGCTGTTTATTCGGAATAATGATTTGCAGGGGTTAACCCAGTATGAGCGTGAAGAACAAGACATTAAAAAGTTCTGTGTTGTAAATAATGGGGATTTAATTGCACGTTATCCGAGCTTAGAACGCTATCCAATTTCTGAAGAGTTATTAAAAGTAAATTATAAAAATAAGCTTGAACATTATCTGCAGAATATTGAATTTAGCGATCACAGCCTCAGCATTCAAGGAACCATTAAACACAAATTGTTGGATGATGAAACGAATCAAAATCAATCTCTGACAGGAATATTTGTTCATCGCGATACAAAGGCGGAAAAATATATCGCGCCGGCTAAGTATGAAAATTCAACATTTACATTTGAGTGCAAGTTTGATGAACTGGCATCTGCAGAAGAAGATTTAGGCGTTTGGGATTTCTTTATTGAATCGTCAATAGATGGTTATAAATTAAGGGCGAGAATCGGAAACAAGCGTGCTGCGTATAAGTATTCAACAAACACGATGTATTTAGGGCATAATGCGTTGTTTGTCTTCAGTGCAAGACCATATTTCACAATGAACTACGATAATCTTTCGATTGATATAAAGAAACATGCCTATACAGAAGCAGAACTTTCATATGAAACTGAATCAAAAGATTTATCATTTATTTTTAAAGATAAGCAAATCTGTTTGCCAAATCATTCAAAAATGATTGTGAATACCGGACAGTCTGAAATCTCATTACCGGTAAAACGTATAGAGTTAGAGCCTAATTGCACAAAATTGACGGTAAACGTGCAGAGTTTGCTTGAACAGCTAGCTCATGTAAAGAAAGAGCGATTAATTGAATTTGCGATAAACACTTCTCAAAATAAAATCAGTGCAAAAGTGGATAACCAAGCAATTGTCTTGGACACAAGGAATGTGGAACGAAAATCCATGTTATTCTTTAGTAAAATGGTTGAGGTTCAATACAAGCTGTTAACCTCTAAATCAAAGTTTTATTTTCAATATTAAATGCTTCACAACGAAAAGAGACAAATCAGTAAAATGATTTGTCTCTTTTTTTAAACAATATGCTTAATTTTTAAAAAAAGTGTCTAAAACAATAAAAAGTTTACGGATAAATGTCAGAAAAAATAACAAATTCACACTTCTTAACATACCATTTACATCCAATTAACATCCGTCTGCTAAACTGACTGGCATAGGTCATCATAACATCCCAAACAAATCGTGAGGTGTGTGTCAGTGAGTGCAGAGAAAAGCATGAATGTGAGTCGTGAATTCTCAGTTCAGCAAATACATTCTTTTACATTATCTGAAAAGACGGCTCGTTATTTGGCAATAAAGCGCGTAATGGATATTTGGTTTGCGCTCATTGGGTTGGCGATTGCGCTGCCAATGATTGCGGTATTTTCAATATTGATTTGTTTGGAGACGCCGGGGCCTGCCATTTATACGCAGGAACGCGTAGGGAAAGGCGGGAAACCATTTAAGCTTTATAAGCTTCGTTCCATGAAAATAGATGCCGAGAAGTCTGGGGCGGTTTGGGCACAGAAGCAAGATCCGCGGGTGACAAGGATCGGAGCTTTTATCAGAAGAACGAGAATTGACGAGCTTCCTCAGCTGTTTAATGTGCTGAAAGGCGATATGAGTATGATTGGCCCTCGTCCGGAACGGCCCGTATTTACGGAAAAATTCCAGAATGAGATTCCAGGCTTTATACAGCGTCTGGCTGTTAAACCGGGATTGAGCGGCTGGGCTCAAGTGAACGGCGGTTACGATATGACGCCGAAGGAAAAGCTGATATTTGATTTATATTACATTCGCAATCTGACTTTCACTTTAGAATTAAAAATTATGTTAAAAACTTGTAAAGTAGTTTGGACGGGTGATGGTGCAAGATAAAACGGAATGCCATTATTCACCATCAATCTGAGCTTAAAAAGAAGTAGGGAATATGATGCCAAGTATTACAAAACAAATCATGAGCGGCGCAAAGTGGACAAGTATTTCAACCATGTGTATTACAATCATACAAATTGTTCAGTTTGCCCTGCTTGGAAATATGATGACCTTAACAGAATTTGGGCTTGTCGGCATGATCACAACGGTTACAGTTTTCACCCAGATTGTGCTCGATATGGGTTTTGGCGCAGCATTAATTCAGAGAGACGACGCGACGGAGCGCCAGCTGTCAACATTGTATTGGCTTAACATTATGACGGGCGTTTTGCTTTTTGTTCTTTTATATGTGAGCAGTCCTGTCATTGCGGGATTTTATCAAAGAGAAGAGCTGGTGTTTCTGGTTCGGATTCTGGCGATTATGTTTTTGATCGCGCCAATTGGACAGCAATATCAGTATATGCTGCAAAAGCAGCTGCAGTTTAATACGTTAAGCAAAATAGAGATTTTTTCAAATGTATTGTCATTCGGATATTTAGCGATAGCGGTTTTTATGATGGATGCGATTTTGGCGTACGTGATTTCTCAAGTCCTGCTGCAGTCCAGTAAAGGGATTTTATATTGGGCTGTATACCGAAAAAAGTGGCATCCTGCTTTTGTTTTTGATTTGAGAGGCATGAAGGATTTCTTTTCTTTTGGAGCCTTTCAGCTTTCATCCCGTCTTGTGAACAGGCTGGGAGCAAATATCGATATGATTTTGATCGGCCGGTTTATTGGTGCTGAAGCATTGGGGATTTATAACCTCGCTTATCAGATTGTCACCATTCCGGTTTTGAAGATCAATCCGATTGTCACACGGGTGGCATTCCCTGTTTTCGCAAAAAACAAATATGAAAACAGCGTGATCAGAGAAGGCTTTCTGAATATGACAAAAATGCTGGCGCTTGTCTCGTTTCCGCTGTTAATCGGGCTCGTGTCTGTGTCAGACGCCTTTATCACAGCGGTTTTCGGAGAAAAGTGGCTTGCTGCTGTTCCGATCCTAAATGTTCTGGCGATTGTCGGAATACTAAGAGTGCTCATGAATCCAAATGGATCTGTGCTGCTGGCTAAAGGAAGAGCTGACTTAGCGTTTTATTGGGATTCCGGCGTGCTGCTGCTGTACGGATTATCACTGTTTGCAGCTGTACAGACGGGAAGCCTGCTGACAGTCGCATGGGTGTATGCCATTATCAGCGTTGTTAATTTCCTGATTGGGCGCTGGCTTTTGGCATATGTCATCAAGCTTAACCTTTCAGCTTATTTCCAGTCGATTATGAAGCCATTTCTGATTACTGCGGCGATGGGCATCATCGCGTTTGGTGTAAGCCTCAGTACCGAACACTTCAGTATGCAGGCAGAAATGCGGTTGGCCATTTCAGTTGCGGCCGGGGCGCTGTGCTATCTCTTTCTTTTGGTAAAAGCGTACCCTCAAACGAAAAGCAAACTACTAAGAAAAGGACGTTTGTCATGAAGATTTTGTGGATCACAAGCGTATATCCGAGCAGTATGAAACCCGGAGAGGGTGTGTTTCATGAGACACAGGTGCAAGAGCTGCAAAAACTCGGGCTTGATATCACTGTGATATGCCCACGGCCTTTTCATTCAGCGCCTGTCCGCATGCTGAAAAAGACATATCGAAAAAAGGATGCCAGACCGGAGTATGAGGTTAGAAAGGGGATACCGGTTTACCGGCCTTTCTATCGGGCAGTTCCCGGCCAGCTGAAGTGGGCGCAGCCTCATCGGAGAATCGCATCAGCCGTTTTAAAAACCATGAAACAGCGCGACCTATATCCGGATCTGATCCATGCTCATTTTGCCATGCCATCGGGCGGGGCTGCGGCAGTCGTGTCAGAGTCAGCGCAAATTCCTTATGTCCTGACCTTGCATGGCAGTGATGTGAATGTCTATCCGCATTATAGCAAAGGAGCGTTTAAAGCCTTCAAGCGTGCCGTAGGTTCTGCGTCAGTTGTTTTAGCAGTCAGCCACAAGCTTCAGGAAGAAGCCAAAAAGCTTTCGGGCTTTGACAGCTCGGTTTTGCCAATCGGCATACAGCTCAGCCGTTTTCAGGAGAATGAGGAGACGAAAGAGGAAATCAGAAAAAGACTCGGACTCCCGCTCGATCAGCGTCTGGCTGTCTATGTCGGCCGGCTGGTCAGAGAGAAAGGCATTTTTGAACTGTCTGAAGCGATCGAATCGCTGCAGGACTCTCCTAAGGCAGTCTTTGTCGGGGATGGTCCCGCAAAATCGACGCTGACGCAGAAGGGGCATATCGTCACAGGCCAAGTGCCGAATCATCAGGTAAGAGACTATTTACTTGCGGCAGATCTATTTGTACTTCCTTCTTACAGTGAGGGGATGCCGACTGTTGTGATTGAGGCGCTGGCGCTAAGGGTTCCTGTTATTTGTACGGATGTTGGCGGAGTGTCGTCTTTATTCGGAAAGCACCAACATCTGCTGATTAAACCGAAATCCGCTCAAGCCTTGGCGGAAGCGATCACTCGGTACGAACATGAGCAAATATGGAAGCCGGAAGTAGCAGATGACTTGTATGAAACCGTGCAGGCTCAATTTGACGCAGGAAAAAACGCCAAGGCCTTGCATCATCAGTATCAGACGGTCACGAAAACGTCCGTTTAATCGTAAGACACTGCGACCATTATAAATAGGAAGATCATTTTACAGGAGAGGGTTGAGCGCTGTGAAAAAAATAGCTGTCATTGGAACAGGTTATGTAGGACTCGTATCAGGCACTTGCTTTGCGGAGATCGGCAATAAAGTTGTTTGCTGTGATATCGATGAATCAAAAATCAGAAGCCTGAAAAATGGGGTAATCCCAATCTATGAACCAGGGCTTGCAGACTTAGTTGAAAAAAATGTGCTGGATCAGCGCCTGACCTTTACGAACGATATCCCGTCTGCCATTCGGGCCTCAGATATTATTTATATTGCAGTCGGAACGCCTATGTCCAAAACAGGTGAAGCTGATTTAACGTACGTCAAAGCGGCGGCGAAAACAATCGGTGAGCATCTTAACGGCTACAAAGTGATCGTAAATAAAAGCACAGTCCCGGTTGGAACAGGGAAACTGGTGCAATCTATCGTTCAAAAAGCCTCAAAGGGGAGATACTCATTTGATGTTGTATCTAACCCTGAATTCCTTCGGGAAGGGTCAGCGATTCATGACACGATGAATATGGAGCGTGCCGTGATTGGTTCAACAAGTCATAAAGCCGCTGCCATCATTGAGGAACTTCATCAGCCATTCCATGCTCCTGTCATTAAAACAAACCTAGAAAGTGCAGAAATGATTAAATACGCCGCGAATGCATTTCTGGCGACAAAGATTTCCTTTATCAACGATATCGCAAACATTTGTGAGCGAGTCGGCGCAGACGTTTCAAAAGTTGCTGATGGTGTTGGTCTTGACAGCCGTATCGGCAGAAAGTTCCTTAAAGCGGGTATTGGATTCGGCGGTTCATGTTTTCCAAAGGATACAACCGCGTTGCTTCAAATCGCAAAATCGGCAGGCTATCCATTCAAGCTCATCGAAGCTGTCATTGAAACGAACGAAAAGCAGCGTGTTCATATTGTAGATAAACTTTTGACTGTTATGGGAAGCGTCAAAGGGAGAACCATTTCAGTCCTGGGATTAGCCTTCAAACCGAATACGAACGATGTGAGATCCGCTCCAGCGCTTGATATTATCCCAATGCTGCAGCAGCTGGGCGCCCATGTAAAAGCATACGATCCGATTGCTATTCCTGAAGCTTCAGCGATCCTTGGCGAACAGGTCGAGTATTACACAGATGTGTATGCTGCGATTGAAGACACTGATGCATGCCTGATTTTAACGGATTGGCCGGAAGTGAAAGAAATGGAGCTTGTAAAAGTGAAAACCCTCTTAAAACAGCCAGTCATCATCGACGGCAGAAATTTATTTTCACTTGAAGAGATGCAGGCAGCCGGATACATTTATCACTCTATCGGCCGTCCCGTTGTTCGGGGAACGGAACCTTCTGACAAGTATTTTCCGGGCTTGCCGCTTGAAGAATTGGCTAAAGACTTGGGAAGCGTCAATTTATAAAAAGAAAAAGTGTTACTTGGTTGAAGCTGCCGGCTGCTAGGCTCGGCCGCCGGCTCCTGAAACATCAGGAAAGGGGTTAAACATGTGAGTATCAAACGATCAGCGGTCCATACGCTAGCGTTACTGGCCGCTGCTATATTTGGAGTCGTCCTATTGCTGGGAGCCATCCATAAAGATATAGGTTTCATGCAGATGGCTGCTGTGCTTGCGGTGTTGGCAATTGGCCTGTTTTTACTGACGCTTGCAACCGCATTTACAACAAAAGAACGGCTCTTTATGGCTGTAATCTATATTTTGATCGCCTGCACTTTTTTAAATAATGCATTTTTCGCTATTCATCTTGGATTTTTCAGTTTGTTCCTTTACCGGCTTCTGCTCATCGCAGCGGGTTGCCTTCATATTTTCGGCATGGTTCGGAATCGAACCCATATTGAGAGATGGCATGGGCTGCAAGTAAAAGGGATTTTACTCTTTTTCGCCTTTTGGTTTATATATGGCCTTGTTTCTCTGCTGTGGGCCAAGTCGGTAACAGTTGGCCTCAAGTATTTAGCCTTATTGGCAATGGGAATTTTCTTCATTTATCTTATTGTCATGTACGTGCAAAAAATGGAGCGGCTGATGATTGTTTATGCCATTTGGCTGGTGATGACGGTATTTCTGATGATCATTGGCTTTTACAATCATATCACCCACCATCATCTTGCGAGTTCCACATTGTACAGCGGACCGGAGTATAAGCAGCATTATCCGACATCGGTCTTTTTTAATCAAAATGACTTTGCGACCTTTTTATCCATCAGCTTCTTTTTTTACATCACGATGATGAAAAACATTAAGAATGGATACATCAAGGCAATTGGCCTTGTGCTCTCGCTCTGTGCGTTGTATTTAATTTTTGCCACTGGTTCAAGAGCCAGCCTTCTGGGTATTTTTGCAGGTATTGCTGTCTACATCTTCATTGTATTGCCGCCTGTTTTAAAGAAAATGGCTATATGGCTGTCGGCGGCGGGAATTGCTCTTTTCGCAGTTCTTTTCGCCAGCAAAATCTATTCAAAGTTTTGGGAGCTGTTTCTGGCCCCGCAGACGCTACATTCATTTCATGACAGGCTTCCATCAAATGTGGCTCGGGCAAATCTGCTGAAAAACGCTTGGCATTTTTTCCTTGATTCATACGGATTCGGAGTCGGAGCAGGAAATGTATCCTATTATCTTGAGCATTATGCTGTATATGATACTGACAATGTGGCAGAGGTGCATAACTGGCTTGTTGAAATTCTTGCTAATTTTGGCTTGTTCATCATGCTGGGATATCTGTCCGTTTATGCCTACCTCATATGGGTGCTTTACAAGTTTTATGAAAGAAAATTAGAAAATCAGTCAAAACTGATCACAGAAGGACTTATTACCGCTATGGTCAGTTTCCTGGTATCAAGTATCAGCCCAAGCTCTGTTTCAAATTTATTTTTCCATTGGGTGTTTATGGCGCTCGTCATCGCCGCCGTGAATGTGTTAAGGCGATCCAGACAAATGCCTGAGCCGATGTACAGATAAACAGACTACAAAAAGCAGGGAGACTTATATGAACGATATATTGATAAGAATAGCCCGTCGCATAAAAAAAAATATCATTTGGATCATAGCGGTGCCAATTATATTAGGTGCGGCGGGGTATATCCTGCCGTCACAGATCGCTGATCAAAAGAGCTATACAGCAGAAGATACTTTGGTTGTGGGGAGCTATGATCATCCGGTTTATAACAGCACAGAAGAGATTCCGCTTCTGCTTAAGAGCGACTCTTTTTTGAAGGAGGCGCTTCCTGATGAAAAGGATGAAGATGTAGCAGAGATCAAAGAGCAGCTTACCATCAAAACGGAATCCAAATCGTTACTGACTTTAAGCTATAGCGACGAGGATAAAGATAGAACGGAATCTGTCTTAAACGCCATATCCTCCACCTTCCTCAAAAATGATCAAAAGCTGTATGCAGAAAGAGAAGCCGTCATCCGCAGCAGCATAGACGCGCTTGAAGGCGAGTCGGTGAGCGAGGATTCCAAAGTGGATAAAGAGAGATTTTTATATGAGCTCAAAAACACACAGCTTAACCTGAAAGCGGCAAGTGTTACTGATTCCGAAACCGTAAGTGAGACAGCAGGCGGCGGAATGTCTCCGAAAAAGAAAGCAGTTCTCGGCGTTATGATTGGCCTTACGATTGCCTTTATGTTCGTTGTCATTCCTGAATTTTTCAGAGAATCCTTTTAAAATCATACGATGGAGATGTGATCATGACCAATTGGAAACCTCTCGTATCTGTCATTACACCTTCCTATAATGCGCGTGACTATATTGAAGACACGGTTCATTCGGTATTAGATCAGAGCCATCCTCATTGGGAAATGATTATCGTGGATGATTGCTCAACGGATGGGACCCGCGACATTTTACAGCAGTATGAAAAAATAGACGAAAGAATTCATGTGGTGTATCTGGAAGAGAACTCCGGAGCTGCGGTTGCTCGCAACAAAGCGTTGGAACGCGCTCAAGGGCGCTACGTAGCATTTTTGGACAGTGATGACAAATGGAAAAAAGACAAACTGGAAAAGCAGCTTGAGTTTATGATGGAGCGCTCCTGTGCGTTTTCTTTCACGGGCTACAGCTTAATGGCGCAGGACGGGACCCCGCTCGATAAATTTATTCATGCGCCGGAAAGCCTGACGTACGATGACGCCCTGAAAAATACAATTATCGGCTGCTTGACGGTGATGATTGACAGGGAGCAAACGGGACAGATCCAAATGCCGAATATCAGAACGAGACAGGACTTAGCCACATGGCTGTCTCTTTTAAAAAAAGGATTTACTGCCTATGGAATGAATGAATGCCTGGCTGAATATCGGCTTGTCAATAACTCAATTTCCAGCAACAAATGGAAGGCTGCGAAAAAAACGTGGTTTGTCTACAGGGAGATCGAACGGCTTCATTTTATGAAAGCAACATGGTGTTTTGTTCAATATGCAAAAAACGCGGTGAAAAAAAGATTATAGCCGCAAACAGAGAGAAAAGGTGATGAAGGTGGAAACAAAAGAAGCAATCATTCATGTCATCGTTGCCACTGCTGAATGGGGAAAAGACCAATTGAGATACAGAAGGCACCGGCTGGCAGAATTTTTAGCTGCTCAGGAGGAAACGAAGGAAGTTATTTGGGTATGTCCGGCTCCGCGTGCCCAAGGGAAAGAGTTTCAGGAAGTCCATTCTGGCATCAGGCAATTCGCTGTCAAAGACCTGCTGCAGAAAAAAATGTTTCGTTTCGGACGATATACAGATGTCTTTTACAGACATAAGCTCTCCCCATTACTCGATGAGCTTACACCTGCTTCTGCAAACGGTGAACGCTGCTGTTTATGGTACACGTTTCCTGGATTCCCGCTGCTGTCTTCGCTGTATCCTTGGGATCAGGTCATTTATGACTGCAGTGACTTATGGGCGGCGCCGATCAGCGGCCGATCAAATCTGCTGTCTGAATTCCGGCGAAAAGTCATTAAATCGGCAGAGCTGAGAATTATACAACGAGCAGATTCAATAACCTGTTCATCAGATTATCTTCACAAGGAAGTAGACAAAAAACTGACTGCAGGACGAGAAAAGGTTCATACTGTGGAAAACGGTGTGGAGTATGAGCTGTTTTCTGCAAACAAACAAGCTCCCGATCGCAGTATACTGCAGGGGAGAGAAGGAACAGTGTTAGGTTTTATCGGCGGAATTAAACCGAAGCTCGATTTTAAAATGATTGAAGAAGCCGCCCTGCAAAAGCCTGATTGGACATTTTTATGGGTTGGCCCGGATGCCACCAATGGTGACGTTTCGTTTCAAGAGCTGCTGAGGCTTCCAAATGTCATATGGACCGGCCCGGCAGATCCGAAAGAAGTTCCGCATTTTATGGAGCTTATCGACATTGGCATCATGCCTTATAAAAAATCATCGTATAATCAAGCTGTGTTTCCGCTGAAACTATTTGAATTTTTAGCGGCAGGAAAACCTGTCGTCGGCTCTAATCTCCCGTCAACCTCAAAAATGCAAAAGCCGTATGTATACGAATATGTAGAAGGTGATCATCCAATTGATTTTATAGCAGCTTGTGAAAAAGTTCTCGAACAAAACGGAGACGAAACCTATAAAGAAATGCGCCGAAACATCGCTCGCACACAAGATTGGAATTGCTTATTTAGACAAATTATGAAATATACAGGGATTCAAAAACATGCGTAGTCCTATAAATTGGGATGCGCGTTTTTTGATTATACGTGTTTCTTTTTGATGAAGCTTGTTATAATAACTAAGGAGAAGGTATAATGGAAGGAACGGTTCTCTATATAAATAAAGACTTCATTTAATTCCAAAGGAGACTTCTTTATGCTTGACGAACGCATGATCCGCATTGTTGTTGCGTTTATTGTCTCGCTGCTGACAGTTTTAATCATGACCCCAATCGTAAAAAGGATTGCGATTAAAATAGGTGCAGTTGACCAGCCCAGCAATCGAAAAGTACATGACAAAATCATGCCCCGCATGGGCGGGCTGGCCATATTTATCGGGGTGGTTGCAGGCGTGCTTGCATCCGGTATTTACACAGAAACAAGGATGACGGCAATTACAGTCGGAGCATTCATCATTATTGTGTTAGGTATTCTTGACGATAAATATCAATTAAGTGCAAAAGTTAAGTTTTTGATTCAATTAGGTGTAGCCATTATGATTGTAAGCACTGGCTTAAAAATGGACTTTTTCTCAGTACCTTTTTTAACAGAACGATTTGAGTTAGGATGGATGGCTTATCCGCTGACGGTATTATGGATTGTCGGCATCACGAACGCAATTAACCTGATTGATGGATTGGATGGCCTTGCTGCCGGTCTTTCTGTTATCGGCCTGTCAACGATCGCTGTCATGGCGCTATCCGGCGGAAAAGTGCTCATTCTGTCACTCTCATTAGTCGTTATTGCCAGCACGCTGGGGTTTTTGTTTTACAACTTCCACCCGGCAAAAATCTTTATGGGAGATACGGGATCACTTTTTTTAGGGTATAGTATTTCGATTCTTTCATTATTAGGCCTGTATAAAAGTGTCACATTGTTCAGTATCGTTATCCCGATTATTATATTAGGCGTACCGATTTTTGATACAACTTTTGCTATCATCAGGAGAATATTAAACAAACAGCCGATTTCAGCGCCTGATAAGTCGCATATTCACCATAGACTGATGGCCTTTGGCCTTTCACATCGGATGTCGGTCTTAGTTATTTATTTAATTGGATTTATTTTCAGTATCAGTGCGATTGTACTTAAAAGTGCCACAATTTGGCTTTCTTTGTTTATTATCTTCATTTTAATTATTTTTATGCAAATCATAGCAGAAGTGACAGGACTAGTGAATGAAAAATTTAAGCCGTTTACAAAGTTTTATAAACGGCTGGTGAAAAGGAATTAAAAACTCCGGCTTATGTGCCGGAGTTTTTTTCTGCGCAAAAATGCCCGATCCTCTAAAAGGACCGGGCATTTTTTAATAGGATGAATCAGTTGTTGAATTCGTTGTACTGTTGTTTGAGTTTGTGCTGCTGTCATTCGAATAGTTGTTTCCGCTCGTCGTCCCGTCAGTTGTTGTGCCAGTGCTGCCAGAACTGCTTGAGCTGTCAGTCCCGTCTTCGGTACCGGAAGTGCCAGTGCTTGTATCAGGAGTATAATCTAAATGCTCTTGAAGCGTTTTTCTGACTTTCTCGAGATTTGTAGCATCAGGTTCAAAGTAATATGTGTTGTTAGGCCCTAAATACAAATCAGAACCTGTAATGCTCAATGTGTCGATTTTTTTGCTGGTAAAGCCGCTGTAAATCTGCTGAAGCGCTAAACCTTCAGTAATGCGAATATTGGTTTCAACGTTTTCGCTGGCTTTTTCTGCGATTTTATCAATTTTAGCAATGTTGCTTGCACTTGACATTCGGTCAATCAGCGCGTTTAAGATTTGTTTTTGTCTGTCATTACGGCCAAAGTCTCCGCGTTTATCCTGTTTTCTCATCCGGGCATATGCTAAGGCTTCTTCGCCGTTCAAATGCATCTCGCCTTTTTTGAAGTAAATCCGTTTGCTTTCGTCTACATCACTTTTTTCATCGAAATCGAAAGGCACGTCTACATCAATACCGCCGACTTCATTAATCACATCTTTAAATCCGTCAAAATCAACTGTGACATATTTATCAATCGGGATTTGCAAGAAGTTTTCAACAGTTTCAACTGTCTCATCTTTACCGCCTTTGCTGTAAGCGGCATTGATCTTCGTCTTGCTTCCCGTTGTGTCACCAGCTAATTGCACACGTGTGTCACGCGGAATGCTCAGCATTTTCATGGTTTTATTTTTGGGATCCAGGGTAACAACAATAAGAGAGTCTGATCTCCCTTTTTGTCCTTTAGTCGCGTAATCCTCTATTCCCATAAATAAAATAGAAAACGGTTTTTTCTTCATGTCTACAACTTCGTTGCGAAGATTTGATTTATTCCCGCGGGATAGGGCATCGTACGATTCATCCGCAGCGTTTATGGTTTTATAAAGTTTATATCCGCCAAGCCCCACAACTACTAATAATGCGAGGACGAACAATAACATTATTCTTTTTATAATTTTCCTGCGTTTGCTCTTTTTCTTTTTTCGCACACGCACTCTAACGCGTTCAGCCATTATTCAGTCTCCTTTATGTGATTGACGGCTTTTTCAAGATACGTCAACTCTCCCTCTTTAATATCACTCTTTCCATTTGTCAGTTCTGTCATCCATTCAGAAAAAGCGTTTGTTTCTTTTTCTTCGACGTATGTTTCGAATTCAACATTTTCTGAATAATGGATTTCCTTTAACAGAAATTGTGACTCCCTTAATTCATTTTCAATCTTGCCAAGCCATGTGTAATCTGCAGAAGTATGCATGATTCGCATAAGCTTCCGTTCTACAACACCTATATGATTTAATCCTTCAGACACTGATTTCCCATAAGCGCGAATTAGTCCGCCAGCCCCAAGCTTAATGCCTCCGAAGTAGCGTGTAACGACGGCGCAAGTATCCTTCAGTCTGCGTTTTTTTAAAACCTCGAGCATCGGCACTCCCGCTGTACCGCTTGGTTCTCCGTCATCATTGGCTTTTTGGATATGATCATTCTCGCCAATAACATAAGCCGAGCAATTATGAGTCGCATTCCAGTGCTGTTTCTTTATTTTCTGTATAAATTCCTGTGCCTCTTGTTCGGTAGAAACACGGCTTAAATGACAGATAAAACGCGATTTTTCTATAACAATCTCGTGTTCTCCTGCTTCTTTCACAGTAAAATAGCTGTGCAGCATGCTAGCTGACCCTCCTGCTAAGCATAAAAGACTGCCTATACAAATTCGTACAGTCTTTAGAATTTTTGTGCGTATTTTGGTATCATAAAGAGTAGATAGTATATAAAAATGTTTTTTTCTAGAATATACGCATTCTTTCATTATAATTCGACATAATTTGCAGATCAATTACATTTATAATAAAAATATATGACAACGCCGTGACGGAGGGAAATTATGAATAAAACAAAGATGGATTCCAAAGTGCTGGATTCTATTTTGATGAAGATGCTGAAAACCGTTGACGGGAGCAAGGACGAAGTTTTTCAAATCGGGGAGCAGTCACGCCAGCAGTATGAACAGCTGGTCGAAGAACTGAAACAAATTAAACAGCAGGTGTATGAAGTGATCGAGCTTGGCGATAAACTTGAAGTGCAAACCCGCCATGCGAGAAACCGTTTATCCGAGGTCAGCCGTAATTTTCATAGATTCAGTGAAGAGGAAATCCGCAATGCTTATGAAAAAGCCCATAAGCTGCAGGTAGAATTGACGATGATCCAGCAGCGTGAGAAGCAATTGCGCGAACGGCGGGACGATTTGGAGCGCAGATTGCTAGGGCTTCAGGAAATCATTGAGCGGTCAGAATCATTAGTAAGCCAAATTACAGTTGTGCTCAACTACTTGAATCAGGATTTGCGCGAAGTTGGACTGCTTCTTGCCGATGCTCAGGCAAAACAGGATTTCGGATTAAGAATTATTGAGGCGCAGGAAGAAGAGCGAAAAAGAGTCTCAAGAGAAATCCATGACGGACCCGCTCAAATGCTGGCGAATGTTATGATGAGATCGGAATTAATCGAGCGGATTTTCCGTGACCGGGGCGCAGAGGACGGGTTCCAAGAAATTAAAAATCTACGCCAAAATGTTCGGAATGCCCTTTACGAAGTGAGAAGGATTATATATGATTTAAGACCGATGGCCCTTGATGACCTAGGCCTGATTCCAACTTTAAGAAAATATCTATATACAACCGAGGAATATAACGGGAAGGTCAAAATACATTTTCAGTGCATTGGAGAAACAGAGGATCAGAGGCTAGCGCCTCAGTTTGAGGTTGCGCTCTTCAGGCTCGCACAGGAAGCTGTGTCTAATGCGCTAAAGCATTCTGAATCTGAAGAAATTACAGTCAAAGTTGAGATCACAAAGGATTTTGTGATTTTAATGATAAAAGATAACGGTAAAGGGTTCGACCTGAAGGAAGCGAAAGAGAAGAAAAACAAATCATTCGGCTTGCTGGGCATGAAAGAAAGAGTAGATTTATTGGAAGGAACAATGACAATAGATTCGAAAATAGGTCTTGGGACATTTATTATGATTAAGGTTCCGTTATCTCTTTGACTATGATTTGTAAAATAGAGCCAAAAGGCATATTGACCGAATGCTAGAGTATATAGAACAATAATACAAGGAGGCGTGGCTTGTGACTAAAGTAAACATTGTTATTATCGACGACCATCAGTTATTTCGTGAAGGTGTTAAACGGATATTGGATTTTGAACCTACCTTTGAAGTGGTAGCCGAAGGTGATGACGGAGACGAAGCGGCTCGTATTGTTGAGCACTATCATCCTGATGTTGTGATCATGGATATCAATATGCCAAACGTAAATGGTGTGGAAGCTACAAAACAGCTTGTAGAGCTGTATCCTGAATCTAAAGTAATTATTCTATCAATTCACGATGACGAAAATTATGTAACACATGCCCTGAAAACAGGTGCAAGAGGTTATCTGCTGAAAGAGATGGATGCTGATACATTAATTGAAGCGGTTAAAGTAGTGGCTGAGGGCGGATCTTACCTTCATCCGAAGGTTACTCACAACCTCGTTAACGAATTCCGCCGCCTTGCAACAAGCGGAGTTTCTGCACACCCTCAACATGAGGTTTACCCTGAAATCCGCAGACCATTACATATTTTAACTAGGCGGGAATGTGAAGTGCTGCAGATGCTTGCAGACGGAAAAAGCAACCGCGGTATTGGTGAATCATTGTTTATCAGTGAGAAAACCGTTAAAAACCATGTCAGCAATATTTTACAAAAAATGAATGTAAACGACCGGACGCAAGCCGTTGTGGTCGCCATTAAAAATGGCTGGGTAGAAATGAGATAGTATAATAGGAGACTTGCCTTTTTCTAGGCAGGTCTTTTTTTAGGCTGCCGTTTCCCTTACAATAGAGTTATAAAGCAATAAGGCAGGTATCGAAGCTATGAATATTGCAGTTGTAACAGACAGCACGGCATATATTCCGAAAGAAATGCGTGAACAACATCAGATACATATGATCCCTCTCCAGGTTGTTTTTGGGGAGGAGACTTACCGTGAAGAAATTGAGTTGGACTGGAAAAGCTTTTACGAAGAAGTGAAAAAACATAATGAGCTCCCGACGACTTCTCAGCCGCCAATCGGCGAGCTGGTTGCGTTGTATGAAGAGCTTGGCAAGTCTTATGATGCGGTTATCAGTATCCATCTTTCCAGCGGGATCAGCGGAACATTCAGCAGTGCAGCAGCGGCTGATTCGATGGTCGACAATATTGATGTGTATCCATTTGACTCAGAGATCAGCTGCTTGGCTCAAGGCTTTTATGCCCTTAAAGCTGCTGAATTAATCAAAAACGGAGCATCCTCGCCGGAAGATATTATAAAAGAACTGGAAGAAATGAAAAAAACAGTTCGAGCTTATTTTATGGTAGATGACTTAGCTCATCTTCAGCGCGGCGGGCGATTAAGCAGCGCCCAAGCCTTCATTGGTAGTCTTCTAAAGGTAAAGCCTATCCTTCATTTTGACAATAAGGTAATTGTGCCTTTTGAGAAGATTCGCACACGTAAAAAAGCAATTTCGCGAATTTATGAGCTTTTAGACGAAGATGCGAGTAAAGGGGTGCCTATGCGAGCTGCTGTTATCCACGCTAATCGAGAGGAAGAATCAACGAAAATCATTGAAGAGCTTTCTGCAAAATATCCTCATGTTGAATTTTATAACAGCTATTTTGGCGCGGTAATCGGCACTCATTTGGGTGAAGGTGCCTTAGGAATTTGCTGGTGTTTTAAATAATGTAAAATCTCCGTTTTTAGAGCGGAGATTTTTTTATATTCTTATTTTAATAGTTGGACAGAAAATATTCATTCAGGCATACTGTCTCGAAAGGAGGCGGTGCTATGTGAAGGTGCCAACTGAAAAGAACATTTCCTTTTCTAGAGAATTGCAGCAGACGCTTCGAAGCCGTCATTTGCTCAGGACTGAGCTCTCATTTTCCGATGAGATGATTGAATGGCATATCAAGAATGGATATATCACTGCTGAAAATTCTATATCCATAAATAAACGGGGATATAGATGTAATAGGTGCGGCCAAACTGATCAGCGGTATTTTTCTTTTTATCACTCATCTGGTAAGAATAAGCTGTATTGCCGTTCCTGTGTCATGATGGGCAGAGTGAGTGAGGAGGTTCCTTTATATTCATGGAAAGAGGAAAATGAATCAAACTGGAAGTCTATTAAGCTGACATGGGATGGCAAGCTTTCAAGCGGACAACAAAAAGCCGCCAATGTTTTAATTGAAGCAATATCAAAAAAAGAAGAGCTCCTCATCTGGGCGGTTTGCGGCGCTGGCAAAACAGAAATGCTGTTTCCTGGTATAGAATCAGCGTTAAATCAAGGACTGCGTGTATGTATTGCAACACCTCGCACCGATGTTGTATTAGAGCTTGCTCCAAGGCTCAAGGCTGCCTTTCAGGGTGCTGACATTTCAGCGCTTTACGGAGGAAGCGATGACAAAGGGCGGCTATCTCCGCTTATGATTTCCACTACGCATCAGCTTTTGCGATATAAAGATGCAATCGATGTTATGATCATTGATGAAGTTGACGCTTTTCCATATTCTGCTGATCAAACCCTTGAATTCGCTGTTCAAAAAGCAAGAAAGAAAAACAGCACCCTCGTTTATTTAAGTGCAACACCTCCTAAAGAATTAAAAAGAAAAGCACTGAACGGACAGTTACATTCAGTTCGCATCCCCGCAAGACACCACCGGAAACCTTTACCCGAACCGCGCTTTGTATGGTGTGGAAACTGGAAGAAGAAATTAAACCGAAATAAAATTCCGCCAGCGGTGAAAAGATGGATAAAGTTTCATGTAAAAGAAGGGAGGCCTGTTTTTTTATTCGTTCCTTCCGTTTCTATTCTGGAAAAGGCTGCTGCGTGCTTTAGAGGTGTTCATTGCCGAACCGCATCTGTGCACGCGGAAGACAAGCATAGAAAGGAGAAAGTGCAGCAATTCAGAGATGGTCAGCTCGATTTATTAATCACAACAACAATACTGGAAAGAGGCGTCACAGTCCCCAAGGTGCAAACGGGTGTACTAGGAGCGGAATCACCTATCTTTACGGAAAGCGCACTTGTTCAAATTGCAGGAAGAACCGGCCGGCATAAAGAATATGCGGACGGCGATGTCATTTACTTTCACTTCGGCAAAACAAAGAGTATGCTCGATGCAAGAAAGCATATAAAAGAAATGAATGAATTGGCAGCAAAAGTTGAATGTACAGACTAGCCATTATTTGAAAACGTGGTACAGTATACTCATATAACCGATGATGAGGAGCTGTAAAAATGCTTGTCAATTCAAAAGAAATCGTAATGAAAGAACTGCTCGACCGATATATGGACCAGCTTCATATGGCCTGTACTTGCCAAGTATGCCAAAACGATGTATTGGCACTTTCTTTAAACAAAGTGAGTCCATCCTACGTTACTGATCTTAAAAAGATCGCATATACGAAAGCTGAGCTGGTAGATAAACAAAAAAACACAGCAATGCTTGTCATTTTGGCTGAATCTGCTGCTGTAGTTTCAGAGAGTCCAAGCGATTTATGTCAAACGAAACAGGAGGAGGCATTCATAAACTGATCTGTTTATTATGTGATTCGCAATTTTCTCAAGATGTTACATGGAGAGCCCTTTTTTTATTAAAGCCTGATGAAAAGGTTTGTTATTCTTGCAGAAGCAAATTAAAGAAAATCACAGGACATATCTGCCCCCTGTGCGGCAGACCTCAATCTGTTCATGCCGTATGCAGGGATTGCGAGGTGTGGAGAACAAGGAGCAGAGACAGTTTGCTATTGCGTCAAAACCGTTCAGTTTACACATATAATGATATGATGAAAGAAACGCTCTCCCGTTTTAAATTTAGAGGAGATGCAGAAATCATAAATGCATTTAAAAGTGATTTTTCTTCAACCTTTTCTAAGGTTTACCCCGATAAGCATTTTGTTCTTGTACCTATTCCGCTGAGCAAGGAACGGGAAGAAGAGCGCGGATTTAACCAGGCACAGCTCTTGGCAGAATGTTTAGACCGGCCTTCCCACCATCCCCTCATTCGCCTGAATAATGAGAAACAGTCAAAGAAAAAGAAAACAGAACGCCTGCTATCAGAGCGCATTTTTGATACAAAAAATAATTCAGCAGAAGGTATGGATATCATTTTAATAGACGATCTTTATACAACAGGCGCCACCTTGCACTTCGCAGCCCGCTGTTTATTAGAAAAAGGAAAAGCCGCTTCAGTGTCATCTTTTACCTTGATCAGAAGCTAAATGATTCTGTTTTTATGCCGATATAATCACTAGAAATTGACACAGGCATATTATCTAATAAGGAGAAAAAAAGATGGGAGAACTGGCTAATTGTCCGAAATGCAATGCTTTATTTTTAAAAACAAAGCTGCAAACCGTATGTCAGGCGTGTATTAAGGAAGAAGAAAAATCATTTGAGACTGTCTATAAATTTTTAAGAAAACAGGAAAACCGGCAATCAACTTTGAGCCGGATAACTGAGGAAACAGGTGTGGAAGAAGAGCTGATATTGAAATTCATCAGGCAGAAGCGAATTCAGATCACTCATCTCCCTAATTTGGCATACCCTTGTGAAAGGTGCGGGACATCGATTAGAGAAGGCAAGTTCTGCAAGGCTTGCCAGTCCGATATTAAGGATCAAATGGATCATTTGAACCACGAGGATGCTCTGGAAATCGAGAAAGAAAATAGTAAAAAAGACACATACTATGCCTATAATACCAAAAACAGCTGATTCCCTAAACTAACTGAAGACGCAGTCGATAAAAGGGTTAAGATTGTTTAAAGACTGCAACGGAAAGCGAGAGGAATCCTATGAAAATCAATCAATTTGGAACACAATCCGTTAATCCATATCAAAAAAATTATGATAAGCAAGCGGTGCAAAAAACTGCTGCACAGCCTCAAGATAAAATTGAAATTTCATCACAGGCTAAAGAAATGCAACATGCATCCGACGCAGTCGCTGGTTCACGACAGGAAAAAATTGCGCAGCTTAAAGCGCAAATTGAAAACGGGTCATACAAAGTAGACGCAAATCATATCGCGAAAAATATGATTAATTTTTATAAAAAGCAATAAAAAAGGAGAAAGCCCATGTCAGCGAAGGCAATTATTGAACAATTGAAGCGACTTTGCGTTCTGCATGAGCACCTGCTCACGCTGTCTGAAGAAAAGACGGAAGCGCTCAAAGCCGGCAAAACAAAAGAGCTTTCTAACATTTTGACAAAAGAGCAAAAATATATTCAAGCGATCACGCAGACAGAAGATGACCGGATCAAAACAACTTCGGCCTTTCTTGGATATAGCGAAAATAATACTATTTCCGCATGTATCGCCAAAACCTCAGGCAGTGAAAAGGAAGAGCTGCAACAACTATACGAATCTCTTTCTCAAGTTCTCGGACGTCTGAAAAAAGTAAATGAGATGAATAGGCAGCTGACAAGAGACGCGCTGCAATTCATCTCTATTTCGTACGATATGCTGGTTCCTAAGGAAAATAACTTCAATTACAGCAAATCAATTAAAGCTGAGCTGCCGAAAAGCAGCCAAATGAAACTGTTTGATTCAAAAGCTTAGCAGAAAGGAATTCAGAAAATGACATCTACCTTTATGGGGCTTGAAACTGCAAGGCGGGCGTTAAGCGCTCAGCAGGCAGCTTTAAGCACTACTGCAAATAACGTGGCAAATGCCAATACTGATGGTTATACAAGACAGCGGGTCTCATTGGAGGCAACTGACTATTTCCCTGCTGTATCCAAAAACGCAGAAAAAACAGCGGGACAAATGGGTACGGGCGTTCAAGGAAAATCAGTTGAGAGAATAAGAGATATCTTTCTTGACTACCAATACCGTCTTCAAAACAACAGTGCCGGATACTATGACACGAAGGCCAAAGCGCTGTCCCAAATGGAAGGCGTTTTAAATGAAACGGATGACAGCGGCTTGAACAGTGTGCTCAATTCGTTTTGGAATTCCCTGCAGGAATTATCGAATAATACAAATGAAGAAAGTGCACGTTCTGTTGTTGCTCGAAAAGGACAAGCTGTAGCTGAAACATTTAATTATATTTCTGAATCACTTACAAATGTCCAATCGAATTTAAAAGCAGAGCTAAATACAACTGTGTTGGATGTCAATTCTCTGCTTTCTCAGTTAAACAGTTTAAATAAGCAAATTGCACAAGTAGAGCCGGTCGGGCTTCTTCCGAATGGTTTATATGACCAGCGAGATTTGCTGATCGATAAATTATCCTCAATGGTTGATATCAAAGTCAGCTACAACAAATCAGGCGGGAATGCGCTTGCTTCTGCTGAAGGAACTGTATCAATTGAAATCCTCGATAAAAATAAACAGTCGCTAGGAACTGTTTTGGACGGTAAAAATTACGAGGTTTCAGAACTTGCAGCCAACTATGATAATGAAACTGGGTTAGTATCAAGTATTTCAATCGGAGATACAGCTGTGCAGGCGGAGTCCTTCAGCAGCAAGGGATCCCTTTTAGGATTTATAGAGTCCTACGGGTATATAACAGCAGACGGCCAAGAAAAGGGCGTATACCCGGAAATGCTTTCTGATCTTGACAATATGGCGCTTGAATTCGCGAAAGCTTTCAATGAAGTGCACAGAAATGGTGTGACCAAGAGCGGTGAACAAGGCGGAGACTTTTTTGATTTTACTGGCGGTGAAACTGAACCTGCCAAGGGCGCGGCGGGCAAGATCAAAGTGGCTGACAGCATAATAGATTCAAAAGGCGCAAACATTGCTTTCTCACTGACTGGTGCAGCCAACGATAACGCAAATGCTACAAAACTAGCAAATGTTTTAACCGGTAAAATTACTATTAACGGTAAAGAAACTAGTGTGTTAGATTATTATGCTGGTCTGATTGGCGAGCTAGGGATCGAAGCTCAAGAGGCTAATCGACTGGCGTCTAATACAGAAACACAGCTAAATGATGCTGACATAAACCGTCAGCAAATGAGCGCAGTTTCTTTAGACGAAGAAATGACGAATATGATTCAATTCCAACACGCATACAATGCAGCTGCAAGAATGGTGACTTTACAAGACGAATTGCTTGATAAAGTGATCAATGGCATGGGTGTTGGAGGAAGGTAGGTAGAGTCACATGAGAGTAACACAAGGCATGATACAGCAAAACTCACTGAGATATATCGGTTCGAGCTACTCGAAACTGGATAAACTCCAGTCGCAGATTTCTTCAGGGAAAAAAATCTCAAAAGCTTCCGACGATCCTGTAGTAGCAATGAAAAGCTTAAAGTATAATACGCAACTGTCTCAAGTGCAGCAGTACAAAAGCAATGCTTCTCAAGCCTTTACCTGGCTCGAAAACACAGAAACAAACATTACAGAAGGAATTGACATCTTGTCAAAGGTCAGAGAATTAGCGGTTGAAGCTCAAAATGATACAAACGGCGAGTCGGAGCGGCAAGCGATTGGCGTAGAGGTAAAGCAGTTAAAGGAACAGCTTTTAAATATTGCGAATACACAAGTGAACGGCAGATATATCTTTAATGGCACAAATTCAGATAAGCCTCCGGTTACAGATAACGGAGACGGAACTTATACAATTTCTGATACAGCTGATGTCGTAGTCAATATATCAAATAATATGTCATTGAAAGTGAATTCAGATCCAAAGTCAGCTTTTGGAGGCACTTCTGAAAGCGGGCAGAATGTATTTGAAATGCTTGATTCTTTTGAGAAAGCACTAAATTCTGGTTCGCTAGATGGCATGGACAGTGTTTTAGATGATATTGATCATTTTTCTGACGGCATGAGTGCTGAACGATCTGATCTTGGAGCGAGATATAATCGTCTTGAATTGGTTAATACAAGACTGTCAGCGCAAGAAGAAACAGCTACCAAAGTGTTATCAGACAATGAAGATGTAGAATTGGAAGAAGTAATTACTGAATTTATTGCGCAGCAAAGTGTGCACAGGGCTACTCTGGCCGTTAATGCGCAAATTGTTCAGCCTACATTGATTGACTTTTTAAAGTAAGCGGCTCTCAGGAGTTCGCTTTTTTTATAGTTCAGGAGGTAGAGTGATGCAGATTCCCAGATTGATTATGCATAGTGTTCAAGGAAAAATTGGTTTAACAACGACGCCTGCCAGCTTAAAAATGGAGCAGCCTCAAGCTGATCTAGAGATCGAACAGCCGAGTGCGGAAATGGAACTATCGGTGACACCTGGAAAACTCACGATTGACCAGACACAAGCATGGGAAGAATTAGACAGAAAGCATGTTTTCAAGAGAATTGAAGAAGCCGCACAACAAGGGCATGAGGATGTAATGGAGGGAATAGCGCGTACTGCAGAAGAAGGCGACGAGCTTATGAGAATTGAAAATAAAGGGAACCCAATCGCTTCGCAAGCAAGGAGGAACTCTGAAATGCACCAAATTCAATTAGGCGAAAATTATGCTCCTTCTCTATCTAGGGTGAAAATACAATATACTCCGTCACAGCTTGATGTTCAGATTACGCCGCGAAAGCCTGTTATTCAGGCTGAGCCGCATAAGCCAATTGTTGAATATACGCCAGGAAATGTTAAGGTTGACATGCTCCAATACCCTGATTTAAATATAGATGTAGAATACCCGAAAGAATCACCCGAAAAGTAAAAAGAAAAGGATCGTGAACAATGATCATTCATACGAAGTACCATGGCCAAATGAACATAAAAGAAGAACAAATCATTCTTTTTGAAAGCGGGATTCCAGGCTTTTTAGAAGAAAAACAGTTCGTCATACTTCCGCTTTCAGAAGACTCTCCATTCGTGGCACTGCAGTCCGTCACTTCAGAAAATCTTGCGTTTATCGTCGTAAGTCCGTTTATCTTTTTTAAGAATTATGAATTTGATCTTGATGAATCAACTGCTGAACTTTTGGATATCGATAATATTCAAGACGTAGAAGTCATGACAATATTGACTATGGCAGAGCCATTTGAAAAGTCTACTGCGAATTTATTGGCTCCCATTATTGTGAATCGCAAGAACATGATGGCTAAGCAAGTCGTTTTACACGACTCCTCATATACGACAAAGCATCCGATTGGAGGAGAATCATGCTAGTTTTATCGCGGAAAATAAGCGAAGCGATTCAAATAGGTGCTGATATTGAAGTAAAAGTGATTGCGGTTGAGGGGGATCAAGTGAAGCTTGGAATTGACGCCCCAAAGCATATTGATATTCACAGGAAAGAAATTTATTTGACCATTCAGGAAGAAAATAACCGTGCAGCAGCGTTATCCAGCGATGTGATCTCCGCATTATCCTCACAAAAAAAGTGAGGATTTTTTTATTTTTGTATTAACAAAATCAGAGACAATCCGATATTAATGATGTAGCCGGGAGAGGGCAAAAATGGCTCCGCCGATTACAAAATTGAGGCACAAGGACGTGCCTAAACAACATATTCAGGGAGGAAATAAAAATGAGAATTAACCACAATATTGCAGCGCTTAACACACTGAACCGTTTGTCTTCAAACAACGGTGCAGCACAAAAGAATATGGAGAAACTTTCTTCAGGTCTTCGTATCAACCGTGCGGGAGATGACGCAGCAGGTCTTGCGATCTCTGAAAAAATGAGAGGACAAATCAGAGGTCTTGATATGGCTTCTAAAAACTCTCAAGACGGAATCTCTCTTATCCAAACAGCTGAGGGTGCATTGACTGAAACTCACTCAATTCTTCAACGTGTTCGTGAGTTAACTGTTCAAGCGGGTAACACTGGTACTCAAGATGCAACGACAGACCTTCAAGCCATTCAAGATGAAATTGATAACCTTCTTGATGAGGTAGATGGAATTTCTCAACGTACAGCTTTTAACGGTAAAAACCTTCTTGATGGTACGCAGACAAATGGATTCACTTTCCAAATCGGTGCCAACAAAGGTCAACAATTAACAGTTAACATTGGGGATATGAGTACTGCGGCTACAGGTCTTGACATGTTAAAAGCAGATTACAAAGTAACAACAGCTACGGCAGCTAACACAGATGCGCTTTTAACTAAAGTAGATTCTGCAATTAACAAAGTATCTTCTGAGCGTGGTAAACTTGGTGCGGTACAAAACCGTCTTGAGCACACAATCAATAACTTGAGCGCTTCTGGTGAAAACCTGACTGCTGCTGAGTCTCGTATCCGTGACGTTGACATGGCTAAAGAGATGAGCGAGTTCACAAAGAACAACATTCTTTCTCAGGCTTCTCAAGCGATGCTTGCTCAAGCAAACCAACAGCCACAAAACGTACTTCAATTGTTACGTTAATTTTAAAAAAGACCTTGGCGTTGCCAGGGTCTTTTAATTTATATTTCTATCTCCGAATCATTCCTCATCCTGTCACTAACTCATGATATAATAACCGGATTCTCCACTAACTTTTTATAAATGTATTTCCAAACAAGAAATCTAAAACAGAAGATTTTTTTCCAAAAATATGTGTAATCTTATCTCCATTTAGTCGATATAAACGATAGATTGGGGCATAGGGGATGATCAATTGAACATTGAAAGGCTCACTACGTTACAACCTGTTTGGGATCGTTATGATACTCAAATACATAATCAGAAAGATAATGATAACGAGGTTCCTGTTCATCAAGTTTCAGATACCAATCTTGCTGAAATGGTGGGGGAAATGAACAAGCTTTTGGAACCTTCGCAAGTTCATCTGAAGTTCGAGCTTCATGACAAGTTAAATGAATACTATGTAAAGGTAATAGAGGACTCTACAAATGAAGTGATCCGCGAAATTCCACCAAAACGGTGGCTTGATTTTTATGCGGCTATGACTGAATTTCTTGGGTTATTTGTAGATGAAAAAAAGTAGAATAGGAGTGGTTTGAGATGGTCACAAGAATAACAGGTCTGGCGTCAGGAATGGATATAGATGATATTGTATCAAAGCTGATGCAGACAGAAAGAGCCCCGCTTGATAAGCTGAAGCAAAAAAAGCAGACTCTTGAATGGCAGCGTGACAGCTATCGTGAAGTCAATACAAAAATAAAAGAATTGCAAGATTATATGTCTAAAAATACGTTGACATATCCTAGCACGTATCAGAGCAAAACTGTGACAAGCTCTAATGAGTCTGTGTTAACTGCTACAGGAAGCGCAAGTGCACCAAACTCTTCTTCTACTGTTGAAGTGGCGAGCTTGGCAACCGCAGCAACGTATAAGGCAAACAATTATACGGGATACACTCAAGGCGATTACAATTTGGCATTTAACGTTGTTGCGCCTGGCGAAACAACGGCAAAAACAGTGAACATTAGTGTGACGAGCGCCGATACGATTGATAATGTGATTTCTAAACTTAACAGCTCAGATCTAGGAGTATCAGCTTTTAAAGATAAAATTTGGAATGGTACAGAGTACGTAGAAACAATTGCGTTTTCTTCTAAAGCAACAGGTGCAGGGGGCAGTATACAGGCAGCAGACTCTGCTACAGCTGACTTTATGTCCGGTCAGCTTGGTTTTTCTTTGGATGCTGATAATAAGCTCACTGCTTACAAAGAAGGCACAAATGCCAAAGTCACAATCAACGGCTTTGAAATGGAGAAGCTGACAAACAATTTCACGGTGAATGGTGTTACTTACTCGATTAAAAATACAACTGCAGCCACAGGCCCTGTTACCACATCTGTTTCTACTGATGTTGACGGGATTTATAACCAAATCAAAGAGTTTGTAGATAAATACAATGAAATGGTTGACAGCCTGAATGAAAAGCTGAAAGAAGAAAAATACCGAGACTATACTCCGTTGACAAGTGAACAAAAAGAAGCCATGTCCGATAAAGAGGTAGAGCTCTGGGAGGAGAAGGCGAAAAGCGGATTGCTTAGAAATGATTCCAGCATCAGCACCGGCACGAACCAAATGCGGACTGACTTTTATACTCAAGTTAATGCGGATGGGAAAACCTATCAATTGACAGAATTCGGCATAACAACCTCAAGTGCTTACCAAATGCGGGGGCATTTAGAGATTAATGAAGACAAACTGAAAGCCAAAATACAAGAAGATCCGCAAAGCGTTGCCGCTTTATTTACAAGTGGGTCGAACAGCAGCGCCTATAGTGATAAAGGGATTATGAAACGCATCGGTGACACCCTGAAAAGTACGGTGAAGAGCATTGAAGCAAAAGCCGGCAACTCGACAATGGGAACCAATGATTATTCAATCGGTAAAAATTTAAACACGATCAGCACAGATATTACCAAAATGCAGGACCGGTTGACCACAATAGAAAACCGCTATTATACAAAATTCAGTGCAATGGATTCTGCGATTCAAAAAATGAACGAACAAGCGTCCTATTTATCACAGCTTCTTGTACAATAAATGTAATTTGGAGGATGACACATGGCGATCCAAAATCCTTATACAGCCTATCAGCAAAATTCAGTGAATACGGCTACACCCGGTGAACTGACGCTTATGCTGTATAATGGCTGTTTGAAATTTATAAGACTTGCCTCTCAGGCCATCGAGAATGATGATATGGAACGTAAAAATGAGAATCTGATTAAAGCGCAAAATATTATTCAGGAATTAAATTTTACACTTAACCGTAACATAGAGCTTTCCGCTTCCATGGGTGCGATGTACGATTATATGTATCGAAGATTGGTACAGGCAAATATCAAAAATGATACGGGCATGCTGGCTGAGGTTGAAGGCTATGTAACAGATTTTCGCGATGCTTGGAAACAGGCCATTCAAAGTGAGCGGAAGGACCGGCACGGATCAGGCGGGATCGCATGAATAACATAGATCAACTATACACTGAGACGAAGAGTATGCTGTCACACATACAAAATACGCCGGAAAGCGATGAGCTTTTAAAACAAATTGAAGACTTTGTGGCTAAACGGTCTGAACTGATTCAGGAGATATCTCTGCCGCTTTCAGAAGAAGAGCGAAAGCAGATGAAGCTTGTGCTGACATGGGATCAGCTTATTGTGAAGGAAATGGAACGACTGAAGCAGTCAATCGCAGCAGAACTTCAGCAGATGAAAAGAAAACGTGTGATGCATACCACGTATTTAAATCCTTATAACAACATTACGATTGACGGCACATATTATGACAAGCGTAAATAGGTGAGTGCCTTGAAGAGCATTGAAGATTATACGCTTTTATCAGCTTATTATCATCTTCTTTTTACCATTGAAGAAGGGTTGTGTTATTTGATAGAGGCTGAAGAGAATTTATCAAAAACAGAAGGGGATCGGATCTACCAAGATCTGATCCAAGCCTTTTTTTATTTGGATTCAACACATTCAACACTTCTCTTCATTATGGATTCACGGTGTGCTGAAATTTGTGTGAAAGCATTTGACCAAATTTTTGCGGAGTTTGATCAATTGGTCTCTTTCTCTTTTCCCTCTCATGAGTTCTGTGAGTATTTAAAGGAATATTTTCTGATTCATTATAGAAAATGGATGCTGTCTATTCATCAATGTATGGAACCCTTTTTAATCAATTAGGCGTGAGTGAGGTATTTGTTTCGTTCAATCAGCATATACATATACCTCCGAACCGCCAATAACAGAGCAAATACAAACAAAATTCGACAAAGTTCACTGAATTTTCACAAAAGATTTATGTTTCAGCAGGAATTGTAAAGGGTAAAAGAGAAATAGATACATATCCTTAATAAAAGGGAGGCGTTCTTTGATGAACTATAACATCAGAGGAGAAAATATTGAAGTGACACCCGCGTTAAAGGATCATGTCGAGAGGAAGATCGGCAAGCTGGAGCGCTATTTTGACCATAGCGTGGATGCCGATGTGAACGTCAACTTGAAGTTTTACAATGACAAGGAGTCTAAGGTTGAGGTTACGATTCCGATGACAGATCTGGCGCTTCGGTCCGAGGTGCATAACGAGGATATGTACAACGCAATTGATCTCGCAACAAACAAACTGGAACGTCAAATCCGTAAGCATAAAACGAAAGTAAACCGTAAATTCCGTGAGCAGGGCTCTCCAAAATATTTATTGGCAAACGGCCTTGGCTCTGATACAGATATTGCGGTTCAGGATGACATAGAAGAGGAGGAGAGCTTGGACATCGTCCGTCAGAAACGCTTTAATTTAAAGCCGATGGATAGTGAAGAAGCGATCTTGCAAATGAATATGCTTGGCCATAATTTCTTTGTTTTCACAAATGCGGAAACAAACCTTACAAATGTCGTGTACCGCAGAAATGACGGGAAATATGGCTTAATTGAACCGACTGAATAATGAAGAGAAGCCTTCCGTGATGTCCGCGGAAGGTTTTTGTTTTTCTTATTTGCAAATTCTTTGGAAATAACAAAAGGTATGATATGATAATGAGAGGTATACATGGACTAGTAAATTATTTATACATGCCTTTAAAATAGGCATGTGATGATAGAGGAGCGTTATAAATGCTTGGAATTTTAAATAAAATGTTTGATCCAACAAAACGTACGCTGAATAGATACGAAAAAATTGCTAACGATATTGATGCGATTCGCGGAGACTATGAAAATCTCTCTGACGACGCGTTGAAACATAAAACAATTGAATTTAAAGAGCGCCTTGAAAAAGGGGCGACAACGGATGATCTTCTTGTTGAAGCTTTCGCTGTTGTTCGAGAAGCTTCACGCCGCGTAACAGGCATGTTTCCGTTTAAAGTCCAGCTCATGGGGGGCGTGGCGCTTCATGACGGAAATATCGCGGAAATGAAAACAGGGGAAGGGAAAACATTAACGTCTACTCTGCCTGTTTATTTAAATGCGTTAACAGGTAAAGGCGTACACATCGTGACTGTCAACGAATACTTGGCAAGCCGTGACGCTGAGCAGATGGGGAAAATTTTCGAGTTTCTCGGTTTGACTGTCGGCTTGAATTTAAACTCAATGTCAAAAGACGAAAAACGGGAAGCTTATGCCGCTGATATTACTTACTCCACAAACAACGAGCTTGGCTTCGACTATTTGCGTGACAATATGGTTCTTTATAAAGAGCAGATGGTTCAGCGCCCGCTTCATTTTGCGGTAATTGATGAAGTTGACTCTATTTTAATTGATGAAGCGAGAACACCGCTTATCATTTCTGGACAAGCTGCAAAATCCACTAAGCTGTACGTACAGGCAAATGCTTTTGTCCGTACGTTAAAAGCGGAGAAGGATTACACGTACGATATCAAAACAAAAGCTGTACAGCTTACTGAAGAAGGAATGACGAAGGCGGAAAAAGCGTTCGGCATCGATAACCTCTTTGATGTGAAGCATGTCGCGCTCAACCACCATATCAACCAGGCCTTAAAAGCTCACGTTGCGATGCAAAAGGACGTTGACTATGTAGTGGAAGACGGACAGGTTGTTATTGTTGATTCCTTCACGGGACGTCTGATGAAAGGCCGCCGCTACAGTGAGGGGCTTCACCAAGCGATTGAAGCAAAGGAAGGGCTTGAGATTCAAAACGAAAGCATGACCTTGGCGACGATTACGTTCCAAAACTACTTCCGAATGTACGAAAAACTTGCCGGTATGACGGGTACAGCTAAGACAGAGGAAGAAGAATTCCGCAACATCTACAACATGCAGGTTGTCACGATCCCTACCAACAGGCCTGTTGTCCGTGATGACCGTCCGGATTTAATTTACCGCACGATGGAAGGAAAGTTTAAGGCAGTTGCGGAGGATGTCGCACAGCGTTACATGACGGGACAGCCTGTTCTAGTCGGTACGGTTGCCGTTGAAACATCTGAATTGATTTCTAAGCTGCTTAAAAACAAAGGAATTCCGCATCAAGTGTTAAATGCCAAAAACCATGAACGTGAAGCGCAGATCATTGAAGAGGCCGGCCAAAAAGGCGCAGTTACGATTGCGACTAACATGGCGGGGCGCGGAACGGACATTAAGCTTGGCGAAGGTGTAAAAGAGCTTGGCGGACTCGCTGTAGTCGGAACAGAACGACATGAATCACGCCGGATTGACAATCAGCTTCGAGGTCGTTCCGGACGTCAGGGAGACCCGGGGATCACTCAATTTTATCTTTCTATGGAAGATGAATTGATGCGCAGATTCGGAGCTGAGCGGACAATGGCGATGCTGGACCGCTTCGGCATGGACGACTCTACTCCAATCCAAAGCAAAATGGTATCTCGCGCGGTTGAATCGTCTCAAAAACGCGTCGAAGGCAATAACTTCGATTCGCGTAAACAGCTTCTGCAATATGATGATGTTCTCCGCCAGCAGCGTGAGGTCATTTATAAGCAGCGCTTTGAAGTCATTGACTCTGAAAACCTGCGTGAAATCGTTGAAAATATGATCAAGTCTTCTCTCGAACGCGCAATTGCAGCCTATACGCCAAGAGAAGAGCTTCCTGAGGAGTGGAAGCTTGACGGTCTAGTTGATCTTATCAACACAACTTATCTTGATGAAGGTGCGCTTGAGAAGAGCGATATCTTCGGCAAAGAACCGGATGAAATGCTTGAGCTCATTATGGATCGCATCATCACAAAATATAATGAGAAGGAAGAGCAATTCGGCAAAGAGCAAATGCGCGAATTCGAAAAAGTTATCGTTCTTCGTGCCGTTGATTCTAAATGGATGGATCATATTGATGCGATGGATCAGCTCCGCCAAGGGATTCACCTTCGTGCTTACGCGCAGACGAACCCGCTTCGTGAGTATCAAATGGAAGGTTTTGCGATGTTTGAGCATATGATTGAATCAATTGAGGACGAAGTCGCAAAATTTGTGATGAAAGCTGAGATTGAAAACAATCTGGAGCGTGAAGAGGTTGTACAAGGCCAAACAACAGCTCATCAGCCGCAAGAAGGCGACGATAACAAAAAAGCAAAGAAAGCACCGGTTCGCAAAGTGGTTGATATCGGCCGAAATGCCCCATGCCACTGCGGAAGCGGGAAAAAATATAAAAATTGCTGCGGCCGTACTGAATAGTTCGCCCCGGCAAGTTTACTGACCGCGGCGCCTGCAGGCGCCTGCGGATCTTTTAATGAGGTGAATGAAATGGAATTATCAGAAATCAGAGCAGAGCTCGAAAATATGGCTTCTCGTTTAGCGGACTTTAGGGGGTCTCTTTGACCTCGAATCAAAGGAGGCCCGCATTGCTGAGCTAGATGAACAAATGGCTGATCCGGAATTCTGGAATGATCAGCAAAAAGCTCAAACGGTTATAAATGAAGCAAACGGTTTAAAGGATTATGTCAATTCGTATAAAAAATTGAATGAATCCCACGAAGAATTGCAAATGACTCATGATCTTTTGAAAGAAGAGCCGGACACTGATCTCCAGCTTGAGCTTGAAAAAGAACTAAAATCATTAACAAAAGAGTTCAATGAGTTTGAGCTTCAGCTTCTTCTCAGCGAGCCGTATGATAAAAATAACGCGATTTTAGAACTGCACCCTGGTGCTGGCGGTACAGAGTCACAGGACTGGGGCTCTATGCTTCTTAGAATGTATACAAGATGGGGAGAGCGCCGCGGCTTTAAAGTAGAAACACTCGATTACCTTCCAGGTGACGAGGCTGGAATCAAGTCAGTGACATTGCTCATCAAAGGACACAACGCTTACGGGTATCTCAAAGCAGAAAAAGGTGTCCATCGTCTTGTGCGGATCTCACCATTTGATTCATCAGGCCGCCGCCACACATCTTTCGTTTCATGTGAAGTCATGCCTGAATTTAACGATGAAATTGATATTGATATTCGTACGGAGGATATTAAAGTTGACACGTACCGTGCAAGCGGCGCGGGCGGACAGCACGTCAATACGACGGATTCAGCCGTTCGGATTACTCACTTGCCGACGAACGTAGTTGTGACATGCCAAACGGAGCGCTCACAAATTAAAAACCGTGAAAGAGCCATGAAAATGCTGAAGGCCAAGCTGTATCAGCGCAGAATTGAAGAGCAGCAGGCAGAGCTGGATGAAATTCGCGGTGAACAAAAAGAAATCGGCTGGGGCAGCCAAATCCGTTCTTATGTATTCCATCCGTATTCCATGGTAAAAGATCATCGGACTAATACAGAAATGGGGAACGTTCAAGCTGTAATGGATGGTGACATTGATACGTTTATTGATGCCTACCTGCGTTCTAAGCTTTCATAAGCTGAAAAACACACCTGATGCATACGGGTGTGTTTTTTTTATTCCTTATATCCTTGATTTCACTGCTGCTTTAGCATATTACCACTGTATTTGGGTGTTATTTACATCTAATCAGGGAAGGATTAAAATGCTATCGGAGAGCATTGGAAGAAACGGAGGATAATATGATGGACGTACGGAATAAAACATTGTGGATTTTGCGGGATTATGTATACATATTGTTAGGAGCAGCGATTACGGCCGTGTCCTTTAATGTATTTTTGCTTCCGAACAAGATTGCCGCCGGCGGTGTCAGCGGGATCAGTACGATTTTACAATCATATGGTTTTGAAGCAGCGTATGTACAGTGGATTATTAATATCCCTTTATTTATTGCTGGCGTCATTTTGCTCGGCGGGAAATTTGGACTAAAGACGCTTGCAGGTTCTGTGTTTTTGCCGCTAGTAGTGTTTCTGACAAGGGATATTCAGCCCGCCACTCATCATGAACTCTTGGCGGCGATTTTTGGCGGTGTCGGGATAGGTATCGGAATTGGTATTGTGTACTTAGGGAAAGGGTCGACGGGAGGAACAGCCTTGGCTGCACAGATCATTCATAAGTACTCCGGTCTGTCATTGGGGAAGTGTCTCGCCATCATTGACGGAATGATTGTTGTTACGGCTATGATCGTATTTAATATTGAGCAAGGCTTATATGCCATGCTTGGCGTCTATGTGTCCAGCAAAACCATTGATGTTGTGCAAGTCGGCTTTAATCGTTCAAAAATGGCGCTCATCATTACAAAGCAGGAGCAGGCTGTCAAGGAGGCTGTCTTACAGAAGATTGACAGAGGCGTGACAAAAATTTCTGCAGTCGGCGGATATACTGACGATGACCGTCCGATTTTAATGTGCGTGGTTGGGCAAACTGAATTCACCAAATTGAAACAAATCGTCAAACAGATTGATGAGTCAGCTTTTGTAATTGTAGCAGACGCGAGCGAGGTGCTGGGCGAGGGTTTCAAACGCGCTTAAACGAGGTTATAATATGGAAGAGATCGTAAAGGAGTTGTGCTTCTCAACATGAAATCAAAGTTATCGATACTAATGATTGGATTTGCGCTTTCTGTTCTGTTGGCTGCCTGCGGATCAAACGATGCAAAAGAAGAGAAGACAGACACTGGCAGCAAGACGGAAGCCACTGCATCTGAAGGGGAAGAATTATATCAGCAAAGCTGCGTAGGCTGCCACGGCAAGGATTTAGAAGGTGTGTCAGGGCCTAATCTCCAAGAGGTCGGAGGCAAATACGATGAACACAAAATTGAAAGCATTATTAAAAACGGCCGCGGCAATATGCCAAAGGGGCTTGTAGATGATAACGAAGCCGCTGTTATTGCCAAATGGCTGTCAGAAAAAAAGTAAGATAAAAACATCCTTGCCGAGTGCCGGCAAGGATGTTTTTATGCCTTGACATTGAATGAAAAGAAACTGTAATAGTATTATGTCTAAATTTGACGTATAATGAAGTGTATTGAAAAAGGGAACTTTCAGATTTTTCATCTTTTTACAAATGAATGGGTCATAAATTGTCGAATGCATTCGAAGAGTATGACCGTGTGATAGATAAAATGATATAAAAGATTAGGTGATTTCATGATAGAGATGAAGGAAGTATATAAAGCCTATCCGAACGGCGTAAAAGCGCTCAATGGGATTTCTGTTACCATTCATCCCGGTGAGTTTGTGTATGTTGTTGGTCCGAGCGGAGCGGGTAAATCTACTTTTATTAAAATGATTTACAGAGAAGAAAAACCGACAAAAGGACAAATTTTAATCAATCATAAAGATCTCGCGACAATTAAAGAAAAAGAGATTCCTTTCGTGCGCCGCAAAATAGGTGTTGTCTTTCAGGATTTCAAGCTTCTTCCGAAACTTACTGTTTTTGAAAATGTGGCATTTGCCCTTGAAGTGATTGGAGAACAGCCGTCTGTCATTAAGAAACGGGTGCTTGAAGTGCTTGATCTCGTGCAGCTGAAGCATAAAGCGCGACAATTTCCTGACCAGCTTTCAGGCGGGGAGCAGCAGCGTGTATCTATTGCCAGATCAATTGTGAACAACCCTGATGTTGTCATTGCTGATGAACCGACAGGAAACCTTGATCCGGATACGTCCTGGGAAGTCATGAAGACGCTGGAGGAAATTAACAACCGCGGGACAACAGTCGTGATGGCGACACATAATAAAGAAATCGTAAACACCATGAAGAAACGTGTCATTGCAATCGAAGATGGTATCATTGTGCGTGATGAGTCAAGAGGGGAGTATGGTTCATATGATTAAAATTCTCGGGCGCCACTTGCGTGAGAGTTTTAAATCTCTCGGGAGAAACACATGGATGACATTTGCATCCATTAGTGCTGTAACCGTTACGCTGATTTTAGTCGGCGTGTTTTTAGTGATTATGCTGAATTTGAATAACATGGCCACGAATGCTGAAAAACAAGTTGAAATCAAAGTGTTGATTGATCTGACTGCAGATCAGAAGGCACAGGACAAGCTTCAGAACGATATTAAGGAACTGAAGGGCATTCAGAGTGTCACTTTTTCATCTAAAGAAAAAGAGCTTGACCAGCTGGTTGACAGTTTTGGTGACAGCGGAAAATCCCTGACAATGAAGGATCAGGAAAACCCGCTTAATGATGCGTTTGTCGTCAAAACGACAGACCCGCATGATACGCCGAACGTGGCGAAAAAGATCGAAAAAATGGATCATGTTTATAAAGTCACTTATGGAAAAGAAGAGGTCAGCCGTTTGTTTAAAGTGGTCGGCGTTTCCCGCAACATTGGAATCGCGTTAATTATCGGCCTGGTATTTACGGCGATGTTCTTGATTTCCAACACCATTAAAATTACAATTTTCGCAAGAAGAAAAGAAATTGAAATCATGAAGCTTGTCGGTGCGACAAACTGGTTTATCCGCTGGCCGTTTTTCCTTGAAGGATTGCTGCTAGGCGTATTCGGTTCTGTGATTCCGATTGCACTGGTGCTGAGCACTTACCAATACGTCATCGGATGGGTCGTTCCAAAGGTTCAAGGATCATTTGTCTCTCTTCTTCCTTATAATCCATTTGTATTCCAAGTTTCGCTAGTGCTGGTTGCAATCGGCGCAGTAATTGGAGTATGGGGAAGTCTGACTTCCATCCGCAAGTTCCTGCGAGTATAAAGTGAAAAAGCCGTCCCGCTTTCGGGACGGCTTTTCATTTGCCTTCTTTTTCTTCTATGATTACATGAAATCTCCATCCTTTACATATACTATCTCTAGGTTTTGGTAAAGACAGTCTGGCATACAGGAGGAGTAAAGGATGAATCAAAAAATAATGGCTGTGATAGCAGCAGGGAGCATGCTGTTCGGAGGCGCCGGTGTATATGCGGGAATCAACCTGCTTGAGATGGATAAGCCCCAGACTGCAGCAGTTCCCGCGACGGCACAAGCTGACTCTGAACGGGATAAAGCTATGGACAAAATCGAAAAAGCGTATGAGTTAATTTCGAATGAGTACGTAGAAAAAGTAGATAGAGAAAAGCTGCTCGAGGGAGCCATCCAGGGAATGCTGTCTACGCTAAATGATCCTTATTCTGTTTACATGGATAAGCAGACAGCTAAGCAATTTTCTGATTCTCTTGATTCCTCATTTGAAGGCATCGGGGCTGAGGTTGGCATGGAAAACGGCAAAATTATTATTGTTTCCCCATTCAAGAAATCGCCAGCGGAAAAAGCCGGGTTGAAGCCTAATGATGAAATTATCAGCATCAATGGAGAATCGATGGCCGGCAAGGATTTAAACCACGCTGTGTTAAAAATAAGAGGAAAAAAAGGGTCCAGCGTTTCAATGAAGATTCAGCGGCCTGGAACGAAGAAGCAGCTGTCATTCCGGATCAAGAGAGCTGAGATTCCGCTCGAAACGGTTTTTGCATCAGAGAAAAAAGTACAGGGGCATTCTGTCGGATATATCGCCATCTCTACTTTTTCTGAGCACACCGCAGAGGATTTTGCAAAAGCGCTGAGGGAGCTTGAGAAAAAAGAAATAGAAGGACTTGTCATTGATGTACGCGGCAACCCGGGCGGATATCTTCAAAGTGTGGAAGAAATTCTTAAGCATTTCGTTACAAAGGACCAGCCGTATATTCAGATTGCTGAACGCAATGGAGATAAAAAACGTTATTTTTCAACATTGACCCATAAAAAAGCGTACCCTGTCAATGTGATTACGGATAAAGGCAGTGCCTCTGCATCAGAAATTCTTGCCGGCGCATTAAAGGAAGCTGGCCATTATGATGTTGTAGGCGATACGTCTTTTGGAAAGGGAACGGTTCAACAGGCTGTGCCAATGGGGGACGGCAGCAACATCAAATTAACACTTTACAAGTGGCTGACGCCAAATGGAAACTGGATTCATAAGAAAGGAATTGAACCGACCATTGCGATTAAGCAGCCCGATTATTTTTCCGCCGGGCCCTTACAGCTGAAAGAGCCGCTTAAAGTGGACATGAACAATGAAGACGTCAAGCATGCGCAGGTATTGTTAAAAGGTCTCAGCTTTGATCCGGGACGTGAGGATGGCTATTTCAGCAAAGACATGAAAAAAGCGGTTATGGCTTTTCAGGATCAAAACAAGCTGAATAAAACCGGTGTGATCGACACTCGCACTGCAGAGACATTAAATCAGCAGATAGAAAAGAAAAAATCAGATGAAAAAAATGATTTGCAGCTTCAAACAGCATTGAAATCATTATTTGTCAATTAAAGGAGATGGTATTCCATCTCCTGTTTCTTTGTGCTTAAAGATATTATGGATCATAAGTCACATAAAAAATGAGTTTTTGACAAGAAATTAAAAAAATTTTCACAAATAAACATTTATAAAGGACTGTTATTACCCGATATCAATATATGAGAGAGACTTTCTAACGAGTTAATATGCATTTAAAATGAAACTTTTGCAAGTTGCCTAGTCTTTGTTTACTTCATACAATATAAGAAGGTTCTAAAAAGAACAGTAATCAGGTTAATGGCAGCTGAACGACAGGTATTTAAAGAGTAACGTTAGCGAGAATGCTTGTTAGCACTCCAGTACTGCTGCTTATACTGGCCCGTGCTTATCTGTATAAAGAAAATGGGGGTTCACAATTGAAGAGGGCAAGTATTGTGCGTGAAAAAAAATATTATGAATTAGTGGAACAATTAAAAGACAGAACACAAGACGTAACATTTTCAGCTACAAAAGCACTAAGTCTTCTTATGCTGTTCAGCAGATATTTGGTCAATTACACCAATGTCGAATCAGTAAATGACATTAATGAGGAATGCGCCAAACATTATTTTAACTACTTAATGAAAAACCATAAGCGATTAGGAATTAATCTGACAGATATAAAAAGGTCGATGCATCTAATCAGCGGGTTATTGGATGTGGATGTAAACCACTATTTAAAGGATTTTTCACTATCGAATGTCACGCTGTGGATGACGCAAGAGAGATAAACTCTCCTGAGGATATCCAAGCCATTTAATATTTGATAGAATATGAGTAACATGTTTGGCTTGAGGCGGTGAGAGATAGTGTCTGTTCAATGGGGAATTGAACTGTTAAAAAGCGCGGGCTTGTTCTTCTTACACCCGCTTTTCTGGTTTTTTATCATCATAACCCTGGCTTTCGGCTATGTAAGAATCAAACGGGAACGAAAAACCTTTCATACAAGAATAGCAGATATTTATGATGATCTGAAATTTACATATACAAAGGGACTGATTCCAGGTCTTCTTTTGTCAGTTATTTTAGGTGGACTCGGAATATCGATTCCTCTCGGTTTACTTGCGATTATTGCCGTTATCACTGCAGCGGCAGCGTTCACTCTTCGCGCAAACTGGATGTCTGCTGCATATATCGTCAGTGTGAGTATGCTGATAGGTTTTGGACTGCAAATATATCAGGCGGAGCCCTTTCTAGAGAGATTTCCGCAAGGATTTGCAGTTGTTTGGCCGGCTGTGGCTGTGTTTCTAGGTTTGCTGATTATCACTGAAGGAGCGGTTGCTTATCGTTCTGCGCATGTGAGAACATCACCGGCACTTGTCGTAAGCAGCCGCGGTTTGCCGATCGGACAGCAGCTGGCAAACCGGGTTTGGCTTTTGCCGCTGTTCCTTCTCGTGCCCGGTAATGGTTTAGAATCGCACCTTAGCTGGTGGCCCGTGTTTACTGTTCCCGGCGGCTCATTCCATTTTCTATGGATTCCTTACTTTGTCGGATTTGGACAAAGGGTACAGGGATCACTGCCTGAAACGAGTATAAGGATCACAGCGAAACGCGTTTGTATTCTCGGTCTTGCTGTCGCAGTTCTCGGTGCAGCGAGTTTACTGTGGACGCCGCTTGCGGGTGCAGCGGTCTGTACTGCTTTGTTAGGGCGTATTTTTCTGTCCATAAAGCAAAGAGTGAATGATAACGCGGCTCCGTTTTATTTCTCGAAAAGGGATCAGGGCTTAATGGTGCTTGGGATTATCCCCAATACGCCGGCTGAGGATCTGGAATTGAAAATCGGGGAAATCATTACGAAAGTCAATGGCATACCGGTCAAGAACGTTTCTGATTTCTATGAAGCGCTTCAGCATAACCGTGCATATGTGAAGCTTGAAATTATCGGTTTGAATGGAGAAATTCGTTTTGACCAGCGAGCTTCTTATGAAGGAGAACATCATGAATTGGGCATCCTCTTCGTAAAGGATGACCGTGAAGACGAAGCAGCCGCTTCCGGATCATAAAAGGCAGCCCGGCACCGCAGGAAGATGCGATGCCGGGCTGTTTTGTGTTACGCTGAGTTTTTTTCTATCCGTGCCGTTTCATCAGATTTGATGCCCAATGAAACAAAAACGCCGATGATGGATACAGCAAAGAGAATCATAAATAGGATGTGATATCCCGAAATCAGGCCAATTAAGGCTGATGAAATGATGCTTCCGAAATAACGGAAGGTCGAGAAAATCCCAGATGCCACTCCTGACATACCGGGGTCTACTGTGGCAAGGGATGAAACCTGCATGCTGGTCAGACCGACTCCGGAAGCGAGCCCGCCAAGGATAAGAGAGAGCATGAGGAACAAGACAGAATGCGAGCTGCTTAACAGCAAAAATAATAGATTCGCACCAGCCATCATGGCAAATGAAAGAAAAATGATTTTTTTGGCTCCCCATTTGTGATGGAGCTGCGCTCCCACCCAGTTGCTGGCTGACATGAAGATCGAAAATACAGATAGTGCCATCCCGCTGTTAGATGTATTAAGCCCAAATTGGTTCGTCATAAATAACGGCATAATCAATAAGACGGCATACATCATCAAATTGCTTAACAAGACTGATAGATTCGCATTTGTAAAGGTTGAGCTTTTAAACAGTGCAAAGTCAATGATGGGGTGCTGGGTACGTTTTTCTCTTCTGAAAAAAAGCGGAACAAAAAGAAGTATCAATACACTGTATACCGCATATCCCCACGGAGCCTCATTTTTCGTCAGCAGGATAATTGAAACGATGCTGCCTGCAAGCAAGAGAGAGCCGATGATATCCAGCGGCGCGTCAGATTTATTTTCTTTATATTGAGGAAACATCGTTAATGCCGTAAATAAAGCAATGGCGAGGAACGGGATGTTGACCCAAAAAATCGAATGCCAGCTGAAGCTGTCAATCAGTATAGAGCCGATAAAAGGCCCGAGTGCTGCACCAAGTCCCGCGCCCAGTCCGAAAAATCCAAACACTTTCGGTAGGCGTTTTTCAGAAACAACATGCCGGATAATGGCAATGCTGTTTGGCGTAAGCAATGCCCCGCCGACAGCCTGCAATGCCCGAAAGACAATTAACAGGAGCAGACTCGGTGAAAGGGCGCAGCCTAGAGATGCGATTAGAAAAAGGCCGACTCCCCATAAGTACATTGTTTTATTGCCGTACATGTCACCGAGCTTTCCTGCAATCGGCTGTGTGACTGCCATCACGATTAAATAAACGGTAACCACCCAAGTGATGCTTGCGATGGACTCGTTATACGTATGGGAAATAGATGAGAGCGCGACCGCGATCATCGTTGAGTTAATGGGAACCAGAATGGCCCCCAATAATAGCGAGACGATCAGCGCCCATTCTTTTCTTGAGCTCATTGGGATCCTCCTTTTTATTATGCCAAGGAGTTAATCAGCAGAAATTCCTTTGACAAATAGAGCTGTGCTGTGCTCCAGCATTTTTTCCTGGGGCATTGATATGACCCGGTCTCCTAAGTGGAGACGGTGAATGAAATAACCGAAGATAATCGACATGAACACGTCGGAATTCTCCGCTTCATTTCCTGTCTGAATAACCCCTTTCTCACCCATCGTTTTGAGATAATCAACCAATAGCTGTTTCATAGATTGGGGATATTCAGTGACGTGGTTAATGACATCCTGAAACATGGCCGGTTCACGAAAGCTGATTTTAATGATATCTTTTCTATGTTCGAGCTCCTCCAAGAGACAGGTTCCGATATGAAGCAGGTCTTTGTACAAATCCCCTTCTGTTTGTTCCAAAATGCTGCCTCTGTTTGAAGAATGCTGAGAAAGCAAAGCCTCAACTAGTCCTTGTTTGTTTTTAAAGTTCCTGAAAATCGTCGCTTCACTTACATTTGCTTTTTCTGCAATTTCTTTTGTAGTTGTTGCGCGATATCCTTTTTTGACGAGCAGCTGCATGGCAGCGTCAAGGATTCTCTTGTTTGTCGGTCTCAATACGTTTCACCTCACGAATATACTGGCAGGACAAGTATACACCCGCCCCGCTTGTATAAGAAAGAGGGGGACGCATCAGGACCGGCTGACAACTGTGATTTTGCCGCTGCTTCCGTCAACAGTGATGATGTCACCGTCTCGCAGTCTTTCGGTTGCCGTGCGTGTGCCGAGAACGGCTGGAATGCCGTATTCACGGGCAATAATCGCAGCGTGAGACAAAATGCCGCCTGTGTCTGTAATAATCGCTTTGGCGTCTTGAAACAGGCTGGTCCATAGCGGTGTGGTCATTTTGCAAACGAGTACGTCTCCAGGCGCGAATTGAGAAAATTCATTGGCGTCCCGAATGATTTTCACCGGACCTGTCGCAATGCCGCTTGATGCCGCAATGCCAAAAATATGATTCTCTGTGTTTTTTTCATCCTCTATCACAGCGCCGACAATTTCTTCAGCAGCTTTGAGCTGTTCTTTTGTCGGGGTGCCGAGGTAGGCCGGGGCTTGGGCCAGCTCATACTCATGAAAAATCTGTCTGCGTTTTTCAGCCTTTTCTTGCAGGGATACAGGGTGAAGAAGCGCTTGTTCCACTTCGTCATCATATAAGAACCAAAGGTCCTCCCGATCTTGAATGACACCGTTTTCCGCCAGCAATTCACCTATCTTCAGCAGAAAGATTCTCGCCTTGGCATCCAGCATGGCGTCAATATAAAAGTGGTGATCATCTTTTATATTTGCAGAGTTCAGTGTCCATTGATAATAGCGATCAAATTCGGTGCGCAAACCGGGATCTTCTATGCTTTCCAAGAATTCATTGTATAATTTCTCTCGTTTTTCTTTCGTTTTCTGAAATTCATTGTCAAAATGATAGCCATTACGGACATAATTTTGAATATTGGCCAGAGCGAAATACGGATTTTCCATCCAGATTTGTTCAATCAGATCATGACTTTTAACAGATCTCCATCCGTATTCTTGCAAGAATTCATGGACGTTCTTCAGGAAGTGTCTTCCCTCATCTGTTTGTTCCAATTTCTCCTGGAGCTGTTCAGGCTTGTTGTTTTCAAAAATGGCCAGAAGGTTCGGGTTCTCCTGAACTTCCACAGAAAATAGCCATAAGCAACGGTCCGTTTCCAGTGATTTGTTCATTTTTCCTGTCAGCATCTCGTAAAAATGAGCGTTTTCGGACTCTCCTTGAATGTCCTGATACATCGCTTGCAGTTTGTTTGTTAAAAGGATTTGCGGGAAAACGATATTGAAGTGCTCTTCATAAGCCGTGAGATAAAAGGCCTTTAGTTTTTGAAAAGCATCCAGTGCGCTTTCTGCGGTATGCTCAGTTTGTGCGAGCTGGTCCAGTGTCCGGTAAAAAGGGAGGTATGTGTGATTAATGATGTCATACATATGCTCCGATAAAATCGGGAAAAGCTCTTTGCCGCAGTCTTCAGACGGAGGCTGCTGTCCGCCTTGGTTTTTGGAATAAATATGTCCGCGATAAAGTTTTACTTCATCAACAACTACACCAATCGGAAACTTTTGCATGCTCTTCTTCAAGCCATATTCCAACGCCGGCACGATGAAGGATGAAAATAACGGACTCACCGGACCTTCAATATTAGACTCCATGTTAAGCCAGAAATCATTCATATCAGTGTCGGTAATCATGAAGCTGCGTTTTTCTTCTGCCGCTTTTTTGTCCTGATCAATGGTTGTAATCGGACGAGCTTGCAGAAGGTATATTTGATGATCAGCAATTCCAAATTCTATATCGACAGGATATCCGTACAGGTCTTCGGTTTTTTTTGTGATTTCAGCCAATTCAATCACTTGTTCATCTGTAAGGCAAAGACGGCTGCGCATGTCTTCACTCGTTTCTTTTTCAGTAATTCCTTCTGCCGCAGACTCCATGTAGATTTCCTTTGCACCTATTTCTTTCTGAATCTCAAACGAAGATTTATTAACAATGAACGTGTCTGGGGTAACACTTCCTGAAACAACAGCTTCACCCAACCCGTAGCTGGCGCTGATTAAAAGCTCTCTATCATCATGGGTAACAGGGTTGCGGCTGAAGATAACACCTGACATTTCTGAATCGATCAGCCCCTGAACGACTATTCCCATTAACGGTTCTGCGATTTGATTGTTCATTTTTTTCTTATAGCTGCTGACCCGCCCAGAAAAAAATGAGGCCCAGCATTCTTTCACTTTAGCCAGAAATTCTTCCTCTGTTTTGATATTTAAGTAGGTTTCATATTGACCCGCGAATGAAGCGCCTTCTAAATCTTCCGAGGCAGACGAAGAACGCACGGCTACGGATCGATATGATTCTCTAAGCTTATAAAAGGAACTAGTCAGCTCATCTTTCAGCTCATCCGAAAATGTTCCGGAAATGATCCCGCTTTCGACGTTTTCACTAGTCTCTTGAAGCTGGTTGTCCTCCATAAAACGTGCGAGCGCATTCGTTTGAATAATAAACCCGTCCGGAACAGGAAGACCGTGTTTGGTCAATTTAATCAAATTCATTCCTTTTGCTCCAGCCAGCTGGCTGGACTCTTCTGCCTGGCGAAATAAAACAGAATACATATTTGAAACCCCTCTTTTCTCCATTCATTTTGTTTTTCTCTCTAGTCTTTTTATTGCGGAGCCTGTGTTTTAAAAAAATGATAGTAAACACTATCATTCAATTGTAGGTTTTCAGGAAAATGCTGTCAAACGCAGAAAGTCCTAAATAAAATGAATAGTTAAGTTAGTTAGATTATCATAAAAAATGCGGCCGTACTGGTACTGTATGCCTATTTTCTTTTATTCTCGGAATCTGGCGGCGGACTTGATGATGTAATAAAAAAAGTGCCGCTGATTAGAACAGCGGCACCATGGAATAAGTTTTGACCGGCACCAAAATGCAAATATGGTGATTGATTTTGGCTGAAAAGGGGTATGGTGTAGTAGAGGGAGCGAATGCACGATTGTCCGATTCTTCATTTTTTACTATAATCAGATCAGATGAAGAATCCCTGAGGAGGGTTTTTGTTGATTACAAAAGCCGTTTTTGCATTGTTTTTCCCTTTTATGCTTGTTGTTTTATTTACTAGAGTCACCTTTAATCATTATGTGGCGATCGCTTTAACAGCTGCATTGCTGTTTGCCTCTTATTTAAAAGGCTATACAGAAACGTATTTTATTGTAGGATTGGATGTTGTGTCTCTTGTGGCTGGCGGACTGTATATGGCCAAAAAAGCTGCAGAGAAAAAAGAAGAATAAATCGGACATAATGAATATAAAGACTGAATACCTGCTTTTACGTTTTAAAAGCAGGTTTTTTATACACAAAAACAGCTGGAAATAAAAAACCACCGAACTTTAGTTCGTATTTTTAGTGATTTTGCTTTCCATTGTGTTACTATATCTATAGGAAGATTTCGTTAAAGAAACGGAGGCTTATTTTTGTGAAAGATCGCTTTGAGTTAGTCTCGAAATATCAGCCCCAGGGAGATCAGCCGAAAGCCATTGAAAAGCTTGTGAAAGGAATTCAGGAGGGCAAGAAGCATCAGACTCTGCTGGGTGCAACAGGAACTGGGAAAACATTTACGGTGTCCAATTTGATTAAAGAAGTCAATAAACCGACTCTCGTGATTGCCCATAACAAAACCCTTGCTGGACAGCTTTACAGTGAGTTCAAGGAATTTTTTCCGAACAATGCTGTCGAGTATTTTGTCAGCTACTATGATTATTATCAGCCGGAGGCGTATGTGCCTCAAACGGATACATTTATAGAGAAAGACGCTAGTATTAATGATGAAATTGATAAACTGAGACACTCCGCCACATCAGCTTTGTTTGAGCGTAGAGATGTCATTATTATTGCGAGTGTGTCTTGTATATACGGCCTCGGTTCGCCTGAGGAATACCGGGAAATGGTCGTGTCACTGCGGACTGAAATGGAAATTGAGCGCAACGAGCTGCTCAGAAAACTTGTAGACATCCAATATGCCCGCAACGATATCGACTTTCAGCGCGGTACATTTCGTGTGCGCGGGGATGTAGTGGAAATCTTTCCGGCATCCCGTGATGAGCATTGTGTCAGAGTTGAATTTTTCGGTGACGAAATCGAACGGATTCGGGAAGTAGATGCGCTGACAGGAGAAATTCTCGGCGACCGAGATCATGTTGCGATTTTCCCGGCATCCCACTTCGTAACGCGGGCCGAGAAAATGGAGAAGGCGATTCAAAATATCGAGAAGGAGCTTGAGGAGCAGCTGAAGGTCATGCACGAAAACGGAAAGCTCCTTGAAGCGCAGCGTTTAGAGCAGCGGACAAGATATGATCTTGAAATGATGCGTGAAATGGGTTTCTGCTCCGGCATCGAGAACTATTCAAGACATTTGACTCTGCGGCCTCCAGGTTCAACGCCGTATACGCTTCTTGATTATTTCCCAGACGATTTTATGATCGTGGTGGATGAGTCGCATGTGACAATTCCTCAGGTGCGCGGCATGTTTAACGGAGACCAGGCGCGGAAACAGGTGCTCGTGGATCACGGCTTCCGGCTTCCATCAGCGCTTGATAACCGTCCGCTTCGTTTTGAGGAATTTGAAAAGCATATGCACAATATCGTGTATGTATCAGCAACACCAGGGCCGTACGAGATTGAACATACAGATGAAATGGTCGAACAGATTATTCGTCCGACGGGGCTTCTTGACCCGCTTATTGACGTCCGTCCAATCGAAGGTCAGATTGACGACTTGATCGGCGAAATTCAAGCAAGAATCGAGCGGAATGAACGGGTGCTTGTGACAACTTTGACGAAGAAGATGTCAGAGGATCTGACCGATTATTTAAAGGAAATCGGCATTAAAGTAAACTATCTGCATTCTGAGATCAAGACGCTTGAACGGATTGAAATTATCCGCGACCTGCGCCTTGGCAAGTACGATGTGCTTGTCGGCATCAACCTGCTGAGGGAAGGTTTGGACATTCCCGAAGTATCCCTTGTTGCGATTTTGGATGCGGATAAGGAAGGTTTCCTTCGTTCGGAGCGGTCGCTGATCCAGACCATCGGACGGGCAGCGAGAAATGCGGAAGGCCGCGTCATTATGTACGCCGATAAAATAACGAAGTCTATGGAAATTGCAATTAATGAAACAAAACGCCGCCGCGAGCAGCAGGAGCGGTTTAACGAAGAGCACGGCATTACGCCGAAAACGATAAATAAAGAAATTCGCGATGTCATTCGTGCCACAGTAGCAGCTGAGGATAAAGCGGAATACAAAACAAAAGCCGCGCCGAAGCTGTCGAAAATGACGAAGAAAGAACGCCAGAAAGTCGTTGAACAGATGGAGCATGAAATGAAGGAAGCCGCCAAGGCGCTTGACTTTGAGAGAGCCGCGGAGCTTCGCGATTTACTTTTAGAGCTAAAAGCGGAAGGATGATGAACAAATGGCTATGGATCGGATAGAGGTGAAGGGAGCCAGGGCGCATAACCTGAAAAATATAGATGTAACGATTCCGAGAGATCAGCTTGTCGTTGTCACGGGTTTGTCCGGATCAGGTAAATCCTCCCTTGCCTTTGACACGATATATGCTGAAGGACAGAGACGGTATGTCGAGTCGCTGTCTGCTTATGCCCGCCAGTTTTTAGGGCAAATGGATAAGCCGGATGTGGATGCAATTGAGGGGCTCTCTCCCGCCATCAGCATTGATCAGAAAACAACGAGCCGCAATCCGAGGTCTACTGTCGGTACGGTAACTGAGATTTATGATTATCTGCGTCTTTTATATGCGAGAGTAGGGAAGCCTCATTGTCCGGAGCACGGAATTGAGATTACATCCCAGACCATCGAGCAAATGGTGGACAGAATTCTGGAATACCCGGAACGGACGAAGCTTCAGGTGCTGGCGCCGATTGTCTCGGGCCGAAAAGGCGCTCATGTCAAAGTGCTTGAACAGATTAGAAAACAAGGCTATGTCAGAGTCAGAATTGACGGCGAGATGGCTGAGCTTTCTGACGATATCGAATTAGAAAAGAACAAGAAGCATTCCATTGAGGTTGTCATTGACCGGATTGTGGTGAAAGAAGGCGTGGCAGCCCGGCTGTCAGATTCATTGGAAACGGCGCTTCGTTTAGGTGAAGGACGGGTTATGATCGATGTCATCGGTGAGGAAGAGCTGATGTTCAGCGAGCATCATGCCTGTCCGCACTGCGGATTTTCAATTGGTGAGCTTGAGCCGCGTCTGTTTTCGTTTAACAGTCCGTTCGGGGCGTGTCCGACGTGTGACGGTCTCGGAATGAAGCTTGAAGTGGATGCCGATCTTGTCATCCCCAATCAAGATTTGTCATTGAAGGAGAATGCGGTCGCCCCTTGGACACCGATCAGCTCACAATATTATCCTCAGCTGCTTGAGGCAGTCTGCACCCACTACGGGATTGATATGGATGTGCCGGTCAAAGATTTGCCGAAGCATCAACTGGATAAAGTGCTGTACGGCAGCGGGGATGACCTGATTTATTTCCGATATGAAAATGATTTTGGACAAATACGCGAAGGTGAAATTCAATTTGAAGGCGTATTGCGCAACATTGAAAGACGCTATAAGGAGACAGGCTCCGATTTCATCCGTGAGCAAATGGAGCAGTATATGTCTCAGAAATCTTGTCCGACGTGCAAAGGCTATCGGTTAAAGAAAGAGGCGCTTGCCGTACTGATTGACGGCCGCCACATTGGAAAAATTACCGAGCTGTCTGTCGCCGACGCACTTGCCTTCTTTAAAGATCTTACCCTTTCTGAGAAGGATATGCAGATCGCCAATTTGATTTTGCGCGAAATTGTGGAGCGCTTAAGCTTTCTGGACAAAGTCGGCCTCGATTACCTGACATTGAGCAGGGCAGCGGGTACATTGTCCGGAGGAGAGGCGCAGCGCATCAGGCTGGCGACTCAAATTGGCTCGCGCTTATCCGGTGTGCTTTATATTTTAGATGAGCCGTCTATCGGTCTGCATCAGCGTGATAACGACCGCTTGATCAGCGCTCTGAAAAATATGAGAGACCTCGGGAACACGCTGATTGTTGTCGAACATGATGAGGACACGATGATGGCAGCAGATTATTTAATAGATATTGGACCGGGAGCCGGTATTCACGGCGGACAGGTGATATCTGCGGGTACGCCGGAAGAAGTGATGGAAGATCCAAACTCATTAACGGGCAGCTATTTATCAGGGAAAAAGTTTATCCCATTGCCTCCTGAAAGAAGAAAGCCGGACGGACGTTACATTGAAATTAAAGGTGCTTCAGAAAACAACCTGAAAAAAGTGAATGCCAAGTTCCCGCTTGGGACGTTTACAGCAGTTACAGGTGTTTCCGGTTCAGGAAAGAGTACACTCGTTAATGAAATTTTGCATAAGGCGCTGGCGCAAAAGCTTCATAAAGCGAAAGCGAAGCCCGGCAGCCATAAAGAGATTAAAGGTTTGGATCATTTAGACAAAGTCATTGACATTGACCAGGCGCCAATCGGAAGAACGCCGAGATCCAACCCTGCGACATACACCGGTGTATTTGATGACATTCGTGATGTATTCGCGCAGACAAATGAAGCGAAGGTCCGCGGCTATAAAAAAGGCCGTTTCAGCTTCAACGTGAAGGGCGGACGATGTGAAGCCTGCCGCGGAGACGGGATTATTAAAATTGAAATGCACTTCCTTCCTGACGTATACGTTCCATGCGAGGTGTGTCACGGCAAACGCTATAACCGTGAAACACTTGAAGTGGCGTACAAAGGAAAAAGCATCTCTGATGTGCTTGATATGACGGTTGAAGATGCTCTTTCTTTCTTTGAAAATATCCCGAAAATCAAACGCAAGCTCCAAACCCTTTATGATGTTGGTTTAGGTTATATTACGCTCGGCCAGCCGGCGACGACCTTGTCAGGCGGAGAAGCGCAGCGCGTGAAGCTCGCGTCAGAGCTGCACAAACGCTCGACCGGACGCACGCTCTACATTTTAGATGAGCCGACGACAGGTTTGCATGTCGACGATATCGCCAGGCTTCTTGTCGTGCTGCAACGGTTGGTAGACAACGGAGACACTGTACTGGTTATTGAGCACAACCTTGATATCATTAAGACAGCCGATTACATTGTGGATCTGGGCCCGGAAGGCGGAGCCGGGGGCGGAACCATTGTCGCGTCTGGAACGCCTGAGGAAATCACTGAAGTTGAAGAATCGTATACAGGCCGTTATTTAAAGCCTGTTATCGAACGTGACAAAGCACGCATGAAATCGCTCTTGAAAGCAAAAGAAACAGCTACATCTTAAAACCCTCTGTTAAGAGGGGACAGCTTGTCAGCTAGTCCATCCTTGGGCTTAGCAGGCAAGCTTTTTCTTTACGGCATAATAGGTTTAGAATCGTCTTTGGGTAAAATTTCTTTGGGAAAACGCCTAAACATTTACAAATTGCTGTCGATATATGAATTGAAAGGCGGATGATGATTTCCAAATTAAGCAGACAAATCCTATTAAGGGGCTTAAAGGCATCCTTAATCAATGACTGAATTTACATAGGTTAGAAGCTTTATTGGAATCTGATACGCCAGAAATCAAAGAAAAGGAAGTCTTTGATTTCAAAAACATATACACATGGAGGTATTTTTCACATGAGAATCAACCACAATATTGCAGCGCTTAACACATTAAACCGTTTGTCTTCAAACAACAGCGCGAGCTCAAAAAACATGGAGAAACTTTCTTCAGGTCTTCGCATCAACCGTGCGGGAGATGACGCAGCGGGTCTTGCGATTTCTGAAAAAATGAGAGGACAAATCAGAGGTCTTGAAATGGCTTCTAAAAACTCTCAAGACGGAATTTCTCTTATCCAAACAGCTGAGGGTGCATTGACTGAAACCCATGCAATCCTTCAACGTATGCGTGAACTTACTGTTCAAGCAGGAAACACAGGTACACAGCAAACTGAAGATTTAACTGCAATTAAAGATGAAATGGATGCTTTAACTGAAGAGATCGATGGAATTTCTCAACGTACTGAATTTAACGGAAAAAAACTTTTAGACGGTAGTGAAACAGCAGGATTTACATTCCAAATTGGTGCAAATGCTGGCCAAAATATTAATGTTACAATTGGCAACATGGATGCAACAACTTTAGGAGTAAAAGGTATCGATGTTTCAGCAGATGATTTTAGTTTTGACACTGAGATTGTTAAAATCGATAGTGCAATTACAAGTGTTTCAAACCAACGTGCTAAACTTGGTGCGGTACAAAACCGTCTAGAGCACACAATAAACAACCTTGGTGCTTCTTCTGAAAACCTGACAGCTGCTGAGTCTCGTATCCGTGACGTTGACATGGCGAAAGAAATGAGCGATTTCACAAAGAACAACATTCTTTCTCAAGCTTCTCAAGCGATGCTTGCTCAAGCAAACCAACAGCCGCAAAACGTGCTTCAATTGTTACGTTAATTTTGAACGGCTATCTCTTTCTGATAGTTACAGCTTGCCGACAGAGTCCATTAACTGGATGTGCCGGCAGGCTTTTTTTGTTACAATCATTTTGTGACAGCCAGGGAATCACTTGTTTTTTCAAAACAAAAAAGGCAAGATATTGTCATCTAACCTTTAGCTTTGTTTCAGTTATAATGAATGATATGTTTTCCGCAATTACAAAGTCTTCTTATACAGCTGCTTACTTACACTCATTAAATCTTGAACAATATGCGTGTTGCTGCTGTCGAGCAGCACTTTTATATATTGGATATCGTGAGAGATCGGGAAGGGTCCGTGAATCTGCTCAAGCTCGGCGATCATTTCACGATTCATTCTTTTTTGTTCATGAATCAGCTTTAACACTGATTCTTGTGTTACTGTATAGTCACTGGGATCTTTCTCCATTGCTTGTCCAGCCTCCTTGGTTGCCGTAAGCTTTTTACATATTGTAATCGGTATAGCCGGAAGATTCTACTTCTAAAACTTTTTAAAATCCAATTTCCGTAAATCGGAGCATGTCTAAAGAATGAATTTGAAACCTGAAGAGATTTTAAACGTATAAATAAGTAAAACGTCCCTGATCTTTTGTCATGGACAATTCACAATAGGAGTGTGGAATGAATTGAACCGTAATCAAGCTATTATTGCATCACTTTGTTATTTCAGTGTGTTTATTGCGCCAATCATTGTGCCGATTGTCGCTTATTTTGTTGTAAATGAGAAAGAAACAAAACGCCATGCGATACGCTCTCTTATTTCTCACATAGTTCCGTTTGTCGGCTGGCTGTTCCTTTTTATTGCTTTACTTGGCGGAGCCGTTGCGATTGATGGAGACAGCTTGCTTCCTGTATTTGTAATCATTGGGGGAGCGGTTATTTATTTCTTGGTTGTCATTGGCATTATCATTTGGAATGTGATTCAGGGCATTAAGGTCCTGCGTGCAGCATAAGTAGACAATGGGGAGGAGATCGTAATGATGCAAGAAAAGGAACGAATCCTTAAGCTTGTTGAGGAAGGAAAGCTTACAGCACAAGAAGCTTTGACACTGATTGAAAAGCTTGACAGCGACTACAAGGAAAAAGAAGAGAAAATCACAGCGCTCTCAGTTCACGTTCATGACGAGGAAGAGCCATTTACAACGGCAAAAAAAGAAAGTGGCAAGCCGTCTTTAGGAGCCAAGCTGTTTGACTGGATTGATTCTGCTGTGAAAAAGGTCAAGGAAGTTGACCTTGATTTAAACTTTGGCCATGCGTATGATGTTCAGCACATTTTTCAATTTAAAGATACTGACTTTTCCAGTGTTGAGCTGCAAATTGCGAATGGCAGCGTGAATATCGTCCCTTGGGAAGATGACGATATCAGAGCGGAATGCCAGGCGAAGGTATATCGCGCTGACAGCCAGGATGCGGCGAGACACGCATTTCTTCAGCATATTGAATGTGAAATCAAAGGAAATAAATTTTTTATCCGTACTGAGAAAAAGACGATGAAAACGAATGTCACTTTGTATATTCCTCAGAAGGAGTATGATAAGATTCGGGTGAAGCTGTTTAACGGTCCGGTCAGAGGGGAACATTTACATGTAAAAGAGTTCTCAGCGAAAACGACAAACGGCGTGCTGTCGTTCTCGCACTTAACAGCCGAAAAAGCCATAGCTGAAACGGCCAACGGGCAAATTAAACTCGCCAGCCACAGCTGCGGAACGATAGAAGCGGAAACCATTAACGGATTGATCGATCTCCGAGGGAAAAGCGAATCCATTGACGTTCAAAGCTTTAACGGAAATATTGCGATTAACGTAACAGAATCAGACTGCCGCTCCATTTATGCAAAAACAACGACTGGAAGTGTGGAGCTTGCGATTCCGGACGATCTCGCAGTGAAGGCAGAGCTGAAAAGCAATCTTGGTTCGCTGTCCCATGAATTAATGGATGTTGAGATGCTGAAGGAAAAAAATGATACCATTCAAAAAGAAATGATGTTCACTTCAAATCAGGCACATGATCAAAACATCACCGTCTTCTCAGAATCACTAACAGGCGCCATCAAACTAAAGTACTCACAGAGGTGATCGAATGAATAAGCTTTATCGCTCAGAAAAAAATAAGAAAATCGCCGGTGTTATCGGAGGTCTCGCGGAATATTTCAATTGGGACGCATCACTCCTCAGAGTCATAACTGTTATCTTAGCCATTATGACAAGTGTTTTCCCGGTTTTGCTCATTTATATCATTTGGATTTTTATCGTCCCGTCAGAAAGGGATATGAAATGACATGGTAAAATGGGCAGTCAGCATTTTAGTCAATGCATTGTTATTAATCGTCATTGATGGATATATTGACTCCATCCATATCAGCAGCATTGGGGCAGCGATTATCGCCAGCCTCATTTTATCGATCTTAAACGTGCTGATTAAACCGCTTTTAATTATCTTTACACTGCCGGTCACCATGGTGACGCTTGGGCTCTTCTTGTTTGTGATTAACGCCATCACGCTTATGATGACCGCGTCCATTATGGGTGACAGCTTTCAAATCGACGGCTTCGGCACAGCGATATGGGCATCCGTTATCCTGTCGGTCTTCCATTTGCTGATTCAAAAAGGCATTTTAGAGCCGCTTAGAAAAAAATAAAAAAAGCTGCCCGCAAAGGCAGCTTTTTTACATGTTCTGCAGCCTCCTTAAAAAATTGTGAAGTGAAGTGTTCGCTTTTTGTCAGCAGTCCCGCGTATATGTCGTATACTATCTGCTTTGTCAGATTGGATATTGTTTAAAAATGAACTCATAAGCTTCCCTGTTCAGACGCAAAATACATGAAAAGGGAGGTGCTTTGATGAGGAAATACACGGTTATTGCTTCTATATTACTGTCTTTTCTTTCCGTTTTGTCTGGCGGCCATCATGAATCGAAAGCTGTTCCTGTTGTACAGCAGGAACTATTTCAAACGCCTCATTACATACCCTTGCTTGAAAATCCTCCTCAAATTGATGTGAAAGCTGAAATGAGAAACAATCTAATGATTGAGGCTCAAGTTCGCGATAATTCGTATCAAGCATTTTCCGCCTTTCTTTTTTATAAACAAAGTAATGAGCTGGGCTACAAAATGGTGCCGATGGACCCGACCCCCGGAGCGGTCCGCAAGTTTTTGGCACAAATTCCGAAACGTTTGATTTGGAACAGCGAGCTTGAGTATTACATTGTGATGTCGAATGGGAAGCAGCGGGTGAAGTCGGAGACGAAGAAACTGAAGCTTGAAGGATACCAGGCTGACCTTGCCCATATTCCGGAGCTTCTGATCACAGAGCTGGCGGTTGATACGAAGAATATAGGACGCGCAGACGGTTATGAATTTATTGAGATTTTTAATACGACTGACAGAACGATTGATTTTAAAGACTACCATATCCGTTACCGCTACCCAAAAGAAGGGCCTGACTCCGATCTGATTTGGAGACCTGATGAAAGGATCTTGATACCATCCGGCGAAACGTTTGTCGTCTGGCTGAAGCCTGCCGGGCATCCAGAATTGACGTCAGAGGATTTCAATCGTTATTATCAGACACAACTAAAAGAAGGAAAAAATCTCGCGGTGATAGACGAGACAGAGGGTATGGCCAATACGAGGCCGCGGGCCGTTGTGATATCAACGAATACAGGAAAGGACATTTCGGTTGCGCATTATCGGAAACATGCGCTGCGCCGGCTGTCATCAGTGCTTTATAAGTATCCGCTGAACGGAACCGCAGAACTTCTGAACATTTCAATCGGGGAAAAGAATCCATCTCCCGGAACCGTATTACAGGCACAGGTGCCCGAGCAGAAACGGAAAATCAAGCTCGATAAAGAAAAGCCGGTCATTGAGGATTTAACTGACCGCAAGCCTGTCCGCCCTGCTGAAAGCATTGAGCTGCGGGCTGACATACGGGACCGAAGTCTAGTGAAAACAGCGGCCTTTTACTACCGGACGGATGAGAACAAACCGTTTAAGCGAATTCTTGCTGAAAAAGACCGCAACGATAATCTCTACCATTATATTGTGTATTCGCCTGAATTGATCGGGAAGGATCAGCTAGAGTATTATGTGGCGGCCGGGGACGGGATCAATGAAGCGAGAACGCCGGTCAAAATGATTGATATTAAACAAACAAGCAAGTCGCACGGTCTGCGGATGAATATTGAAAACAGAGACACGCTGTCGGGAACTCAATTTCTCAAAGCCACGACAGAAGGGCGAGCTGACAGCATTAAGCTATGGATTGACGGGAAAAAACAAGTGACAGAGCCCGCGATGGAAAAAGAAGTATATTTTGCATTCGATACGAGGAAAACGAACCTTTATTTTAAAAACGCGGTAACGATGGAAGGCAAAGTGCTAAAGGTGTTCGATGATACAACAAATAAATACCGCACCTATTCTGTTCCATTGCCAGAGACACTGCTTCGGAAAGGGAAGCAGCTGCAGCGTATTACGATACGATCGGGTTCGAAGGTGTCCCCGTTTGATACGGCTGAAAACCGTGATGACTTCTTAGTCAAAAACGCCCGATTGGTGTTATCGGATGGAACGGTGATCAGGGATCAGAGGGTGTCCCCTGAGAAGGAACTCTTTATTGGCGATAATCAGCGCTCGAATAAAAGCTGGCAATTTCAGTTCAATCTGCCTGACGGACTGTTTACATCACAGCTGCTGGAGTGGGACACATCAAAGCTTTCTGAAGGCGCTCACCATATTCAAGCAAGCGATGGCAAGGAAAATGTCAGCCTGGTTGTACGGGTAGATAATTCAGGACCTCACATTGAGCCGAATATCACCGAGGGGCAAACGTATAAAGGAAACCTTATCCTGCAGGCGGATATGTATGATAAATGGAGCAAAATTGAGGAAGCGAAGGCGTCTTTAGATGGAGAAAGCATTACACTCCCATATCATACGTCATCTTCTGACCTTTTGCCGGGAAAACATTCTCTAAAAGTGACAGCAACGGATCTCGCGGGCAATAAAACAGTGATTGAGAGGACGTTTAAAACCGAACGAGAGCATCCGGACCAGCCGGAGGTTATAGACAGCGAAGCCGACACGCATAAGGCCAAGCTTTCTGTACGGGTGAAAGATCCGACGAATGATGCCATGGATGTTGGTTTTTATAGGGGATTTCAATATACAGCGCGAAATCATGTGAAAATATTTAAGCACGCGTCACTGACTGAACCGCCGAAAAGCTTTGTGCCGGAAAATGAGACCCCATTTACGAATAAAGAATTGGAGCGGGTATCTGCTGCTGATGGAAAAACAGTATCGACAGAAAACAAAGAGCTTTTCCCTTATCATCGCTTTGAAGTGACGGTTGATCCATCAATTGATGAGAATGATCTGGCAGAAGCAGTCTGGAAGGGCAGTTCTTTGCCGGGGAGAAAGGTGACGATGTATGCTTGGAATTATCGGACAAACGAATGGCAGCCTGTTGACAGCTTCGTCGCGAAGGATGACAAACCGTTTACGCTGAGAGCGTCTGTGATTGCCGCCGATTTTGTACGGGAGTCGAAAATGAATGTGATTGTACAGGATGAAATTCCCCCTGCGGAGGATATGTACACATTTGTCTGGATGTCTGATACACAGTATTACGCCGAAAGCTATCCGCATATTTTTGATAAACAGACCGAATGGATAAAAGATAACCAAAAGCAGCTCAATATCAAATATGTGTTCCACACGGGTGATATTGTAGATGATTCCGCCGATATCAGACAGTGGAAAAACGCTGATCGGTCAATGTCCGTTCTGGATAAGAGCGGAATTCCTTACGGCGTGCTGGCCGGCAACCACGATGTCGGGCATAAGGACGGCTCCTACAGGGCGTTTGGCAAATATTTTGGCAGCGATCGTTTTGATAAAAAATTGCATTATGGCGGTTCCTATAAAAACAACCGCGGACATTATGACCTGATTTCTAGCAACGGCAATGATTATATCATGCTGTACATGGGATGGGGCATTACGGATGAAGACATCGCGTGGATGAATCAGGTGCTGAAGAAGCATCCTGACCGGATGGCCATTTTAGCTTTTCATGAGTATTTGCTGGTCAGCGGAAACAGAAGCCCAATCGGAGAGAAAATATTCAAAGAAATCGTAAAGCCGAACCCGAATGTCGTGATGGTGTTGAGCGGGCATTATCATAGTGCGATGAGAAAAACAGATGAGCTGGATGATGATGGTGATGGGAAGCCGGATCGTCTTGTGCATCAAATGCTGGCCGATTATCAGGGCGGGCCAGAAGGCGGTCAAGGGTATTTGCGTTTGCTTCAATTTGACCAAGCCAATGACATGGTGCACGTATCGACGTACTCTCCGTATGTAAAGGATAAGAACTACTATGATACGGATACCTATGGCAACAAGGATGAATTTTCCCTTTCGCTTGATTTGAAGCCAAGAATCAAAAAGGTGGAAACCGATTATTTTGAATGTAACGTATATACCAATGAAGAGCTCGGAAAACGGGAGCAAGTGAAGAGCGGGGACACAGCTGAATTCCGCTGGGATCATCTTGAACCGCAGTCTGTTTATTATTGGTACATTATAGTGGAAGACAGTTTTAACGGCAAAACGAAATCACCGATCTGGAAGTTCAAGACGAAAAAAGAGACATATCGTCCAGCACCAGACCAGTTTGATTTTCGCCATGTCTCCAATCCTTAAAAAGGGTTGGAGGCTTTTTTTTTATGAAAGACGATCCATATAGTGGACAAATGTATAACGGTCGCCTCTGTATACAGATTTTGCATGCTCAAAAGCAGTTCCGTTCTGCAGATATGTTGTTCGTTTGATTAATAGGACCGGCGCTCCCTTTTGAATACCAAGAATGTTCGCTTCTTCCGTGGTGGCAGCGCTTGGCTCAAGCTCCTGTTTTGCACGGGAAATCGGTATGCTGTTGTACCTTTCAATATGATCATAGATCGACGACTGAAAATGCGATTCGTTCAATTCACCCGCAAGCTCAAACGGAATATGTGAGGACTCAATCGCCATCGGAATATCATTTGCCAGCCGCACCCGAGTGATTTTATGGATAGAGGAGGGGTGCCCGCAGCCTAATATAGCCGCGAGTTCCTCAGTCGAATCAATAAGCTGATAATCAATGAGCCTGCTGCCCGGTGTCATCCCGCGGCTTTTCATATCCTCGGTAAAGCTTGTCAGCCCTTGAAGTGCTTGTTCCATTTTTGGCTTGCTGACAAAGGTGCCCCGCCCCTTCAGGCGATAGAGCAAGCCTTCATTAACTAAATTAGAAAGCGCCTGGCGAACTGTCATCCGGCTGATCCCGAATTGTTCGGCATATTCGCGCTCAGAAGGAAGAGGCATATCCGGCTGCAGCTCTCCGCTCTTAATTTGGTTTTTTAATTGCTCCATAATCTGATAATAAATCGGAATAGGCGATTGTTTATTGATATTCATAAGTCAGCATGTTCCTTTCAAGGTCTTAATGACGCGGCTTCACGATCAATCAAAACCGTAACATCGGAATGCAGGTGCAAAGCAGATGCGGGAAAATCTTCGCTTATGTTTCCTTCTAACAGCTTACGAACAGCTTCCGCTTTGCTTTTTCCAGAAATGAGCAGCAGAATGCGCTTGCTTGAGAGTATCGTTTGAATTCCCATTGTGAGTGCTTTTTTCGGCACGCTGTCTATGGAAGGAAAATATCTGGCATTCGCCTGGCGGGTTTGCTCATTTAATGTCACAACATGAGTTCGCGACTTGAAAGACGTTCCCGGTTCGTTAAAGCCGATGTGTCCGTTTCGGCCGATGCCGAGAAGCTGAATGTCAGTGCCGCCGAGGGAATCGACTAACTGTTCATACCGTCTGCATTCGGCCTCCAAATCGTCTGCATTTCCATTCGGAATAAAATGCCGGCTAGGCTTGCTGTCGATATGCTGAAAAAAACGGTCGTTCATATAGAAGTGATAGCTGTTCGGGTCATCGCTTGAAAGTCCGGCGTACTCATCCAAATTAACTGTAGTGATGTTTTGAAATGAGAGATTCTCAGTTTGGTGCAGGCGGATCAGCTCGCGATACGTGCCTTCCGGTGTGCCGCCCGTCGCTAAACCGAGAACAGCATCAGGTTTTTCTTTGATTGTATCTGCCGTTATTCTGGCTGCTATTTGGCTTAGCTCTTCATACGTTTGACATTCCATTACTTTCATATCTGGTCAGCCTCCTTGGATATAAATGCAATGTTTCCGCGGCAAATGGTGAGAATCACCTCGCAATCACTGCTGACAATCACCAAATCTGCATCTTTTCCTACAGTCACACTGCCTTTTCGGTCAAAGATGCCCAGCTGTTTGGCCGCGTTTGCAGAAGTTATATTAGCTATATCCGTCCAAGAGCAATTTGTAAACTCACGCATATGCCGTGCGCCTTCGTTCATTTTGAGGATCGAACCGGCAAGGGTTCCGTCTGAAAGAAGTGCTGTTCGTCCTCTTACCGTCACACTTTGGCCGCCAAACTCATATACGCCGTCTTTCAGGCCTTTTGCCCTCATGGAATCGGTAATTAAAATGAGCTTGCTGCTGCCTTTCGCCAAAAAAGCAAGCTTTGCAGCTAAAGGATGGGAGTGAATGCCATCGGCGATAAGCTCTGTCACAAACCCATCATGGGCCAGCGCCGTTCCGATCACTCCGGGCTCTCGGTGATGAAACGGGCTCATCGCGTTGTACAGATGAGTCATATGGCTCGCCCCTGCTTTTGCGGCATCCGACAGCAATGCGGAATCGGCATCCGTGTGCCCCATGGACGCGATAATCGATTCGTCTTTCAAATGGCGGATCAGTTCAAAATGCTGATCCTCCTCCGGCGCAAGTGTAACAATTTTGATCAGTCCGCCCGCCTCCTGCTGCCACTTTTTGAAAAGCGCAACATCCGAAGGCCTAATCCACTCTTTTGGCTGCGCTCCGGCTCTTTTAGGCGAAACAAAGGGGCCCTCTAAATGAATGCCGAGCAGTTCTGCACCTAATAAAGAGGACTCTTCAGCCGCTTTCCACTCTCTTGCGTTCACCAAAGCTTGAGAAATGTTCCCATGCTCTTGGGTAATCGTTGTGGCTAAAAAGCTCGTCGTGCCTTCTTCGGGCAGTCTTGACGACATGATGTCGAGCGTGGAAAAGCTAGCATCCATTGTATCTGCGCCATAGCCGCCGTGGATATGAATGTCAATCATGCCGGGAAGCAAAACGGAATCCGCAGGTGCTTGAATCTCTTTTGAATATGACTCCTTGGGCCGTTCTGTTGAGACTGTGCTGATTTTTCCGTCATTGATTCCGACATAGCCGTTTTTGATTACTTCATTTTCTGTCACGATCGCAATGTCTTTAATAAGAAGACTCTCTGCCATAGATGATCCGCCTTTCTGGAATTTGAATACCTTTATTTTACTCTTTTTCAGACTAGTGATCTAGACCAGCTGAGGTGTTTTCCCCCCTTTTATAAAATCTGTTTTAGGTTCAAGCCCGAAAGTGATAAAATGAAAGTATTGTGAGCAAGCTCGGGGCAGCCCGGAACAGGAGGAACATATCGTGGCAAAGGTTCGCACAAAAGACGTAATGGAACAGTTCAATTTGGAATTAATCAGCGGAGAAGAAGGAATTAACCGCCCGATTACAATGAGTGACCTATCAAGACCAGGCATTGAAATTGCCGGATATTTTACATATTACCCGAGAGAGCGCGTGCAGCTTCTCGGAAAAACAGAGCTTTCTTTCTTTGAACAGCTTCCGGAAGAGGATAAAAAACAGCGAATGGATTCTCTGTGCACTGATGTAACACCAGCTATTATTCTTTCTAGAGATATGCCCATCCCTCAGGAGCTGATTGACGCCTCCGAGAAAAATGGGGTGCCTGTCCTCAGATCGCCGCTGAAAACGACAAGACTGTCAAGCCGTTTAACCAACTTCCTTGAGAGCCGGCTGGCGCCTACCACGGCGATTCATGGCGTTCTTGTCGATATATATGGTGTCGGCGTGCTGATCACAGGAAAAAGCGGCGTCGGGAAAAGTGAAACAGCGCTGGAGCTTGTGAAAAGAGGGCATCGCCTTGTTGCCGATGATTGCGTTGAAATTCGGCAGGAGGATCAGGATACTCTTGTCGGAAACGCTCCGGAATTAATTGAGCATCTCCTTGAGATCAGGGGGCTTGGCATTATCAACGTGATGACGCTATTTGGCGCCGGCGCGGTCAGAAGCAATAAACGAATCACGATTGTCATGAACCTTGAACTTTGGGAGCAGGGCAAGCAATACGACCGTCTCGGGCTTGAGGAAGAAACCATGAAAATCATTGATACAGAAATCACAAAACTGACGATTCCCGTCCGTCCAGGCCGAAATCTGGCAGTCATCATCGAAGTGGCAGCAATGAACTTCAGATTGAAGCGGATGGGGCTGAATGCCGCTGAACAATTTACGAACAAGCTGGCGGATGTCATTGAAGACGGTGAACAAGGAGAATAGGAGTTGGCGTTAAATGAATGAAGCGATAGAACCACTCAATCCGATAGCTTTTCAGCTGGGGCCGTTAGCCGTCCATTGGTACGGAATCATTATCGGTCTCGGCGCTTTGCTCGGGCTGTGGATAGCGATGAGGGAAAGTGAAAAACGGGGGCTGCAGAAAGATACGTTTATTGATCTTGTCCTGTTTGCCATTCCAATTGCGATTATTTGCGCACGAATTTATTACGTTGCCTTTGAATGGGATTATTATGCGGCACATCCGGGAGAAATCATTAAGATTTGGAAGGGCGGCATTGCCATTCATGGCGGATTAATCGGCGCCATTTTAACGGGATATGTGTTTTCGAGAGTGAAAAACCTTTCGTTCTGGAAGCTTGCAGATATTGCCGCGCCCAGCATTTTGCTCGGCCAGGCGATCGGCCGCTGGGGGAACTTCATGAATCAGGAAGCGCACGGCGAGGCTGTCAGCAGAGCCTTTTTAGAAAACCTGCACCTGCCTGAATTTATCATCAATCAAATGTATATCAATGGGCAATATTATCATCCTACTTTTTTATATGAATCACTATGGAGCTTTGTCGGCGTCATTGTTTTACTGCTGCTGCGCAGAGCGAATTTGCGTAGAGGCGAGATGTTCTTGATCTATATCATTTGGTATTCAATCGGAAGATACTTTATTGAAGGAATGCGGACTGACAGCTTAATGCTGACTGATTCACTTCGCATCGCTCAGGTGATTTCAATCGTATTGATTGTTTTGGCTGTGGCAGCCATCATCTTCAGACGCGTCAAGGGATACTCGAAGGAGCGGTACGCGGAGTAGACGTCAACAAAGGGGGATGAGGGATGAAGAAGATCTTTCTGGCCGGTCTTGCAGCAGGTTTTCAAACAACATGGACGTTGGGTAAAGTGATTTTCCCGGTAACGCTATTGGTCACTTTGCTTCAGCATACCCCTGTCATGGATTGGCTTGTACGGCTGATCACACCGGTAATGAGTCTCTTCGGGCTTTCTGGTGAAGCAGCCATTCCGCTTGTACTGGGAAATATGCTGAATCTGTATGCGGGAATTGCCGGGATTTTAACATTGGATTTATCTGTGAAAGAAGTCTTTATTTTAGCTGTTATGCTTTCATTCTGTCATAACTTAATTATCGAATCGACAGTTGCCGCAAAGGTTGGTATCAGAATTGGCGTCATATTGGCGGTGCGCATCGGTTTGGCCGCTGTGTCAGCCATCGTCATCAACCTCATTTGGCATGGCGGACAGGAAACGGCGCAGTACGGTTTTATCGCTGCGAAGAGCGCCGCGCCAGACAGCTGGCTGGCAATGCTGGCAGAAGCTCTAATGAAAGCCGGACTTGGTGTTTTGCAGCTGGCGGCAATTGTCATACCGCTGATGATCATCATCCAGTTTTTAAGAGATTTAGGCTGGCTGCATCGGTTCTCCAGGTGGCTGTCTCCGTTTACGCAGCTGCTTGGCATGAATAAAAATACGTCTATGACGATGGTGGCGGGACTGACGATTGGTCTGGCCTACGGAGCGGGTGTCATGATCAAAGCTGTCGAGGATGATGGCGTGAGCAGGCGGGATATGACATTGGCATTTATATTTCTCGTTGCCTGCCACGCGGTCGTAGAAGATACACTTGTCTTTATTCCGCTTGGCATACCGGTCTGGCCTCTTCTTGTGATTCGTGTCACCACAGCAGTTCTGCTGACAATGGCTATTGCGCATACATGGAAAAAGTGGAAACCCTCAGCGGTTGGAAAGGAAGCAATATGAGTGACAAACAAGTAACGACAATTCTGTTTGATTTAGACGGAACGCTTATTAATACGAATGAATTAATTATCGCGTCCTTTTTGCATACACTGGAGCATTATTATCCGAGCAAGTATAAACGAGAAGATGTCCTTGCGTTTATCGGACCGTCTCTTTTTGAAACGTTCTCTTCGATGGACCCTGATAAATGCGAGGATATGATCGCCATGTACAGAGCATACAATCATGACATGCATGATTCACTCGTGACTGAATATGAAACGGTATATGAGACTCTGGATGCATTAAAAAAAGCCGGCTTTACATTAGGAATTGTGACAACAAAATTAAGAGATACTGTCAACATGGGCCTCAAGCTCACGGGAATCGGCGAATTCTTTGAAACAGTTGTTACCCTTGATGATGTGACGAATGCAAAGCCTGATCCCGAGCCTGTGCTTTTAGCGCTGAAACAGCTAGGAAGCGAGCCGGCGGAAGCCATTATGGTCGGAGATAATTACCACGATGTGCTAGCTGGGAAAAACGCCGGTACAAAAACGGCAGGAGTCGCATGGACGATTAAAGGGCCGGAAATGCTGGCGAAGTATGAGCCGGATTTTATGCTTGAGAAAATGAGTGATCTATTACAAATCGTTGGAGTGAAGTAATCTGTGAGAAAAACAGATCGTCATCCGGTCTCGGGGGCCAACTCACTGTGGCATGTCTATCAAACGGTACCTTTTTTAAAGGTCGTCAAAAATTTCATTGTCATTCAAATTGCGAGATATACGCCGTTTATAGGGATGAAAAACTGGCTGTACCGCACATTTCTGCGGATGAAGGTTGGAAAACAGACATCCTTTGCCCTCATGGTGATGCCAGATATCATGTTTCCGGAAAAGATCTCAGTCGGAACAAATACAATCATCGGGTACAATACGACCATTCTGGCCCATGAGTATTTGATTCACGAATACCGGATCGGCAAAGTTCTGATCGGGGACGAAGTGATGATTGGTGCCAACACGACCATTCTGCCCGGGGTGAAAATAGGAGATGGCGCAGTTGTGTCCGCCGGAACGCTTGTCCATAAGGATGTGCCTGATGGGGCATTTGTCGGCGGAAATCCGATGAAGATCATCTATACGAAGGAAGAAATGCAAGAAAGATTGAAAAAGTCCGCTGAATAACATCAGCGGACTTTTTTTGTTAAAATTGAGTGTTGTTGTTTTCGTAAATATGCTGAACACCAATCCATTTTTGACCGACATTAGAGTAGCGTGTATTTGTCATTCTGACCGTGCTTGTTTTGCTGTCCGTCCGGAATATCGCTTCCTTCATGTTTGTGATGGTGCACTTGTCGATGATCACATCAACGTGGAAGGTTGAACCACCAAGCTGTCTAATGAACTTCCCGCCATTGTCCGCCGTGAAATTTTTCACTGTGAAGGTACTGGCTTTATTGATTTGGAATATCTTATCTGACGCTTTTTGAGCAGAACCGCCGTCGATCGTCACTTTTCCTTCCTTCTTCACCGTTAACGCATCCTCACCAACATCTTCCCATTTCACATTCTGAATGTTAACGTTTCCATAAGTGTGCACGCCATCAGCTGCAGGTGCACCAAGCACCACATTTTTCAGGGTTGCTCCATCCTCCACACGAAAAACAGGGTCTTGGTTTTCTGACTGGCTTCCGTCACCTAATTCTTTCCCTGCCACAAACCGCTGTCCTTTCCCGTCATATGTTGTATTTTTTGGTACGATAATTGTTTCGTGCACCACTTTGTCAGCTGCAAAAACGGTTGATGGCTGAAACTGGCTGAAACCCATAACCAAACCGAACATAAATAGGATAGACACGATTTTTTTCAATGATAAATCCTCCCCGGATATCTTTCATTTTTTGCAAGAGAAGCGTCAGCGACTTGCACCGGCTTCTCTCGCATAGATCGGGGCAAGGCTGAATCTGCTTTAATCATAAAAACAGACAGCCTGAAAGTAAAGACAATTTTGGGTGAAAAATGGAAAATGAATCGATCTTACCGATTGATACAAAAAGCATGAATATTGTCGTATTTGCTCAGGATAGAGCATAGTGAGGCTTCAGGTGTTTACTTTTGAATAACCACGGCCTGGCTGCCCATTTGTTTCCACGCTTTTTCAAAGCTTGTTCTATCGGTTTTTCTGTTTTTATAGCCATACGGATCATTGAGATACACATATTTATCATCATATCCCGTAACGGCGACGCTGTGTTCGCTGTACGTAATTTCTATCGTTCCGTTTGGCGTTTTCCATGTCTGCATGTTGTCAACTGGCGTAAAGTTGGCTGTCGTAATAACCCAAACTGGATTGCCTTTTTCAAGCTGCTGATAAACAGCGGAAATACTTTTTCCAGTCAGATCAGACACTTTGTCTCCCGCATAGGTTTTCGCCAGCTGATAGATCGGTCGATGGTAGACACCGAGACCAGGGCCATTCGCCATATCCCCGACAAATCCGTCATTCGGATCACCCTTTAATCCGCTGCTGTATGTCAAAGGCACTGTGGCAACCTGATTTGCCAGGGTATTTTTTGTCACGTCGTATCCCGCATAATTCAGCACCATCGCAAGGCTTGTTACTTCACAGCCGTTATAGAGCCGGGGTGCGTCCATTTGATTGTAAAGGATGACATCCAGCGGTTTTGCGCTTCCCTTCAGCTCCTTTTTGCTATTCGCAGCTGAGTCTGTATCGCTATCAGAAACCACTTTTTTAAGGCTGTTCAAAAAAGGAATATCTATATCTTTTGCATCTATTTTAAGTCCGAAAAAAATAACGCCTGAAAGAATCATCAGGACACATAGAGTTCGCAGTGTTTTCATCTTTATCTCCTTGTTCTCTATTTGATTTGTATTATAGCATGCCAAACATAAAGAATTTGAGATATTACGTACCTTTAATACATTATTCATGATTTTTTCATAATGAGGAGAAGGATATTTGAACTAAAAATATCCTTACTGAAGTTAAGCGTTGATTTTCATTCTTTCATCTGCTAACATATTATCATATTAGCGAACTAAAGGATTCGGAATTTTCCTTCATAAGATAACAGCGGAGGTGCTCGGGTTGATGTTTATGTTTGAAAAACCGCACGGCATGAGAGATACACTGCCCGGTTTATACGAAACGAAAAAAAAGGTGAGACGATCGTTAACCGATTTGATTGATAAATGGGGATATCAATTTATGGAAACGCCGACACTGGAGTTTTACGATACCGTTGGCGTCCAGTCAGCAATTGAAGAGCAGCAGCTGTTTAAGCTACTTGATCAGGACGGCAAGACATTGGTGCTTCGCCCGGATATGACGGGGCCGATTGCAAGGGTGGCGGCATCGAAGCTTCTGAAACACGGTCATCCGCTAAGAGTCGGCTATGCGGCAAATGTATTCAGGGCTCAGGAGCGTGAAGGCGGACGTCCGGCTGAGTTCGAGCAGGTCGGAGTGGAGTTAATCGGTGACGGCACGACGAGCGCGGATGCGGAGGTCATTGCTTTAGTCGTCGGGGCATTAAAAAACGCTGGGCTGGCATCCTTTAAAATTGCAATTGGCCATGCCGGCATTGCGGATGCTTTGTTTGTTGAGGTGCTCGGAAACGTTGAACGAGCTGATGTGCTGCGGAGGTTCTTATATGAAAAGAACTACGTCGGCTACAGAGAGCATGTCAAGTCTCTCCCGCTTTCCTCCATTGATAAAAGCAGGCTGCTTGAGCTCCTTGAACTGCGGGGCGGTATAGAAGTATGCGGACGTGCCGAGGAAATCGTCGATTCTGCGCAAGGAAAAAGCGTGGTTGATGAGCTGAAGGCGCTGTGGAGCATTCTTGAGGATTACGGATGTACGGAAAATGTCCGCCTGGATCTGAATATGGTCAGTCACATGAGCTATTACACAGGGATTTTATTTGAAGTGTACGCCGAGAATGTCGGTTTTGTCATTGGAAGCGGCGGCCGTTACAACAAGCTGCTGGGCCATTTTGATTCACCTGCACCGGCAACAGGCTTCGGGCTTCGGATCGACCGGCTGATTGAAGCCCTTCATATGAAGGACGAACCTTGTGAAATAGACGCTGTTATTTTCAGCAAAGAGCAGCGGGCGCAAGCCATCGCTTATGCGAATGAAGAACGCATGAAAGGGAACAAAGTGGTTCTTCAAGATTTATCGGGAATAGAAAATATCGACCAGATGACAAAATCTTTTGCAAACGTCACTTATTTTATCGGTGCCAGAAAGGAAGAGCAAAATGGGTAAGTTACTCACAATGGCGATGCCAAAGGGCCGGATATTTGAAGAAGCGGCAGGGCTGTTGAGGCAGGCAGGCTACAGGCTCCCTGAGGAGTTTGAAGATTCGAGAAAACTGATCATCGATGTGCCGGAGGAAAATCTTCGTTTCATATTAGCGAAGCCGATGGACGTAACCACGTATGTGGAGCATGGCGTGGCAGACGTCGGAATTGCGGGCAAGGATGTCATGCTGGAGGAGGAACGCGACGTGTATGAGGTACTGGATTTAAAAATCAGCAAATGCCACTTAGCTGTCGCCGGACTTCCGAATACAGACTGGAGCGGCGTAGCGCCAAGAATCGCGACAAAGTATCCGAATGTGGCTTCCAGTTATTTCAGAGAGCAGGGAGAACAAGTCGAGATCATTAAGCTCAACGGTTCAATTGAACTGGCTCCGCTCATTGGGCTTGCAGATCGGATAGTGGACATTGTTTCCACAGGACAGACGCTGAAAGAAAATGGGCTTGTTGAAACGGAGCACATTTGTGACATTACCTCTCGCTTTATTGTCAACCCGGTAAGCTATCGCATGAAAGACGATGTGATTGACGAAATGGCATCCCGCCTATCTCTCGTTGTGGAAGGAGAGACGGCAAAATGAAGATCAAAACCATCAGCGGAGCGGAACGGCTTTCTCTCAAGCGTTCCATCGATGCCGGAACGGAAGAGCAAAGAAAGACGGTCCGGTCCATTATAGAAGATGTTAAAGCAAACGGTGATCAGGCGGTTCGCAGCTACACGGCGAAATTTGACGGCATCGAAATAGACAGCCCGCTCGTCACAAAAGAAGAATTTGAGGAGGCATACACCTCACTGGATACACGTCTTCTTCAGGTGATTAGGCAGGCAATCGAAAATATTAGGGAATATCACGAAAGACAGCTGCAATCCTCCTGGTTTTATCACAGAAAGGATGGCACAATGCTGGGGCAGAAAGTGACGGCGCTGGATTCCGCGGGTGTATATGTGCCGGGGGGAACGGCCGCATATCCTTCATCTGTTTTGATGAATGTGATTCCGGCGCTTGTAGCGGGCGTTGAAAGAATCGTTCTCGTCACGCCTCCGGGAAAAGACGGTCTGCTGTCTCCTGGAGTTTTGGTTGCTGCAGCCGAGCTGGGCATAAAAGACATTTACAAAATGGGCGGCGCTCAGGCGATTGCGGCGTTAGCATACGGAACAGAAACCATTGAGCCGGTGGATAAAATCACGGGTCCGGGCAACATTTATGTCGCGCTTGCCAAACGAGAAGTGTTCGGCGATGTCGATATCGATATGATTGCCGGACCTAGTGAAATCGTCGTGCTGGCTGATGAAACAGCGATTCCGAGCGAAATTGCAGCCGATCTGCTGTCACAGGCGGAACACGATAAGCTCAGCTCATGTGTGTTTGTCACAGATTCCATGGCGCTGGCCGAGGCGGTTTCAGCCGAGGTGAGTAAGCAGCTGGAAACCTTGCCGCGAAGAGAAATAGCGGAAGCTTCAGTGAGAGATTACGGTTGTATATATGTGGCGGAAACAATGGTGGAAGCGATTGATACTGTCAATACACTCGCGCCAGAGCATTTAGAAATCATAACACAGTCTCCGGAAGCTTTGCTTGGGAGTATCAAACATGCGGGTGCAATTTTCTTAGGCAGATACAGCCCTGAGCCTGTCGGTGATTATTTTGCCGGACCGAACCATGTGCTTCCGACAAACGGAACAGCCAGATTTTCAAGTCCATTAAACGTAACTGATTTTCAAAAGAAATCGAGCATTATTTCTTACAGTCAATCAGCCTTTGAAGAACATGCCGAAAGCATCGCGGCTTTTGCCAGACTGGAAGGGTTAGAAGCCCATGCCAGATCAATTGAAGCGAGAGAACGGAGGATTTCTAAATGAGAAAAGCGGAACGCGTCAGGAAAACAAACGAAACAGATATTGAGCTGGCATTTACAATAGACGGCGAGGGACAAGCGGATATCAAAACAGATGTGCCGTTTATGACACATATGTTGGATTTATTCACGAAACACGGCCAATTCGATCTTTCCATTAACGCAAAAGGCGATGTTGATATAGATGATCACCACACGACTGAAGATATCGGCATCTGCTTAGGGCAGGCGCTGCTCGAAGCGTTGGACGATAAAAAAGGAATCAAACGCTACGGATCGGCGTTTGTGCCGATGGATGAGGCACTTGCTCAAGTTGTGATTGATTTAAGCAACCGGCCGCACTTAGAAATGCGCGCTGATTTCCCGGCTGCTAAAGTCGGAACTTTCGATACGGAGCTTGTACATGAATTTTTGTGGAAGCTGGCGCTCGAAGCTCGAATGAACCTGCACGTCATCGTTCATTATGGCACAAACACCCACCACATGATTGAAGCCGTTTTTAAAGCACTGGGACGTGCGCTTGATGAAGCGACAACGATCGATCCGCGTGTTAAAGGAATACCGTCAACGAAAGGGATGCTGTAAATGATCGGCGTGATAGATTACGGAATGGGGAATTTATACAGTGTCTCAAAGGCGCTTGAACGTGTCGGCGTGCCGTATTTTGTTTCTGAAAAGCCGGAGGAGCTGAAAGAAGCTGATGCCTTCATTTTGCCGGGAGTTGGTTCATTTGGAGACGCGATGGACAATTTGCGCTACACGAAGCTTGATCAATTGATTCACGATATGGTCTCAGAGGGAAGGCTGCTTCTCGGGATCTGCCTCGGCATGCAGCTTTTATTTGAAGAAAGCGAAGAAAACGGCACCGCTTCAGGACTCGGGCTGTTAAAAGGAAAAGCAGTCAGGCTGAAAGCAGAAGATGAAAAAGGAAACAAGCTGAAGGTTCCGCATATGGGCTGGAATCGTCTTTCTTTTCATAATGAATCTCCGCTGCTGTCTGAAACAGAACAAGGCTACGCTTACTTCGTTCATTCTTATTACATTGATGGGATGGAGGAGAACGCGCTTCTGGCAAGCGCCGATTATGGTGTGCGAGTGCCTGCTGTAGTCGGAAAAAGAAACGTCTTCGGCGCCCAATTTCATCCGGAAAAAAGCAGCACGGTCGGAATGTCTATTTTAACCCAATTTACGAAAATGGCAGAAGAACAGAAGGTGAAAAAATGAGTGCTTTTACATTATATCCGGCAATTGATATGAGAAACGGCAAATGTGTCCGCCTTGTTCAAGGGGATTATAATAAGGAAACGATATATGGCGATTCACCGTACGACATGGCTGAGTTATTTGCGAAAGAGGGTGCCGAATGGATCCATCTCGTTGATCTCGACGGGGCCAAAGAAGGGAAAAGAGTGAATGACCGCCATGTGATTGAGATTGCGCAAAAGCTGAACCTGAAAGTCGAAATCGGCGGCGGGATCCGTTCCGAAAATGACGTCTATGAATATTTATCAGCAGGAGTCGATAGGGTGATCCTGGGAAGCTCAGCAGTTTCTAACCCTCCGTTTGTCAAAAAAATGCTGAAACAATATGGCGAGAAAATTGCAATCGGACTGGATGCGAGAAACGGTTTTGTTTCAACAGAGGGATGGCTTGAAACATCAACCCTTAAGGCAACTGAACTGGGCAAAGAGCTAGCCAATGAAGGTGCGGAAGTCTTTATTTTTACTGACATCGCGACAGACGGAATGCTGTCAGGCCCCAATGTTAAAAGCACGGTCGAGCTTGCTAAGGAAACGGGGAAATCGGTGATCGCTTCCGGCGGAGTCAGCTCCGTCGCGGATCTCGAAGCTCTCGCCCGCTATGAGGCGGACGGCGTCTCTGGAGCGATCATCGGAAAAGCGCTGTATACCAATCAGTTTACGCTGAGTGAGGCGCTTGAAAGGGTGAAGCGCAAATGATCACAAAACGGATTATTCCATGCCTTGATGTCAAAGAAGGACGCGTTGTCAAAGGAATTCAATTTCTCGAATTGAAGGATGCAGGTGACCCAGTTGAACTCGCTGAAGTGTACGACCGGGAAGGTGCGGATGAACTTGTTTTTCTTGATATCTCCGCCTCGCACGAAGGACGAAAGACGATGGTTGACGTTGTGGAGCAGGTTGCCGCGAAGCTCGCGATTCCGTTTACAGTCGGCGGCGGCATCAATCAGCTCAGCGATATGAAAACGATTCTGCGTGCCGGAGCGGACAAAGTGTCGGTGAACACGGCAGCTGTTCTCCGCCCTGAGCTGATTACAGAAGGAGCCGAGTTTTTCGGTTCTCAATGCATCGTTCTTGCCATTGATGCCAAGTACGACAAAGAATCTGACACATATAAGGTCTACACGCACGGCGGCAGAAAGAAAACAGATTGGGAGGTCACCGCGTGGGCAAAAGAAGGCGTCAAACGTGGGGCAGGAGAAATATTGCTGACAAGCATGGACTCTGACGGTGAGAAAAAAGGCTTCGACCACACGCTGACAAAGCTTGTTTCCGAAGCTGTCCCCGTCCCTGTTATCGCCTCGGGAGGCGCGGGAAACGCACAGCATATGCTTGAGGCTTTTACAAAAGGAGAAGCCGACGCCGCGCTGGCCGCCTCAATTTTTCATTATAAAGAAACATCGATTAAAGAAGTGAAATCATACTTGAAAGAGTACGGGGTGAATGTGAGATGAAACAGGCAGATGAGCTGCGTTTTAACGAGGACGGATTAATTCCTGCTATCGTGCAGGATGCGGCAAGCAAAGAAGTGCTGACACTTGCGTATATGAACAAGGAATCGTACGAAAAAACGCTGGAAACGAAGGAAACATGGTTTTACAGCCGCTCACGCCAAGCGTTATGGCATAAAGGAGAAACCTCAGGGAACACGCAAGCCGTCAAAGGTATCCGGTATGACTGCGACCAGGACGCATTGATCGTACTTGTAGAGCCGTCCGGCCCGGCATGCCACACTGGCAGCTACAGCTGTTTTATGAAGGAACAAACAGAAGAACAGACCGCAGGCCGATTCGGCATCATGAACGAACTGGAACGCGTGATCGCGGAACGCCAAGCGGAAATGCCTGAGGGAGCTTATACTACTTACCTTTTCCGCGAAGGCGTCGATAAGATTTTGAAAAAAGTCGGAGAAGAAGCATCCGAAGTCATCATCGCCGCGAAAAACCGGGACCGAGAGGAACTCAAATGGGAAGCGGCAGACCTGCTGTATCACCTGCTTGTCCTGCTCAGAGAACAAGCCTTGCCGCTGGATGATGTGCTTGACGTATTGAAAAAACGCCATACTGAGAAAGAAGAGTAAAGAGCCGTATGATACGGCTCTTTTTGTTTTGTGAAAAAAGTAATAGGTATTTAGATTTATACTAGGTGTTATATATGATTAGTTAATAAAAGGAGATCAAAACCGAGTCTGATTTCCTATTTATCCAAATTCCGCCATGATGTAACATGAAAAAGGATGAAATAATCATCACTTAACCAGGTCAATAGAATTATTTTTGGTATAAAAATAGAATACTATTCTCACAAAACCCGTGGAGGTTCGTAATGAAAAAGATCATCTTTATTTGCTTCAGCTTATTACTTGCCCTGACAGGAGGATGCAGTATGAATGACAATGATAAAAACAGCACAAATGACAATAAAACAGAAGCGGTAAAACCCAAAGACATGGATCCCAAGGATCTGCCTCAAGTACCTGCGTTTCAGGACGAGAAAACGAGAGAGTACATGGTGTCAACAAAAGAAGAGGAACCAGGATATTATTTGTTGGAATCTAAGCTGAAAGGGTTTAGGATGTTGTTTCCGGAGGATGGGAAGTATCTATCAAGAAGATCATCGTTAACCGGGAAAAACAAAGAAAGTATTGGATTTAATAGTTATGATAAAGACACCAATGTAATGTTTGATGGCCATGTCACATATTACAAAGAAGAAAGTTTTGCGAATGAACCTAAGACAATGCTAGATATTGTTAGTGGAAAAAATGATTATAAAGGCGAATACAAAAAAAGCAGCAAAAAGAAAACGGATATTTACACTGCCAAGAAAAAAGACATCTTTGACGATATTGATAGAAAATATAATTATTCATACAGTTATTTTGGATATGTTAAGTCTACAGAGGAAGATAACCTAGGAGTAGAATACGCCTTTACCCTTGGATGCAAAAATGAAAATCAACCATGCTCCTTAGATGAAGAAAAGGCTAAAAATAAAGTTGAGAAATTAATTAATTCTATCACCTTTTTAATAGATAAAAAGGAGAAATAAGATGGGAAATAAAAATGTATTTGAGAATGAGAACGTAAAGTTAAGGCTAATTGATTTAGAATATGACTATAAACAAAAGTTTGCCTCAACTATTGCGAGTGAAGTTAAGAAAGCTAAGAAGGATTTCGAAGCAGATATACGCAGAATTTATAAAGAGGAAACCCACCACGATCTTCCTGAGAATATGAAAATTGAAATTTACACCTCCAATGAACTTGTAAATCAGAATACAAGTATACAAAGGTCGACCAGAGAATCAGGTTACGATGGAACGGCAATCCATATAATAGATGAGAAAAAACAAATTGATCATCTTCAGATTATTTCAGAAGGTAGTGCCGATAATAAGGATTGGTCATATAACTTTTTTGGTCTTTTTTTAGGAATTGATCATAGTCAGTATGAGGCTACAAAGGAGTTTACTAACAAAGCAAAGAAAGCAGCAGGTAACTCTGAGGATTTAAAAACATTCGCCTTAGGACATTCACTTGCAAATAATAACCAAGTTATGGTGCAATTGATTGATGGAGAATATGATGAAGTTTATGGGGTAAATGGAGCTCAAGTCAATATTGATCAATTACTTGAAACTGATGAAAGTTTATATAGATATGTTATTAGGAAATTTAGTTATAAATATGAAGATATAGATTCCATTCCGCCAGAAAAGTTAAAAAAAGAAATCCAAAAATATTATGAAGACAAAGGCGTCACAGCAAACATCACCCAACGCATCTCAAAAGATGACCCGCTGTATGGAGTCAGCGGCAAGGCCGATTTCATTACATTCGGTGATGTGAAGATGGCAGATACAAATACAAGTGTAAAAGGCATCCGCAACATTATGGATGGGGTTCCTGACGAAGATGTGAGGTCAATTCAAAAATTCCTTCAAAAATATAAGGATGACTATGAAAAAGACGGCTTGAACGGTTTTATAAAGGCAGCCAGCGGGATAGACATAGACCTGATTGAAAGAGTGAAAAACACAGACGGCGCTTTAAAGAAAGTAAGTGTCCTATATGAGCATTTTGATGATGTTAAGCAAATGTATGGCCGAATAAAAGAGGAACTGCCGTCGTTTTTAGGTTTTCTTCATACCTTGTTGAGAAACAGCGGACCGGTCGTAGATCAGTTAGCTGAAAATGGTTATATTGATGAAACGCAAAAGAAAGTGATCAAAAAAGAATTAACGAATATTAATGCGAGTATGCGAGGCATAGAATTACGGTACGAACATTTCATAGACCATCTAAAGCATGGCCAATTTATGCAAGCTTTAAAAGACGTTGGTGAAATAGTGGACTACGTAAAATCAATTCTGTCCTCATTGAAAACACTCGACACAGAAACAAAAGACGCACTAAAACTTATCGTCGACGGCCACAGTATCGTTCAAATGCTCAACGCCTTGTCAAAGGAAAAAGGCTTCAGCTATAAAGGCTCCGATATTTATTTTACAGGGAAGAGCGGCTCGGGAGAAACGATTCAAGTCAATCTCTCATCCGCTGTCAGAATCTATCAAAACGGTATGAAAATCGTTGAAGATTTGGAAGATGCGATTTCTAAGTACCAGAAGGTTTACAGTCAGGAAATCGATGAAGATTTCATAGACAAAAAGCAGGCGATCATCACTGCTATTCATCATATGGAAGAAAACCCTTCGCATTATGCCTTCGATCTTCAATTCCGGCTTGCAGCTGGTTTCAGCCACACATTCGATAAATTGGAGAAAATCTCAGTTCATGAATCATTTCACACAGGTGCGCTACCTGCTAATGATGGAATTGTTGCTGAATTAAAAAAACAGACAACAGAAAAAAGAGATTTTATCAAAAGTATCCGCGAGAGTATTGAAAAGCTGTTTGAAAAAGAAGAAATGATTTCTCAGTTATTTGATTTTCAGCCTTAGGAGGAATATGAAGAGTGACTTCCTTATTTTCAGAAAGTGAAATAGAAATTGTATCAACGACCTATATGTTTCTTACCCAAGATGAAATGAAGGGGAAAGCGGGCACCCTCAATCAACCGATCAACGACTTTCTCAGCCTGACAAAGAAATTTGAGTCTTCATTAAAAGAGGAAATCAAAGGGCAAAAAGGATTGATTGTAAAAAAAATAAAAAAAGAGCTTGAGTCTAAAAGTGAAAAACGAAAAGCCGCCCTTGAGATGATAAAAGAAGAACATACCGCAAAAGTTGATCGGTACAAAATGATAATTGAAGACCTGCGACAGCAGGATGTAACATTGACTTATAGAAAAAAGAAGCCAGTTAAAGATGTCTAACATAAAAATCTCCTATTCAAACAATGAGTGGGAGATTTTTATTTTGATCACGGCAAAAATATACTGAAAAAGTCTTTCTCCATTGATATGATTGAGAAAGAGTAAAAATCATCCTTTTGCTATGACTTTTCACCTTTCTGAACGCTGAAACAGGAGGAAAATATATGCCAACCAAGAAACAAAAATCTAAAAGTAAATTGAAACCCTTTTTTGCCTTAGTAAGACGGACCAATCCTTCTTATGGAAAGCTTGCCTTTGCGCTTGCCCTCAGTGTTGTAACCACGCTGGTCAGCCTGCTCATTCCATTATTAACGAAGCAGCTTGTCGATGGTTTTTCTATGTCAAATCTGTCAGGCACGCAAATCGGTTTGATCGCGCTGGTGTTTTTCGTTCAGGCGGGTTTAAGCGCTTATGCCACCTATGCGCTTAACTATAATGGACAAAAAATCATTTCCGGGCTGCGGGAGTTACTATGGAAGAAATTAATTAAGCTTCCTGTCTCTTATTTCGATACAAATGCTTCCGGAGAAACAGTCAGCCGTGTAACGAACGATACAATGGTGGTCAAAGAATTGATTACAACCCATATCAGCGGATTTATTACAGGCATCATTTCTGTCATTGGATCATTGACAATCTTGTTTATTATGAACTGGAAGCTGACACTGCTTGTGTTAGTGGTCGTTCCGCTGGCCGCTCTCATCTTGATGCCGATTGGCCGGAAGATGTTTTCTATCTCACGGGAAACGCAAGATGAAACAGCCCGTTTTACAGGCCTGCTTAATCAAATTCTCCCGGAAATCAGACTTGTCAAGGCTTCAAATGCGGAGGATGTCGAATATGGGCGCGGGAAGATGGGGATTTCCTCATTATTTAAGCTTGGCGTTCGTGAAGCCAAGGTTCAATCACTTGTCGGCCCGCTTATCTCACTCGTGCTAATGGCAGCGCTTGTCGCAGTGATCGGATATGGCGGCATGCAGGTATCTTCAGGCGAACTCACGGCGGGAGCGCTCGTGGCTTTTATTTTATATTTGTTTCAAATTATAATGCCGATGGGCCAGATTACAACGTTTTTCACACAGCTGCAAAAATCAATCGGTGCAACAGAACGAATGATTGAGATTTTAGCAGAGGAAGAAGAAGATACAGTGACAGGAAAACAAATTGAAAATGCGCATCTCCCTATTCAGCTTGATCGCGTGTCTTTTGGATACAAGCCTGATCAGCTGATTTTAAAAGAAATCAGCGCCGTCATTGAAGCAGGTAAAGTCACAGCTATTGTCGGTCCGAGCGGCGGGGGGAAAACGACGCTGTTTAAGCTGCTTGAACGTTTTTATACTCCGACTGCAGGGACCATTCGACTGGGGGACGAGCCGGTCGATACTTACTCGCTTGAATCGTGGAGGGAGCATATCGGGTATGTATCGCAGGAAAGCCCGTTAATGTCCGGGACAATCAGAGAAAATATTTGCTACGGGTTAGAACGAGATGTGACGGATGCTGAGATCGAAAAAGCCGCGGAGATGGCATATGCGCTCAATTTTATAAAGGAGCTGCCGAATCAGTTTGATACAGAAGTAGGCGAACGCGGCATTATGCTGTCAGGCGGACAAAGGCAGAGAATCGCAATTGCGAGAGCGCTTCTCCGTAACCCAAGCATTCTTATGCTCGATGAAGCGACCTCAAGTCTCGACAGCCAATCTGAAAAATCAGTTCAGCAGGCGCTTGAGGTGCTGATGGAGGGCCGCACAACGATTGTGATCGCTCACCGCCTATCTACCGTTGTAGATGCGGACCAGCTTTTGTTTGTTGAAAAAGGGGAAATTACCGGTCGTGGAACACACCATGAGTTAATGGCTTCCCATGGCCTTTATCGGGATTTTGCTGAACAGCAGCTGAAAATGAATGCGGACTTAGAAAACAAAGCCGGGTAAATTTTGGTCGAATCAGCCAATAAAAAAGAGGAGGGATTTTCCCAATCCTTCCTTTTGAACTATTGAGGGGCTTACGATTTATGGTATACTACTGACGGTAATATTGTATAAAACGGAGGGTAGTTGTGGGAAAACACACTTCTGAACATAAAAATCACGCACAAATTGTCCAGCTGCTTCAAGATGGACAATATTTTTTTCATAAAGGCTTGAAAGCGTATAAAGAGCGCAATCTAAAACGGGCAAGCAAACTGATTCAGCGCGCGGTTCATTTGGAGCCGGAGGATTCAGAGATGCTTTCACAGCTTGCGGTCATTTATTCGGAAATGGGCCAGTATCAAGAGTCGAACGATCTTCTTGACTATATCATGGCAAATCTGGAGGCCGAAATGCCGGAGTGCCATTACTTTAAAGCGAATAACTTTGCCCATCTGGGGCTCTTCCAGGAAGCTTATAAAGAAGCGGCCGCTTATTCTGATGCGGACCCGGATGGTGAATTCGCCGAAGAAAACGATAGTCTGCTTGATTTGCTCGATTTAGGAGACGACGGCATTGAAGATTCGTTGTATGATCAGGATGAACTGCTGGTGAAACAGGATCGGGCAAAGTCATTGCTGGAAAGCGGCCAGCTTGCTGAAGCGGTTGCGGCGCTTGAGGAAATCACAGCTGAATATCCGGAGCTTTGGTCAGCATACAACAATCTCGCGCTTGCCTATTTCTATTCAGGAAACGTTGTAAAAGCGAAGCAAACCGCTTATGAAGTGCTTTCTCATAATGAAGGAAATCTTCACGCCTTATGCAATCTTCTCGTTTTCTACTATTATGAAAGAGAAGACGAAAAAGTGGCGGAATTGAGTGATCAGTTCTCCAATGTCTATCCGATGCTAATGGAGCAGCGTTATAAATTGGGTGCTACTTTGGCGCTTGTCGGCCGCTACGAGATCGGATATAAATGGCTCAAATCATTATATAAAACCGGCTTTGAAGGTGACGACACCTTCTTTTACTGGCTTTCCTGCTCTGCTTATTTTACGGGACATACCGACTTTGCCGAGACGATCTGGAGAAAAGTCGAGTCGCAATATCCCGGCGAAGACCGCCCGGCGCCTTGGATTGAGCGGAGGGAAGCTCTTCCTTCATCTGTGGAGCAGCGTCTCGCAGCCTATTATATCAGCAGCACAAAGGGAGAAACAGAGCATCTTGAAGCGGTGATACGCTCAAAGAGAATAACCGCTCCTTTTGAAAATCAGTTTGTAAAGCTGCTTCTAAATGGAGATTCTGCGGCTGCTGACGTTTCAGAGGATGCACTTTTCGCCTATCAAACGGTCAAACTATTAGAGCAAGCTGAAAAAGAAGAGATGAAAACAGAAGTCATGAGCTGCTGGGTTTTCCATGTCATCCAGCAAATTCGTGCAGCTGGTCCATTGAAAAATGAGAGGGGCTGGGCAGCGGCGATTTGCTATATTTGGAAAGAAGCCCATGGCAAGCAAGACACGAAAAAAGACACAGCGGCCCAATTCGGCATCTCTCCGGCAACGTTGACGAAATATATGAAATATATTGATGATATTCTAGAATAGTAAATTTTAAAGAGTCGATTTATTTAATCGACTCTTTTTTTGTTTGATAGATTATATTAAGAAAATAATATCGACAGTTTTTTTACACGCTTAAGAAAAATGACAAATGATGTGTGACTTGACATCTGTTTGAAACATAAATGTAATAAAATTTATCGCTAATTTGTCGAAACTTGATGGTATAATGATTCTCGTACATAAGGAATTAGTGTTTTTTACATATGATGTGAAATAAACGCTATACAACCAGAATAAGAGATGCACAGAATAATTAACCATAAACAACCATCATTCCTCGTAGAGTATGAGGAACGAAACTTGATGTTCAAAATACGATTCCAAATGAGGACAGGTTCACAGTAAAAGGGAGGATATAAAAAGTGAGAAAGAGTTTAATTACACTTGGTTTGGCTTCCGTCATCGGGACAAGCAGTTTTTTGATCCCATTTACAAGTAAAACTGCATCGGCGGAAACATTAGATGAAAAGAAACAAAAAATCGAAAGCAAGCAATCTGAGGTTGCTTCCAGCATTGAAGCGAAGGAAAAAGAATTAAGTGAGCTTCAGGAAAATCAATCAAAGATTGAAAAAGAACTGAAAGACATTAACGCTAAGGCGCTTGATACAAGTAACAAGATCGAAGATAAAAAAGAAGAAAACGATAAAACAAAAGAAGAAATCAAAAAACTGAAAAAAGAGATTAAAGAAACAGAAGCACGTATCGAAAAACGCAATGAAATCCTGAAAAAACGCGTTCGTTCTTTACAGGAAAGCGGCGGATCTCAAGGATACATAGATGTTCTTCTAGGATCAACAAGCTTTGGTGACTTTATCTCTCGTGCGACTGCGGTTTCATCTATTGTGGACGCAGACAAAGATTTAATCAAACAGCAAGAGCAGGATAAAGCGAAGCTCGAGGATTCTGAAGCGGATTTGAATGACAAGCTGAAAGAAGTTCAAGCTGCATTGGCTAAATTAGAAACAATGCAAAAAGACCTTGATAAACAGCTTAATGAAAAAGACAAGCTTTTCGACGAAGCAAAAGCAAGCCAGAAGAAAACGGCTAAAGCGATTTCTGAATTAAAATCAGAGGCGTCTGAACTTGCAAATCAAAAAGCAAATACTGAAGCTGAACAAGCACGCATCAAAAAAGAACAAGAAGCAGCGGCTGCTTTGATCAAAAAGCAGGAAGAAGCACAAAAAGCATCTGATGAAACACAAACAAATGACAGCCAAACGGCTACAACTGAATCAGCAAAAGCAAGCTCATCTGATGATTCTTCAGACAATTCTTCTAACGGTTCATCAAACAGTTCGTCTAACGGCTCATCTTCTAAGAAGAGCAGCGGCTCAAACAGCAATTCAGGCGGCACTGTTATCAGCAACTCCGGCGGAATTGAAGGCGCGATCAGCGTTGGTTCAAGCATTGTAGGACAATCTCCATACAAGTTTGGCGGCGGACGCAGTCAGTCTGATATCAACAACCGTATTTTTGACTGCTCATCATTCGTACGCTGGGCATACGCTTCTGCAGGTGTTAACCTTGGACCTGTCGGCGGAACAACAACTGATACGTTAGTTGGCAGAGGACAAGCTGTCAGCGCATCGGATATGAAACGCGGAGACTTAGTTTTCTTTGACACATATAAAACAAACGGTCACGTTGGAATTTACTTAGGAAACGGTACTTTCCTAAACGACAATACATCTCATGGTGTATCTGTTGACTCTATGAGCAATCCTTACTGGAAAGCAGCATTTAAAGGCGTTGTAAGACGTGTTGTTCAATAATAAATAAGACAAGGGCCTTCTATGGACAGAAGGCTCTTTCTTTATTAATATACATACCCTTTTGAAATACATTTAATCGCGGTTCGAAAAAAATGAGCAAAAAAATAGCGTATCACCATGAGATTTTATAGGATATGGGTAAGGAATACGTTTGATGGGGATTCTTATCTTATAAGAAAGAGCCCAAACTTGAAAAGATGGTTTAAGGAGTGAATAGTGTGTCAGAAGAAAAAATTTATGACGTGATTATAATCGGCGCGGGCCCTGCTGGGATGACGGCCGCTGTATACACATCAAGAGCGAATTTATCGACATTAATGATTGAAAGAGGAATTCCTGGCGGACAAATGGCCAATACGGAAGATGTAGAAAACTATCCTGGATTCGAAAGTATCCTTGGGCCTGAGCTTTCTAACAAAATGTTTGAACATGCGAAAAAGTTCGGCGCTGAATACGCTTATGGCGATATTAAAGAAGTCGTTGACGGCAAAGAGTATAAAGTAGTCAAAGCCGGTTCAAAGGAATATAAAGCGCGTGCCGTCATCATTGCTGCAGGTGCGGAGTATAAAAAAATCGGCGTGCCTGGCGAAAAAGAATTGGGCGGACGCGGTGTATCTTATTGTGCAGTATGTGACGGCGCTTTCTTTAAAGGCAAAGAACTAGTCGTTGTTGGCGGCGGAGATTCCGCGGTTGAAGAAGGCGTATATCTGACTCGTTTCGCTTCAAAAGTAACGATTGTTCACAGACGTGATAAACTCCGTGCTCAAAGTATTCTTCAAGCGAGAGCATTTGATAATGAAAAAGTTGACTTCCTATGGAACAAAACCGTGAAGGAAATTCATGAGGAAAACGGCAAAGTCGGTAACGTAACGCTTGTCGATACGGTAACCGGTGAAGAAAGTGAATTCAAAACAGACGGCGTATTCATTTACATCGGCATGCTTCCTCTGTCTAAACCGTTTGAAAACCTGGGCATTACGAATGAAGAAGGCTATATCGAAACAAACGACCGCATGGAGACAAAGGTTGAAGGGATTTTCGCTGCCGGAGACATCCGCGAAAAATCACTGCGCCAAATCGTAACGGCTACAGGAGACGGAAGTATTGCGGCGCAAAGCGTACAGCATTATGTTGAAGAGCTTCAAGAAACGCTGAAAACCTTAAAATAAAAAGGGCTGTCATACGAGTTTCACATTACGTTACTGGGTTTTAATTCCGTTGTAACACATGTGTAATGCTTTTCGGTTATGATTAATAAAGTAATTGACCCCCTTTTTATAATGAATACACTTTTTTGGCACGGATTCTCCAGTTATCCGTGTCCTTTTTTTGTCCATAAATAAAAGATGAATGCCAGTTACAGCAAAATCTTCTGAATTAAGGAATGAATATGCTGTAAAATAGAAGAAAAGATTGTCAATGTCTCTTCATTGTGGGAGGCATCTTGAAGCGGTATAATAAAGAGACGATGACAGGACGAAGGTTAGGTGACGTACTTGCAAAGAGTGACAAATTGTGTGCTTCAGACGGATGACAAAGTTCTTCTGCTTCAAAAGCCGAGACGCGGATGGTGGGTCGCGCCGGGAGGCAAGATGGAGAGCGGAGAATCAGTCAGAGACTCCGTCATCAGAGAGTACAGAGAAGAGACTGGTATCTATATCATAAATCCTCAATTAAAAGGCGTTTTTACCTTTATTATTAAAGACGGTGACCACATTGTCTCCGAGTGGATGATGTTTACGTTTGTCGCTGATTCATATACAGGACAAAATGTATCAGAATCAGAGGAAGGCAAACTGCAGTGGCACGATGTCAATGACATTCAGAACCTGCCTATGGCCCCTGGAGACGGCCATATCCTTGATTTTATGATGAAGGGACAAGGGCTGCTGCACGGCACATTTACGTATACACCGGAATTTGAGCTGCTAAGTTATCGTTTAGACCCGCAGCACATCAAATAGAAAGACAAGTCAGGGGGGAGAAAGATGAGTGTTAGTGAATCACATGATATTCAGCTTGTCATTATAACCGGAATGTCGGGAGCGGGGAAAACTGTCGCCATTCAAAGCTTTGAAGATCTCGGCTATTTCTGCGTCGATAATCTTCCGCCTTCATTGCTTCCGAAGTTTTTAGAGCTGATGAAGGAATCAAATTCGAAAATGAGCAAAGTTGCGCTCGTGATGGATCTACGCGGCCGCGAATTTTTTGACCGGCTGATTGAAGCGCTGGATGAAATGGCCGAAAATCCGTGGATCACACCGCGAATTTTATTCCTGGACGCGAAGGATTCCATTCTCGTCACAAGATATAAAGAAACGAGACGCTCGCATCCTTTGGCAGCGACTGGCCTGCCGCTTGAAGGCATCGCGCTGGAACGAGAGCTGCTTGAGGAATTAAAAGGCCGCTCTCAAATCATTTACGATACGTCTGACATGAAGCCGCGTGATTTGCGTGAAAAAATCGTGAAGCACTTTGCGACAAACCAAGGAGAGACATTTACCGTGAATGTCATGTCATTTGGTTTTAAATACGGTATTCCAATTGATGCAGATCTCGTCTTTGATGTCAGATTTTTGCCGAATCCGTACTATATCGAAAGCATGCGGCCGCTGACTGGCAAGGATAAAGAGGTTTCCTCTTACGTCATGAAGTGGAATGAAACACAAAAGTTCAATGAGAAATTAATTGATCTGCTGAGCTTTATGCTTCCATCTTACAAAAGAGAAGGAAAAAGCCAGGTTGTCATTGCGATCGGCTGCACAGGGGGCCAGCACCGCTCTGTGACATTAGCCGAGAATTTAGCTGATTATTTCAAAAAGGATTACTATACTCATGTTACTCACCGGGACATTGAAAAGAGAAGCCGGAAATAAGATGGGACAAAAGCCGAAAATCGCAATCTTTGGCGGCGGTACAGGTCTTTCTGTATTGCTTAGGGGCTTAAAGCATAAACCTGTTGACATCACGGCCATTGTAACAGTTGCCGATGATGGGGGAAGCTCTGGCCGTCTGCGGAATGAACTGAAAATTCCGCCTCCCGGAGACATCAGAAATGTGCTTGCCGCTTTATCCGATGTGGAGCCGCTTGTTGAAGATCTTTTTCAGCACCGCTTCAATAAAGGGAATGACTTAACAGGCCATTCTCTCGGGAATTTGATTTTGGCAGCGATGACAAATATAACCGGTGATTTTTTTCACGCTGTCACAGAAATGAGCAAGGTGCTGAATGTAAGAGGAAAGGTTTTGCCGGCTGCCAATGCCAGTGTCGTTTTGCATGCTGAGATGGAAGACGGCCGCGTGGTCTCAGGCGAGTCAACGATCCCGGAATACGGACAGCGTATTAAGCGTGTTTTTCTCACGCCTGAACAGATTGATCCGCTGCCGGAAACAATAGACGTGATCAGGGAAGCGGATTTGATTATTATCGGCCCGGGAAGCCTCTATACAAGCATTCTTCCCAATTTGCTCGTCCCAAAAATCGGGGAAGAAGTGATAAAGGCGCCGGCGAAAAAAGTATACATTTGCAACGTGATGACTCAGCCCGGCGAAACGCTCCATTACACCGCTGCTGATCATGTGAAAGCGCTCAATCAGCATATGGGCTGCGGTTTTATTGATACGATATTAGTAAACAGTGAAGACATTCCCGACGAAATAAAGCGTAAGTACGAAATGGAATCGGCGCGTCCTGTTGATTTTGATATCGAAGAACTGAAAGCGATGGGGCTTGAAGTCATCAGAGATCAAATTGTAACGTATAAAAATGACGTAATACGTCACGATACACATAAAGTGGCCTCTCTTCTTGTTGATTTACTGAAAGAATGAAGCCTTGAAATGAGGTGGCTATATGTCATTTGCATCAGAAACAAAAAAAGAATTAACGAATCTGGAAGTGAAGGACTGCTGCATTAATGCCGAGCTGTCTGCACTCATTCGGATGAATGGAGCTTTATCATTTACAAACCGCCATCTCGTACTCGATGTTCAAACCGAAAACGCGGCGATTGCCCGCCGCATCTATACATTGCTGAAAAAACAATATGATGTGTCGGTCGAGCTGCTGGTCAGAAAGAAAATGCGGCTGAAAAAGAATAACGTCTATATTGTGCGTTTTTCAGAAAATGCAAAAACGATCTTAGAGGATTTAAAAATACTCGGGGAGAACTTTGTGTTTGAACGAAGTATTTCGAAAGAGCTGGTTAAAAAGAGGTGCTGCAAGCGTTCTTATATGAGAGGAGCATTTTTGGCAGGAGGTTCGGTCAATAACCCGGAAACCTCCTCGTATCATTTAGAAATCTTCTCTCTTTATAAGGAGCATAACGATTCATTATGTGACCTGTTAAATGAGTTTCAGTTAAACAGCAAAACGCTTGAACGGAAAAAAGGCTACATTACCTATTTAAAAGAGGCTGAAAAGATTACAGAGTTTCTGAACGTAATCGGCGCTCACAATTCGCTTCTGCGATTTGAGGATGTCAGAATCGTTCGGGACATGAGAAATTCGGTCAACCGCCTTGTCAATTGTGAAACAGCCAACTTAAACAAAACGATCGGCGCATCGCTGAGACAGGTGGAAAATATTAAATACATCGATGAAAGAATCGGCCTGGAGGCGCTGCCTGAAAAACTTCGGGAAATTGCGCAGCTTCGGATTGATTATCAGGAAGTGACGCTGAAAGAGCTGGGGGAAATGGTAGCAAGCGGGAAAATCAGCAAATCAGGGATCAATCACAGGCTGAGAAAACTTGACGAAATCGCAGAACAGCTGCGGACAGGGCAAACCGTCACTTTAAAATAACCGTAAAGAAAAGGGGAGATCTTATGGTTCAACAGAAAGTGGAAGTTCGATTAAAGACAGGACTGCAAGCACGTCCTGCTGCTTTGTTTGTACAAGAAGCAAACCGGTTTACGTCAGATGTGTTTCTTGAGAAGGATGGGAAAAAAGTAAACGCCAAAAGCATCATGGGGCTGATGAGCCTTGCGGTAAGCACAGGCACTGAGGTTACCTTGATTGCCCAGGGAGAAGATGAACAAGAGGCCCTGGAGAAGCTGGCTGCTTACGTTCAAGAAGAAGTTTAGGTGATAAAAATGAGTGACTTTCTAAAAGACTGCTTTCAGAAAATCGGCTGGGAGAAAGACCATGTCAGCTTTGGCGATCTTCCCCTTTTTCTCAAAGCAATGGCATACCGTTTTCCATTCGAAAACCGTGCCGTACTTGCAAAAGAGAATTATAGGGTAACAAAAGAAGATCTATGGCGCCGTCTGCTCAAAGATCAGCACGGTGGCCTATGCTACGATCTAAATGGTTTCCTTTATTTTGTTTTGCGTGAGGCCGGGTTTCATGTGAAGCTTATTCGAGGAACGGTTTATGCAGGCGATCAAGAGGGATGGGCATTAGAAGGGACGCATGCTGCTGTATGGCTGTCTGCGGAAAACGGCGATTACCTCGTTGATATCGGCTTCGGCATCAACCTGGCGCTCCAGCCGATACCGCTTTCCGGAGAAACGGTACAGTCACCAGTCGGGTTATTCCGAATCAAAAAGGAAGAGACAGAAAAGGGCAGCCATGTTCTGCTGATGGACAAAGGAGAAGGCTGGCAAATTGGGTACGCCTTTACCCTTGAAGAGAGTGATCTCGGTGATTTAGATAACATGAAGGACATCATTCACTCTCATGAAAAATCTCCTTTTAACAAATCCCTGCTTGCCTCAAAGCTGACGCCGAGCGGAAGGATGGTCATGTCAGAGCGCCATTTTACGATTTATGAAAACGGCGGTAACATTCAAAAAAGCGACATCGGCCCTTCAGGATTTGAAGAGAAATTAAATACTCATTTTTTGTAACGTGAAAAGCTTGCAGGTTATCTGCAAGCTTTTTCTTATGAACAAGTATTGATTGCTGTATCAAATGCATCTTCTGGGATATACAGTTTTCCCTTTTCGTATTTATAAGGAATTTCATTCTCTTTAAAGCACTCTTTGGTATAGTCAGTTAGTGTATCCCCAATTTCTATGTATTTCCCGGTATAGTTGGGCTGACATGCTGAAAGAATTGACGTCATTACCAGAAACAGCATGATTTTCTTCATCACGACACCTGCCTATTATGAAAATTTTACCTTTATTATTCTATCACAACGAAAAGAAAAAGACCGATTTACTATTTCGCACATGCTATAATAATTTTGGAATCTTCTAGAAAAATCATCGTGATGTACATATAAGGGGGATCAACGTGTATCGGATTTTGCTTGTGGAAGATGATGAGCGGATTGCTTCTTTGCTGGGCGGTCATCTTCAAAAATACGGATATGAAGTGAAAATTGCTGAACAGCTGAATGATATAAAATTGGAATTTGCAGAAATGAAGCCTGATCTTGTGCTGCTTGATATCAACCTGCCTTTTTTTGACGGGTTTTATTGGTGCAGGCAAATCCGTACCATTTCCAATGCGCCGATTATCTTTATATCGGCACGGACCGATGAGCTGAATCAGGTAATGGCGATTGAAAATGGCGGCGATGATTATATCACAAAGCCGTTTCATCTAGAGGTAGTGATGGCCAAAATCAAAAGCGTCCTGCGCCGCACATATGGTGAATATTCGCCCTCTTTGCCGCAGGAATCTAGAATAGTGGAGCTTGGCGGGCTGACGATTTATCCTGATCAAAATGAGGCCGAATGGAACAGCTCCCGTATTCTGTTTTCCCAAAAAGAATTTCAGCTTCTCTCTATTTTTGTGAGGGAGCATAAAAAAATTGTCTCTCGTGATGAACTATTGGAGGCGTTATGGGATGACGTTGATTTTGTCGATGACAATACGTTAACGGTCAATGTCAACCGGCTGCGGAGAAAACTGGAGAATGCCGGACTGAAAGATTGCATTTCCACAATCAGAGGACAAGGCTATCAATTTCAAGTCAATCGGAAGGATGAAGCGGAGTGTTAAAGACGTATCTCATCGACCGCTTAGCCATTATTCTATTTTCATTATTAGGGATAGGATCCGCCATGCTGATTGCGTATTTAAGCATTATCGAGAGCGGCGCAGAACCTTCCAAAGAAAATATGATATACATATGGATTTTGCCCGGTACTCTTTTAGCCGCAGGTTTTGCTTCTGATTATGTTCGGCAATTTTCCTTTCTCACATATGTTAAAAAGCTTGCAGAACAAGCCTCTTCTTCGAATGACATCGGACAGTCTTTGAAAGCCAGAAAGCCAAGAACAGGAGAGCAAGCGCTTTGGACGAAAATGATCAACGCACTCGGGCAGCAATACGAAAGCAGGCTCTCACAATATATCAATCAGCAAAAACAGCATTATACCTTCACCAACCAATGGGTCCACCATATGAAAACACCGGTATCCGTCATATCCTTAATGATTCAGGAAGGAAAAAACGGAACTTCATCCTCTTTTCCGACGTTTTTAGAGGAGCTGGAGGATGAGAATGAGAGATTTCGCCACGGTCTTGATATGATGCTGCAAACGGCCCGGCTGGAGGAATTTGCATTTGATGTAAAGCCGCAAACCTTTGATTTGGCAGAAATGGTTCGTTCACTGATCAATCAGGAAAAACGTCAGTTTATTAAACGGCGCCTTTTTCCAACATTACATGTGCCGCCAAATGCCGTTCAGATTTCCAGTGATCAAAAGTGGCTTTCCTTTGTTGTTGAGCAAATCCTTTTCAACGCCTTAAAATATTCAAAGCAAGGTGTGGGAGACCCTATTACAATCCGGATTGAAACACAGGGACATGAGACGCGATTGTCGGTTGCCGACGAAGGAATCGGCATACCGCCGCAGGATCTGCCGCGGATTTTTGACGCGTTTTTTACCGGAGAAAACGGACGAACCATGAAAGAGGCAACTGGAATGGGCCTTTATTTAGCAAAACAGGTGTGCAGCCGTCTCGGCCATAAGCTGTATGCGGAATCAAAAGAAGGGGCTGGCACTGTGATGACCATCGTGTTTTCAAGTGACACCCTCGTGAATGTGACAGCATTGTAAGATTGGGGAGCGGAATTGCAAGAAAGTTCGATGGGAGGATGCTGACTTCCTTTTTATAATAAAGAAAAAGGAGGAGCAGAACATGAACGTGTTGCAAACAACGAACCTATCGAAAACATACTATTCAAATAAAGGAACAATATCATACCAAGCGCTCAGCGCCTTTGATCTTAGTGTGTCAAAAGGAGAATTTGTCGGGATTATGGGGCCGTCGGGAAGCGGAAAAACCACGCTCCTGAATTTGCTGGCTACCATTGATAAGCCGACCCAGGGCGAGATGATGATCAACGGCATTCAGCCGAAAACGTTAAAGGACCAAGAGCTGGCTTTGTTTCGCAGAAGAGAACTCGGCTTCGTCTTTCAGGATTTTAATCTGCTTGATACGCTGACGATTCGTGAAAATATTCTCTTGCCGCTCGCATTGGATAAGGTAAAGCTGAGAGAAATGGAAGCCCGATTGGATGAACTGGCGGATACGCTGCAAATAAAGCATATTCTCGATCACCGCACATATGAGGTGTCGGGCGGACAGCAGCAGCGGGCAGCTTGTGCCAGAGCGATTATTCACAATCCGGCGCTCATTCTTGCCGATGAACCGACAGGAAACCTCGACTCAAAATCGGCAAAGCAAGTGATGAACACACTGGCTCAGCTGAATGAGGAAAAGGAAGCGACGATTCTGTTGGTTACGCATGATGCCACAGCAGCAAGTTTCTGTAAACGAATTGTTTTTATTAAAGACGGACGTTTCTTTTCAGAGATTCACAGAGGAACAAACAGGCAGGTGTTTTATCAAAGTATATTGGATACCCTGAGTGTGTTGGGAGGCGATTTTCATGAATTTGAGAACTATCGCCCGTAAAAACATTCTTGGGAATCTGCAACGGTATGTGGCCTACTTTTTAAGCTGTGTGTTTGCCGTTTCGGTGTTTTTTGTCTTCACATCATTTATTTTTCATCCTGATGTCAATGAAGACAATATATATGGCGGAAGCCTTGTCAAAATATGCTTGAGCGCAGCTCTTGTCGTCATCATTGTGTTTTGTATATTTTTCATCACATATTCCAATTCAGCGTTTTTGCAGGCAAGAAAGAAAGAGTTTGGGCTGCTGACACTGTTTGGCACATCAAAGCAGCAGCTTCGCAAGATGATTTATTATGAGCAGTCACTTATTTCTCTTGCGGCGATTGCGGCCGGCATTGGAGCAGGCCTGTTATTTTCAAAACTGTTTTTTATGATCATGACATGGATGCTCAGCGTGAAGGTGCCGATTTCGTTTGCCATTGTGCCGAAAGCGTTTGTGATGACAATTGCCGGCTTTCTCATCCTGTTTCAGACGCTGCTCATTTTATCACTGGGACGGATTCGGAAGCTGGAAATCATTGAACTGATTAAATCGGCCAAAAAGCCGAAAAGTTTGCCAGTTTATTCGAAATGGCTCACTGTATTGTCTTTGCTATGTCTTGGCAGCGGTTATTATCTATCTGCAACAGCCAATGCAATTGACATGATGTTTCGGGTATTTCCAATTTTGATTTTAGTGTTAATTGGCACGTATTTCTTTTTTACCCAAAGCAGTGTGGCGTTTTTCCGCATGCTGTACCGAAAGAAACACAGCTTCTACAAAGGCACGAATATCATTGTGCGTTCCAACATGATATTCAGGCTGAAGGATCATGCACGCATGCTGTTTTTAACCTCTGTCATTACAGCGGTCATATTAACAGCTACAGGTGTCATCTATATGTTTTATTCCGATTTACAAAGGCAGGAGGAGCAAAGCATTCCTCAGTCTGTTTCCTGGGTGGAAAAGGATGCTTCCCGCTTTCAGGTCATGAAGCCTGAGACAGCTGAGAATACATTGAAAAAAGCTCATGCTGTTATCAAGTATAAGGTGGATGCCACAGGGATTCCTGTCACTTTTCAGTCAGACTTGCCGTATGGAAATAAGAAGATGGAAGCGGAAGCTCTGCTGATTTCAGAAAAAGTCTATAATCAAGTCGCAAAGGAAAAAGGGTTCCCAGTTATTCATTTACAAGAAAATGAAGCATTTATTAATGTTTCTTTTCAAATGATGGTGAAAGACACATTTGGAGAAGGGGAAACAGCAGCATTTCATATGAAGTCAGGAAAAACCCTTTCCTACGTCATGAAAAAGCAGCAAAACAAAGGGATATTGATGTCTGTCGATGGAGTCAGCCGTTTATTGGTTGTCAGCGAAAAGAGCTTTGACAGTCTGTCACAGGATGTGCCGCTGAAGGAACAGATGAGAATGGTAGGTTATGAGCTTGAGCATTGGCAGGAGACGGTGGATGTCTCTGAAAAGCTTGAAAACATGGTGCCGAAAGAACATACATCTGATTTTCAAACACGTGCTCCCAGTTATCAAATTGTAAAGCAGGGAGTTGCATTAATGCTGTTTATTGGTCTGTTTGTCAGCGTGCTGTTTTTTATCGTGCAAGGAAGCATGCTGTATTTGCGGATGTTTACGGAAATAGAAGATACGAGAGTGCAGGTGTTAGCCTTAAAAAGGATAGGGGTTACGGACAAAGAGATTCACTCGATCCTTGGAAAGCAAATAGGATTTTTATTCTTCATCCCATTTATCGCAGGTACGATTCACGCGGGCTTTGCGTATGCAGCGTTAAGTAATATGCTGAATTCCAATTTATTTCTTGAGGCCGTAATTGTCATCTTCATTTATTTTGTATTCCAAGCTCTTTATTATATCGTTACCCGTCATATTTATAAGCGTGCTGTTCTTCAGCGTATGTAATATGAAATCCGGTCTGTTATCAGACCGGATTTTTGATTTATTGAAATTCTCTTGAAAGATTTTTCGGTGTTTGTCCTTGAATGGCTGCGATCATATTTTCGGCGGCCTGTTTGCACATGTTGAAGCGCACTTTAGCTGTTGCTGAACCGATATGAGGAAGCAGCGTGACATTATCCAGCTGCAGGAGCGGATTATCTTGGGTGACAGGCTCTTTTTCGTATACATCTAAGCCGGCTCCCCTGATCCAGCCTTCCTGAAGAGCGCGAATCAGTGCTTTTTCATCAACTGTCTTTCCCCGGGAAATATTGACGAAAATTGCTGAATCCTTCATCAACTTAAATTCGCGTTCTCCTATCATGTGATAGGTTTCATCAGTCAGCGGCGTAATGAGAAGAATAAAATCAGATTGCTCCAGCAATGTATCAAGCTCTGCATACTTAACGCCGATGCTGTCTTCTGTTTCTTGTTTGCGATGTCGGTTATGATAAAGCACTTCCATATCAAAACCAAATTTGGCGCGTCTCGCTGCTTGTTCTCCAATTCTGCCCATGCCGATAATGCCTAACGTTTGATGATGAACATCAATTCCGAAAAGCGCTTCCTCTTCCACGGTCCCCCATTTTCCTGCTCTGACAAAACGGTCCAGTTCGGCAACACGTCTGGCGGAAGATAGAATCAGTGAAAAAGCCAGATCTGCAACTGTGTCATCCAGTGTATAAGGTGTATGAGTCCCGACGACTCCTCTTTCTTTCATTGCTTCTATATCGAAGTTATCGTAGCCTACTGATTGGTTGCTGACCACTTTGAGTTTAGGCGCGTGTTCCAGCAACTCACGATTGATTGACGGTCCGGACGTCCCTGATGTTAAAAGCCCCTCCGCTTCTTTTAATTTTTCAAATAGCACGTCACTCGGAAGCGTATCCTCCTGCCATACTTCATAACGGCAATGTTCACCGATGAATGCTTCAATCTCTTCAGGAATCGGTTTTGTGATAAATACAAATGGTTTCAACAAGGCTCCCCCTTTATGGCTGTTGTCTAATTCATTATATCGGAAATAAATAGATGTTAAAAATATAGCTGCGTTTTTTAAATTTCTGGTTCTTTTGAACTTAAAATGAAGATCGAACAGCTAAATCTGCTTAAAAAAGTTTTTTAATTATCAGAATTCACCCATATTTTTTGTCAGACAAATCATCGATATGCGAACTGCAGCCGGATTATAGGATGCATTAAATATAAATTTTATTATCTTTGAAAGATATAAATGTTTATGTTTTGATTCTACAGTCCAATTATAGTGTCTTTTTTTGAAAGCCTTTTCTTGGCTTATTCCTATGCTATAATTCCTTACTGTAAGCTGGGTAAGAAGGCTTGCAAAATCATATGGATGGGAGATGAATCAAATGGTTTCTTTAACATCAATTTTGGAACACAATCAGCGGTTTGTCAGTGAGAAGAAGTATGAACCGTACAAAACGACAAAGTTTCCTTCGAAAAAGCTCGTCATTGTCACCTGTATGGATACAAGGCTTACAGAACTTCTTCCGCAAGCAATGGGGCTTAAAAACGGTGATGCTAAAATTGTAAAAAACGCGGGAGCCATCGTTTCTCACCCATTTGGAAGCGTGATGCGAAGCATACTGGTCGCGATTTATGAATTGCAGGCTGAAGAGGTATGCATTGTCGGCCATCATGAATGCGGAATGTCAGGGCTGAATGCGTCCTCGATTCTTGAGAAAGCAAAGGAACGCGGGGTGGAGGATAGCTGCCTGAATTTGCTGACGAGCGCCGGACTCGATTTGAAAACGTGGCTGACCGGTTTTCACAGCGTGGAAGAAAGCGTTTCCCACAGTGTGAACATGATTAAGAATCATCCACTGCTTCCGAAAAAAGTGCCGGTTCACGGACTTGTCATTCATCCTGAAACAGGAAAACTTGATGTGGTCATTAACGGTTATGAAACTGAGCTTATAAACAATCACTCATAAGGGAGGTTATAACAAAATATGCGATTCTCAGGGAGATTCAAGGGATACAATTTGCAGAAATTTCAGAAAGACTTGATTGCAGGTATCGTAGTAGGTGTCGTGGCAATTCCTTTAGGAATGGCGTTTGCCATTGCCTCGGGAGTCGAGCCTGAATATGGGCTATACACTGTTGTTATAGCAGGGATTTGTATTTCTTTGTTTGGAGGATCAAAATATCAGATTGGCGGTCCGACGGGCGCCTTTGTCCCGATTTTATTCGGCATTATCATGCAGTACGGCTTGGAAAATCTGCTGATTGCGGGGTTTATGGCAGGAGTGATGCTGGTACTGTTTGGGCTGTTTAAGCTCGGAAAAATAATGAAATTCGTGCCCAAACCCGTTATCGTCGGTTTTACAGCCGGAATTGCCGTGCTGATCTTTACGGAACAAATCGCTAATTTTCTCGGATTGAGAAATGTTGAAAAACATGAGAACTTTCATCACAACATGTTTGAAATTGTGCAGCAGCTCGGCACCTTTAACGTGTATGCCATTTTGACAGCTGTGATCGGGCTCGTCATTTTGCTTGTATCCGCCAAGGTGATGCCTAAAGTGCCGGGCGCTTTGTTGGCGCTTCTTATTTCCACAGTGGTCGCGGTTGTCTTTTTCCCTGACCGCATGGCAACGATCGGGTCAACTTATGGAGAAATCCCCCGCCATTTGCCGGAATTTCAGTTTCCTGAGCTTACTTTGGATAAAATGGTTATGCTGTTTCCAGCTGCGCTTGTCATCGCGCTTCTTGGAGGACTTGAGTCGATTTTGTCCGCAATGGTCGCTGATAACATGAAGGGCTCAAAGCATGACAGCAACAAGGAGCTTGTCGGCCAGGGGATTGCGAATATGGCAGCGCCCCTGTTTGGCGGAATCCCGGCTACAGGAGCGATTGCGAGAACGGCGACCAATATAAAAAACGGAGCGGTTTCCCCAGTTTCCGGCGTCGTTCACGGCGTAGTCGTTCTCCTTGTCCTGCTTGTATTTGCGCCTTATGCGTCCCATGTGCCGCTCGCCAGTATGGCACCGATTCTCATGGTGGTCGCATGGAATATGAGTGAGCGCAAGGAAGTCGCAAACATGCTGAGACTGAAAAATGCTGATTCCTTTATTTTGGCGGCGACCTTCGCCCTTACGGTTCTTTTTGACTTAATCATCGGTGTGGCAACCGGATTGCTGCTTGCATTCGTGTTCTTTATCAGAAGAATGAGCGAAGCGACCCGCATCCACAATCAGGAAACGCATCCTGTTCTGGCGAAGAGAGAAGATCCATCTGTCAGCATGTATGCCATAGAAGGGCCGCTGTTTTTCGGATCAATTGATTCCCTTGAATCGTCATTGCTGGAGCATGTACAGAAAAAACCGAAAACCCTTATTCTGCTCATGAATAAGGTGCACTATATGGATACGTCAGCTGAAGCGGTGCTTGGGAACATTATGAATCGAATTAAACGCCACAATGGAAAGCTGATGATTGTAGGATTGCAATCGCAGCCAAAGGAGCTGCTGCATAAAACAGGCCTTTTTCACAAAATAGGAAAGCAGCATTTCTTTGATCACCATGATGAAATCACAGGTTAAAAAAGCGGCCATCGCGGCCGCTTTTTTATGCATGCTCAAATCGTTTTGTCAGTTTTTCTTGGTGGGCCTTCATGACGTCTTCTAAAGAGACACCATACATATCAGCAAGAATGGCGATATTTCCGATGACATCTCCCATTTCTTCAATCAATTCTTGTTTTTGCTCAGCGCGTGACGATTCTTTCTCATCCGGCCGGTCTCTGCCGATTTCATACGCCCTGACAGCCCGGGCCAATTCTCCGGCTTCCTCCATTAAAAAGCCGACGCGAATAAAAGGTCCGTATTCTGTCCAGCCTCTTTTTTCGTAAAACTCTTTCATCCATTTTTCTGCATCAGCCAGCTGCAACCTCATCACTCCTGCATTCTTTATGTATTTCATATTGATATTATCACATGAAGATGGGACAATATATAGTGTGTTTTTGAATGTTTAACACGATATATAGATGCGGAGATGACAAGATGAAAACCATTTGTGTATTTGCGGGATCAAACCCTGGGGGAAATGAAGCGTATAAAAGAAAAGCGGCAGAGCTTGGCACGTACATGGCTGAGCAGGGAATCGGCCTTGTCTATGGAGGCTCCCGCGTCGGCTTGATGGGCACGATTGCTGACGCGATTATGGAAAACGGCGGAACTGCAATCGGGGTCATGCCGAGCGGTTTGTTCAGCGGGGAGGTTGTCCATCAAAACCTGACTGAGCTGATTGAAGTAAACGGGATGCATGAACGAAAGGCTAAAATGAGCGAGCTGGCGGACGGCTTTATCTCGATGCCGGGCGGCTTCGGTACATATGAAGAATTATTTGAAGTGCTGTGCTGGGCACAGATCGGCATCCACCAAAAGCCAATCGGACTGTATAATGTAAACGGGTATTTTGAGCCAATGATGAAAATGGTGAAATACAGCATTCAAGAAGGGTTTTCTAACGAATCGCACCTAAAACTGATTCACAGCTCGTCACGGCCGGATGAGTTAATTGAGCAAATGCAAAATTATTCTTATCCGATTTTAGAAAAAAAGTGGACAGAAATTTAAAAAAGAGACTTTCTCATGGAAGTGGAGAGAATGAGTCAGCAACCTAGCGTATGAATTCATGAAAAATCGAGTGTTTTTAACAAAGTGAGGTTTCCTTAAGGGAAATCTCTTTTTTATTTCTCTTTTGCCTGCATCGTATATTTAGCAGTAATAGAGGACTTTATCACTAGTTTGGATAATAAGCACTGATAAGGAGGGGATGAAAATGGCAACATTGTCAGATGTAGCGAAAAAAGCAAATGTTTCGAAAATGACGGTATCACGAGTGATCAATCACCCTGAGACGGTGACAGATGAATTGAAAAAGCTTGTTCATTCTGCGATGAAAGAGCTGAATTACATCCCTAATTATGCGGCGAGAGCGCTCGTGCAAAACAGAACACAGGTTGTGAAACTATTGATACTTGAGGAAATGGATACGACAGAGCCATATTACATGAACCTGCTGACAGGAATCAGCAGGGAGCTGGATCGCAATCACTATGCTCTCCAGCTTGTGACAAGAAATTCTCTTAATATTGGCCAATGTGACGGCATTATTGCCACCGGCTTGAGAAAGACCGATTTTGAAGGTGTAATAAAAGCTTTTGAGAAGCCGCTCGTCGTATTTGGGCAAAATGAAATGGGCTATGACTTTATCGATGTGAATAACGAGAAAGGCACTTTTATGGCAACCCGCCATGTTATGGGGCTGGGGGAGCGGGAAGTTGTCTTTTTTGGCATTGATTTAGATGAGCCATTCGAACGTGCAAGAGAACAGGGGTACATACGGGCGATGAATAAAAGCTTAAAAAAATCGAATATGTTTCGGATCGACAACAGTTCTAAGAAAAGTGAATGCCTTGCAAGAGAACTGCTGAAATCCATGGACGATCAGGCCGCATTTGTCTGCGCATCTGATCGAATCGCGCTCGGCGTCATTCGTGCGGCGCAATCCCTTGGAAAGAGAATTCCAGAAGACGTTGCGGTTACCGGGAATGACGGTGTGTTTCTTGATCGCATCTCCTCGCCGCGCTTGACTACGGTCAGACAGCCTGTTGTTGAAATGGGGGAAGCCTGTGCGAAAATGTTGCTGAAAAAAATGAATGAAGACGGCGCTGCACAAGGAAGTCTATTTTTTGAACCAGAGTTAATTGTACGAGAATCAACGCTGTAAGCGCCTTATTCTGTTATCGGTAACAGGGTGAAAAGGATTGTTCCCACAATTTCATCATGATACTTTCAAACTATGAGCCGGCTTCAATAAAACGGAAATCAAAGGGGGAAACATGATGGAATATGCAGCGATTCACCACCAGCCATTCAGCACAGATGCTTATTCATATGATGGGCGGACTGTGCATATCAAGATTCGGACGAAAAAAGGTGATGCAGATCACATTCGATTCATTTGGGGTGATCCCTATGAGTACAACGACGGCAAATGGTCGGCAAACGAGCAGCCGATGAGAAAAATTGCTGCAACAGAAATGCATGACTATTGGTTTGCTGAAGTGGTGCCGCCATTTAGGCGTTTACAATATGCGTTTGTTGTAACAGACGATCATGAAGACATCTTTTTCGGAAGTTCGGGTGTATGCCCTTATAACGAAAAAACACTGGAAACGATTCATTATTACTTTAAATTTCCGTTTGTTCACGAGGCTGATACATTTCAAGCGCCTGAATGGGTCAAGTCAACGGTTTGGTATCAAATTTTTCCGGAGCGTTTTGCAAATGGAAGAGAAGACTTGTCACCGAAGAATGCATTGCCGTGGGGGAGCAAGGACCCGGGCGTCAATGATTTTTTTGGAGGAGATTTGCAAGGGATTGTTGACAAGCTTGATTATTTAGAGGATTTAGGGGTGAACGGCATTTATCTGACGCCGATCTTTTCCGCGCCTTCTAATCATAAATACGACACGCTGGATTACTTTTCTATTGATCCGCATTTCGGGGATCCAGAGATTTTTCGTACATTGGTCAGCCAGCTTCATCAGCGGGGGATGAGAATTATGCTAGATGCGGTTTTTAACCATATAGGAAGCGCGTCTCCGCAATGGCAGGATGTCGTCAAAAACGGAGCTCGATCCCGCTATAAAGACTGGTTCCATATTCACTCTTTTCCCGTCACAGACGACAATTATGACAGGTTTGCTTTTACAGCTGATATGCCGAAGCTAAACACGGCTAATCCCGAAGTGCAGAAATATTTGCTTGATATTGCTTTGTACTGGATTCGCGAATTTGACATTGACGGCTGGCGTTTGGATGTCGCAAATGAAGTGGATCACGTGTTTTGGAAGACATTCAGGCAGGCTGTATCAGCAGAAAAGTCTGATGTTTATATTTTAGGTGAGATCTGGCATTCTGCCGAACCCTGGCTTAGAGGGGATGAATTTCATGCGGCGATGAACTACCCTTTTACAGAGCCCATGATTGAATACTTTGCTGACCAGACGATCTCAGCTTCACGTATGGCTCACCGTGTCAATGCACATTTGATGAATGGGATGAAGCAGGCCAATGAGGTGATGTTTAATTTACTGGATAGCCATGATACAAAGCGCCTTTTGACCAGATGCCGCAATGATGAGAAGAAAGCACGCGCGTTGCTGGCCTTTATGTTTGCCCAGACAGGCTCACCATGCATTTATTACGGAACGGAAATCGGGCTGAACGGCGAAAATGATCCATTATGCCGGAAATGTATGGTTTGGGAAAAAGAGAAGCAAAACCAAGACATGCTGCAATTTATGAAACGGTTAATTGCTTTACGCAAGCAGGAAAACACTTTATTGACAGAAGGAAATCTTGAGTGGAATCTGCTGGATGACCAAAACGATTTTATTAGCTTTTCACGGACTCTTGATGAAAAAATAATGATTTATTTCTTTAATCAAGGGAATGCGGTTCAACATGTCAGTTTACTGGATTTGAATATTGAAAGGAATAAGAGGATCTGTGATGCATGGACAGAGCAGCCGCTTCAGCATCAAGATGTCATTGCCGTTCAGCCGGGAGAATTTTTGATTTTGAGTGCTGCCGCCCCTGTATAACATTCTGTTATCGGTAACAAATCGAAAGTTGTTGTAACCGCTTTCTATAGGACAATACAATTGTTATAGTTTCGTAAATAGAAGGGGGAAAAGAGATGGTTCTTTTTAAAAAGGGGTTCGCCATATTGGCGGCATCATTTCTGGCAATCGGCCTTGCCGCCTGCTCAAGTTCAAAAAATCCAGCAAGCGCTGATGGCAAAAAGGTGCTGACTTTGTCTGTCGAAGAAACGTATAAAGAATACATTGAAAGCATAAAAACAAAGTTCGAAAAAGAGAATGATGTCACAGTAAAAATTGTTGAAAAGCAAATGTTCGAACAGTTAGAAGCGCTTCCTCTTGATGGCCCGGCGGGTAATGCGCCTGATGTTATGCTTGCTGCATATGACCGGATCGGCGGTTTGGGACAGCAAGGACATTTGCTTGACATTAAGCCATCTCATACAAAAAGCTTTGGTGATAAAGAAATGCAGCAGGTGACAGTTGACGGCAAAGTGTACGGAATGCCGCTAGTCATTGAGACACTTATTTTGTATTACAACAAAGATCTTTTAAAAACAGCGCCAAAAACATTTAAAGACCTTGAAAAGTTAACGGAAGATCCTCGATTCGCGTTTGCTTCGGAAAAAGGAAAATCAACCGGATTTTTAGCAAAATGGACTGACTTTTATATGTCGTACGGCTTATTGGCTGGATACGGCGGATATGTGTTTGGAAAAAACGGCACAGATTCCGGGGACATCGGCCTGAACAACAAAGGAGCTGTAGAAGCGGTGAAATATGCGGAGAAATGGTTTGAAACATATTGGCCGAAAGGAATGCAAGACAATTCAAGCGCAGACGACTTTATTCAGCAGATGTTTTTAGAAGGCAAAGCGGCTGCGATCATTGGCGGTCCTTGGTCAGCTGCCAATTATAAAGAGGCTAAATTGAACTACGGAGCGGCTCCCATTCCGACATTGCCCAATGGAGAAGAATATGCCCCTTTTGCGGGCGGGAAGGGCTGGGTAGCTTCAAAATATACAAAAGAACCCGAGCTGGCTGAAAAATGGCTTGAGTATGCCGCAAATGATGCCAATGCTTACGCTTTTTATCAGGATACAAACGAAGTTCCGGCCAACACAGCCGCCAGGAAGAAAGCCGATGAGCAAAAGAATGAGCTGACGTCAGCTGTGATTAAACAATATGAAACAGCGACGCCGACTCCAAATATTCCGGAAATGGCTGAAGTATGGACAGGAGCGGAAAGTTTAATTTTTGATGCAGCTTCAGGAAAAAAATCGACACAAACATCAGCGAATGATGCTGTAAACGTCATAAAGGAAAATATTAAAGAAAAGTATGTGAAATAAAACGGCGGGATAGCGTCCGGAAGAATAGAGGGCGGAAAAAAATGAATAAACATCACACACTTGCAAAGCAAAAACGAAAGGCAGGGCTTTTATCGATCATTCCAGGACTTGGGCAGATTGCGAATCAGCAATTGTCAAAGGGGCTCTTATTTCTTGCCATCACAGGCTTGTTTGCTTTTGAATTATGCGTTTTCGGTATACAGGCGCTAACCGGATTGATGACATTGGGAAGTGTTCCCGGTGAAGACCACTCGCTGTTTATGCTGATTGAAGGCACGCTGCAATTGATCGTGACAATGATTTTCCTCATGTTCTATATCTTTAATATTCATGATTCACGTAAGACCGCCGCTATGAAAGCGGCGGGTTTGGAAGTCAATACAACAGCCAAGGATATGATCTGTCATGCGGGCGATAAAGGGTTTCCATATCTATTTACACTGCCGGCATATATCATGATGGTGTTTGTGATTATCTTTCCGGTTTTGGTGACTCTGTTTGTTGCATTAACAAACTATGATTTTTATCATATTCCGCCTAATCGTCTGATTGACTGGGTCGGGTTTAAAAATTTCCTGAATATTTTTTTCCTTGGCTCCTATCGTGAAACATTTGTGAATGTACTGGGCTGGACGGTTATCTGGACAATCTGTGCAACAACGCTGCAAATCATTTTAGGTATTGTGACGGCACTTTTCGTCAATCAGGATTTTATAAAAGGCAAGCGGATATTTCGAATGATTTTCTTATTTCCATGGGCTGTTCCGGCTTTTATTACAATCATGAGTTTTTCCAACATGTTTAACGACAGCATAGGAGCGGTGAATGCACAGGTGATTCCACTATTCAATCACCTGCCGTTTGTTGAGCTGCCTGCGATCGCGTGGAAGACTGATCCTTTCTGGACAAAGACAGCCCTCATTATGATTCAGACGTGGCTCGGCTTTCCATATATTTATGTCATGGTAACGGGAGTGCTTCAGGCGATTCCAGGTGAATTGTATGAAGCGGCAAAGATTGACGGGGCCACTTTTATTCAGCGTTTTCGGCATATTACATTCCCGATGATTTTATTTGCCACAGCACCCGTGATGATTACTCAGTATACGTTTAATTTCAATAATTTCTCGATCATCTATTTATTTAATGAGGGAGGGCCAGGCAGTGCGGGAGCCGGGGCCGGATCGACCGATATCTTAATTTCGTGGATTTATAAACTGACAACAGGCACATCACCCCAATATTCCGTTGCGGCGGCTGTGACACTGTTAATTTCTTTCATTGTCATTGGGATTTCACTGATTGCTTTCAAAAAATCGAATGCTTTTGGCAATGAGGAGGTTATGTAGGTGAACGCGAGCACTGCCAGAATGCTTAATAAAATCTGTACGTATTTATTTTTGACGCTTTTAAGTATTGTCATTATATATCCGTTGCTGATTACGGCATCATCAGCCTTCCGTGTGGGAAATTCGGCGGCTTTTCAGCTCGATTTTTCGGGTTCTTGGACGTTGGATCATTTTAAGCGGCTATTTGACGAAACGCTTTATCTCAATTGGTACAGCAATACACTTGTCATCGCGCTATCGGTCATGGTTTTGCAGGTTACAATCGTGACACTTGCCGGGTACTCGTACAGCCGCTATCGGTTTGCAGGCAGAAAAAAGAGCCTGATATTCTTTTTAATCATTCAAATGGTGCCGACAATGGCGGCGCTGACTGCTTTTTATGTCTTGGCGATGCTAATAGGCGCACTCGATCAATACTGGTTTTTAACAGCGATCTATATCGGCGGCGGAATTCCGATGAACACGTGGCTGATGAAAGGTTATTTTGATACTGTGCCGAGAGAAATTGATGAAGCCGCGCGAATTGACGGAGCGGGACATCTGAGGATTTTCGCTTCAATTGTTCTGCCGCTTGTTAAGCCAATGCTCGCGGTGCAAGCGCTTTGGGCATTTATGGCACCGTTTGGCGACTATTTGCTGGCGAAATTTTTGCTTCGCTCACCGGAAAGGCTGACCATCGCTGTAGGATTACAATCCTTTATTTCTAATCCCCAGCAGCAAAAAGTAGCTCTATTTGCGGCTGGTGCCATCCTTGCCGCACTGCCGATATGCGTTCTATTCTTTTTTCTCCAAAAGAACTTTGTGTCCGGTTTGACAGCCGGCGGAACAAAGGGGTAATTCAATGAAGAATCTGGAGAATAAAAGCTTTATCATCCGCTGCCTGAAAGCGGCTGCATCTCCATCAGGTGTTTGCAGCTATGGGAATACCTTCAGCTGGCTGCAGCTCTCTTTTCTCTTTATGTTTTTAACGGCCTGCTTAATGGCGCCGTTAGCGGTTTCGTTTGTGAAAATGGATCGCTTCAGCGTTGCATCTTTTATGCCGTCAGCGATTCAAGGGGTTAATGATCAATTTGCTGATCAATTACAGGGTTTTCAAATTAGGAACGGAAAACTAACAGGCGGGAAGAGCTCTGAGAGGATTGAAGATGGGCAGAATGTGATGGCAGTTGATATGAAGCATGAATATGAGACAAGCGGTGAAAATGGGCGATTGAAAGTAACTGGATTTGAAAACGCCGTCATATTTCAACCTGATCAACTGGTGATCACCGATCAAAACGAAACGGGGTTTTCTGTTGGCTATGCGAAAATGGACGTTAAGCTCGAGAAACCAAACGTCCATGATGTAGAGGTTTTGATCGATACATTATGGTTGGCACAGTATAAGCCGATGATCATGATGCTGGCATATGCGGTAATCTTTATGATCCAGCTTTTGTTAACGTTTGTTCTTGCAGGTGGCCTCTGGATCACAAAAATATCAAACATGATCTCTATTGCGTCATTCAAGGAAGCAGTATCTACGGCGATTTGCGCCTCGGCACTGCCGGCATTTGCGGCAGCTGCTATCGGCATGGTTCATTTTGATTTGATTACTGTATTGATGATCCATTCGTGTGGCGTTACTTTGATGATTTCTTTTGCATTTAGATATTTGACCAAAACCCGCCGTGATAATGGAAACTTACATTCGGGAGGAAATGATGATAAATCAGCGGTTATTTGAGATTGATGAATGGAAAATCAAAACAAATACATTTAATAAGGAGCATACACGGCTGCTGGAAAGCCTGACGTCTCTTGCCAATGGCTATATGGGGGTCAGAGGGAATTTTGAAGAAGGCTATTCAGGCGACAGTCACCAAGGCACATATATTGCAGGCGTGTGGTTCCCCGACAAAACGCGAGTAGGCTGGTGGAAAAACGGGTATCCAGAATATTTCGGAAAAGTGATCAATGCGATGAACTTTATGGGCACAGGCCTATATGTTGACGGTGAAAAAATCGATCTCCATCAAAACCCAATCGAATCATTTGAGGTAGAACTCAATATGAAAGAGGGGATTCTGCGGCGAAGCGCTGTTGTCCGCATTCAGGATAAATCCGTCAGAATCAGGTCAGAGCGGTTTCTTAGCCTTGCTGTAAAAGAACTCTGTGCGATTCATTATGAAGCGGAGTGCCTGACGGGAGATGCTGTCATTACGCTTGTTCCTTACCTGGATGGAAATGTGGCAAATGAAGATTCTAACTACCAAGAACAGTTTTGGCAGGAGGAAGCGAAAGGTGCTGATTCTCACAGCGGCCATTTAGCGGCAAAAACGATCGAAAATCCATTTGGAACACCGCGCTTCACGGTTTTAGCCGCAATGGCAAATGAGACGGAGGGTTTTGTCAATAAAAGCTTTAAAACGAATGAAATGTATGTCGAGAATCGCTACAGCTACCAAACGAAGGCATCATTGAAAAAGTTTGTGATTGTCACGACTTCCCGTGATTTTCGGGAGGAAGAGCTTTTATCGAAAGCCAAGGAGCTTTTGTCGGATGTGGTAGAGAACGGCTATGAAGATGCAAAACGGAGGCACACTGATCGATGGAAGGAAAGATGGGCAAAAGCGGACATTGAGATTAAAGGAGATGAGGAGCTTCAACAAGGAATCCGCTACAATATCTTTCAGTTATTCTCGACATATTACGGGGGCGATGCCCGTTTGAATATCGGGCCGAAAGGATTTACTGGCGAGAAATATGGAGGTGCCGCATATTGGGATACTGAGGCGTACGCCGTTCCGATGTATTTGGCGACAGCCGAGCCGGAGGTGACGAAAAACCTGCTTTTGTATCGCTTTCATCAGTTGGAGGCTGCCAAACGAAACGCTGCAAAATTGGGGATGAAGGGGGCACTTTATCCGATGGTGACGTTCACCGGTGATGAATGCCACAACGAATGGGAAATCACCTTTGAAGAAATTCACCGCAATGGCGCGATCTGTTATGCGATCTACAATTATATCAATTATACAGGCGACCGAGACTATATGGAAGAATACGGGATAGACGTACTTGTGGCAGTCAGCAGATTTTGGGCCGACCGTGTTCACTTCTCGAAACGAAAAAATAAGTATATGATCCATGGCGTCACTGGGCCGAATGAATACGAAAACAACGTTAACAACAATTGGTATACGAATGTCATTGCGGCTTGGACGTTGGAGTATACTCTACAAAGTCTCGAAAGTATCTCAGCGGAGAAACGCCGCCTTCTGGATGTGCTGGAAGAAGAATTGAAAGTCTGGAGAGAAATCATCCAGCACATGTACTATCCGTATAGTGAAGAACTGCAAATTTTCGTTCAGCATGACACGTTCTTGGACAAAGATCTGCAAGCAGTTGACGAATTAGATCCAGCGGAGCGGCCTCTTTATCAGAATTGGTCATGGGACAAGATTCTCCGCTCCAATTTTATTAAGCAGGCAGATGTTCTCCAAGGCATTTATCTATTTAATGACCGTTTTACAATGGAAGAAAAACGGCGAAATTTTGAATTTTATGAGCCGATGACTGTTCATGAATCAAGCCTATCGCCCTCTGTCCATGCGATTCTCGCAGCCGAACTCAAGCTGGAAAAGAAAGCGCTCGAATTATATAAGCGCACAGCAAGGCTTGATCTTGATAATTACAATCATGATACGGAAGAAGGCTTGCATATTACTTCAATGACGGGGAGCTGGCTGGCAATCGTTCATGGCTTTGCAGGCATGCGCACCGCGAATGAGACGCTGTCATTTGCTCCGTTTTTGCCGAAAGAATGGGACGAATATTCATTCAACATCAATTATCGAAATCGATTAATCAATGTGACGGTTGACGAAAAGCGCGTTATTTTTGAGCTTGTAAAAGGCGAGCCGCTGCACATGAACGTTTATGAGGAACCAGTTGTCCTACAGGGACGATGTGAAAGGAGAACGCCTAATGAGTGAATGGTGGAAAGAAGCTGTCGTTTATCAAATTTACCCGCGCAGTTTTTATGATGCCAATGGAGATGGATTCGGGGATTTGCAAGGTGTGATTCAAAAGCTGGATTACATCAAAAATCTCGGGGCGGATGTCATCTGGCTCTCCCCGGTATTTGATTCCCCGCAGGATGACAACGGATATGATATCAGCGATTACAAAAACATGTACGAAAAGTTTGGGACAAATGAAGATATGTTTCAGCTGATTGATGAAGTCCATAAACGCGGAATGAAAATCGTCATGGATTTGGTCGTGAACCACACGTCGGATGAGCATGCTTGGTTTGCTGAAAGCCGCAAGTCGAAGGACAATCCTTACCGGGATTATTATTTTTGGAAAGATCCTAAACCGGACGGCTCAGAGCCGAATAATTGGGGATCGATCTTTTCAGGCTCAGCGTGGACATACGATGAAGGAACAGGGCAGTATTATTTGCACTACTTTTCAAAAAAACAGCCTGATTTAAATTGGGAAAACGAAGCCGTTCGCCGGGAAGTTTATGATGTAATGAGATTCTGGATGGATAGAGGCGTTGACGGCTGGCGGATGGATGTGATCGGCTCTATTTCTAAATACACCGATTTTCCGGACTACGAAACGGATCACAGCCGCAGCTATATTGTCGGCCGTTATCACTCTAACGGCCCCCGTCTTCATGAGTTTATTCAAGAGATGAACAGGGAAGTGCTTTCTCATTATGACTGCATGACAGTCGGAGAGGCAAACGGCTCTGATATTGAAGAGGCGAAAAAGTACACAGATGCAAGCAGGCAAGAGCTGAATATGATCTTTACATTTGAACATATGGATATTGATACAGAACAAAACTCGCCAAATGGGAAATGGCAGATCAAGCCGTTCGATTTGGTTGCTTTAAAAAAGACGATGACAAGGTGGCAGACCGGGTTAATGAATGTCGGCTGGAATACCCTGTATTTTGAGAACCATGACCAGCCGAGGGTTATTTCCCGCTGGGGCAATGAAGGGAAGCTGCGTAAGGAATGTGCGAAGGCATTTGCAACGGTTCTGCACGGCATGAAAGGAACGCCGTTTATTTACCAGGGAGAAGAAATCGGCATGGTCAACAGCGATATGTGGCTGGAGATGTATGATGATCTTGAAATAAAGAATGCATATCGTGAACTAGTCGTCGAAAACAAAACGATGTCAGAAAAAGAGTTTGTCAAAGCCGTGATGATAAAAGGAAGGGATCATGCGAGAACACCGATGCAGTGGGATGCCGGAAAACATGCGGGATTCACGACCGGAGACCCGTGGCTACCGGTAAATTCCCGCTATCAAGCTATCAATGTGAAAGAGTCCTTGGAAGATCAAGATTCGATTTTCTTTTACTATCAGAAGCTCATTCAATTACGAAAGCAATATAAGATTATGATATATGGCGATTATCAGCTGCTGCAGGAGAATGATCCGCAGGTCTTTTCTTACCTTCGAGAATATCAAGGGGAAAAGCTTCTTGTCGTTGTGAATTTATCGGAAGAAAAGGCTCTGTTCGAAGCGCCTCCAGAACTGATTCATGAGCGTTGGAAAGTGCTGATTTCAAACTATCCGCAGGAGCGGGCTGACTTAAAGAGTATTAGCCTCAAACCTTATGAAGCTGTGATGGTCATTAGTATATGAAAGCGGTCATTTTTGATTTAGACGGAGTGATAACAGATACGGCTGAATATCATTTTCTCGCTTGGAAGCATATCGCAGAACAAATCAATATCCCTTTTGACAGAGACATGAATGAAAGGCTAAAAGGAATCAGCAGAGAAGAGTCACTTGAAAGCATCTTGATCTCTGGCGGTGCGGAAACTAGGTATACAAATGCGGAGAAACAAGAACTTATGCATCGGAAAAATCACGATTATCAAACGCTGATCAGCAAATTGACGCCGGAAGATCTTTTGCCGGGGATTGGCAGGCTCCTATGTCAATTGAAAAACGAAAATATAAAAATCGGGTTAGCATCTTCAAGCCGCAATGCTCCTAAGATTTTAAGACGTTTGGCAATTATCGATGATTTTGATGCCATTGTTGATCCGACGGCTCTTGCGAAGTGGAAGCCTGATCCTGACATCTTTTTAACAGCTGCAGCGATGCTCGATGTTTCCCCTGCTGATTGCGCGGCAATAGAAGACGCAGAAGCAGGTATTTCTGCAATCAAATCTGCCGGGATGTTTGCGGTTGGTGTCGGTCAAGGACAGCCGATGCTTGGTGCTGATCTAGTTGTGAGGCAGACGAATGATTTGACACTTGAGCTGTTACATGAGGAATGGGAGCAGTATAGAATAAAAAGTGTTTAAGGGAGTCAATTCCTTGAAATGAAAAAACCTGCAAGAGACGCAGCTCTTGCAGGTTGTGTTGATTATTTTTTGTCTTCTGTGTGAGTCAAAATTTTGTCAATCAGGCCGTATTCAAGCGCTTCTTCAGCAGACTTGAAGTTATCACGGTCTGTGTCGCGTTCGATCACTTCAAGCGGCTGGCCAGTACGTTCAGCAAGGACTTTGTTTAATTTGTCGCGAAGCAAGAGAATGCGTTTCGCGGCAATTTCAATTTCTGTCGCCTGACCTTGCGCACCGCCAAGAGGCTGGTGAATCATGACTTCACTGTTTGGAAGCGCATAGCGTTTGCCTTTTTCGCCGGCTGCAAGCAGGAACGCGCCCATTGACGCAGCCATACCGATACAAATTGTAGATACCTTCGGCTTAATAAACTGCATGGTATCATAGATCGCCATACCGGCTGTAATAGAGCCGCCCGGGCTGTTGATGTAAAGAGAAATTTCTTTTTCAGGGTCTTCTGCTGCTAAGAATAAAAGCTGTGACACGATGGAGTTCGCAACGTTGTCATCAATCGCAGATCCAAGCATGATGATACGATCCTTTAATAGACGAGAATAAATGTCATACGCTCTTTCCCCGCGGTTCGTTTGTTCAATGACTGTAGGTATTAAATTCATAATGCTCCTCCTTCACCTTTTAGGTAAGTATGTAGTTACATGATACATTTTTGGTCAATAAAGGTCAAACAAAAAGCTGGCCTGATATGCAAAGTCGTCTCTTTTTCCCATTTTCCCCAAAAATACAGGGGTTCAAACCATCATATGTCAAATTGCCAAATCAGATGATGTGTCCGTTTAAAAAAACCGCTCTTGAAAAAGAGGGTTGTTATTTGGATGGAATTATCGTATAATTAGTTGTGCTGACGTTCTTAAAACGCAGTCATTCTGCGCTCGTAGCTCAGTTGGATAGAGCGGTGGTTTCCGGTACCACGTCTGTCGGGGGTTCGAATCCCTCCGAGCGCGTCCAATAGAACAACAGGAAAGACAAGGGTTTGGCGATTTGCCGCTCTTGTCTTTTTTGTGTGAAAAAAGAGGCATAGTAAACCTTCGAGTTTTGAAATAAACTTCAAATCAATCATTATGCGATTTGAACCACCATTTTCAAAAGAGGAAATTTGAATTTATTTATTTGTCTTATTAGCTTTAATAACACTTAAAAAAAATCCGGTTCTTACTGATACTTTGCAAAAATGTTATTTACTTGTTGGAATCCAAAGAGACATTACACTTGTAAACAACTTTATTGTCAAAACTAGAAGAAAAAAATTCTTTTTACCCATTGCCTGTTTTTATTCGAGAATACTTTTCTCAGAGAAAAGTGGTAAGTTAGAAATGTAAGTGAGAATAGTTTTAAAATAAAAATTTATTTGGTCCTCCAGTTCTTCTCTATAAATTGAATCACAGGTTGTAAATTGGTTTTGTTCGCAATCTCAATGAGAGCGGGAAACACGGTAGGATCCGTTTTGGAGAAGTTTGGAATTCGTGGATCTAGCCGAAAAAAGCGATCTCCCAGAAGATTCGCGCTGACCATGGATTCGTAGTAACCATTTCCGCCAGAGATCATCTGAAGAAATGGCAGTAGAGGTTCATTAGGCGATCTGTCCAAAAGAACTCCCCAATTTGGAGGAAGGTTCTTCAGATTTTCAGGACGTATGTTATCTGCACTTACCATTCCCCACCCCCTCGTATCTCTTCTTAAACGAGTCGGGGCTTCACCTGTTCCAATGGATAATGCCGCAATTTGATCCAGTGGTACGTTGGCTTTACCAACCGCAAACGCGATACTGGCTGTACTAGGATTCGTTGCTACTACATATCCGTCCACATAGTTTTGATAGGCCCGTTGCGTCGCGGGAGCACCGCTGCTCCGCAGTATGACATCACTTACTTTCTCATTGAAATAGGGAGAGCCGGGAAAGTTGTGAAATAATACAGGAGTCCAACGATCCAGTTTTGGAGAATATAATTTGAATGATGGGACAACAATTCGTTTTCTTACATCTTTAAGACGAAGGTCTGCTGGGAAAAAATTTCGTACTGCTTTTATAAAACCGGAGTATGGTAATTGTTGATTGAAAACAGGTCCGCCCGGCCGGGAAATGCTGAATGCGGGCAGGATTTCATCCTCAAAATACTGAAGTGTTTCCTTCGGAGATCTTCCGCTTGCTAATGCAAGGGCAGTAAATGAACCGATTGAATTTCCCGAAAATACATGAGTTCGACTTATTAATGTTGGATTTTGTTTAGCCAGTCTGTTCATCAGCTGTAAACTTAAAGCACCTAAGGTACCTCCCCCATCAAAGGTTATGATCCGATATTTTGCCAAAGCTGGTTTCTCCTTTCTAATTAAAACTATCTTTCAGTATATGTTTATCTAGAGTCTGTTGTATGGATGAATGAATGAACATCTCTTGTCCTAATCATTCGATTTTTCAACCTTCATCATGCGTTATCCCATTTTTATCTCACTTTTCTTTTTACCACGATCGAATATTTACACGGAAAAAATCTGTACATGACTCTAAAAACGATAAGAAAAAAGATTCTTGTTGGAGGGTTTGACAGGAAGATTGCTCAAAAGCTTACGAAAAAATTAGAATCAACTGGTTTCTCAGCAGGCCTTACCGAGAAAAAAGGCTGTTTAGCAGGCGAACATAAAAAGAGGAAAGACAAGAGTTTTGGCATTTCACCACTCTTGTCTTTTTTGTTTCATAAATCTCTCCCGCTGAAACATAAATTTTCCTTCTCTCGGGCACGTTATGGAATGTGTGCGATATTGAATTTGCGAGGAGGATGAACATGGGTATTTTAAGCGGAAATCCGCAGGATGAGCCGATGCATTATGGTGAGGTATTCGGCTTGTGGAGTTATGTGATGGCGGGCAATAAAATGGTCGGCAATTACCAAATGCTATTGAATCATGTCGGTGATGACGACCTGAAGAAGCTGCTTCGTGAGTCCATTGAGAAGTGCCAAGATGAAATCAAACAGGTCAGCACGATCCTGAAAGAAAACGGGGTGGCGCTGCCGCCGGCTTCTCCTGAACCGCCGACAGCAGATCTTAACGACATTCCGCCTGGCGCACGGTTTCTCGATCCGGATGTGGCGGCCTCCGCGGCAGCACAAAATGCTGCAGGTCTTGTGACATGCAGCAAAATGATGGGGCAATCGATTCGTGAGGATATTGCCATGATGTTTGGGCAATTTCATATGTCGAAAGCGGCAACCGGCGCAAAATACTTAAGGCTGCTAAAAAACAAAGGCTGGCTCATCCCGCCGCCGCTTCATCTTCAAAAACATCACGAAGCTTAATGGCAAAGGCATATACAGCTGTATATGCCTTGATTTTATGAAGATGACGTAAGACGCAGGCCGATGACGCCGGCTAGGATAAGGCAAAGTGAAATCACCTGTGAAAGCTGAAACCGCTCCTTAAACCAAATGAGCCCGACCGCCGAAACACCAATGCTTCCAATGCCAGTCCAAACGGCATATGCGACTCCGGCAGGCAGGACGATCATCGCTTGGGACAGGCAGTAAAAGGATAAGCCGAATCCAACAGTCATCACAATGATCGGCCATTTTTTTCTTGTTCCGTCTATATATTTCATGGCAATGGCAGCTATAATTTCTTCTATGCCGGCAATCACTAATAAAAACCATGCCATTATTGTTCACCTCCCGGCTGAGATTTGCTTTCTTTCGTAAATAATTTCATTCCTAAAATGCCAGCCAGCAATAAAGCTAAAAAGAACATTTGGGCTGCTGAGAAGGATTCGCCCAGAACAATTCCAGTCAGATATGTTCCGACGGTTCCGATTCCGACAAACACAGTGTACGCCGCGGCCATCGGGATTTTTTGATAAGAGCGGATCAACAGGATAAAGCTGACCGCGATTAAGATAAAAATGAAGATCCAATCCAAAAGCGAATCGGCATGTTTGAGGGAAGAGGCCCAAACAACCTCTAAAAGCCCTGCAATAAAAACAAGAACCCAATTCAAATGAAACACCTCTCTATTTTATGAATGAACGTCAGTCATTTTTAGGGCATTAAAAAATGAGCGGTGTTACCCAATCATTTTTTAAGCAGTACCTAAGCTCCGTTTTAAGAAAGTGAAAATTTCCTTTTTATACACTTCAATATTTTCATCTTGTTCAAATCCGATATAGAATCGTTCCGCAGTATTCTCGACCAAGTTGATAATCGTTCTGGCCGTCCATTTTGAATTGATTCCTTCCGTTACCTCATGGTTTGCAATGGCCTTGTTGATGATTTGTTCAAGCCAGGAATAATAAGGCTGATAGATCGTCTCCCATTTTTCCATGGAGTGGTCGATCGCAAGCCCGGAATAACAGAGGACAATAATATCCTTATGGCGTTCTGTAATGAGAAATGTCTCATCAATTAATATATCTAAAACGGTCCAAAAATCTTCGTCCCCATGCAGCCTTCCTTTGATTTGATCAAGTGTATGGGTGAGAAGATTTTCTGCAATGGCCGGTATGAGGGCATTTTTAGATGAAAAATACAAATAGAATGTTCCTTGGGCAGTGCCGGCCTTTTTGACAATATCAGAAATAGAAGCTTTGTCGAGGCCTTTTTCAGAAATGACTTCTATGGCAGCCTGCAGAATTTTTTCATATTTGCCCGATGTTTGTTTTGGCATGAGGAACACCTCCAATAATGACTGACTCTCATTCATTTTATCGCGTATATGTATGTTTGTAAAGAATAAAGAAGCAAGAAAACCTCTTGCTTCTTTATTTATCGTAATCAATGGCGGCTTTTGGGAGCCCGGTATACTTTGCCCAGTAATAAATCGCAAGTGAGCCGATCGCGACTAAAATGAGGTCGACGGGATTGCTGATAATCCCTAAACCATGTCCGAAAGAACCGATGTAGGAAAAGATCAGCATCATAATATAAAACCCGATAAGCCACCAGGCTGATTTCAGCTGCTGAGCAAGGCTGACATCTTCTTTAGGCGTATATTTGCTGAAACAGAGATAGATCAAAAACATCACGAGCTGTGAACCGAGCAGCCAGGAGACTGTTTTCCATCCTGACCAGTACACGATAAAAGCTGTAAATATAAAGGAAAGCGGCCCGATAATGCTCATTCCCTTTAAATAAAACGGCCTGTTTAAGTCCTTCGCGTTGACCCTCAGCGCAGCTGAAGAAATGGGTGCAATCGCATATGAAAGAATGAGCGCGACTGAACAGACATTGACGAGTGCGTTCCACGAAGGAAAGGGAAGTGTCCAGAAAATGGACAGGGCAAACGAAAGCCAAAGCGAAGCGCGGGGTGTCCCCGTATCTTTATTGACCTTTGAGAATATGCCAAATAATGTGCCGTTACGCGCCCAGGCGTAAACAAGGCGGGATGTCGTATTCATAAAGATATTCCCGTTTCCTCCGGGAGACAGAATGGCGTCTAAAATGACAAGCGTTGCAAGCCAGCCTAATCCGAGCATGACCGCAATATCCTTAAACGGCAATGAGAACTCCCGGCCAATTGCGGGCCAGCCATGTTTCAGTGTTTCTGTCGGGATTGCACCAATAAAGGTGACCTGCAAAACAGTATAAATGATGGTTGAAACGATGATGCAAATGATTAAAGCGATCGGGATATTGCGTTTTGGATTTTGGACTTCACCTGCTACAGATACAATCGGGTGCAGGCCGAGATACGCAAACATGACGCCGCCTGTCGAGATGGCAGCCTGAATACCTGTAAATCCAAACGGTGCAAATCCTTGAACGGATAAATTCTCCGGCTGAAAATGAAAGATCAGCACAATAATGATGGTAATCGGCACAATATATTTAAAAATCGATATGATGAAATTCGCCTTAGCGAAGGTTTTGACGCTCCAATAATTCAGCAGGAAAAACAAGCATAATAGGGCAAACTGCAAGATCCAGCCGGAAATGGTCGGCGAATCAGACCCTTTAATGGTCAGGCCGGGAAACCAATAGGCCACATACTGGCGCACAGCTGTCACTTCAATTGAAATCAAGCTTGTATAAGCGACAATCGTGACAAACGAAATTAAGTAGCCGACAAGGTGGCCATGTGAATAAACGGGGTATCGAATGATGCCTCCGGTACGGGGCAGAGCGGCTCCGAGCTCCGCATATACGAGCCCGATTAACAAAATAATGGCTCCTCCGAGGATCCAGGAAAAAGCGCCGGAGGGCCCTGCTTTTGAAGCGACATTACTGACAGCGAACAGCCACGCTGATCCAAAGATGGCTCCCATCCCAATCAAAATCAGATCAAACAGTGACATTGATTTTTGAAAATTTCCTTGTTTAGACATTCGCTTCCTCCTTTGAAACCAGCCTTATATTTCTTACAATGCCCAATATGTAACAGAGAATACCGCTCCTAATAAAAAAACAGGGCAGCCTGCGCTGCCCCTGTTTTTATTCATGAATCGAATCAAAATGTTTCACTGTTATATTTTTGAAGGAGACTGTGCCGCCATCAGAAAAAAGGGTAATGCCTTTATCTTCAGGCTTTGGGAAGACTTCATTTGAAAAAACGGTTTTCCCATCTCCAACAAATACTTCTATCGTTGTTTTATCGACAAGTATTTTCAAATGCACCTTACGTTTGCTTACATCATAAGGAGCTTTGCTTTCGACATAGGTATTGCTTTTGTCAGGCTGATTTGTGGCTGCTCTATTGACATAAGCATAGCCGCCTTCAGCGAAAATACCGACATCAATATGGCGTTTTTGGTCTTCTGATTCTCTGAGCCTGACGCCTGCATTCTTTAGCTCTGACCAAGAAAGATCCGTATCAAGCTGGTACGTATCACCTGTTATCGACAATGTTTTTGATCCGTTCACATCCTGATCCTCTATTTTGTCAGTTGAAACAGTCAGCTGCTCCAAAGCTTCAATCGGCTGTGAGACGAGGCTGTATGTTCCATCCTGCTCCTTCAGCCGGAGTTCGCGTATGACAGAATCTGTGCCGTTAAAGCCGTTCTTCATTGTCGGGGTGTTGTTGGCATAATCCCAATTGTTCATCCAGGCAAGCGCGTACCGCTTTTCTAATGGATCTGTGCTTTTGCTGTCTTCGAACGTCACACCGCCATACCAGTCGAAGCCATAGTCAAGCCATTGGGCTTCAGTCTGATCCGCTTTGAATTCTTTTCCGTCGAAGCTTCCGGTCCAGTAGGCGTACGTATTTGGTTTGCCCCACGGTTTGCCATTCGCGCTGGCACCGAGAACCCACTTATTCGTTCCGTCGCTTGCCCGCATCATGTAGAGGTCGGGGCATTCCACCATTCCCGCCTGTTCTGGGAAGAATCCGCTTGTGTAATGCCAGTCCTTAAGATTATCGGATTCATAAAAGCCGATTTTTGATCCTTCAGCCATGACCATGACCCATTTGTTACCTTGGTCATCCCATATGACTTTCGGATCTCTGAAATCGTCTGTACCCGGATTAGGCATAACGGGGTTGCCACTGTAGAATTTGAATGATTTTCCTTTGTCTGTGCTGTACCACAAATATTGCTCCTGTTTTTTGTCTTTGGCTGAGGGCTGTGTCACAATCGCGACAAGCGCATTTTTCCCGAAGCCGGCTGTGTTCTCTTTATCCACAACGACGGAACCGGTCCAAATATCACCGTCCGGGTTTGTATATTTCGGAATCGCCACGCCTTCATCGGTCCAGTGCACCAAATCCTCTGAGACGGCATGGCGCCATTCTGTGCCGTTGCCTTTTGGATAATCCCGGTTATATAGATAGAAATAATGATACTTGCCATCAAAATAGATCGGTTTTTGAGGGTCATTTTTCCATTTATCCGGCGTCGTAAAATGATATGCCGCTCGGTAGTCCGGCTTCTGTTTTGATTTTGTTTTTTGGTCATGTTCTTCTTTTGGAAATAAGTCGATAAACAGCAATATTCCTAAAAAGGTTAGGAATACGGTTAGCCATTTGCCTGCTTTTATATAGTTCATATGGGATTCACCTTTATGTTGATAAGAAATAAAAGAAAATGCCAATAGGATATCGGCATTTTCTTTTGCGTTTTTATTAGTTAACTGTTAATTGTCCTTGCTCAAGGATGCTGTCTTTGACAACAGATGTTTTCTTGCCTTTGATGTTCAGCAGGAAGCTTGGCGCAAACGTTGATTGTTTGTCTGCGTAGAATCCTCTGTTTGTCATATAGCTTGTAATCACGACATTGTTTCCTTTCGCTTGAGGTACAGCGAAGTGTGAGTAAGTAAAGGTTACATCGTTAGGATCAAGATCCATTTTTAACACAAGGCCAGTTTTGTTCAGCGGCTTGTATGGGCCAGTTAAAGAATTAGAAACATAACCAAGCATGTAAATATCGTTAGACGTAATGCCGTCAATCGTCATTTTTGACCCGCGGGAGTCAGTGAACAGATACCATTTGCCGTTCATTTTAAAGACGTTCGCGCGTTCAATTTCATCTGTTACTGTGTTAGATGCAATCAGCGGTTTCATCACTTTTTTCAGTGTGTAATCATCATTTAGCTCAATCATGCCGAGTGCGCCGTTTGCTAATTCAGCAGTGCGCTTTTTATCACTTTGCAGAAGCTTTTGACTTTCTTGACGGAAGAATGATGTGCTTTTGCCATAGTATGCTTTGTTAAATAAAGATTCTTCGCCTTGGTAGCCATCTTCAGTTCCAGTGTTTGCTTCAAATACTAAGTATTTGTGGCCTTTATCTTCTACGTAGTGAGGATCTCTCAGCGTATGGTTGTCGCCTGAGCTGTAGTTGCCTTCATCGATGAACTGCTGTACATTTTGATACGTTTTGCCGTCACCGTCAAAGATTGATTTATAATCCTCTACACCGTTGATGTTCAGAGAGCTGTCTGATGCTGATACGTTAACCTGTGCAGTTGTCAGTGTTTGTTTGCCGTAATGTTTACCGGAGAAATCAGTGTAGAATAAACGGATGTGACCGTCAGATGTGAATGTCGCTGAGCCAGACCATTCTTGTGTTTGGTCTTTCAGGATTGAATCATTTGCATCGAATTTGTCGCTGTCTTTGAAGACGCGGCCAGCGTTTTTCCAGCTGTCAATAGAAGTTTCGCCGACTTTTTGATAGAACATGTAAATCGATGTGTCATCCGCGTTTTTAGGATCCCCGGCTAATGCAAAGACGATGTGGTAGCCGTGATAGTTTGCGACAGTGCCGTCAGCGTTTTGTAATGGCCAGCTGTCCCAAACGTCCAGGCCTTTTGCAGAAGAGATATTTTTAATTGTGGACGAATCGAATTCAGGCACTTGATATTTTTCATTTTTTTGCTGTTCAGGGATTTGCAGCATATCATGGCGTGTAATATGGGAAATGCCGTATGTTTCCTTATATGGCTTTTGGTTCGTTTCTTTCGCAAATGCTTGAGTAGCGCCTCCTGCCAGCAGTGCGGTAGTAAAGGTTAATACTGTTGCTTGTTTTGCAAACTTTTTGATGTTCATCGTTCATGTCTCCTTTTTTATGTACTGTGTTAGCGGTCTGCTTCTTCCAGCCCTCCTGTTTGAAGATGGCAAGTTAGTTACGCACAATAAAAAAAGACCCAAAATATGTAAGGGGTGACGCCAAAGTATACACTTTGCCCTTTACACATTTTAGGTCTTGCCTGCTTTATCAGTAACAAACCCGCTCGATTTACTTTTCGACCTCATTCTATTAGACTCTCGTTTGGATTGCAACTGGTCTATTTTCCTCTTTTGTTTGATAGAAAATCACAAAAGGATTTGCGGACTACGGGCCTAAAGAACTAAAAAATCTATCTGTTTCTTTTCATTCTCTGTATTTTTTATAGTTTCTGTTGCATGGGCATAAAGTTGCCTTTTTAATCACAATTCAGAAAATATCATAATATCTCATTTCACTAAATAATAGTGAACGGCAGGTAGATGTGATGGGTTAAAAAGGATCTCTAACTGAGGTCTTTCATATAAGGTTAGCTAATGCCTTAGTACAGCATGCCTCTTGGATCAGAAACAGTAATCTGTTTTGGGAACATGCTGCTGTTATTTCTATTTTTGAGTACAGTCGGGCAGATACCGTTTCAATGTCTGTAACGATCAATATAATAATGTATTCACTAGCAAACAAATGATAGAAGCGTAAGGCTTATAAGGAGGAAAAAGTTATGCCGCCACGTCCAACTAAATGGATTAAGAGGAACGATCGACCGGAACCTCTTTTATCACCAAGTGTCATGCAAGGCAGAAATGGAAATACCCCACCAGCTCAACAAAACCAGCTCTTCGCACCAATTACAGCAAATAGTAACCAGCCTATTTCTGCTTTCCGAGCCACCAGCGATACGAATCTGTCAGTGGCTGCAAATGCAGCTGCCGGAGTCTTTTTTCAAAATGTGCAATTTGATTTGGCGAATGAATATAACCCTAACACATCTACATTTTCACCGAGAACAGCAGGCGTGTATTCTCTTAATGCATCAGTTGAGTTTCAACCGAATGCAATTGTTGACTTCAACTTAGAAGTCGTATTTCTCGTAAATCAAAATGTGGTAGGCGGAAATAACAAATCTCAAGCAGGGAACATCCCGGCAGTCGTAGCAATAACTGAAATTCTTCAGTTAAACGCCGGAGATACGGTGACAGTTGCAATGAGGAGTACTGCCGCCGGAGTCATTCAAGCGACTACGAGAACCCATTTTGCAGCCGCTAGAGTTCCTTCTCCGACTTCATAAAAGGGGATTTTTTGATTCATGCAGATCTAATACCGCTATATTAAAGTTGATTTTTCCTGTTTGAGGATTGATCAGCTTTTTTTATTATCTTCAAAATATTTGAAACGTTAGTAGCTTAGTAACGTACAGAAATATGGGAGGTGGAGGAATGAAGCAGAATAAAAGAAAGCATCTTCAGACGTTATTTGAGACATTAAGCGAAAAACATCAGTTTAACGGGACGGTTCTGGCTGCGGAGGGTGGCGATATTTTATATCACCACTCTTTTGGCTATGCGGAAATGACGGAAAAACGCCCGTTGAAAACCAACTCTTTGTTTGAGTTAGCGTCTTTGTCAAAGCCTTTTACAGCATTGGGAATCATCTTGCTGGAGGAGAAGGGGATTCTTGGCTATGAGGATAAAGTGGATCGCTGGCTGCCCGGTTTTCCGTATCAGGGCGTAACGATTCGGCATTTATTGAACCATACGTCAGGGCTTCCTGATTATATGGGATGGTTTTTTGCCAATTGGGATTCACACAAGATTGCGGTGAATCAGGATATTGTCGATATGCTGATGAATGAGGGGCTATCTGGTTATTTTGAGCCGAATGAAGGCTGGCTGTACAGCAATACGGGGTATGTGCTGCTGGCGGTTATCATTGAAAAAGCATCTGGCATGAGCTATGCGGATTTTATGAAAACAAGTATTTTTTCACCGGCCGGCATGAATGAAACAAGAGTGTATAACAGGAGGCTTTCGCCTGAGCGAATTGATCAGTATGCATATGGATATGTGTATGATGTACATTCCGAAACATACGTCCTCCCTGATGAGCTAGAGGAAACGAACTATGTTGTGTATCTCGATGGCATACAGGGAGATGGGACGGTGAACTCTGTCACAAGCGATTTGTTTCGATTTGATCAGGCTTTATATCAGGACGATTTAATCAGCAAGGCTTCTAAGGAATCTGCGTTTTCTCCAGTGCGCCTCAACAATGGAGAAACAATTGATTATGGCTTTGGCTGGGTACTGCAAAACAGTCCTGAAAAAGGGCGGGTTGTCAGCCACAGCGGAGGATGGCCCGGCTATTCGACGATGATGATCCGATATATCGATCATCGTAAAACGCTGATCTATTTGAGTAATAAGGAAGAGGATACTGAATATGAACAAGCGATTCTGAAGGCGGCGGAACATATTCTATTTGGCCAGTCATATGAGGTCCCGGAACGTCCTGCTGATAAAAAGAAAAAAGCAATTGATACGGCGATATACAGCCGCTATGTTGGCAGCTACCTGTTGCAGGATGGGACGGCTGCACAGGTGACAGCCGAGAATGAACGGCTTTATTTGGAGATCACCGGGCAGCTGAGACTGGAGTTATTTCCTTCCTCGGAAACCCGTTTCTTTCTGCGATCACTGTCTGTTGAAATTGAATTCATGTTAGGTGAGGATGCTGCGAAAAGCTTTATCCTCTATGAGGATGGCTCAGAGGAAGAAGCGGTCCGTACGAATTAGAAAGGAATGAATTTGATGATCGGAATATTAGCCGGAATGGGGCCGAAATCGACCTCGCCGTTTATTGATAAGGTGATTGATTACTGTCAGAAGCTGTATGGGGCTTCAAACGATATTGACTACCCGCACATGATGATCTATTCATGCCCGACGCCCTTCTATGCAGATCGTCCAATTGACCATGACGAGATGAAAAAAGCGATTATCGACGGAGCGGTAAAGCTCGAGAAAACAGGAGTGGATTTCATTGCGTTGCCTTGTAATACGGCGCATGTCTACTATGAAGAGATTCAGCAGGCATTGTCGGTTCCTATGTTGCATATCGTTGAGGAAACGATAAAAGAGATTCCGCATCCTGCAAAAAAAGCGGTGGTTTTAGGAACAGAGCCAACCATCCAATCCGCCATCTACCAAAAAGTTCTGAAGGCAAATGGAAAAGAAGTTGTTCACAAGGACTATTGGCAGCAGGCTGTGAACCAGCTTATCGCCGCAATCAAACAGCCAAATCATATGCAGCATACACAAGCATTGTGGCAGACGCTATATGAAGAAATCAGTCAGCATGCAGACATCATCATTTCAGCCTGCACGGATTTAAATGCGGTGTTAGATCATATTCAAAGTGAGATTCCGATTATAGATTCCTCTGCCTGTCTTGCCAAAAGCACTGTCAGCACATATCTTGCTTATCAAAGCTAGCTTCAGACAAGGACTGTCTTCAAACAGTCCTTGTTTTTTTATGTTCCTATTGTTTGACAGTTAACTGCAATGGTGTTAAAGTAAACATGTAAATAGTTACATGATTTTTTTCTGAAGGTGAGGTGGTTCTCGTGAAGAAGCCGGTTTTAAAACCATTCGCCTCTTTAGAAATCAAGGTTGATCCGCCTATTACGATTGGTGAGACAGGCCTGGGACTGAGACGATTCATTCCGATTCGTTCGGGAACAATAAACGGGGAAGTAAAGGGACATATTTTGCCGGGCGGTGCCGATTCACAAATGATTCGCACTGACGGCAGAACAGATTTATCTGCCAGGTATGTGATTGAAACAGCAGATCATGAACTGATTTACATTGAAAACAATGGAATACGGCAAGTCAGCGAGCCGTTTCGAAAACAAGCGGCAGCCGGGGAAATCATTGATCCGGAGCATGTTTATTTTCGTACGGTACCGACGTTTGAAACAGGCAGTAAAGTCTATCAATGGCTCCATGACCGCTTGTTTATCGGTTCCGCAGAAAGAACCCCTGATTACGTTCGACTAGACATTTATGAAGTACAGTAAAAGACTAAGGAGAGTGTGAAAGATGGAAAACTTTATCGGAAGCCACATGATTTATACGTATGAAAACGGCTGGGAGTACGAGATTTATATTAAAAATGACCATACAATTGATTATAGAATTCATAGCGGAATGGTTGCCGGACGCTGGGTTCGGGATCAGGAAGTGAATATTGTCAAACTAACAGAAGGCGTATATAAAGTGTCTTGGACAGAGCCGACTGGCACGGATGTTTCATTAAACTTTATGCCAAATGAAAAACGCATGCACGGCATTATTTTCTTCCCGAAATGGGTGCATGAACATCCTGAAATTACGGTTTGCTACCAAAATGACCACATTGATTTGATGGAGGAATCCCGCGAAAAATATGAAACGTATCCAAAATACGTTGTACCTGAATTTGCGGAAATTACATTTCTGAAAAATGAAGGAGTCGACAACGAAGAAGTGATTTCGAAGGCACCTTATGAGGGAATGACAGACGATATTCGCGCGGGAAGATTATAATAAACATAAAAACCCGGAAAAGAGAATTACTTCTCTTTTCCGGGTTTTCTTTTTGCTGAGTATGCGGGAACCATCACAATTCCCGCGAAAAACAGTATGATGCCAGTCCAGCGCATAGGCTGGTAATAGACTGTGTCCCGTAAACATACCACGGCCGACAAAATAATGATACAAGCTGCCACAACAATGGCAGCACCAATGTATCCTGTTTTCCCCATATTTATTCTCCTTTTGAAGGGAATAGCTTCTGCCTTTTATCAGATTCGGGATCGTTTTCGATCGTAATCTCTGAGTCTAAAATCAGCGTCTCTCTCGTTTCTTCATGATACGCCGGCCAATTCACAGCTTCGGTGCTTGGGTTTCCTGTTTTAGCGAACGTGATCCACGCTGATTGTATCGTGTGAGAAAGCTGTTTCACCTCATCCGTAATCTCCGCTTTTGCCATTCGTTCTAATCCGTCCAGATTTCCAAAGACAAAAGGAAGCTCTAATGCGTGAAACGCTTTATTGTACGGCGGCTTCTCCGGGTGCCAATCGAACCGGTACATCCAGACAGGGGCGTAATGGGACTGTGCGGATGCATAGGCGACAGCGGGGCGCCAAAATAATAAATCAGTCATCATATGAATTTGGCTTTCCAAAGAACGCGGATACAAATCGGCAGCTTTCTCTGCCAGCGGCTTCCCTAGTAAATACTCAAGCGCTGCATCAAGCGTTTCCTGAGAATGAACGTCTGAATCCGGGGTGAAAAATAAATATCCTTCATCACGGGTTGTTCCGATTAATAGCGGAATGCCGGAAGCGGCCCCTTCTGCGATCGCTTTTTCTGGTTCAGCAGGCAGCGTTTTTGGATCAAGGGCGGGCTGGAAGAACAGCTGAAAGATATTTTCTTTTTCTGCGATCCGAAGCTGATCGGCCGCTTTAAGCAAATCTTCCGCTGCTACAGTATGCAATCTGTCCAGCTGGCTCTCATTAATTCCAAGGACTTGTAAAAAGGCAGCCGCAGTGCTTGCCGCTTGTTCTTTTGTCATTGTTCGGGAAGCGCCGCTTTCCATGATCGCTTTCTGGAACAGGCCTTTTGCCGCAGGCATAGCAAGCAGCGCGGCAATGCTCATGCCGCCAGCGGATTCTCCAAATACTGTTACGTTATCGGGATCACCGCCAAACGCTGAGATATTCTCTCGCACCCATTTCAGCGCGGCGGCTTGGTCTAAAAGCCCAAGGTTATCGGAATACGCCTCATCAAATGAAGACAAGTGCAAAAAGCCAAACGGCCCCAGCCGATAGTTCAGTGTAACGACAATGACCTCTCCCTGCGCCGCAAGTTTTGATCCGTCATACAATGGCTCACTGCCCGCTCCAAGATAAAAAGCGCCTCCGTGAATCCACACCATGACAGGCAGGTTTTGACTTGGAGTGTCAGGCGCAAATACATTGACAAACAAGCAATCCTCGGACTGGCGGGGCAGCTCAGTATACGAAAGTGACAGCAAATCAGACGGCTGCGGGCAAACAGGGCCGTACGCTGTGGCATCAAGGACATCTTCCCACACTTCAGGCGGCTCAGGTGCTTTAAAACGCCATTGTCCGACAGGCGGCTTGGCATAGGGGATGCCTTTCCACTTATGTACGCTGTTTTCCGTTGTGCCTTTTACTTTGCCGTATTGAGTCGTTACTATTTGATGAGTCATTGTGTTCTCTCCCTTTTTCCCCCATTATAAACAGATTTACCCTATAGATGCGAACGTTAGCCCTTAACCGATCATCATCTTCCCATTGTTTTTAAAAAGGATTTGACTTCATGGACAGTCAAGCCGATTTCTCTTGCTTCCGCCATCAGCGCTTTCCATTCTTCTATATTGGATTCTGTCAGTTTGCGGTTGCGGTAAGAGGCAGTTTCAGGCTGTTCTTTCTTCAGTCTGTTCGTAAAAGTGAACAATTCTTCCTTTTCCATTCCGGCTTGTACGGCTTGCACTAAATGAACGCGCCATTCTTCTTCACCGCCGCTGATTTTTTCATACATCATTGTTTCTGCGTCAAATAATTCTGTTAATTCAACTTCCAGTGTGGCAGAAACTTTTTTTAAAAATTGAACGGACGGATTCGTGTGAACGCCTCTTTCAATCTTGCTTAAATAGGATTTGGATACGCCTGACTCAACAGCCAGCTGATTAATAGAATAGCCTTTTCTTTTGCGGTACAAACGGATAATTCTTCCAATCATAATATGAAATTCTCCTCTATTCCTGTCGTTATTTTGTTCATTATAAGGAATTTTTTGTTCTTTATAAAATTTAAAATAATAAGGGAAGTGCAGTAAATTAGAGGAAAATCACGTTTTTGTTCTCTAAAGAGAACTTATTGGCTTATTTTGCAATTTTTAAATAATAACGTTTTCTTTTATAATCCAATCATTAACAGAAAGGGGCGCGGGAAGCCAGCCGCGGGAAGGCTGAAGGCTATGAATACATGAATGAGAATATGAGTTTCAAAGAATTATATGCGATTGTCAGACACAGATTCGTGCTGATTCTGCTCATCACAATCGGCGTCACCCTTATTATGGGTTTTGTGCAATTTAAGGTCATTTCACCGACCTACCAGGCGTCGACACAGGTGCTGGTTCATGAATCAGACGGTGAAGAAAACTCGAATCTCAGTGACATCCAGCGAAATCTTCAGTATAGCAGCACGTTCCAATCGATTATGAAAAGCACTGCCTTGATGGAAGAAGTTAAGGCGGAATTGCACCTATCTGAATCGGCTTCCTCGCTGAAAGGAAAAGTGGTTACCAGCAGTGAAAATGAATCAGAAATAATCAACGTTGCCGTTCAGGATCACGATCCGGCGAAAGCAGCTGAGATTGCGAACACGTTAGTGAACAAGTTTGAAAAAGAAGTAGATGAAAGAATGAATGTACAAGGCGTACATATATTATCAGAGGCGAAGGCTTCTGAAAGCCCGATGATCAAGCCGGCCAGGCTGCGAAATATGGTCATGGCTTTTGGCGCTGCTGTCATGGGCGGCATTACACTGGCATTTTTTCTGCATTTTCTCGATGATACTTGCAAAAGCGCACGGCATCTCAGCGAGAGAACCGGATTGCCATGCTTAGGCTCCGTTCCTGATGTCCACAAAGGGCGGAATCGCGGGATAAAACATTTCGGGGAGTGAAGCGAGTGATCTTTAGAAAAAAGAAAGCAAGGCGAGGTTTGGCTCAAATATCTGTTTTACACAATAAATCAGTTGTTGCGGAACAATATCGCACCATTCGGACAAACATTGAGTTCTCATCTGTCCAGACCAACTTGCGATCTATCCTCGTCACCTCCTCTGTGCCTGGTGAAGGTAAATCGTTCAGTGCAGCGAATCTTGCGGCTGTCTTTGCGCAGCAGCAGGAAAAGAAAGTACTGCTGGTGGATGCCGATTTAAGAAAGCCGACCATCAATCAGACGTTTCAGGTTGATAATGTAACCGGGCTGACAAATGTGCTGGTCGGCAATGCTTCATTCAGTGAGACGGTGCAAAAGACGCCGATCGATAACTTATATGTACTGACAAGCGGGCCGACCCCGCCAAACCCGGCAGAACTGTTGTCTTCAAAAGCAATGGGAGACTTAATATCTGAGATCTATGAACAATTCAGCCTCGTCATCTTTGATTCCCCTCCGCTTTTGGCTGTTGCAGATGCTCAGATTCTAGCAAATCAAACAGACGGCAGCGTGCTCGTCGTTTTAAGCGGAAAAACAAAAACCGATACCGTTCTGAAAGCAAAAGATGCACTGGAACAATCCAATGCGAAGCTGTTAGGCGCTCTTTTAAACAAAAAGAAAATGAAAAAATCGGAACACTATTCCTACTAGTTTTTGTAAAGGTGATGTCTCCTGACCTGTATCAATGGAGGCACTCGGCTCTGCTGTGGGCAGCTGAAGTTGCTGCCTTAGATGCTGGTCGTCACTGGCGGGGCGTGAGGATGGGTTAAATGCCCACTTATCTGATATATACATAGGACGTATTGTCGGTTTAGCTGCTGCCGATTTTTTGGAGAGACGAAAACCGCCGCAGCTAAACCGATAAAAGAATTAGGGGGGAAAAGGTTGAGTTACCGGAGAAGACTGTCAATGATTATTGCGCTGGATACTTACCTCGTTTTAAATTCAGTTATTGCAGGATATCAATTTTTAAAAGATTCCTATCAATTTTATGACTCCGGAGCATTACTGCTTACCGCTGTCAGCTTGCTCCTCAGCTATCATGTGTGTGCTTTCCTGTTCAATCAGTATAAACAGGTGTGGACATACACCGGACTCGGCGAGCTGATTGTCCTGCTTAAGGGCATTACGCTTTCCGCCGCTGTGACCGGTATCATTCAGTATGCTGTGTATCATACGATGTTCTTCCGTCTGTTAACCGCGTGCTGGGTGCTTCAGCTTTTGTCTATTGGAGGGACCCGTATTTTATCCAGAGTATTAAACGAAAGCATCAGGAAAAAACGCTGCGCCTCGTCCCGTGCGCTGATTATCGGGGCGGGCTCAGGTGGGACTCTGATGGTCAGGCAGCTGCTTTCGAAAGATGAACCTGATATCATACCTGTCGCTTTTATTGATGACGACCAAACGAAGCATAAATTAGAAATTATGGGGCTGCCCGTAATCGGCGGAAAAGAAAGTATCATGCCTGCGGTGCAAAAGCTCAAAATTAATTATATTATTATTGCCATTCCTTCACTCCGCACCCATGAGCTTCAGGTGTTATATAAAGAATGTGTGCGAACAGGAGTAAGCATTAAAATTATGCCTCATTTTGATGAAATGCTGCTTGGCACACGAACTGCCGGACAAATCAGAGATGTAAAAGCTGAGGACTTGCTCGGCAGAAAGCCGGTAACCCTCGACACTAGCGAAATTTCGAACCGCATCAAAGGAAAAACAGTTCTCGTCACGGGAGCGGGCGGATCAATCGGCTCGGAAATCTGCCGTCAGATCAGCGCGTTTCAGCCTAAGGAAATTATTCTGCTCGGCCATGGGGAAAACAGCATTCATTCGATTTATACAGAGCTGAACGGACGATTCGGCAAACACATTGTGTTCCATACGGAAATCGCTGATGTGCAGGACCGCGATAAAATGTTTACCTTGATGAAAAAATACGAGCCGCATGTTGTCTATCATGCAGCTGCCCATAAGCATGTGCCTTTAATGGAACATAATCCTGAAGAGGCGGTCAAAAACAATATTATCGGAACAAAAAATGTCGCGGAAGCAGCCGATATGTCGGGAACAGAGACATTCGTGCTGATTTCATCGGACAAAGCGGTGAACCCAGCCAATGTAATGGGGGCGACAAAACGATTCGCAGAGATGATTATTATGAATCTTGGGAAAGTCAGCAGAACCAAATTTGTCGCTGTTCGCTTCGGCAATGTACTCGGGAGCCGCGGCAGCGTCATTCCGATTTTCAAAAAACAGATTGAAAAAGGCGGCCCGGTGACAGTAACACATCCGGCAATGACCCGCTATTTCATGACGATTCCCGAGGCATCAAGGCTTGTGATTCAGGCTGGGGCACTGGCGAAAGGGCGTCAGATTTTCGTTCTCGATATGGGAGAGCCCGTAAAGATTGTGGATCTTGCCAAAAACCTCATTCATTTGTCCGGCTACACGACTGAGCAGGTTCCGATCGAATTCACAGGCATTCGTCCGGGCGAAAAAATGTATGAAGAATTACTGAACAAAAATGAAGTCCACGCTGAACAAGTCTTTCCAAAAATTCATATCGGCAAAGCGGTAGACGGCGACTGGCCGGTGCTGATGCGCTTTATCGAGGATTTCACTGAACTGTCGGAAGCCGACCTGAGAGCGAGGCTGTTTGCGGCAATCAATACATCAGACAAAATGACGGCTGCCAGCGTTCATTAGGGGGAGTGAAAATGACGAAAAAGATATTGTTTTGCGCGACTGTTGATTATCATTTTAAGGCCTTTCACCTCCCTTATTTTAAATGGTTCAAGCAAATGGGCTGGGAGGTTCATGTCGCCGCGAACGGACAAACCAAGCTGCCGTATGTGGATGAGAAATTCTCCATCCCGATTCGCAGGTCACCTTTTAACCCTCAGAACCTGGCCGTTTATAGGCAGCTGAAGAAAGTGATCGACACCTATGAATACGATATTGTCCATTGCCATACACCGGTCGGCGGTGTTCTCGCCAGACTGGCGGCGAGGCAGGCACGGCGGCACGGAACAAAGGTGCTGTACACAGCGCACGGATTTCACTTCTGCAAAGGAGCACCGATGAGAAATTGGCTTCTTTACTATCCGGTCGAGAAATGGCTTTCAGCATATACGGACTGCCTGATTACGATTAATGAAGAGGATTACAGACGGGCGAAAGGACTTCAAAGGCCGGGCGGAAGGACGCAAAAAATTCACGGCATTGGCGTCAATACCGAGCGTTTCCGGCCTGTCAGTCCGATAGAGCAGCAAAGACTCAGAGAAAAGCACGGGTTCCGTGAAGATGATTTTATATTGGTTTATCCGGCTGAGCTCAATCTGAACAAAAACCAGAAGCAGTTAATTGAAGCCGCAGCCTTGCTAAAAGAAAAAATTCCCTCACTCCGCCTTGTGTTTGCCGGGGAAGGGGCAATGGAACAAACGTATCAAACGTTAGCTGAAAAGCTTGGCGCTTCCGCCAATGTCTGTTTTTACGGCTTTTGCAGCGACATACATGAGCTGATTCAGCTTGCGGATGTATCTGTCGCATCCAGCATTAGAGAAGGCCTCGGCATGAATGTGCTTGAGGGAATGGCGGCAGAAAAACCGGCGATCGCCACAGATAATCGCGGGCATCGGGAAATCATCCGCGACGGAGAAAACGGTTTTCTGATCAAAATCGGTGACAGTACTGCTTTTGCCCGCCGGATTGAACAGCTTTACCATAAGCCGGAGCTCTGCCGAAAGCTGGGACAGGAAGGCCGAAAAACAGCCTTGCGCTTCTCGGAGGCGCGAACGGTGGAAGAAATGGCAGATATTTATTCCGCGTACATGGATATGGATACAAAGGAGAAAAGCGTATGAACTCAGGACCGAAAGTTTCTGTCATTATGGGCATTTATAATTGCGAACGCACTTTGGCAGAAAGCATAGAATCCATACTCAGCCAATCCTATAAAAATTGGGAGCTGATTTTGTGCGATGATGCGTCAACAGACGGCACGCTCCGCATCGCGAAGCAGTATGCCGCTCATTACAGCGACCGCATCAAACTGATTCAAAACAAAACAAATAAGCGGCTTGCCGCATCATTAAATCATTGTCTTTCGCATGCGACAGGAGATTATATCGCACGTCAGGACGGAGATGATCTTTCGTTCCCGCGCCGCCTGGAAAAGCAGGTCGCGTTTTTAGAAAAGCACCGACACTATCAGGTGGTTGGCACCGGCATGCTTGTGTTTGATGAATTTGGCGTAAGAGGCGCCCGCATTCTGCCTTCTGTTCCGGAGCCGGGCATCATGGCAAAAGGGACCCCATTTTGCCACGGCACGATTATGATGAGAGCGAGTGCCTACCGCACGCTGAAAGGCTACCGGTCGGTGCGGCGAACGAGACGAATGGAAGATATTGATTTGTGGCTTCGCTTTTTTGAAGAGGGCTTCAGGGGCTATAATCTTCAGGAAGCCTTGTATAAAGTGAGGGAAGACAGCGATGCATTCAAACGGCGGTCATTTACGTATTCAATTGACAATGCCATTCTTGTCTATCAGGCGTGCAGACGCTTGAAGCTTCCTTTATCTGATTACATATATATCGCAAAACCGTTAATCCGCGCGTTTATGCCTGCAGCCGTGATGAATCGCTACCACAAAAAAAGAGTGATGAACCAAAAGGAAGGGCTTGTCAAGCATGAATAGCAGCCAAAAACGCGTGCTCCATGTTCTCAGCGGCATGAACAGGGGCGGCGCGGAAACCATGGTGATGAATTTATATCGGAAAATGGACAAAAGCAAAGTGCAATTTGACTTTTTAACGTATCGAAATGATCCGTGCGCTTACGATGAAGAGATTTTATCTTTAGGCGGGCGGCTTTTTTATGTCCCGAGCATTGGGCAAAGCAATCCCCTTACATTTGTGAGGAATGTGAGAAACGCGATAAAAGAAAACGGGCCGTTCAGCGCCGTTCATGCGCACACGGATTTCCAAACGGGTTTTATCGCCCTTGCGGCAAGGCTCGCCGGAGTGCCGGTCAGGGTATGCCACTCCCACAATACGTCTTGGAAGACCGGCTTCAATTGGAAGGATCGCTTGCAGCTGATAGTGTTCAGGCGGCTCATCTTGGCGAATGCGACAGCGCTGTGTGCCTGCGGAGAGGATGCGGGCAGGTTTTTATTTGGACAGTCCAATATGGAGCGGGAGCGTGTTCACCTTCTTCCAAACGGGATTGACCTTGAGTTGTTCGCCCCAAATGGGCAGGCGGCTGATGAAGAAAAAGCAGCACGCGGCATTGCAGCCGACCGGCTCATCATTGGCCATGTGGCCCGGTTTCATGAAGTGAAAAACCACGCGTTCCTGCTGAAACTTGCCGCACATCTCAAAGAAAGAGGCGTTCGCTTTCAGCTCGTTCTGGCGGGAGACGGGCCGTTGCGCGGGGAGATAGAGGAGGAGGCGCGGCAGCAGAATTTGCTTTCAGACGTCCTCTTTTTAGGCACGGAAGAACGGATCCATGAATTGATGCGCACATTTGATGTATTTGTCATGCCGTCTCTGTACGAAGGCTTGCCGGTTGTGCTTGTGGAAGCACAGGCGTCGGGGCTTCCATGCATCATTTCAGACAGCATTACAGAAAAAGTCGACGCCGGTCTCGGGCTTGTCACAAGATTAAGTCTTTCTGAGCCGATCAGCGTCTGGGCTGAAACCATTGCAAGGGCGGCCGCCGCAGGCAGGCCGAAGCGTGAGTTCATCAAAGAAACACTTGCTCAACTTGGCTACGATGCACAGCAAAATGTAGGAGCGCTGCTGAATGTATACAACATCAGCACGGAAAAGGACCATGACCGATGATTGTATATGCCGTCAATATGGGGATTGTATTTATTTGGTCTTGGTTCGCTAAAATGTGCGGCGGCCGTGACGATTCGCTTGCCACGGGGTATCGGCCGAATAAGCTTTTGATCTGGATTCCGCTCGCTTCACTTGTGCTCGTGTCAGGTCTCCGCTATCGAGTCGGCACGGATTTTCAGACGTACACGCTGCTGTACGAATTGGCGGGCGATTATCAAAATGTGTGGCAGATATTCGGTTTCGGCACTGCGAAAACAGCGACAGATCCGGGGTTTACCGCACTCCTTTGGCTGATGAATTTCATCACGGAAGATCCTCAAATCATGTATTTTACGGTGGCGGTCGTGACCTACAGCTTTATTATGAAGACACTCGCCGACTATGGCAGGCCGTTTGAGCTGAGTGTCTTTTTGTTTTTGGGAACCTTTCATTACTACGCGTCTTTTAACGGCATCAGGCAATACATGGTCGCAGCTGCTTTGTTTTGGGCGATCCGTTATATCATCAGCGGGAACTGGAAGCGATATTTCCTGATTGTGCTGGTCAGCTCTCTCTTTCATTCGTCGGCGCTGATTATGATTCCAGTGTACTTTATTGTCAGAAGAAAAGCCTGGTCACCGGCGATATTCGGCCTATCCGCTTTATTTCTCGGCATGACATTTTTATATCAAAAATTTATTTCTGTGTTTGTCGTTGTACTTGAAAACAGCTCATACAGCCATTATGAAAAATGGCTCATGACGAACACAAATGGAATGAATGTGATCAAAATCGCTGTGTTGGTTCTGCCGCTGTTCCTTGCATTTTGCTATAAAGAACGACTGCGGAGTCTGTGGCCGCAAATCGATATTGTCGTTAATTTGTGCCTGCTTGGTTTTTTGTTCGGCCTTTTGGCCACAAAGGACGTGATTTTTGCCAGATTCAATATTTATTTCGGTCTGTATCAAATGATCTTAGTCCCTTATTTCGTCAGGATATTTGATGAAAAATCGAACGCCCTTATCTATATCGCTATCGTTGTTTGTTATTTTCTTTACAGTTATTTGCTTATGCCGGTTGATTCATCCGTTCTGCCTTACAGAACGATTTTTTCCCGGTAATTTATGCAAGAGGAGCCGGTCATTATGGAAACACCTGCGGTTAGTCTGTTAGTCGCTGTTTATAACACAGAAACATATATCAGAACGTGTCTCGAATCACTGCGGAACCAGACAGTGGACAATATAGAAATCATCATTGTTAATGACGGTTCAGCAGACGCAAGCCCGGATATTGCAGAAGAATACGCCAAAATGGACAATAGGTTCAAGGTGATTCATCAGGAGAACCAGGGTCTCGGTGCGGTTCGGAATAAAGGCATTGAGGCAGCACGCGGCGAATTTATCGCGTTTATCGATTCAGACGATTGGATTGAGCCTGATTATTGCGAGCAGATGCTCCGGGCAGCAGGCGATGAAACTGATCTGGTCATTTGCAATTACGCCGCAGAGTTTGAGGACACTGGCAAAACCATGGACTCTGACATTGCCCAAACCTATCAGGATCAGCCGAAGGAGCACTATATCAAGGCGTTATTCGAAGGGAAGGTCAGAGGGTTTTCATGGAACAAACTGTACAGAAGAAGCATGATTGAAGCCCATCGGCTATCGTTTCCGCTCCGAGGCGAGCTGGAGCATGTCGAGGATCAGTTTTTCAGCTTCAGGGCTCATTTTTTCGCCCGCTCAGTAGCCTACGTAAAAACGCCGCTCTATCATTACCGAATTCACCTTTCCTCCATTGTGCAGCGCTATCAGAAAAAATTGTTTGAATCAGGACTTGCGCTGTATGAGGCGAATGCGGCGTTTTTACAGGAGAACAACAAACTGGAGGAGTATCGCAAGGAGCTTGATACCTTTATCGTTCTTCACAGCAGCATCTGTATGCTGAATGAATGGAAAACGAGCGGCAGCCGCCGGCTGTTTGAAAAGCTTAGAAATGTTGGCGTGATATGCGCGGACCCGGTGTTTCAAGAGAGTCTTTCAAAAACGGGTACTGCTCCTTTTGACGCAAAACGGTCATGCCTTCTTCTGATGGCGAAATACAGAATGATTCCGTTCGTCGCTATGGCATCGGCTGTGTATCAGCGGGTGATCGAGTACAAAATGAGAAACAGAGGGTGAGGACATGTCGTTACAATCGTTGAAAATCAATTTTGCAGAATGGCTGCTGCTAAAGGTCAAATACCCGTCCCAATATTGGCTGGGAGCGGCAGATCAACCGGTAAAGGCCGCAGCACATCAGAAAAAAATCATACTGACCCTGCTGCCGTCCCATGACAATTTGGGAGATCACGCAATTGCTTATGCCAGCAAGGCATTTCTTGAGCAAGAATACCCGGACTTTGACATCGTCGAGGTCGATATGAAGGACATTTACAAATCAGCAAAAAACCTGATCCGCTCGCGCCATCCGGAGGATATGGTCTTTATCATCGGCGGCGGAAATATGGGGGATTTATACCGTTATGAGGAGTGGACGCGCCGCTTCATCATTAAAACATTCCATGACTATCGGGTTGTCCAGCTTCCGGCAACGGCTCATTTTTCTGACACGAAAAAGGGGCGCAAAGAGCTGAAACGGGCACAGAAAATTTATAATGCGCACCCCGGCCTATTGCTCATGGCACGGGATGAAACAACGTATCAATTTATGAAACAGCATTTTCAAGAAAAAACAATTTTGAAGCAGCCGGACATGGTGCTGTATTTAGATAGAAGCAAGACCCCCGCAGAACGCGAAGGGGTTTATATGTGTTTGCGCGAGGATCAGGAAAGCGTGCTTCAGGAGGACCAGAGGAACCGGGTCAAGGCTGCGCTATGTGAGGAATTCGGCGAGATCAAATCCTTTAAGACAACGATCGGGCGCCGGGTCAGCCGCGATACACGCGAACAGGAGCTTGAAGCGCTGTGGTCTAAGCTGCAAAGCGCAGAAGCCGTCGTCACTGACAGGCTTCATGGCATGATTTTTTGCGCGCTGACAGGAACGCCGTGTGTTGTCATTCGCTCCTTTGACCATAAGGTGATGGAGGGCTATCAATGGCTTAAAGACATCCCGTTCATGAAGCTGATAGAACATCCGGAGCCAGAGCGCGTAACAGCCGCAGTCAATGAGCTTTTAACAAAAGAAACATCCCGTGCAGGCTTTCCGAGAGATGTGTATTTTAAAGGTCTGCGTGACAAAATCAGCGGTGAAGCGCAATGACCCCGCTCGTCAGCATTATTGTCCCGATGTATAATGTTGAACCATTTATAGGGGAGTGCATTGATTCTTTGCTTCGTCAAACGCTTTCTGATATTGAAATCATCCTCGTGAATGACGGAACACCGGATCGTTCAGGCGAAATTGCAGAGGATTATGCAAAACGGGATGCGAGAATCCGGGTCATTCATCAGGCAAACGGCGGGCTTAGTTCAGCGCGAAATACGGGAATAAAGGCCGCGCGGGGCACTTACATCGGCTTTGTAGACGGAGACGATTATGTATCTTCCGCCATGTTCCAGAGGCTGGCTGAAGAAGCGGAGGAAAATCGGCTCGACATCGTCGGATGCGGTTTTTACAAACAGTCATCGGACAGGCGGACATATGTGCCGCCGCAGCTTGAGGCAAACCGCGTGCTGACAAAACGAGAAATGACTGAACGGCTTAAACATGCTCACGAAACGAGATTTATCTGGTATGTATGGCGTTATCTTTACCGCCGTGAGCTTTTTGATAGGGCGAATCTGATGTTTGATGAAGACATCCGTTTTGCTGAAGACTCTCCCTTCAATTTGTCCGCTTTTTGCGAAGCGGAGCGGGTGAAAATGCTTGATGAGGGATTGTACATTTATCGTGAAAACCCGAACAGCCTGACAGAAATCCCTTATAAGCCGGCGATGGATGAACATCTTCAAAAACAATATCAAGCTAAAATCGCATTCTACAATCACTATGGCTTAGCAGGCGCATGCCAAGAAGATTTGAATGTGTACATTTGCAGGCACCAGCTTCCGATGCTTTTGGCAAATGCCTGTGCTTCTCCGAATTCGCCGAAAGACATCAAAAAGAAGATCAGACAGATTTTATCCTATGACATGGTGCGGCAGGCTGTCAGACATACACCGTTTCAGCATGAGAAATTATTAAGAGGAGAACGTTTGGTATTAGCACTGTGTAAATGGCGGCTCACTTTTCTCATCAAGCTGTTTTTCGAGCATCGGGGGACAATGAAAGGCAGTGCGAAGCAAGCATGAAATTCACGATAAACTTCAGCGCTAATCTCACGGCTTTTCTCTTGTCCGTTTTCCTATCGGTTTGGATGACGCCTTTTATTGTCAAAACGCTCGGTGTGGAAGCGTTTGGCTTTGTTCACTTGACACAAAATGTGATTAATTACTTTTCGATTATTACCGTGGCGCTCAGCTCGGTTGTCGTTCGGTTCTTTTCTGTTGCTGCCCACAGGGGAGAGCGGGAGAAAGCAAATGCGTATATCAGCAATTATTTAGCGGCCTCTGTTTTGATTTCATTGCTGCTCTTGCTGCCGCTTGCGGGTTCGGCTTTTTTTATTGACCGCGTCATGAATGTGCCGCAAGCGCTTTTGGCAGATGTGCGTTTGTCGATTTTGATCGGCAGTGTGCTGTTTATTTTAACATTTCTGATGGCCGGTTTCGGCGCTGCACCATTTTATGCCAACCGCCTTTATATCACCAGTTCCATTCAGGCGGTGCAAATGCTTATACGGGTGCTGTCTGTACTGCTCCTGTTTGCATGCTTTGCGCCGAAAATCTGGCAGATCCAGCTTGCAGCTTTAGCTGGTGCTGTTATTGCGTCTGTGCTGTCTTTCTATTTCTTCAAAAAGCTGATTCCGTGGTTTTCGTTTCGTATGAAGGATCTTTCATTCCGTACAAGCAAGGAGCTGTTTCAAGCGGGCGCATGGAGCTCCGTCAATCAAATCGGCGTCCTGCTTTTTTTGCAGATTGATCTGTTAACCGCCAATTTGATGCTGGGGGCGTCTGCATCCGGGAAATACGCGGCGATTATCCAGTTTCCGCTGCTTTTGCGCAGCTTGGCCGGAACGGTCGCATCCCTGTTTGCGCCCATCATGACTTCATATTATTCAAAAGGCGATATGGAAGGATTGATGAATTACGCCAATAAGGCAGTAAGGCTCAATGGTCTTTTGCTTGCACTTCCTGCTGCCTTATTGGGCGGATTGGCGGGACCTTTTCTGACAATCTGGCTCGGATCGTCCTTTTCAACGATAGCACCGCTTTTATTTATTCATGCCGGATACTTGGTTGTCAGCCTCGCCTTTATGCCGCTGTTTTATATATGGACCGCTTTTAATCAACAAAAAACACCGGCGATTGTTACCCTGCTGTTAGGTGCGGTGAATGTGGTGCTGGCGGTCACGCTGAGCGGGCCGGCTCATCTCGGTCTGTACGGCATAACATTGGCAGGGGCCATTTCTCTTATTTTAAAAAATGCCATCTTTACGCCGCTTTACGTATCCCGCATTACAGGCTACAAAAAGCACGTGTTCTTTAAAGGCATAATCGGGCCTCTTTCAGCCGCTGTGTTTGCCTGGACGGTCTGTAAGGCAATTCAGTTCGTTGTGAAGATTGACAGCTGGCCGTCACTGATAGCGACGGGAGTGACAGTCAGCTTTTGCTACGCTGTTTTCGCTTTTATGCTCGTTTGTACAAAAGAGGAAAGACAGCTGATACTAAAACGGTTTCGAAAAACGAAAGGAGCTGTGAATCTTTGATCCTGAAACGACTTTTTGATCTGACGGCCGCCATTTTTTTGTTGTGCTGTACGAGTGTGATCATTCTGTTCACCATCGCCGTTGTCAGGCTGAAAATAGGATCACCTGTCTTCTTTAAGCAAGTAAGGCCAGGCCTGCACGGCAAACCGTTCACCCTATATAAGTTCCGGACAATGACGGATGAACGGGACAGTGAGGGAAATCTGCTGCCAGATGAAGTCCGGCTGACGAAAACGGGCAGGCTGATCAGAAAGCTGAGCATTGATGAGCTTCCGCAGCTCCTGAATGTCCTGAAGGGCGATCTTAGCCTTGTCGGGCCGCGGCCGCTTTTGATGGACTATCTGCCTCTTTATACAGAAAAACAGGCACGGCGCCATGAGGTGAAGCCGGGTATCACAGGCTGGGCGCAAATCAATGGCAGAAACGCGATTTCCTGGGAAAAGAAATTTGAATTAGATGTATGGTACGTTGACAACCGGTCATTTTTTCTCGATTTGAAAATTTTATGTTTGACGGTGCGAAAGGTCCTTGTTTCAGAAGGGATTCAGCAAACCAATCATGTGACCGCAGAACGGTTTACCGGAAGCGGAGATGTGTCCTCATGAAAAACGTGGCCATTGTGGGTGACGGCGGACACGGAAAGGTGATCAGAGAGCTGATAAACGCCCGCTCAGATACGCGCTTAGCCGCGGTGCTGGATGATAAATTCAAAACGTTCGAAGGCGGAAAAGAATGGTACACAGGACCGCCGGAAGCCGTTACTGAACTGCGCAGGCTCATTCCGGATGTGCTGTTTCTGATTGCTGTTGGGAATAACAGTGTCAGAAAACAGCTGGCGGTGCGACTGGGACTGAGGAAAGATGATTTTATTACATTGATTCACCCGTCAGCCATCGTCAGCAAGTCGGCTGTCATCGGGGAAGGGACAGTGATTATGGCGGGCGCGATCATTCAGGCGGATGCGCGCATCGGCGCTCATTGCATCATCAATACGGGTGCAGTGGCAGAGCACGACAATCAAATCAGCGATTACGTTCATCTGTCCCCGCGTGTCACGCTGTCAGGAGCGGTTTCCGTTCAGGAAGGCGCTCACGTCGGAACTGGTGCATCCGTCATACCGCAGATCACAATCGGGGCTTGGAGCATTGTCGGAGCCGGCTCCGCGGTGATCCGTCCCATACCGGACAGGGTAACGGCGGCCGGTGCTCCGGCACGCATCATTTCTTCCATTCAAACATCAAACAAAGGATGATTCTATGCATAAAAAAATCTACTTATCTCCCCCTCATATGAGCGGCAGGGAGCAGCACTATATTTCAGAAGCCTTTCGCTCAAACTGGATCGCGCCGCTTGGACCGCTCGTGAATTCATTTGAAGAACAGCTGGCAGAACGAGTCGGTGTAAAAGCAGCAGCTGCGGTCAGCTCAGGAACGGCGGCGATTCATCTGGCCCTGCGTTTGCTTGAGGTAAAAGAAGGTGACAGCGTGTTTTGCCAGTCCTTCACATTTGTAGCAACCGCCAATCCGATTTTATATGAAAAAGCGGTGCCCGTCTTTATTGATTCTGAGCCTGATACGTGGAATATGTCGCCGACAGCCCTTGAAAGAGCATTGGAGGAAGCGAAAAGAAACGGAACACTGCCAAAAGCGGTTATTGCCGTCAATCTATATGGGCAAAGCGCGAAAATGGATGAAATCGTAAGCCTGTGTGATGCATACGGAGTTCCTGTCATTGAGGACGCAGCCGAATCCCTCGGCACAGTCTATAAAGGGAAGCAAAGCGGAACATTCGGGCGCTTCGGCATTTTTTCATTTAACGGGAACAAAATCATTACCACATCAGGGGGAGGGATGCTCGTTTCAAATGATGAAGCCGCAATGGAAAAAGCAAGATTTCTAGCTTCGCAGGCACGAGAGCCGGCTGTTCATTATCAGCACAGTGAAATTGGACACAATTACAGGCTGAGCAATATCTTAGCCGGCGTCGGCATTGCCCAGCTTGAGGTGCTGGATGAGCGAGTGGAAAAAAGAAGGACCATTTTCACGAGATACAAAAATGCGCTCGGTCACATAGACGGCGTCCGCTTTATGCCGGAGTACGCAGCCGGCGTATCCAATCGCTGGCTCACCACGCTCACACTTGATAACGGGCTCAGCCCATATGACGTAGTTCAACGTCTTGCTGAAGAAAACATTGAAGCCCGTCCGCTGTGGAAGCCGCTCCATACCCAGCCGCTGTTCAATCCGGCTTTATTTTATTCTCATGAAGATACAGGAAGCGTATGCGAAGATTTGTTCAAGCGAGGAATCTGTCTCCCATCGGGGTCCAATATGACAGAAGATGAGCAAGACCGGGTCATTGAAGTGCTACTGCACTTATTCCAAACTGCCGAGGTGAAGAAATGGACAGCAAGCATTCGATGATCAGCCTAAAACAGAAACTGTCCGGGCTGCTCGACGTCATTCCGAAACAATCAGAGATTATATATGCTGACTATCCTCTATACGGAAATGTAGGGGATTTATTTATTATGAAAGGAACAGAAGCCTTCTTTAAAGAACACGGGATTCGGGTCAGAAAACGCTGGAATCCTGACAATTTTCCAGTCGGGCGAAAGCTTGATCCGAATCTGATCATCGTCTGCCAGGGAGGCGGAAACTTCGGGGATCTGTATCCGTACTATCAAGGCTTTAGAGAGAAAATCGTTCAAACCTATCCGAACCACAAAATTGTGATCCTGCCGCAATCGATTTATTTTCAAAACAAAGACAACCTCAAACGGACGGCAGAGATATTTTCTAAGCATGCGAACCTTCACATCATGACAAGGGAAAAAGCCTCCTATGCTACGGCACAGGCCTATTTTACAACAAATCACATTCAGCTTCTGCCTGATATGGCTCATCAGCTGTTTCCCGTCATTCCCACGCAGCAGCCGTCCAATCAAAAGCTGAGATTTATCCGAACAGATCATGAAGCAAACCAGGCGCTTCAGGAACACGCAGAAGCGGAAAGCTACGACTGGCGCACGGTGCTGTCAGCTTCAGACCGCCGGACGATTGCTTTTCTCCAAACGCTGAACGTCTTGAATAAAAAAGCAGGCAACCCTTTGCCCATTGCGTATATATGGGAAAAATACTCGGATTATATCGTCCAAAAAGCGATTCGGTTTTTCAGCCGTTACGAATCGGTGGAAACATCAAGGCTGCACGGCCACATCCTGTCTTCTCTTCTTCAAAAAGAAAACAAGGTCATTGATAATTCCTACGGGAAAAACGCCAATTACTTTCATACCTGGATGGAAGGCGTGCCAAGCACCCGTCTCATCCAGCACGCCTCAAAGAAGGAAAACCTTCCTGCTCACATGTGAGCGGAAGGTTTATTTTGATTCTCCACGTTTGACTTTGTTGTATGCTTCATCTAGATGCTGAATCCGTTTCAGGACAACTGCGTTTTTCGTCAGCTGGTCCTGCACTAGTGTTGAGACGACGGAACGGTAGTAGCTGTTCATCGCGTGGATTTTATCCTCAGACTGATTCATTTCAATATGCTGTTTTAAATTCTCAATAAAATAAGGGACGGAAAAAAGTTCAGACATTTCTTTGGCAGCTCCTTTTTCATAAATGTATACGGTGTGATCTCAATCATGTACAATGAAGAAAGGGGAGTGAGCAAGATGGATATGAAACTTCAGCAAGTACAAGTATTAAAGCCTCAACTGACACAGGAGCTCAGGCAGGCCATCACGCTGCTTGGCTATCATTCGGCAGAACTCGCCGAGTACATTGATGAGCTCTCACTGGAAAACCCTCTTATTGAACGAAAGGAAACAGACACACCGCCACTATCTTACCATAAAACAAATAAAAACAGGATGAATGCACAGGAAGCGGGCCTTCAATTAAGTGATCCGCAAAAAACATTGCAGGATGCGTTAAAACAGCAGTCACTCGATATGAATCTGACAAACACTGAAAAAAAGATTTTTAATTATCTGATTCATTCGCTTGATTCAAACGGGTACTTGGAAGAAGATATAGAGGAGGCAGCACGGCGATTATCTGTATCGGCCAAGGAAGCGGAGGCTGTTTTGGCAAAACTCCAGTCATTAGAACCGGCTGGAATCGGCGCGAGATCTTTGCAGGAATGCATCCTTCTTCAATTACAGCGGCTGCCGAACAGAAATGAACAAGCGGAAATGCTGGTTTCAGCTCATTTTGATGCTTTTGCACAAAAAAAATGGAAAGCGCTTTCAGTGGAGGCAGGAATTCCGCTTCATACCATTCAAGATATCTCAGATGATATCGCGGCTCTTCATCCTAGACCTGGCCTTCTGTTTGCCCGGCCAGAGCAAGATGTGTATATTGAGCCTGACATTTTTATCACCGTAAAAAATGGGCACATCGCAGCGGAACTGAATACCCGCTCGTTTCCCGAGATCGATCTGCATCCGCAGTACAGAACGCTTTTATCATCCGGCTCCTGTCAGGATACTGTCTCCTATTTATCTGCGAAATATCAGGAGTGGCGCTGGCTGAGCCGCGCGCTGCGGCAGCGAAAACAGACAATCACGAGAATTATCAATGAACTGATCACACGCCAAAAGGATTTCTTTCTGAAAGGGCGAAGCGCAATGAAGCCGCTGACTCTGAGAGAGGTGGCGGACTGTCTAAGCCTTCATGAATCAACTGTGAGCCGGGCCATTAAAGGGAAAACAATACAAACGCCTTACGGGCTGTTTGAGATGAAACTCTTTTTCTCAGCAAAAGCCGAGGCTTCAGGAGAGGGAGATGCGTCGAATTATGCAGTCAAAATGCATCTTGAAGACCTGATCAATCAAGAGGACAAAACAAAACCGCTTTCAGATCAAAAGCTTGTCGATTTGCTGTATGAACAACACGGCATCCAAATCTCGAGACGCACCGTGGCAAAATATCGCGATCAAATGAATATTCCGTCATCGGCAGCGAGAAAGCGATATAAATAAAATCCTCCCTAGACGGGAGGATTTTTTTAAGGAATCATCCAGCTGAATACGTGATGCTGCAAAAAGGTGATGATACAAACGAGCAGCAGCAAAAACAGACTGTGTTTAATGGTAAAGCGGAAAAGATCTGACTCCTTTCCAGCGAGTCCTACGGCGGCGCACGCCACCGCTATCGACTGCGGTGAAATCATTTTTCCTGTGACACCGCCTGAAGAATTGGCGGCCACAGACAGAACGGGGTCCATGCCGACTGATAATGCGGTGACTTTCTGCAGGTTGCCGAACAGCAGGTTGGCGGAAGTATCCGAGCCGGTAATGAAGACGCCGAGCCAACCGAGAACGGGCGAAAAGAAGGTAAACATCGAACCTGTCAGCGCGAGTGTCATCCCGAGTGTCGTGCTCATTCCCGAGGAGTTGGTGACATAGGCAAAACCAACGACAGAAGCGATGGTCAAAATCGGAAGCTTCAATTCCTGGACTGTTTCTTTAAAAACGGTTCCCCAGTCTTTCCACGAAATCGCCGTGATGAACTTTGACAGCACTGCGGCAATCAATATCGCGGTGCCGGCTGAACCAAGCACCTCAAGCTTGTAAACCGCCTCAATCGGCGTACCGTCAGCATTGACAATCTGATTGTTCAAAAAAGGCACACCGGGGGCAAAAGTCAGTTTTTCTCCAACAGCATTCAGCCACTTCAAGAACACCGCAGAGCCTTCATAATGCCCGGTTAGTGCAGATTTGACAGATGGAATGCCCCATACGGAAATCATCGCCGTCAGCAGCAGAAATGGCGACCAAGCCTTAAAAATCTGTCCGCCGCTGTACGCAGGCGCCGCCGGATTTGTGCGCGCCGTTTCAATTGAGGCGGCCGACTCTTGTTCACCGGCAAACCGGAATGTTGTTTTCGGCTTCCACCATTTCAAAAACACAGCAAGTGCAGCCATTGAAACAAGAGCTGACAAAACATCGGGCAGCTCAGGCCCTAAAAAATTGGAACTGAGATATTGAACAACAGCAAAGGAAACACCAGATACGAGAATCGCCGGCCAGATCTCCAAGGCTTTCCTGAACCCGCTCATGATGATGATTAAATAAAGAGGAATAAATACGGATAAAAACGGCAGCTGCCGCCCGACCATTTGCGAAATCTCCATCGCCGGAATCCCTGTCGGCCCTTCTACGGCTGTAATTGGAATCCCAATTGCGCCAAAGGCGACAGGCGCCGTATTGGCGATCAAACAGATCCCCGCAGCATAAAGAGGATTAAAGCCGAGACCGACCAGCAGCGCGGCAGAAATGGCGACCGGCGCTCCGAAGCCTGCTGCCCCTTCTAAAAAAGCCCCGAATGAAAAAGCGATCAAGAGAGCCTGAAGCCGTCGGTCATCAGTAATCGAGAGAACAGAGCTGCGAATGATATCAAACTGTCCCGTTTTCACAGTGATTTTATACAAAAAAACAGACGTCACAATGATCCAGCCGATCGGCAACATTCCGTATACGGCTCCTTGTGTCGCGGACATCAGCGCTTTTTCCGCAGGCATCCGATAAACCAATACAGCAATGATAAGGGCGATCCCCAATGTGGCCAAGCCAGCTGTATACCCCTTCATCCGTTTAATCGCGAGTGCCCAAAAAAAGAAAATAATCGGTACAAGTGCGGCAAGCGCTGATAATAGCAAATTTCCCCCTATAGGCGTATATGCCTGTGTCCATTGCATCCCAAACCCCTCCTTGAAACATAAACTGGCGCCATATGTAAGCGGTTTCTATAGATGATATGATCATCTGATGACTGGGTAATAAGACCAGTTACCTAGCATTATATTTTGAAAAAAATCAAAGTACAAGACTTTTTGACAAAATAGTCAAAATCTTTTGGCGGCCCACAAAACAGAGTATAATAGATCGTAAACAGCCAGACCTACAAGTTACGGGGTGAATTGCATTGAAATACAAACAGATTAAAACAAAAAAAATATATGAAGAAGTAGCGGATGCACTATTAGATATGATCAAAAACGGCGAATTGAAGCCGGGGGATAAACTGGACTCTGTTCAGGCGCTTGCTGAGAGCTTTCAAGTCAGCCGTTCAGCGGTTCGCGAGGCACTTTCTGCGCTAAAAGCGATGGGGCTTGTCGAAATGAAACAGGGAGAAGGCACGTATCTGAAGGAATTTGAGCTCAATCAAATTTCTCAGCCGCTCTCAGCCGCCCTTCTGATGAAAAAAGAGGACGTCAAGCAGCTGCTCGAGGTCAGAAAACTGCTTGAAATCGGCGTGGCTTCACTAGCGGCTGAAAAAAGGACAGAAGCAGATCTCGAAAGAATTCAGGATGCACTGAAGGAAATGGGCAGCATTGAAGCGGACGGGGAGCTGGGAGAGAAAGCAGACTTTGCATTTCATCTTGCGCTTGCGGACGCTTCTCAAAATGAACTTCTTAAACACTTGATGAATCACGTGTCATCATTGCTGCTGGAAACAATGAGGGAAACGAGGAAAATCTGGCTGTTTTCCAAGAAGACCTCCGTTCAGCGGCTGTATGAGGAGCACGAACGGATTTACAATGCTGTGGCTGCCGGGAACGGTGCACAGGCGGAAGCCGCCATGCTGGCGCATTTGACGAATGTGGAAGATGTGCTTTCGGGATATTTCGAGGAAAATGTGCAATAACCAACTCATTTCCCGGGCAATTCCGCCGGTTCCGAATGATACGAACAACTGAGACTGAGCCGCAAATGGTTCAGTCTTTTTACATGAGGCAGCCAGAGGGCTTTGTGCACTTGACATTTGCGAAAAAGAAAGTAAAATATTTTACTAAAACAATGCGAGCTGAATAATGGAGGCAGATGCAATGGCGACAATTAAAGATATCGCGCAGGAAGCGGGATTTTCAATCTCAACCGTTTCCCGCGTTTTAAATAACGATGAAAGCCTTTCTGTTCCTGATGAGACACGGGAGAAAATCTATGAAGCGGCGGAAAAGCTCAATTACCGCAAAAAAACAGTAAGGCCGCTGGTGAAACATATTGCGTTTTTATATTGGCTGACAGATAAAGAAGAATTAGAAGATGTCTATTTTAAAACGATGAGATTAGAAGTAGAGAAACTGGCGAAAGCATTCAATGTCGATATGACCACTTATAAAATAGCGGATGGAATCGAGAGCATTCCAGAACATACGGAAGGGTTTATTGCCGTCGGCACATTTTCATATGAAGAGCTGGCTTTCCTCAGAAATCTCACTGAAAACGGCGTGTTCATCGATTCAACTCCTGATCCCGATCATTTTGACTCGGTAAGGCCCGATTTGGCACAAATGACAAGGAAGACGGTAAACATCCTGACTGAGAAGGGGCATAAGAGCATCGGTTTTATCGGCGGCACATACAAAAATCCGAATACCAATCAGGATGAAATGGACATCCGTGAACAAACCTTCAGATCCTATATGAGGGAAAAAGCCATGCTGGACGAGCGCTATATTTTCTGTCATCGCGGATTCTCTGTAGAAAACGGCTACCGCCTGATGTCAGCAGCGATCGACACATTAGGCGATCAGCTTCCGACTGCTTTTATGATTGCAGCGGACCCGATTGCAGTGGGCTGTCTGCAAGCCCTGAACGAAAAAGGAATTGCCATACCAAACAGGGTAAGCATTGTGAGTATCAACAACATCAGCTTCGCGAAGTATGTCTCGCCTCCTCTGACGACGTTTCATATTGATATACATGAATTATGTAAAAATGCTGTTCAATTACTGCTTGAACAAGTGCAGGACAAGAGAAGAACGGTAAAAACATTATATGTGGGCGCAGAATTAATCGTCAGGAAGAGTATGAATTAAAAATGACTTAGGACACTAAGTCATTTTTTATTTAAGTAAAAAAATTTACTCTGTGAGGTAAATAGTTTGTTTACACATTTTCTCAGGCGTGCTATATTATCTTTAAAGCGCTTTCATTCCTACCGAAAGGGTGACAATCAATGAAAATGGCAAAAAAGTGTTCCGTATTCATGCTCTGCGCAGCTGTCAGTTTATCCTTGGCGGCTTGCGGCCCAAAGGAAAGCAGCAGCGCCAAATCGAGTTCGAAAGGATCAGAGCTTGTTGTATGGGAGGATAAAGAAAAGAGCATCGGCATTAAAGAGGCCGTTGCTGCGTTTGAAAAAGAGCATGATGTGAAGGTCAAAGTCGTTGAAAAACCGTATGCCAAGCAGATTGAAGATTTGCGAATGGACGGACCGGCCGGCACAGGCCCTGACGTGTTAACAATGCCAGGGGATCAAATCGGAACCGCTGTCACGGAAGGATTACTCAAGGAATTACATGTCAAAAAAGACGTTCAATCACTTTATACTGACGCTTCCATTCAGTCTCAAATGGTAGATCAAAAGCTTTATGGACTGCCAAAAGCGGTCGAAACGACTGTGCTTTTTTACAACAAAGATCTCATCACAGAAAAGGAATTGCCCAAAACGCTGGAAGAGTGGTACGACTATTCCAAAAAGACTGCTGACGGCAGCAAATTTGGCTTTTTAGCCCTATTCGATCAAATTTATTATGCAGAAAGTGTGATGAGCGGATATGGCGGATACATTTTTGGAAAGGCCAAAGATGGGAGCTATAACCCGTCAGACATTGGAATCAATAATGAAGGAGCTGTCAAAGGTGCGGCGCTGATTCAGAAGTTTTACAAAGATGGCCTGTTCCCGGCTGGCATTATTGGAGAACAAGGGATTAACGTATTGGAATCGCTGTTCACAGAAGGAAAAGCCGCCGCAATTATTTCTGGTCCATGGAATGTAGAAGCCTTTTCGAAAGCAGGAATCAATTATGGCATTACGAAACTGCCGAAGCTGGAAAATGGGAAAAACATGAGCTCCTTTATCGGCGTCAAAAGCTACAACGTCAGTGCATTTTCAAAGAATGCAGAGCTGGCGCAAGAATTAGCCGTTTTCCTGGCAAATGAAAAAAATTCTAAAACACGATATGAAGAGACGAAAGAAGTTCCTGCTGTGAAATCCCTAGCCAATGACCCGGCTATTATGAAAAGCGAGGCGGCACGGGCAGTTACTGAACAATCCCGTTTCTCAGAGCCAACACCAAATATTCCGGAAATGAATGAAATATGGACGCCGGCTGATTCAGCATTACAGACGGTTGCAACAGGGAAGGCGGATCCGAAACAAGCATTGGATCAAGCCGCTGAAACGGCCAAAGGACAAATTAAGGCAAAGCACAGCGGAAAATAAAGAGGAAGCTAGATTTGTATTGTAAGAGAGGTGAAAACGGTGCAGCATCGTCAAGTCGCTTTGTTGCTTTCTATCATCCCGGGGCTCGGGCAATTTTATAACAAGCAATGGATAAAAGGTATTGTCTTTCTTTTCTTAGGCGCATCGTTTTTTGCGGTCTTTGGAGATCTGCTCAATATGGGGTTTTGGGGAATCTTTACACTGGGAACAGAAGTGCCGCGGGATAATTCCGTTTTTCTGCTGGCGGAAGGAATTATCGCTGTCATCGTGACCTGCTTTGGCCTTGCGGTGTATTATGTGAATCTTCGCGATGCGTTCCAAAGCGGAAAACAGCGTGATGAAAATAAGCCATTAAGTTCCTTAAAGGAACAATACCAACATATCATTTCTGAGGGCTATCCTTATGTCGTCAGCGGCCCATCTTTGTTTATTTTAATTTTCGCCGTGATCTTTCCTATCTTATTCAGCTTTGCATTAGCGTTTACAAACTATGATTTGTATCATTCTCCTCCTGCAAAATTAATTGATTGGGTCGGTTTTCAAACGTTCGCAAATATTTTCACAGTTGATATTTGGAGGTCGACTTTTTTTGATGTACTGGCTTGGACGGTGGTTTGGACACTTGCTGCATCCACACTGCAAGTCAGCTTGGGGATTTTTCTCGCGATCATTGTTAACCAGAAAGACCTTCGGTTTAAACGTTTTTTTCGGACGATTCTGATTTTGCCATGGGCCGTTCCCGGTTTTGTGACGATTTTAATTTTTGCGGGACTGTTTAATGATAGCTTCGGTGCGATGAATCACGACATCTTGGCTTTCTTCGGGATAGATCCGCTTCCGTGGATGACAGATGCCAATTGGTCGAGGCTTGCGTTGATTCTCATGCAGGGCTGGCTCGGATTTCCGTACATCTTTCTCGTCTCAACAGGCGTATTGCAATCCATCCCGGACGATCTGTATGAAGCAGCTACGATTGATGGCGCTTCTGTCTTTTCAAAGCTGAGATACATCACGCTTCCGATGGTGTTCATTGCAATGGCTCCGATTATTATTACTCAGTTTACGTTTAACTTTAATAACTTTAATATTATCTATCTATTCAATGGCGGAGGTCCGGCTGTAACCGGATCAACAGCCGGCGGGACAGATATCCTCGTTTCATGGATTTATAAATTGACAATGCAGTCAAGCCAATATTCACTTGCTGCGGCTTTAACCATTTTATTATCTGTATTTGTTATCTCCATCGCATTGTGGCAGTTCAGACAGACAAAGTCTTTTAAAGAGGAGGCATAAGGCATGCTGACAGATATGAAGGTCAGAAAATATATCCGTCTCCTTTTCTCTTACTTGTTGCTAGCCTTTATGGCGGTCATCATTGTTTATCCTCTCCTTTGGACGGCAGGCGCAAGCTTTAATCCTGGCAACAGCTTAATCAGTACATCCATCATTCCGAAGCATCCGACATTCGACCATTACAAGGAATTATTTGCGGGCAAAGAAAGCCTTCAATATGTGCAGTGGTATGTCAACTCAATGAAGATCAGCCTGTTTACAATGGCAGGGTCTTTGCTCTGTGTGACGTTTACAGCCTATGCGTTTTCGCGCTTTCGCTTCAAAGGCAGGAAATACGCTTTAACGCTCTTTTTATTGCTGCAGATGATTCCTCAGTTTTCAGCTTTAATTGCCTTGTTTGTGCTGGCGCAAATCTTGGGAATGATCAATAGCCACTGGCTGCTAATCTTGCTTTATATCGGCGGCCTGATCCCGATGAATACGTATTTGATGAAAGGGTACATGGATTCCATTCCGATGGATTTAGACGAAAGCGCCAAGATTGACGGAGCCAGCAGCACCAGAATCTTCTTCCAGATCATTCTGCCATTATCAAAACCGATGGCGGCAGTCGTGGCCATGAACGGCTTTACCGGTCCGCTCGGAGATTTTGTGCTGTCCTCAACCATATTGAGAACGCCTGAATCATATACATTGCCCGTCGGTCTATTCAATTTAGTGAATGATGTCATGGGGGCCAGCTATACGACATTTGCGGCCGGAGCCCTGCTTATCAGCATACCGGTTGCCGTTATCTTTATCATGCTGCAAAAGAATTTTGTATCCGGATTAACCGCAGGCGGAACGAAGGGCTAAGAGAACAAGGAGGAGAATGTGATGTCAAAGCTTGAAAAAACGCACGTAACAGAAGCGAAATTTATGCTCCATGGGGGAGACTACAACCCCGATCAGTGGCTGGATCGGCCCGATATTTTAGCTGACGATATCAAACTGATGAAGCTTTCTCATACGAATACGTTTTCTGTCGGCATTTTTGCATGGAGCGCACTTGAGCCGGAGGAGGGCATATATCAATTTGAATGGCTGGATGATATTTTTGAGCGGATTCACAGTATAGGCGGCCGGGTCATATTAGCAACGCCGAGCGGAGCCCGTCCGGCCTGGCTGTCGCAAACCTATCCGGAAGTTTTGCGCGTCAATGCCTCCCGCGTCAAACAGTTGCACGGCGGAAGGCACAACCACTGCCTCACATCTAAAGTCTACCGAGAAAAAACACGGCACATCAACCGCTTATTAGCAGAACGATACGGACATCACCCGGCGCTGTTAATGTGGCACATTTCAAACGAATACGGGGGAGATTGCCACTGTGATCTATGCCAGCATGCTTTCCGGGAGTGGCTGAAATCGAAATATGACAACAGCCTCAAGACATTGAACCATGCGTGGTGGACTCCTTTTTGGAGCCATACGTTCAATGACTGGTCACAAATTGAAAGCCCTTCGCCGATCGGTGAAAATGGCTTGCATGGCCTGAATTTAGATTGGCGCCGGTTCGTCACCGATCAAACGATTTCGTTTTATAAAAATGAAATCATTCCGCTGAAAGAATTGACGCCTGATATCCCTATCACAACGAATTTTATGGCTGACACAGCGGATTTGATCCCGTATCAGGGCCTCGACTACAGCAAATTTGCAAAGCATGTCGATGTCATCAGCTGGGACGCTTATCCTGTCTGGCACAATGACTGGGAAAGCACAGCTGATTTGGCGATGAAGGTCGGTTTTATCAACGACCTGTACCGAAGCTTGAAGCAGCAGCCTTTCTTATTAATGGAGTGTACGCCAAGCGCGGTCAATTGGCATAACGTCAACAAGGCAAAGCGCCCGGGCATGAATCTGCTGTCATCCATGCAAATGATTGCCCACGGCTCGGACAGCGTTCTCTATTTCCAATACCGCAAATCACGGGGGTCATCAGAAAAATTACACGGAGCGGTTGTGGATCATGACAATAGCCCGAAGAACCGCGTCTTTCAAGAAGTGGCCAAGGTAGGTGAGACATTGGAACGGCTGTCCGAAGTTGTCGGAACGAAGAGGCCGGCTCAAACCGCGATTTTATATGACTGGGAAAATCATTGGGCGCTCGAGGATGCTCAGGGGTTTGCGAAGGCGACAAAACGTTATCCGCAAACGCTTCAGCAGCATTACCGCACATTCTGGGAACACGATATCCCTGTCGACGTCATCACGAAAGAACAAGACTTTTCACCATATAAACTGCTGATCGTCCCGATGCTGTATTTAATCAGCGAGGACACCATTTCCCGTTTAAAAGCGTTTACGGCTGACGGCGGCACCTTAGTCATGACGTATATCAGCGGGGTTGTGAATGAGCATGACTTAACATACACAGGCGGATGGCATCCGGATCTTCAAGCTATATTTGGAGTTGAGCCTCTTGAAACGGACACCCTGTATCCGAAGGATCGAAACGCTGTCAGCTACCGCAGCCAAATATATGAAATGAAGGATTATGCAACCGTGATTGATGTAAAGACAGCTTCAGTGGAAGCGGTGTATCAAGAAGATTTTTATGCGCGCACGCCAGCGGTCACAAGCCATGAGTACCAGCAGGGCAAGGCGTATTTTATCGGCGCGCGTTTGGAGGATCAATTTCAGCGTGATTTCTATGAGGGTCTGATCACAGACCTGTCTCTTTCTCCAGTTTTTCCGGTTCGGCACGGAAAAGGCGTCTCCGTACAAGCGAGGCAGGATCAGGACAATGATTATATTTTTATCATGAATTTCACGGAAGAAAAACAGCTGGTCACGTTTGATCAGAGTGTGAAGGACATGATGACAGGAGACATATTGTCAGGCGACCTGACGATGGAAAAGTATGAAGTGAGAATTGTCGTAAACACACATTAGGCTGATGCTCCGCTCGATATGGGCGGATTCTTTTTTCTATAGAATGAAACCGCTTACTAAGTCTTGGGGGGATGAAATCATGAAAAGCAAAGTGAAAATGTTCTTTGCGGCTGCCATCGTGTGGAGTGCATGTAGTTCAACAGGATATGCCGCTGCCATTGAGAAGGAGAAGCACGTGTCAGAGCTTCGGGCAGAGGATCTTTTTGTTAAAAAAGTAGAGGGAATGAACAAGGACTTTATCAAAGGGGCAGATGTATCCAGCGTTATTGCTTTGGAAAACAGCGGTGTCACCTTTTACAATACAAGCGGAAAACGCCAGGACATCTTTACAACCTTAAAACAGGCTGGGGTCAACTATGTTCGCGTCCGCATCTGGAATCACCCGTATGATTCAAATGGCAATGGGTATGGCGGGGGGAACAATGATGTTCAAAAAGCCATCGAAATCGGAAAAAGAGCGACAGCGAACGGAATGAAGGTGCTGGCCGACTTTCACTACTCTGATTTCTGGGCCGATCCAGCGAAACAAAAGGTGCCCAAAGCCTGGGTGAATCTCAGCTTTGAAGCAAAAAAAGCAAAGCTCTATGAGTATACGAAACAAAGCCTGCAAAAGATGATCAAGGAAGGCGTTGACATCGGCATGGTTCAGGTCGGAAATGAAACAACAGGAGGATTTGCCGGTGAGACTGATTGGACGAAGATGTGCCAATTATTTAATGAAGGAAGCCGAGCGGTCAGGGAGACAAATTCAAATATTTTGGTCGCCCTGCATTTTACCAATCCTGAAACGGCTGGAAGGTATTCATTTATTGCAGAAACACTCAGCAAAAACAAAGTGGATTATGATGTGTTTGCGAGCTCCTATTATCCTTTCTGGCATGGCACATTACAAAATTTGACCTCCGTGCTGAAGGCTGTTGCCAATACTTACGGCAAAAAAGTCATGGTGGCGGAGACATCGTACACCTATACCGCTGAAGATGGCGATGGGCATGGAAATACAGCACCAAAAAGCGGGCAGACGCTGCCATATCCAATTTCTGTTCAAGGCCAGGCAACTGCAGTAAGAGATGTAATGGAGGCAGTGGCGAATACGGGCAAAGCAGGACTTGGTGTTTTCTACTGGGAGCCTGCGTGGATTCCGGTCGGACCGAAAACACAGATAGAGAAAAACAAAGTGTTATGGGAAACATACGGGTCAGGGTGGGCTTCCAGCTACGCTGCTGAATACGACCCTGAAGACGCCGGGAAGTGGTATGGGGGAAGTGCTGTAGATAATCAAGCTTTATTTGATTTTAATGGACACCCGCTGCCTTCCTTGCAGGTGTTTCAATATGCGGAGTCAGGACATATTCCAAAGAAACGCTGAAACAAAAAATCCATGAGATGTAACAAATCATTGTTAAGTCTCATGGATCATTTTATTTTACATCAACTAATATAAAACATTCGTCATCACTCTTATGATGGGCTTCCTTTTGATGCTGCAGTGATGTAAGGATGTTCTCCTTCAGGTCAGCGATCGGCGAATCAGGATGATCCTTTAGTAAATCATATAAATAACATGAAGCCGTAGGATCCATCACGCCATCTGTATACAGAAGCAATCTTCCGCCCTCCGTGTATGAAAGGCTGCTTGACTGAAATACTAAGTCTTCAAACATTCCGATCGGAGGCGAAGTCGCGTGAAGCAGATGTTGAGTTCCGCTATCGTCCTGCCAAAGTGCCGGCGGATGTCCTGCGTTGACATAATCAATTCTTTGCCGTGCTATGTCAATCTCGAGATAAATAGCAGTGCAATAATGTCTTGCTTCCTCATCATTTTGAAACAAGCTGTGAAGGTGCCGGTCCAATTCCTTCATAACTTTAACGGGGCTGAGACCTTGCGTGATCTGGCGCTGAAACAAAGGATGAAGAGACATCGTAATCAATGCAGATGAAATTCCGTGCCCCATCACATCAAGGATAATAATGCCGTAACGGTGTTCATCGATTTGATAATATCCGTAAAGATCACCTGACAATTCACTCGATGCATTGTAATAAGAGTCAATCTGAACCTGATCGTTTACAATCGGTTCAGTCAACGAGTTTTTCTGGATCTTTCTGGCGAGTTCAAGCTCTCTTTTGGTGTTTAATTTAAATTGTTGATTTTGTTTGTTGATCTCAAGAAGTTCTTCTTGCTTTGCTTTCAGCGTTTCCAAGGCAATTTCTAACTCCGCATTGGCTTTCTGTTTGGCAAGCAAAGCTTCCTGAGCCTCATTTCTGGCTATCAGCAGCTCATTTTCATATTCATTTCGCTTTCGCATTGGAATAAGAACACAATCAAAGACAGAAGCCCCGCTATCGTGTCTCGCAATAGCATTGATAAGGACGGGAATTTCTTCTCCATCTCTAGCTTTCAGGGAAATGTATATTTCTTCGATGTGATGCTCTAATTTCAAAAGCGGAAAAAAATAAAGCTGGCAGAAAAGCTGTGCGGGAATGGTCAACATCATATTCATATGCTGGCCGATAACCTGCTCCGGTTCATAATCCAGAATCTTGATAAGGGTGCGGTTGGCAGCTATGATCGACCCCTCTTCTGACAAAGCGAGGAAACCGCATGGTGCATCATTCAATTGTTTGTCCATCTAAGAGGGTCACCTCTATCCCTTTCGTTCCTATATCACACGTGTGCTTTTAAATAATCGCCGATCAGCTGTATCGTCTCATCTGGATGGCTCATATGAGGGCAATGTCCGCGAGCCTCCATTTGTTTCAGACTGCTATAAGGCAGATGCTGATGCATATACTTACCTACTGTTGCAGGTGCGATGATATCATCTGCACATTGGAGAATAAGAGAGGGAACCGTTACCTTCGAAAGATCCTCTCGGTGATCAGAAAAAAACGCCGCTTTCGCGAATTGGCGGGCAATGACAGGATCAGTAGAACAAAAACGGCTTTCAAGCTCTTCCTTAATTTCAGGCCGATCTGGCTGATTCAGAACGGTTGCCGCAAATACAGTCGCCCAGCCGATATAATTTTTCTCCATCATCTCCAGCAAGCCAAGGAGCTGCTCCTCTTCAAATCCTCCGTAATACTCAGGCGGATCATTCAAATAGCAAGGAGAAGGCCCCACCATCACCAGATGGGAAAAAAGCTCCGGGCGGCGGATGGATGCAAGCATCCCAATCAAGGCCCCGACGGAGTGACCCACAAACACGGTTTCCTTCAGATCTAAAGCTTCACAAACATCAAGAACATCCTGGGCATAGCCGTCAAGTGTCTGGTAACGATTCAGGTCATATGCGCGCAAATCTGAATGTCCCGAACCGACGTAATCAAATAAAATCACCCGATGATCTTCTTCAAAGGCAGGTGCCACGGCATTCCACACGCTTTGATCGCATCCAAAACCAGGTGCGAACATGATAGATGCTTTGCCGCTGCCTTTCACCTTCACATGATTTCTAGACAAAATCGCTTCGTTCATGATTGGCTCCTTTCAGCCGGAAAGTAATATAAAGTTCAATATTTCTATCATAACACTCGGATGGTTTGAAGAGTGTATCTTTCTATGAATGTCACAGCAGTTTAAAAGAAAGAGGACATGGGAGATAGAAAAGATGGATGAATTGGAAGATGCAGGAGGAGGATTGCCTAGACACCGGGGTGAGAAAAAAATGACATTTGTCACTCCATCATCATGACACCCCATACTAACATCGTCTTCTCCGTCATTTTACAATCAATGTAAACGATCAGGAGGTGCTCATGTGATGAAAGAAGCAGTAACAGTAAGCAACGTGACAAAACATTTCCAGCGAAAAACCGCTGTAAACAACATCAGCTTCAGGATTGAAAAAGGAGAAATTGCAGCCATTCTCGGGCCAAATGGGGCAGGGAAGACGACCGTCATCTCGATGATATTAGGATTGCTGAAACCGAGTGAGGGAGAAATCAAACTATTTAACCGGGTTCCCGATGATCAACAGGTTTGTGAAAAAATAGGTGTAATGCTTCAGGAAGTAAGTGTCATGCCGGGCCTTAAGGTGGATGAAATCCTTGAACTCTTCCGGAGCTATTATCCGAATCCATTGTCCATGAAAGAACTCGTTTCGTTAACAGCACTCACCAAAGAAGATTTGAAAACAAGAGCAGAAAAATTATCCGGCGGACAAAAACGCCGTTTGAGCTTTGCTTTGGCTCTTGCCGGGAACCCGGAGCTGCTTATACTTGATGAACCGACAGTCGGCATGGACACTTCATCAAGACACCGATTCTGGCAGACCATTCACGGACTGTCGGACCAAGGAAAAACGATTATTTTTTCAACTCATTATTTACAGGAAGCAGATGATGCCGCACAGCGAATCCTATTTTTTACTGAAGGACAGCTTGTTGCAGACGACTCACCAATGCAAATCCGCTCAAGAATTCAAAAACAGTCTGTTTCCTTTACGCTTCATTCAAGTGAATCATTGGAAAGGCTGTCTTGTCACCCGGAAGTCGAGAGAGTGATCCACGAGCATGAGAGAACCATCATCCAGACATCAAATACAGACAAAGTGTTGGCGCTGATCTTTCAAGAAAACATCCCAGCACGAAATATTCGAATTGAGCAAGCGACGCTCGATGAGGCATTTCGCCAGCTGGCTGACGGCAACAGGGAGGCGATGTGAGTGAACATGCTGCAAAAGCAAAGCATCGCTGAAATGAAAAGGGTGCTTAGGAACAAGTATTTTGTGCTTTGGTCTCTGATCATGCCGATTGCCTTTTATTATTTCTTTACAAATGTAGTGAATACCAACGTCCCTGATCAACGTGCATGGGAAGCCCATTACCTGATGTCGATGACAGTCTTCAGCGTGATGGGTTCCTCTATCATGACGCTTGGCATCCGAATGGTACAAGAACGGTCACAAGGCTGGACCGCCTTTATCCGCCTTACGCCTCTTCCGGATCATATCTATTTATCAGCTCAGATGATCGGCCAAAGTGTCATTCACGTTTTATCGATTACCGTCATATTTCTGTTCGGCACAATCATCAATGATATTGCCTTGTCACCGTTTGAATGGATGATGAGCGGACTGTGGATTTTGTTTGGCGCATTGCCTTTTTTAGCATTAGGCACACTAATCGGCCTCATGAGAAAAGTAGAAACAGCGGCCGGAATCAGTAATGTGCTTTATATGCTGCTGGCTTTAGGCGGAGGGATGTGGATGCCGTTTGAGGTCATGCCTGACATGATGCAGAGCATTGGCCAGTGGCTTCCGTCTTATCATTTCGGGAGCGGAGCGTGGGAACTTGTCCGGGGTGGGAGTCCCACTTGGAAAAATATTCTGATATTAATCGCTTATATGATGCTCTTCATGCTACTATCTAAATATATAAGAAGAAAACAAGAAGCGGTGTAATACATGAAAAAGGCAATATCTATTTTCCCGAAGGAATTCGGGTTTTTCCCTTATATCTTTCTGGTGTATACGATTATGCCGTTCCTTTCTTTATTAAAAGAATCAGGTGTCAAACAGGGGATCGGATATGGCATGCTGCTCCTTTTTGTAGCGGCATATCGCCAGTTATTCTGCAGCGTGGGCAAAGCTTCGTTTACATATTGGCTTATCGTGCAAATGGCGGTTATTTTGATATATAGTGTGTTTTACAATATCACCTATATATACTTAGGTTTTTTCCCGGCAAACTTTGTTGGTTATTACAAAGAGAAAACGAATTTTAACCGTGCGTTCTGCGCTTTAATCTTTATACTGCTTTTTCCATGTCTATACCAATTTATCGCGAATTCGGTCTCGCTCCGGGAGCTTTTTTCTGTTCTCCCGTTTCTCGTCATTATGCTCATTTCTCCATTCGGCATTCGTTCTATGTTTCGGAGGATTGAGCTTGAAAATAAGCTTGCACAAGCCAACGAACAGATAAAAGAACTCTCTAAAAGAGAGGAGCGTGTTCGAATCGCCCGTGATCTTCACGATACTCTTGGCCACACCCTGTCGCTGCTTACATTAAAAAGCCAGCTCATTCAGCGGCTGGCTGCATCTGATATAGAACGGACCAAGCTTGAGGCAAAAGAAATGGAAACCAGTTCACGCTCCGCACTCAAGCAAGTTCGAGAGCTGGTTTCTGATATGAGAACGGTCACGATAACAGAGGAGCTCGTAAACATTCAGCACATATTAAGAGCGGGGAACATTACCTTTCAATACGAAGGAGCCGACGACTTTTCAGTGATATCTCCCGTCACTCAAAATATTATCAGTATGTGTATGCGGGAAGCCGTGACTAACATTATCAAGCACAGCAAAGCAACCCACTGTGCCATCACCATTTCTCAGTTTGCTGACAAAATGAGGATCGTGATACGGGATGACGGAAAGGGAGTGGCGAAGGAGAAATTGTTTGGGAATGGCCTGCGGGGAATGGAGGAACGGCTCATGCTCATTGAAGGGGGATTAACGGTTTCAGATCATAACGGAACGGTTGTGGCACTGACGATTCCGCTTATTAAAAAAGCAGAATGATTGGAGGACGAAAAGAATGATTCGTCTGTTTATTGCTGAGGACCAGCGAATGCTTTTAGGGGCTTTGGGATCTTTGCTTGATTTAGAAGAGGATATGACTGTCATCGGACAAGCATTAAACGGGGAAGAGGCGCTACATGCTATTTTGAAGCTGGAGCCGGATGTATGCATTATGGACATTGAAATGCCGGTTCGAAGCGGGCTGGATGTGGCAGAGGAATTAATGAAAAAAGGCTGCGTCAGCAAGGTCATTATTTTAACCACCTTTGCCCGCCCCGGATATTTTGAACGCGCCGTAAAGGCCGGTGCACATGGCTATCTGCTGAAAGACGGCGAAATTGACGATCTGGCCGATGCCATTCGAAAATGTGTAAAGGGAAAACGTGTCTTCAGCCCCGAGCTGACGTTTAATATGATGCGAGACGAAAATCCGCTAACCGTTAGAGAGCAAGAAATTCTGAGGCTTGCGGCTTTGGGCAAGACAACAAAAGACATTACGCTGGAGCTCTATTTATCTCAAGGCACAGTTCGAAACTATATCTCAGAAATCATCCAAAAGCTTAATGCGAAAAATCGGACAGAAGCCGCCAGCATCGCTGAGGAAAAGGGCTGGATTTAATGGAAACCTGGTTATTTATAGCCGGGTTTTTTTGTGTTTAGCTGGTCATTTATGGTTGTAATATTCAGTATAACTGTATATGATGGGATTATACAGTTATACTGAATATTGGAGGCTGTTATATGAATGAAAATAAGCATTTGCCGCTGACTGAGACTGTTTACTATGTTCTTTTATCTTTGTTACATCCTGCTCACGGCTACATCATTATGAAAAATATTGAAGATCTTAGCGGCGGAAGAGTTAAAATGGCGCCTGGAACTCTTTATGGCGCAATTGAAAACTTATTGAAGCATCAATTGATAGAGCCTTATCCAAGTGAAGATCGCCGCAGAAAAACATATATCATCACTGAACTCGGAAGAAATGTGTTGTGGAAGGATATGGAGAGAATGGAGCGGCTGGTTGACATAACGAGGCAGGAAGTAAATAAAAAGGGGGAGACCATATGAAGAAATACAGATATTTTATGGACATAGACAGTGAGGAACAATGGCTGAATAAGATGGCAGATAAGGGGTGCGAATTAAAAGGGAAAGTTTTTTTATCCTATTGTTTTTCAGATGAAACATCGTCTGACAATTCTACCGTCAAAATAGACTATCGCACCTTTAAACATCCGGGAGATTTTACTGATTATCGAACTCTCTTTGAAGACAGCGGATGGAAGCATCTTTTCAGTTCACAAGGCCTGCATTATTTTAGAAAAGAGAAAGCCAGTGCATCAGACGATATTTTTTCGGATACAGAATCCAGAGCCGGAAGATATAAACGTCTATTGCAATCGTACTTTGCACTTTCTTTTATATTCTTATCCTTCATCATGATCCTCTTTACTACCAATGGTTTGACTGCTGATTTATTTATCCGTCCCCAGAGTTTGTATTATACGCCGGGCCTGTGGGATAAGACGGGAGCAGCTTTTATCAGAGCCTTTTTGTTTGAAACACCTTTTGCACTGATGAGAGGGGGAGCGGGCTGGATTGTTCTCCTTAGTGCTCTTAGCTTCTTTTATTCATTTGTAAAGACATTTAAAAAATACAGAAAGTGCCTGTATGGCCATTAAAAAGTGTGTAGTGCTATGAACGTCTGTCCAGTGGAACAGGCGTTTTTTATTGCCGAGATGTTTAGAAAACCCTTCCCTTCCATTGTCAGAATAGTGTACGATATTCATATAGTTATTTTAACTCAGGTCATCAGATGACCTGATCATATATTGGGGATGAGAGAGGGGTTCATCATGAAAGTCTCACTTTTTGTCACTTGTCTTGTTGATATGTTTCAAACAAATGTCGGAAAAGCAACGGTTGAGCTGCTGGAGCGGCTTGGGTGCGAGGTTGATTTTCCGGAAGGGCAGATTTGCTGCGGGCAGCCGGCTTACAACAGCGGCTATGTAAATGACGCCAAAAAAGCAATGAAACGGATGATCGAAACGTTTCAGGATTCCGAATATGTTGTCAGTCCTTCCGGTTCCTGCACAACGATGTTCCGGGAGTATCCGCACCTGTTTCAGGATGATCCGAAATGGGCCGATAAAGCGCAAAAGCTGGCGGATAAAACGTATGAACTGACAGATTTTATTGTGAACGTACTTGGAGTAGAGGATGTCGGCGCGACCCTTCATACAAAAGCGACCTTACATACGTCGTGCCATATGACAAGGCTGCTGGGTGTTCGGGAGGAGCCGATGAAGCTGTTGAGCCATGTGAAGGGCCTGCAGTTTACAGAGCTTCCGGGCAAACATAACTGCTGCGGATTCGGAGGAACGTTCTCCGTCAAGATGGCGCAGATTTCTGAGCAGATGGTCGATGAAAAAGTCGAATGTGTGGAGGAAACGGGAGCAGAGGTGCTGATCGGTGCTGACTGCGGCTGTTTGATGAATATCGGGGGACGGCTTGACCGTAAAGATAAGAATGTCAAAGTGATGCACATCGCCGAAGTGCTCAACAGCAGATAAAACTGGATTCAGAGGGGGAAAGGATCATGGCGATGAAAATCGGTACTGACGCTTTTAAAGAGCGGGTATCACAGGGGATTGATAATGAATTTATGAGAGGTGCTGTTTCGGGTGCACAGGAGCGTCTGCGGACGCGGCGCCTAGAGGCAGCAGAAGAACTGGGAAACTGGGAGGAGTGGCGCTCATTATCAGAGGAAATCAGGCAGCATGTCCTTGAAAACCTTGATTTCTATCTCGGACAGCTTGCCGAAAATGTGGCGAAAAGAGGCGGACATGTCTATTTCGCGGAAACAGCGGAAGAGGCGTCTTCTTATATTCGTGATGTCATTCAAAAGAAGAACGGGAAGAAAATTGTGAAATCTAAATCAATGGTCACAGAGGAAATCAATCTGAATGAGGTGCTGGAGAAGGAAGGCTGTGAAGTCGTAGAAACCGATCTCGGCGAGTATATTTTGCAGATCGATGATCACGATCCGCCGTCACATATCGTAGCACCCGCCCTTCATAAAAATAAAGAGCAGATACGCGATGTGTTTAAAGAAAGGCTGGACTATCAACATACAGAAAAACCGGAAGAGCTGGTGATGCATGCGCGCGCCATTCTCCGGAAAAAGTTTCTGGAAGCGGATATCGGCATTACCGGCTGTAACTTCGCCATCGCTGACACGGGTTCCGTCAGTCTTGTGACAAATGAAGGAAATGGACGGCTTGTGAGCACCTTGCCGAAAACACAAATTACCGTCATGGGAATGGAGCGGATTGTCCCGTCATTTTCTGAATTTGAAGTGCTTGTCAGCATGCTGACAAGAAGTGCTGTCGGACAGCGGCTGACAAGTTATATTACAGCTTTGACGGGTCCGAAGCTGGAAGGTGAAGTGGACGGTCCGGAAGAATTCCATCTTGTCATCGTTGACAATGGACGATCCAATATCCTTGGAACGGAATTCCAGTCTGTGCTGCAATGTATCCGCTGTGCCGCCTGTATCAATGTCTGTCCTGTGTACCGCCATGTCGGCGGACATTCATACGGCTCAATCTACTCGGGACCGATCGGAGCGGTTTTATCGCCGTTGCTCGGCGGTTATGACGATTATAAGGAGCTGCCGTACGCGTCTTCACTGTGCGCTGCTTGTTCAGAAGCCTGCCCGGTCAAAATCCCGCTTCATGAGCTGCTACTCAAGCATCGTCAGAATATCGTCGAAAAAGAAGGCAGAGCGCCGATCAGTGAAAAGCTTGCAATGAAAGCATTCGGACTTGGCGCATCCTCTTTATCGCTTTACAAAATGGGCTCAAAATGGGCGCCGGCCGCCATGACGCCTTTTACAGAGGACGAAAAAATTTCGAAAGGGCCCGGCCCGCTTAAAAATTGGACACAGATCCGTGACTTCCCGGCACCGCATAAATCGAGATTCAGAGACTGGTTTGCGGACAGAGAAACAAGTGAACGCACGAAGGAGGAGCAGTGATGACGAAGGGAACCATTCAGAATCAAGAGAGCTTTTTAAATAGAATCGCATCCAGCCTGGGCCGTGAAAGAAGAACAGGAGGCGTGGCAGTTCCTGAATGGGCGCATCAGCCGCAATATAAAACACTTGAAGGTTATTCAGCGGATGACTTAGTCACAGTGCTCAAAAACCATTGTGTCAAAATCCATACAGAGCTGATTGAAACGGATTCAACCGGCCTTTATGATGCCCTGCGCGAGCAAGTCAGCCGCTTTTCCGGAGGCCCTGTCATCATTCCGAAGGACCCCCGCTTTGAAGAATACGGACTGAAAAGCCTGCTCACCAAGGACTGGCCGAGTGAAGGAACGCCGGTCTGGGAGTGGGATGCTGACAAAGGCGAGGAAAATATCAAAAAAGCGGAGCAAGCCAATGTAGGGATTACATTCAGCGAAATTACATTGGCTGAGTCGGGGACGGTTGTCCTCTTCTCCTCAAAAGACATCGGCCGATCTGTCAGCCTTCTGCCGACGACTTATATTGCGATCGTGCCGAAATCAAGCATTGTACCGAGAATGACACAAGCCAGTGATATCATCCGCCAAAACATTGCGAACGGTGACACTGTTCCTTCATGTATCAACTACATTACCGGACCGAGCAACTCAGCAGACATTGAAATGGATTTAGTTGTGGGAGTGCACGGACCTGTAAAGGCAGCATATATTCTCGTCTCTGACCGCTGAACTCAGGAAGCCCGGCAGGCATATGCCGGGCTTTTTGCTTGAAGAAACTTCAACTTCCAATTTTTTGGCCGATGAGAAGAGTATGACTTGATACAGGAGGAAATGCGATGAAAAAATGGCTGATCATAGCGGTTTCACTGGCGATTGCGATTGTTCTGTTTATGTATACAAAAGGAGAAGCGAAGGCAGCCGGAATGACACTAGGCTACACGACTGGGGATACGGCTTCATACAATTCTCTTACGAAATATCATACATACATGAATGCCATCGCAACCGATACATTTGCGTTTGAAAAAAACGGACGAATCATTGGCGATGCCCCAAGCAAGCAGCTGACATATGCGAAAAAGAAAAAAATCAAGACATGGGCTGTCATTTCAAACTATAATGATGCCATTTATGATTTTGACGGAGATTTAGCGAGTCGAGTCATGAGTAATAAAACAGCGAAAAAACGATTCACAGATCAGTTAATAACACTGGCCAAAAAGCACTCATATTACGGAATCAATATCGATTTTGAAGCAGTAAATCTAGAAGACCGCGCTGCGTACTCGAACTTCATTCAATATGTCTCACAGGCTTTGAATAAGAAACATATTAAAACAATGGTATCCGTTCCTGCCAAAAGCGCCGATGATAAAAGTGATGACTGGAGCTGGCCGTATGATTATGCGAAAATCGGCAAATATGCCGACTTCGTACAAGTCATGACCTACGACGAACATGGCATTTGGGATGAGCCGGGGTCAGTGGCAAGCACAAACTGGATCAAAAGTTCTCTGCAGTTTTCAGTCAAAAAGATCAAAGCCAATAAAGTCATCATGGGAATCCCTGCGTACGGCTATGACTGGGATGTAAAAGACGGAAGTACCAGCACAATAAGGGAATGGAATGAGCTCAAATCCCTCATCAAAAAACAAAAAGCAAAGCCGGCATTCAACAAAAAATCAGGCTCGATGACGTTTTCTTATGTTGACAAAAAGAAGCATAAACATGTCGTGTGGTATGAAAACGAAAAAACCGTTCAAACGAAAAGCCATCTGGCAAAGCAATATAAAATAGCAGGTGTTTCAGTTTACGCATTAGGAAACGAGTCAGAATCCTTTTGGAAAGCCATTCGAAAAGGGACAAAATAACAGTTTCTTTTTTCTCTGAAGTTATTGACAGTTAAAAGAGAAGCACGTATATTATGTTAATATATTCAGATCATAAAATTTGAGTTTTTCAGAAAACTAAAACACATAGATTGGGAGCAGTAAAAGAAAGTGATCAGAACAGAGAGCTGCGGGGTGGTGCGACGCAGCCTGATTCTTCTTTGAACTCGCCCGGGAGTGGTAAGACGGAACGGAATAGATTGAATATTCCCTATGTTTTAACGGCTAACCTTCGTTACAGGTCAAAAGCAGGATTCTTCATGAAGAATCAACAAGAGTGGTACCGCGGTCAGCCGAAGGCTCGTCGTCTCTTTATCTATTAGATTAGGTAGGAGACGGCGGGCTTTTTTGTTTTTGAAAACGAGAAGGAGAGGTAGAAGAGGATGAAAAACGACAATCAAACGTTAAAACGCACGATGACGTCCCGCCATATTATGATGATGGCGCTGGGCGGCGCAATCGGCGCAGGTTTATTTAAGGGGAGCAGCTCAGCGATCGATGTGGCAGGGCCATCTGTCATTCTCGCATATCTGCTCGGCGGGATTATTTTGCTGTTTATTATGCAGGGGCTGGCGGAAATGGCTGTTCGAAACCGTAACGCCAGAACCTTCCGTGATCTTGTCCAACAGGTATTGGGAAATTACGCCGCTTACTTTTTGGACTGGATCTACTGGAAAATGTGGGTGCTCAACATTGCGGCTGAAGCTGTTGTAGCTGCGATTTTCATTCAATATTGGCTGCCGGGCTGCCCGATCTGGGTGTTGGCATTAGGAATTTCTCTTATCGTCACGATTGTAAACTTGCTTTCTGTTAAAATCTTCGCCGAAACCGAATATTGGCTGGCAATGATCAAGATTACCGTTATTATTATCTTTATTATTCTGGGATTGCTGCTCTTATTTGTATCATTCGGTGATCATACAGCATCCGGATTTTCGAATCTAACAGACCACGGCGGATTTTTCCCGCACGGCGGCACAGGGCTGATCACGGCGATGCTTGTCGTCATCTACTCTTACGGCGGTACAGAAATTATCGGTGTAACGCTTGCAGAGACAAAAAATCCGGAAAAGGTTGTCCCGAAAGCTGTCCGCAGCACACTGACACGGATTGTCGCGTTTTACCTGCTGCCGTTTTTCATCATCGTCAGCCTGATTCCATGGAACCAAGTCAATTCCGTTCCGGAAAGTCCTTTCGTGATGGTCTTTAAAATGGTAGGCATTCCGGGCGCGGATCATATCATGAATGCAGTCATCCTGCTGGCGATCATTTCTTCTATGAATTCAGGTTTATACGGATCATCACGCATTTTATATACACAGGCAAGTGACGGAAGGCTTCCAAAGGTCTTCTCTAAGCTTTCATCGAAAAACGTACCGATGTTTGCGATTCTGATGTGCACTTCTTCTCTCTATATTGGCGTATTGATTTCTCTGTTCGCAGGAAGCCAAACATTTAATTATTTAATGGGATCATTGGGATATACCGTTTTATTCATTTGGCTGATCATCGGATTCGCTCATTTAAAATCGAGAAAACAGCAAACGGAAACACCGGCCTATTATGTAAAATGGTTCCCGTACACGACATGGTTTGCGATTGTGGCATTACTCGCCATTCTGATCGGGGTCATCATGACAACATCAATTGTCATTACCGGCATTACTGCGGCGATCTACCTTTTGATTACAGTTGCATATTTGGTCAAAGGACGCAAGCATCAGTAAATAAGAAACCCTCTTGCCGCATCCGGCAAGAGGGTTTTTATTATTGTGCAGCTTTCTCGTTTATACCAATCGCCGCAGCTTTCTGCGCTTTTGATTTTGTATTCACGAGACAGATGCTCGTGACAATCAGCAGCAGCCCTGCCAAGAGGCTAAGGGTGAGCGGTTCATGCAGGAAAATGGAGCTGGCCACGATTGATATGAGCGGAATCAAAAAAGTATAAGATGCGACCTTGCTTGCTTCTCCTGAACCGACAAGCGTAAAAAAGACAAGCCAGCCGAGTGCGATAACGAATACGGAGATAAACAGCAGGCTCGTGATAAACGGAGCTGTCCATTGGATCGCCGAAAAGCTTTCTGTCCAAAAGCCGGATATAAGCAGAAACACGCTTCCGATCGTCAGCTGCAGAGCGACCATCCAGATGGAATCGACGCGGCTGCCTGTTTTTTTCATATATACCGTTCCGAGCGCCCAGCTGATTGCGGAGCCGAGAGCCAGCAGAACCCCAATGACAGAAATATGCCCGCCAAAGCCCGCAGCACTAATGACGGCTACTCCCGCAAAACCGAGGATGAGTCCGATCACTTTCATTACAAACATGGATTCGCCGAGCCACAGCCAAGAAAATACACCCATCAGAACAGGCTGGAAGAAGACGATTGCAGAAAACAGGCCGGCCGGAAGATAATTCAGCCCGATCGTTTGCAGGCCGTAGAATAATGTAATATTTAAAAGAGCAGAAACAAGATAAATCGGCCACGTTTCTTTTAAGCGTAATTTATGAATACGCGGCAGTGCGACAATGACTAATAAAAGCCCGCCGATCAGCGTTCGGATGCCCGCGAACAATAATGGCGGAGAATAGGCGAGCGCGGCTTTGGACAGCGGCCAATTGACGCCCCACATGATGACGAGAAATGCGAGCAGGAGAGCTGTCCGCGTTTTTGAGAGCTGCTTCATTGTTCATTCACTCCTTGTAGAACTTTTCCATCATATGATACGGTAGAACATAAGATAAATAAAATGAATCTTTTTTATAAGGAGCATAAGTAAATTGTTATGACCATTACTCAATTAAAGGTTTTTGTGAAAATAGCTGAAACGGGAAGCTTTACAAAAGCGGGTCAGGCGCTGAACATGACACAGCCGGCTGTCAGCCATGCGATTTCTGCGATCGAAGCTGAGCTTGATGTAAAGCTGATCATTCGTGACCGCCGCAATGGCCTGATGCTGACGGATACGGGAAAACAGATCTTAGTACACATCAGAGAAGTCTTAAAAGGCATTGAAAAAGTTGAGCAGGTAGCAGCAGCGGAAAAAGGGCTTGAACTGGGAACGATCCATATCGGCACATTCTCAACTGCCTCGGCTTATTTTATGCCGAAGCTGATCAGTGAATTTAAACAAAAATATCCGAAACTTGAGCTCGTGCTGCACGAGGGAACTGTAAATGAAGTCAAGGAGTGGCTTCATACGCGGATGATAGATGTTGGGATTCTTCTGTATCCAACAGAGGAGATGGAGTACATTCATTTGAAAAAAGACAAAATGGCTGTCGTGCTCAGGGACGATCACCCGCTTGCCAGTCATTCAGCCATTACGCTGAAAGATCTTGACCATGAACCGATGATCGTCTGTGACGGCGGCTATGAATCACCATTTATCGATATGTTCAGGCAGGCGGGTGCTACGCTGCACCCAGCTTTCACGGTCTATAACATCAACACCTCGATCAGTATGATCAGAGAAGGCCTGGGCCTGGCCATTTTATCAGAAATGTCCATGTCGGGGATGCCGCTGCCAGAGCATGTGGTGACCCGGGAATTGGACCCGCAGGTATACCGTGATGTGCAGCTTGCTGTTCCGTCGCTAAAGGAGGCTTCTCTGGCGGCTAAGCTCTTTATTGAGATGGCTAAGGAGTTGTTTGGAGCAGAATAATGTTCCAAACCGTTCGTTTTATATTGTTCGAATTTCATCGAATCAAATTCTTTTATTCCTGAATGCAGTTGTGTTATGGTGTGATAGAAGTTCTTTCAATCATGACCTGACAGCTTTGGGCTGTTTACTGATAACACATTTGCAAAGGAGAACAATATGTCTAACAACCAACGCAAAGATACCTTGCTTTCTGTCTTGAATTTATCTCCGGTTGTTCAGGGAGGAACGATTGCAGAATCATTCCGAAACAGCATGGACTTGGCGCGCCGGGCAGAGGAATGGGGCTATCACCGTTACTGGCTTGCTGAACATCATAATATAGAAGGTGTTGCAAGCTCTGCCACCGCAGTTTTGATTGGCCATATTGCCGGAGGCACGAAGAAAATCCGCGTCGGTTCCGGCGGCATTATGCTCCCGAACCACTCTTCATTAGTCATTGCTGAACAATTCGGCACACTGGAAACACTGTATCCCGGGCGGATTGATCTGGGGCTTGGACGTGCGCCGGGAACAGACCAGTTGACAGCCAGAGCGCTCCGCAGAAACATCAACAGCGGGGAGGATTTTCCAGAACAATTAGAGGAACTGCGCAATTATTTTAAACCGTCAGGAAATGTGCGCAATCAAGTTCGCGCCATTCCCGGAGAGGGCATAGACGTGCCGATTTGGCTGCTGGGCTCAAGCGGCTTCAGCGCCCGTCTGGCAGGTGAACTAGGTCTTCCGTTTGCCTTTGCCGCTCATTTCTCACCGGCGAATACGGTTCCTGCTTTGGAGCTGTACCGCAATTCCTTCACGCCGTCAGACGTGCTCGACGAACCGCATGCGATGGTCGGTGTCACCATTATCGCAGCAGATACAAACGAGAAAGCGCAGCACCTTGCGACTTCGCATTATCAAAGGTTTCTTGATCTTGTCCGCGGTACGCCGAACCAGCTTAAACCGCCTGTTGAGGATATGGATCAAATTTGGAGCCCGTATGAAAAAGCGATGGTCAATGAGCAGCTGAGCTCCACGATTGTCGGAGGTCCGGAAGAAGTGAAGGCGAAGCTTGAAGATTTCGTCAAAACGACACAGGCTGACGAAATTATGGTTAACTCAGAAACCTTTGAACACGCAGACAGAATGCGTTCGTTTGAAATCATCGCTGACGTTTGGAAAAACAGATAACAGCTATAAAAAAAGCAATGTGACGGGGAGACCCATACATTGCTTTTTTTATTCATTCAGTTTTCGTGCGGACTGGCGAATGATCAACTCAGGCTCAAATATGACATCCTCTTGCTTCGGCTTTTTATGCTCTAAGCAGTCAATGACATATTTGGCTGCTGCTTTTCCAAGCACTGATTTCGGATGTTTGACAGAGGTTAGTTTCACTTCTGAGATTTGGGCGAAATGTGAATCATCGTACCCGACAATAGACATATCCTCCGGCACTTTAAGATCCATCTCCCTCAGCATATCAATCACCTTCAGCGCAATTTCATCGTTATAACAAAGAATGGCTGTCGGCATGTGCTTGCTGTTTTTCTCCAGTGTGGCTTTTACTTTCTCCAGAAGTTTTGATTCTTTTTCTTCCGTTGTAAATGTCACGATCATATCCGGAGAAGGAAACAACTCACGCTCCCGGTGCGCCTGTATAAATCCGTTCATCCGTTTCACGCCTTGTGTGTCATCAGCTTTAAAAATACCCATCATATGCGTGTGGCCGAGAGAAAGCAAATGCTCCGCCGCCATCATCCCGCCTTTCACATCATCCAAGGTAAAACTCGGTGCGGCAAGCTCGGCATATGACGCGTTAATCATCGCAAAAGGAATGCCGTTTTTCTCCAAGTTCAGATAGTAGCCGATGTTTGGGGTTTGAAGGGCGCTTTTTGTCGGTTCTACGATGAGTCCGTCAATATGCTGGGACAGCAGGTTTTCTAAGCCTCTTCTTTCATTGTCCGGGTTGTTGTTTGTGCTTGTCAAAAGCATAGAATACCCCTGCTCGCTTAAATAGGACTCGATTCCTCTGATGATGCTCGGGAAAATATAGTCTGATATGTAGGTTGTCAAAACACCGATCGTTTTATTGGAATGCAGCGCTGACTTAGCAGAGCGTGAAGCGACAAAGGTACCCCCGCCTTGCACGCTGTACAGCAGACCTTGTGATACGAGGTCTCCGATCGCTTTGCGGATGGTATGCCGGCTGACGCCGAATTGCTGCATTAATTCGTTTTCGGTAGGGATTTTTTGATCGGGCAGTATTTTGCCTTGATTAATCCATGAACTGATTTCTTCTTTTACTTGCGCGTATTTTGGTAACATATCCATTCCTCCAAAATGTATACGGACAAATTTCAGTATATCACAGCGTTCTTTGTAAGAAAACATTGACAGAAAATGCAAACAAGATTATTCTATATTTGTACGTACTAATTAAATGTAATTTTCGTTAAATTTTAATATAAGTACGTACAATTGAAGGTTTAAATGAAAACGCTTTACTCAACATTCGGGAGGGCAGGGAAATGAAGAATACTCCAACTCAATTAGAACCAAATGTTCCTGTAACAAGAAGCCATTCAATGGGATTTGTCATTTTGATCTCATGTGCGGCGGGGCTTGGCGGCTTATTGTATGGCTATGACACGGCAGTGATTTCTGGCGCCATCGGTTTTCTGAAAGATTTATATAGCCTGAGTCCGTTTATGGAGGGACTTGTCATTTCAAGCATTATGATTGGAGGAGTTGTGGGCGTCGGGATATCCGGATTTTTAAGTGACAGATTCGGCCGGAGAAAAATTTTAATGACAGCCGCTTTGTTATTTGCGATATCAGCAATCGTTTCAGCGCTTTCTCAAGACGTGTCCACCTTAATCATTGCAAGGATTATCGGGGGGCTGGGAATCGGGATGGGCTCATCGCTCTCTGTTACGTATATTACAGAAGCGGCACCGCCCGCCATACGCGGAAGTTTATCTTCCTTATATCAGCTCTTTACGATACTGGGGATTTCCGCAACATACTTTATTAATCTAGCTGTGCAGCGGTCCGGAACATACGAATGGGGCGTGCACACCGGCTGGAGATGGATGCTTGCTTATGGAATGGTGCCGTCCGTCATTTTTTTCCTTGTCCTGCTCGTCGTCCCGGAAAGTCCGAGATGGCTGGCGAAAGCGGGCAAAACAAATGAAGCTTTAAAGATCCTGACACGAATTAATGGAGAAACTGTTGCAAAAGAAGAATTAAAGAACATTGAGAACTCTTTAAAAATAGAACAAATGGGGTCGCTCTCCCAGCTGTTTAAGCCGGGGCTCAGAAAGGCGCTTGTCATTGGAATCCTGCTGGCGCTGTTTAACCAAGTCATCGGCATGAACGCGATTACTTACTACGGGCCGGAAATCTTTAAAATGATGGGATTCGGGCAAAACGCCGGATTTGTGACGACTTGTATCGTCGGGGTTGTAGAAGTTATTTTTACCGTTATTGCGGTGTTGCTGATTGATAAAGTCGGACGAAAAAAACTGATGTCCATCGGTTCTGCTTTTATGGCTATTTTTATGATTTTAATCGGGACGTCGTTTTATTTTGAGTTAACAAGCGGGATCATGATGATCGTCCTTATATTAGGTTTTGTCGCTGCTTTCTGTGTCTCGGTCGGACCGATCACATGGATTATGATTTCTGAAATCTTCCCGAACCATCTGCGTGCGCGGGCCGCGGGCATTGCGACCATCTTTTTATGGGGAGCAAACTGGGCGATCGGACAGTTTGTGCCAATGATGATCGATTCTTTCGGGCTCGCCTATACATTTTGGATCTTTGCGGTGATTAACATCCTTTGTTTCCTGTTTGTCGTTACGATCTGTCCGGAAACGAAGAACAAATCGCTCGAGGAAATTGAAAAGCTTTGGATAAAATGAAAACGCTTTAATGAAACAGCCCTTTCTACGGGAAGGGCTGTTTATATTGGGATGCACCATTTGGCGCTTTCTGTATAAGATAAAGATATATAGGATAAAATATTGCTGGATAAAACGACGCGGCATGAAAACTCTGCGAATATTGTCGATGAATTGGCTCTTAACAGTTGAATAAACAATTCCACCCTGTTAAAATAATTAAAGAAAGCAGAAATGATTTTTTTTGGCTATGACGGGACGTTTTTTGTCATAGCGGGACATATAATGTCCAGCAAAAAAGGAAGGAACGTTTGAGTCATGAACCAGTTAATACAAGCTCAAAAAAAATTATTGCCTGATCTTCTGTTCGTTATGCAAAAGAGGTTTGAAATCTTGCAGTATATCAGGCTGACAGAACCCATCGGGCGAAGAAGCCTGTCTGCCAGTCTCGGAATCAGCGAGCGTGTGCTGAGGGGCGAGGTTCAGTTTTTAAAGGAACAGAACCTGGTCGATATTAAGACAAACGGCATGACATTGACAGAAGAGGGCTATGAACTGCTTTCTGTTTTGGAAGATACGATGAAAGATGTTTTAGGTTTGACTCTTTTGGAAAAGACATTAAAAGAACGTTTAAATCTGAAGGATGCCATTATCGTATCCGGAGACAGCGATCAATCCCCATGGGTCAAAAAAGAAATGGGAAGAGCGGCTGTCGCATGTATGAAAAAAAGATTTTCAGGCAAAAATATCGTCGCTGTAACTGGCGGTACGACAATTGAAGCTGTCGCCGAAATGATGACGCCGGATTCTAAAAACCGCGAGCTTTTGTTTGTGCCTGCAAGAGGCGGTTTAGGCGAAGACGTGAAAAACCAGGCGAACACCATATGCGCGCATATGGCGGAGAAGGCTTCAGGCACTTACCGGCTTTTGTTTGTTCCGGGACAGCTGTCACAAGGCGCCTATTCATCTATTATTGAAGAGCCTTCTGTCAAAGAGGTGCTGAACACCATTAAATCAGCGAGTATGCTGGTTCACGGAATCGGCGAAGCTAAAACTATGGCTCAGCGCAGAAACACGCCTTTAGAAGACTTAAAGAAAATAGATGATAACGACGCGGTGACAGAAGCGTTCGGCTACTATTTTAACGCGGACGGCGAAGTGGTTCACAAAGTGCATTCTGTCGGAATGCAGCTGGATGACATAGACGCCATCCCCGATATTATTGCGGTAGCGGGCGGATCATCAAAAGCCGAGGCGATCGAGGCTTACTTTAAAAAGCCACGCAACACGGTTCTCGTCACAGACGAAGGAGCCGCAAAGAAGTTATTAAGGGATGAATAATCCCTCAATATAAATATCTCTCACTTATTTAAAGGAGGAAACAATCATGGCAGTAAAAGTCGGTATTAACGGTTTTGGTCGTATTGGACGTAACGTATTCCGCGCAGCATTAAACAATCCTGAAGTTGAGGTAGTAGCGGTTAACGATTTAACAGATGCTAACATGCTAGCTCACCTTTTACAATATGATTCTGTACACGGAAAATTAGACGCTGAAGTTTCAGTTGACGGTAACAACCTTGTTGTTAACGGCAAAACAATTGAAGTTTCTGCAGAACGCGATCCTGCTAAACTTAGCTGGGGCAAACAAGGCGTTGAAATCGTAGTTGAATCTACTGGTTTCTTCACAAAACGCGCAGACGCTGCGAAACACTTAGAAGCTGGCGCGAAAAAAGTAATCATCTCTGCTCCTGCTAACGAAGAAGATATCACAATCGTTATGGGTGTTAACGAAGATAAATACGATGCGGCTAACCACGATGTTATCTCTAACGCATCTTGCACAACAAACTGCCTTGCGCCGTTTGCAAAAGTACTTAACGATAAATTCGGCATCAAACGCGGTATGATGACAACTGTTCACTCTTACACAAACGATCAGCAAATCCTTGATCTTCCGCACAAAGACTACCGTCGTGCGCGTGCAGCAGCTGAAAACATCATCCCAACATCAACTGGTGCTGCTAAAGCAGTTTCTCTAGTTCTTCCTGAACTAAAAGGCAAACTGAACGGTGGAGCAATGCGTGTTCCAACTCCAAACGTTTCTCTAGTTGACTTGGTTGCTGAACTGAACCAAGAAGTAACAGCTGAAGAAGTAAACGCAGCTCTTAAAGAAGCGGCTGAAGGCGACCTTAAAGGAATCCTTGGCTACAGCGAAGAGCCATTAGTTTCTGGCGACTACAACGGAAACAAAAACTCTTCTACAATCGATGCTCTTTCTACAATGGTTATGGAAGGCAGCATGGTAAAAGTAATCTCTTGGTACGATAACGAAAGCGGCTACTCTAACCGCGTTGTTGACCTTGCAGCTTACATCGCAAAAAAAGGTCTTTAATTTATAGCTGAAAAAGGACCTGACTTGGTTCTTTCGAATAGAAGCGCTATAATGAAAGCGGACAAGGGAAGGGGACGGACTCCCTTTCCCTTTTTCCATGAAGACCGGCTTTCAGAAAACGCTCTGTGATAGAGAAACGACCGCGTTTTAAGCAGCTTTGCCGGCACTTTCGCCTAAGGCCGCTGCCCTGGCTTTTAGACGAACTGCCCTGTGCCGAAAAAGACTGCGATCTGCCCTAGCGGCGTTATCGCTTGAACAGACGGTTTCACGTTTTTCGTGCTGTATGCAAACCATTTTGAAGGAGGATCTCCTAGGCATGAATAAGAAAACTCTCAAAGACATCGACGTAAAAGGCAAAGTTGTATTCTGCCGCGTCGACTTTAACGTTCCAATGAAAGACGGGGAAGTAACAGACGATACACGTATCCGTGCTGCGCTTCCAACAATCAAACACCTTGCAGACCAAGGCGCGAAAGTCCTTCTTGCGAGCCACTTAGGCCGCCCGAAAGGCGAAGTGGTTGAGGAGCTTCGTTTAACTCCTGTCGCTGCACGTCTCGGCGAACTACTTGGCAAAGAAGTGAAAAAAGCGGATGAAGCATACGGCGATGCTGTAAAAGCACAAATTTCCGAGATGAAGGACGGAGACGTTCTTGTATTGGAAAACGTACGTTTCTATCCTGGTGAAGAGAAAAATGACCCTGAGCTTGCAAAAGCATTTGCTGAGCTTGCAGATGTATATGTAAATGACGCATTCGGTGCTGCCCACCGTGCTCACGCATCTACAGCTGGAATTGCCGAGCATCTGCCAGCAGTTGCAGGTTTCTTAATGGAAAAAGAGCTTGATGTACTTGGAAAAGCGGTTTCCAATCCTGACCGCCCGTTCACAGCGATCATCGGCGGAGCGAAAGTAAAAGACAAAATCGGTGTAATCGAAAGTCTTCTTGATAAAGTAGACAACCTGATCATCGGCGGAGGTCTTGCTTATACTTTCGTAAAAGCGCTTGGCTATGAAGTCGGTAAATCTCTTCTTGAAGAGGATAAAATCGAGCTTGCGAAATCATTTATGGACCGCGCTAAAGAAAAAGGCGTTAACTTCTATATGCCTGAAGATGTACTCGTTGCAGATGATTTCTCTAACGATGCAAACGTGAAAATTGTGCCGATCTCTGAAATCCCTAGTGATTTAGAAGCAATCGACATTGGTACGAAAACACGCGAAACGTATGCTGACGTCATCAAAAACAGCAAACTTGTCGTGTGGAACGGACCAATGGGCGTATTCGAAATCGACTTGTTCGCTCAAGGAACAAAAGCGGTTGCGGAAGCATTGGCAGAGGCGAAAGATACATACTCTGTCATCGGCGGAGGAGACTCTGCAGCAGCGGTTGAAAAATTCGGCCTTGCTGACAAAATGAGCCACATCTCAACAGGCGGCGGCGCATCCCTTGAGTTTATGGAAGGCAAAGAGCTTCCAGGGGTAGCTGCACTGAACGATAAATAATCTCAAAACTGCTATAAGGAAGTGGAACAGATGAGAAAACCAATTATCGCCGGTAACTGGAAAATGAACAAAACACTCGGCGAAGCTGTCAGCTTCGTTGAAGAAGTAAAATCTTCCATTCCAGCAGCAGACAAAGCTGAAGCTGTTGTTTGCGCGCCAGCGCTTTTCTTAGAAAAGCTTGCTTCTGCTGTTAAAGGCACTGACCTAAAAATCGGCGCTCAAAACATGCACTTCGAAGAAAGCGGCGCGTTCACAGGCGAAATCAGCCCGGTTGCTCTGAAAGACCTTGGCGTTGACTACTGCGTCATCGGCCACTCTGAGCGCCGTGAAATGTTCGCTGAAACTGATGAAACAGTTAACAAAAAAGCACACGCAGCTTTCAAACACGGCATTGTGCCGATCATCTGTGTAGGTGAAACGCTTGAAGAGCGTGAAGCCGGCAAAACAAATGATCTTGTTGCTGACCAAGTGAAAAAAGGCCTTGCTGGTCTTTCTGAAGAACAAGTTGCTGCTTCTGTTATTGCGTATGAGCCAATCTGGGCAATCGGAACAGGCAAATCTTCTACAGCGAAAGATGCGAATGACGTGTGTGCGCATATCCGTAAAACCGTCGCTGAAAGCTTCAGCCAAGAAGCTGCAGACAAGCTTCGCATCCAATATGGCGGAAGCGTAAAGCCTGCAAACATTAAAGAATATATGGCAGAGTCCGATATTGACGGTGCTTTGGTCGGCGGCGCGAGCCTTGAGCCACAGTCATTCGTTCAATTATTGGAGGAAGGTCAATATGAGTAAAAAACCAGCTGCACTCATCATTCTTGATGGGTTCGGATTACGTAACGAAACAGTAGGGAACGCAGTCGCTTTAGCGAAAAAACCGAATTTTGACCGCTACTGGAACCAGTATCCTCATCAAACATTGACTGCTTCAGGCGAGGCTGTAGGTCTTCCTGAAGGGCAAATGGGGAACTCCGAAGTAGGTCACTTAAATATTGGTGCGGGACGTATTGTGTACCAAAGCTTAACACGCGTAAATGTTGCCATTCGCGAAGGAGAGTTCGAACGCAATCAAACATTCCTTGACGCGATCAGCAACGCGAAAGAAAACAACAAAGCCTTGCACCTGTTCGGTCTTTTATCTGACGGAGGCGTGCACAGCCATATCAACCATTTATTCGCACTGTTAAAGCTTGCGAAAAAAGAAGGGCTGACAAAGGTTTATATCCATGGCTTCCTTGACGGCCGTGATGTAGGTCCGCAGACAGCGAAAACGTACATCAACCAGTTGAACGATCAAATCAAGGAAATCGGTGTGGGTGAAATCGCCAGCATTTCCGGACGTTACTACTCTATGGACCGCGACAAACGCTGGGACCGTGTAGAAAAAGCGTACCGCGCAATGGCATACGGCGAAGGCCCATCTTACCGCAGCGCCCTGGATGTTGTTGATGATTCATATGCAAATGGTATCTACGATGAATTCGTGATTCCATCTGTCATCACAAAAGAAAACGGTGAGCCTGTTGCGAAAATCCAAGACGGCGATTCTGTGATTTTCTATAATTTCAGACCGGACCGCGCCATCCAGATTTCCAACACGTTCACAAACAAAGACTTCCGTGACTTCGACCGCGGCGAGAATTATCCAAAGAACCTGTATTTCGTCTGCCTGACTCACTTCAGTGAAACAGTTGACGGCTATGTAGCGTTTAAACCGATAAATCTTGATAACACAGTCGGAGAAGTATTATCTCAGCACGGGTTAAAACAGCTTCGAATTGCAGAAACTGAAAAGTATCCGCACGTCACGTTCTTTATGAGCGGCGGCCGTGAAGCTGAATTCCCGGGTGAAGAGCGTATTCTCATCAACTCGCCTAAAGTTGCAACGTATGACTTGAAGCCTGAGATGAGTGCGTATGAAGTGAAGGACGCGCTTGTCAAAGAAATTGAAGCTGACAAGCATGACGCGATCATTCTGAACTTCGCAAACCCTGATATGGTCGGCCACTCCGGAATGGTTGAACCAACAATTAAAGCAATTGAAGCAGTGGACGAATGCTTGGGCGAAGTCGTTGACGCGATCCTTGCTAAAGGCGGACACGCTATCATTACTGCTGATCACGGTAATGCTGACATTCTGATTACAGAATCAGGCGAACCGCACACTGCGCATACAACAAACCCAGTCCCTGTGATTGTAACGAAAGAAGGCATTACGCTGCGTGAAGGCGGAATCCTAGGCGACCTTGCACCAACGTTATTAGACCTTCTTGGTGTTGAAAAACCGAAAGAAATGACAGGAACATCTTTAATTCAAAAATAATTTGAAAATCAAAAGGAGAGACAAAACTCATGCCATACATTGTTGATGTTTATGCACGCGAAGTATTAGACTCCCGCGGCAACCCAACAGTTGAAGTTGAAGTATATACAGAAACAGGAGCTTTCGGCCGCGCATTAGTGCCAAGCGGAGCTTCTACAGGTGAATACGAAGCGGTTGAGCTTCGTGACGGCGACAAAGACCGTTACCTTGGAAAAGGCGTGTTAACAGCTGTTAACAACGTAAACGAAATCATTGCTCCAGAGCTTCTTGGCTTTGATGTAACTGAACAAAACGCAATCGACCAGCTTTTAATCGAGCTTGACGGTACTGAAAACAAAGGCAAACTTGGCGCGAACGCAATCCTTGGCGTATCTATGGCTTGTGCGCGTGCTGCTGCTGATTTCTTACAGATTCCTCTTTACCAATACCTTGGAGGATTCAACTCAAAAACGCTTCCTGTACCGATGATGAACATCGTAAACGGCGGAGAGCATGCTGATAACAACGTGGATATTCAAGAATTCATGATCATGCCTGTAGGTGCTCCTAACTTCCGTGAAGCACTTCGCATGGGCGCTCAAATCTTCCACAGCCTGAAATCAGTATTAAGCGCAAAAGGCTTAAACACTGCTGTAGGTGACGAAGGCGGATTCGCTCCAAACCTTGGTTCTAACGAAGAAGCGCTTCAAACAATCGTTGAAGCAATCGAAAAAGCCGGCTTCAAACCTGGCGAAGAAGTTAAACTTGCTATGGATGCTGCATCTTCTGAGTTCTACAACAAAGAAGACGGCAAATACCATCTGTCTGGCGAAGGCGTTGTGAAAACATCTGCTGAAATGGTTGACTGGTATGAAGAGCTTGTTTCTAAATACCCAATCATCTCTATCGAAGACGGTCTTGACGAAAACGACTGGGAAGGCCACAAGCTTCTTACTGAGCGTCTTGGCAAAAAAGTTCAGCTTGTTGGTGACGACCTCTTCGTTACAAACACGAAAAAACTTTCTGAAGGTATTAAAAACGGCGTAGGCAACTCTATCCTGATCAAAGTAAACCAAATCGGTACATTGACTGAAACATTCGATGCGATCGAAATGGCGAAACGCGCAGGCTACACAGCTGTTATCTCTCACCGTTCTGGTGAAACTGAAGACAGCACAATCGCTGACATCGCTGTGGCAACAAACGCAGGACAAATCAAAACAGGTGCTCCGTCTCGTACGGACCGTGTTGCGAAATACAACCAGCTTCTTCGCATCGAAGATCAGTTGGCTGAAACTGCTCAATACCACGGTATCAACTCTTTCTACAACTTAAACAAGTAATAAAAAGACCGCCGAGATAAATCTCGGCGGGTTTTTTATGCAAACCTTAGCACTAGTTTTTATTATCCATCTATTTATTTCCTTGATGATTTTGTACTTTTTTTGGTGCTAGGCGTTATTATTTTCTATATTGATGTACAAACAGTTCTGTATGTTCAAAAGACTGTCCCGATTGAACTCCTTCGGAAGAATTTTCTCACTTATTTTTTCTATCGTAAAGATGGGAGAACCTCTTTCAGCAGCTGTTTACACAGTGCTTCTTGTGTTTATGGACGCTGATTATATTTTTCTGGCTGTCGGTCTGACTCTCGTCCTGACTTTTTTTATACTGTCAGTGAGGAAAGGAATGCAGCGGGATACCGGAAAAAAAGCGAATCAGTTTTTTTAATTTCTATATGAAAGAGCTGCCGATGATCATGCGGCAGCTCTTTTATTAAAGATCCAAATAAAGCCTTACCATATCGCGGCATTGAATCCCGTTTTCAAAAATGTCCTCATCATAATGTCTGACAAAGAAATCGTGGTCGATCGCCTGAATGCGGAATCCGCATTTTTGATAGAGGGAGAGCTGATGAATGCTGGAATTCCCCGTGCCGATTTCAATCGTGTCCGCCCCCAGCTCCTTCGCCTTTTCGATGGCGTCAAGTACAAGCTGTTTGCCAAAGCCCTTCTTCTGAAGAGATTCTTTTACCGCAATATTTACAATTTCAACTGTTTGCGGCCTTGTTTTTAGCAATACATAAACACCTGCAAGCTCATCACCGGCCAAAGCTGTGTAACATTCTCCCCTCTCAAGATATTCATCTACAATGTCTTTCGATGGATCGGCGAGCAGCAATAGATCATATAATTCGTCATTTGTTTCTTTTTCTAATTCAATCCTGAGCTTTTGCATATTCGTACCACCTTTTTTAGTCTGATAGACATTTAATTTTTTCATTCGTTCCCAATTTCATTCTGTTTTATTATAAAATATGAAAAGCAGTAAATGTTATCAAATTAGTAGAATAGGAGGAAAGTCATGTTTTTTTGTAAGAATTGCGGCTCCCAGAATAATGATGGAGCCAAGTTTTGTAAACAATGCGGCACCCCGATCGGAGGGGGCAGCAAACAGGCGAATCAAGAAACAGCTAGCACTGCAGAAACAAGGCAGGCTCCGCGAAAACCGATCCCTAAGAAAACCATCATTTTATGGAGCAGCATTGCCGCGGCGTGCGTTATATTATTCGCCGCATATAAAACCGGAGCGTATTTTACTTCAAAGGATAGGTTAGTTAACAAGTTTGAACAGGCCGTAAATGATGAGGATCAGGACCAAATCGCGACTCTACTTACACCGGTAAATGACAATCTTAAACTCACTAAAAATAATGTAAAACCGTTTCTTACATATTTGAAGGATCATCCAGACAAAAAAGATGAACTTTTTGCATCGCTGCGGGATGAAACAGCCCAGAAGGATATCGTATATGCAGAAAAAGACGGGAAAAGCCTGCTGGTATTTGACCATTATGACTTAAAGGTAGCACCTGTTTATTTTGAAGTGAGCAGCAATTATAAAAATACCGATCTATATGTCAATAAAGAGGAAGCCGGATCTGTAAAGAAAGCAGATCAAGCACAAACCCTCGGTCCGTACATTCCCGGCGAATATACAGTCTCAGCCAAACTGAAAAACGATGTCGTCGATCTTGTGAAAAAGGAAGACATTCAGGCGGTTGGTGATAGCAGCTTTCGTGTTGATCTCTCATTGGAAGCAGACGATGTGACATTCAGCTTAGCGGATGACATCAAGAGCGGGAAGGGAGATTTGCTGATTAACGGCAAGTCGATTCATAAAGACCCATTCAAATCCGTAACATACGGTCCGCTGCTGACAGATGGATCAATGACAGCTTCAGTCGAGGCAGAATTTCCGTGGGGAAAAACAAAAACTGCCGGCGTTCCGATCGATGATAAAGAAATGGAGTTAACGTTAATTCCTGATCAAGATACACAGGAACAGATTATGAACACAATTGTCAAAACAACAAAACAATACTCCAAAGCTCTATCTGATGGAAATACAGCCCAGATGACAGAGGCAAGTGCCAATTGGAAGGCGGAGACGAAGGACACCGTCGATTCTATGAAAAGCGCGGATTCATACTTAAAAGATAGATACTTGGAAACTGATTTTGACCTGGACACATTTGCCCTCTCTCAGAAAAACGACGGAACGTGGCAGGTATCGGTAACAGGAAAAGAACTTCACCAGTCTTCTTCGTATAACGACTATACAAAATCTGAAATGACTGACGACAGTCCGAGTTATGAATATCTTCTTTCATATGATAAAAAACAGAAAAAGTGGATTTTCGAAGATGCAGAATCAACATTCCAATCTGCAGGCACAAATATAAAGAAAATCAAAAATGATAAACCAGAGACATACACTTCCGCCTGGGCTGGCTCGAAAAACAAAGGCAGTGAAAGCTCTGCAAGCGGCGATGTTACAGATGAACAAGTGACATTATTTATGGGCAGTTATCTGCAAAGTCAGGCAGATGCCGTGAATCAAAATAATTTCTCACTGATGGAAGACAGCCTTGAAAAAGGCAGTTCCCTTTATTCCGACCAGCAGCATCTCGTGTCGAAATTAAATAAAGAGGGGACAACAGAAGACTTTAATAACTATGAAGTGAAAAGCTGGAGCCAAAATGGGTCGGCTATCACGATTAAGACGTATGAAGAATTCTATATCACAAAATCAGGCGGCAGTCCAAAGCTCAGAACATATAACTGGACCTATACCGGCGTAGTGAAGAACGGAAGAATTTACTTAACGTCTATTCAATAAAACAATCCCATCACCAGCAGGTGATGGGATTGTTTTTAAAAGAGCATATAACGGAAAATTTCTTTGACATAGTGTTCGATAATAAGCTGAAATGTAACGCAGATGATCAGATAAATCACAATCGTTGAGTAAATGACATCAATTTTCCCTTTATATGAATGCTGGTAACTGCTCAGCATCGCAGGAGGAATGGCGAAAAATGCACCGATTAAACCAATGGCTAATATAGTAAAGCAAATGTCTGTATGTAATAAAAAGAAGAAAAGGGCAAGAATCAAAATAGCCGTAAACGGTATGAGAAACGCTCCGAATCTTGAGAATGAATCCTTGAAAGATACTTGGTTTCCCGCGATTTTCAGGGCGAAAAAGATGCATGCATGCAGGCCAAATAGAAATAAAATAAAATAAATGGTTGGCTCTAAGAAGATTGCTGTAAAGCTTACGCTTCCGGGACCGTCTGAAAAAAGAATATAAAACATCAAAGGGGTCAGCAAACTGAAAAGAACCATCGTAATGATTGCGCTGATCAGCTGTTCTCCGCCTGTTGCTTTACATTCCTGATAAGGGCGTTTCAGGACGGATAAGACAAATGAACCGAACTGTTTTGCTGCTTGCTTTGCAGCGGCTCCAGTTTGAGCTGCATGCTGGTGGCCTGATTGACCGGGGAGCGGTGATCCGCATTTCTCACAAAAATTTCCGCCATCTGTTTGATGGCCGCATTGAGGACAATACATAAAATAACTCCTTTATCTGTAATATAGGGAAAATAGACTAATAGTTTTATTATAAAAGAAAAAAGTTGTAAAGTAATCAATATTCATACAAAAAAAGACACGAGCACGATAGCAGCTGTGTCTTTTTTTATCTAGTTATTAATATATTTCTCAAATACATCCCCAAAATCCTTAATATGATACTGCGAGCGAACGGATGTCAGCCAAGTGAATCCGAATTCGGTCAGCTCTTTGTATTGCGTTTCAATATTGACGTGCTCAGGGCGGGTATGGTGAAGAATCGTCACTGCTTTATCTAAGCTTTGCTCCGCTTGATTGATTAAAATGTCATTTTCATAGGTTGTTTCAGCGATGCGAAGCAGTGCTTTATAAAGGTCTTTTAACTTTTCAATCTGGTCTTTGTGGACATCAATGTCGAATTGTTCACCGCCCAGCTTGAACTTAATTTCAACATCCAAATCCACTTTTCCGGCAGTTTCAAGAAAAACGTCAGAGATTTTATATTGCGAATAAGGATAGCGTTTCAACGTTCGTTTCGAGGAAGTGGCGCGTTCGCCGTCTACATGGATCAGGGCCAGGTTCGTAAAGCAATACTCGTCTGCTTTTGTTTTAATCAAGAAATAAATTTTCTCATTATCTTCATGCATGACATAGTCATCTGCGTCTGTTTTGTCATAGTCCTGAGGTTCGATAATTTTTCCGATATCAGATAAGCCCAAGGCATCTGCCGCAATTTTTTTGAACATCTGTATACGTCCTTCCTATTCAATTTGTCACTTCATTGTAGCATGGCGCGTTTCTGACAGGCTATAAAGGTTTACCGGGAAATCGCCTCCGGGTAAAAGGGTGGAGAATAATTCTATTTTCTGTGCAGACACTACCAACAAGGAGGTATATGATGTTCTCATTCATCGTTCACGTCTTCATTTCTTTATTCGCAGTATCGAATCCGATCGGAAACGTACCGATATTTCTGACGCTGACAGAAGGCTATACTGCAGCGGAAAGAAAAGCGATTGCCCGGAAGGCAGCTATTTTATCCTTTTTTATTCTCGCAGCTTTTTTGGTTTTCGGCCATCTTATCTTTAAACTGTTTGATATCAACATTCACGCGCTCCGAGTGGCGGGCGGCATATTCATTTTCGGCATTGCCTATAATCTATTGAATGCGAAAGAATCGCACGTGCAATCTCTTCACCATGATGAACATAAGGAAAGCAAGGAAAAAGCGGATATATCAGTCACACCTTTATCCATTCCGATCATTGCTGGGCCCGGAACGATTGCAACAGTGATGAGCCTTTCCGCCGGTCATAGCGGCATTGGTCATTATGTGGCTGTCATGATCGGTATAGCCGCCGTTATTGCCCTGACCTTTCTCTTTTTCCACTATTCTGCTTTTATCAGCAGCAAACTCGGAAAAACCGAGATGAATGTGATTACCAGACTGATGGGATTAATCTTAGCCGTGGTTGCGGTCGGGATGATTGGTGCGGGGCTGAAAGGCATGTTTCCGATCTTAACCTCATGATGCAAAAAGCAGCTCCTTATTTTAGAGAGCTGCTTTCTTTTGTTTTTGGCACGTACCGAAAGACTTCCTCACTCTCAAAAAATTCAATCAACCTGCTCAGCCAATCATAGTAATGAAGCCATTCTTTTAATTCATTCAGCAGCTGATTGACTTTCTCTTCCGCTTCCGGGGTAAGCCCGTCCCTTTGTAAAAGATCACTCAGCTCCCGGTTTAATTTTTTATACAGCACTTTGTTTTTGCTCACGACCTTTGTCCAATTCGCCGCGAATAAAGAAATGAAGGTTTGATAATAATCCTGCTCGACGTCATAAAGGTCTTTTCGTACGCCTTTTTCAAACACCTTTTCGGCGATATTGGCATCGATCATTTCCCGGACAACCTGGCTCATCCGTGTTTTGCTCATGCCCGTTGCCTCAGAGAGCTCGCTTAAGGTCATTGGTTTTCGATTCATATAAATAATTCCGAGCACACGTCCGACAGTTGAAGGCATTCCAAACGTATGCATATTTTCGGCAATCTTCTCAATGAGATGCTCTTCAGCATGTTCAATGATGTCGAGAGCGGTTTTTTTCACAGCTGATCATCCCTTCAAATGGCAATTGATGGTGTCAATATATCATATTTCTACCTGGTGTTGAAAATAGCTGAATGCAGAGGAAGTGGGAGGTATCCGGCGTAATTGTAAGAACACCCTTTCCGTCTCGGTCATAACAATAAATAATCTATAAATAACATATAATTTCAACACATTGTAAACTTTTTATTTTACAAAGTTCAAACTATAATAAGGATTATACTTTTCAGAAAATTTAAAGGAAACCTGCGGAGGTGCACGGATTGCTGAAATTGGAACAAGTGTCAAAAATATATAAAGGCGGCAAAAAAGCTGTGAACAGCATTGATTTAGATATTGCCAAAGGTGAATTTATCTGTTTTATCGGCCCGAGCGGCTGCGGAAAAACGACGACGATGAAGATGATTAACAGACTGATAGAACCATCGTCTGGAAGGATCTTTATCGACGGAGAAAATATTATGGAACAGGACCCGGTTGAGCTGAGGAGAAAAATCGGCTATGTGATTCAGCAGATTGGTTTGTTCCCCCATATGACCATCCAGCAGAACATCTCACTCGTACCAAAACTGTTGAAATGGCCTGAGGAAAAACGGAAAGAACGGGCGCGCGAGCTGTTAAAGCTTGTGGATATGGGCCCAGAGTATTTAGACCGTTATCCGCATGAACTCAGCGGCGGACAGCAGCAGAGAATCGGCGTGCTGCGCGCCCTGGCAGCGGAACCCCCTCTCATTTTAATGGATGAACCGTTCGGAGCGCTTGATCCGATTACGCGTGATTCCCTTCAGGAAGAATTCAAAAAACTGCAGAGAACCTTAAACAAAACGATTGTGTTTGTAACCCACGATATGGATGAAGCGATTAAGCTTGCTGACAGGATTGTGATATTAAAAGCGGGAGAAATCGTTCAAGTCGGCACACCTGATGAGATTCTTCGAAACCCGGCAAATGAGTTTGTTGAAGAATTTATCGGGAAAGAGCGCCTGATTCAGTCAAGACCGGATATCGAGCGGGTAGAGCAAATGATGAACAGAACGCCGGTGACGGTATCTGCGGACAAAACGCTTTCTCAGGCGATTCAGCTGATGAGAGAAAAACGTGTTGACTCGCTGCTCGTTGTGGACCGGCAAAACGTGCTGAAGGGCTATGTTGATGTGGAAATGATTGATCAAAACCGCAAAAAAGCGAGCATCGTTGGCGACGTATACCGTTCAGATATATATACCGTTCAAAAAGGGGCGCTTCTTCGCGATACAGTCCGAAAAATTTTGAAGCAGGGGATCAAGTATGTTCCGGTGGTCGATGAACAGAACCATTTAGCAGGGATTGTGACAAGAGCGAGCCTCGTTGATATCGTATACGATTCCATTTGGGGCGACGAGGAAAACCAGCTCATGACGATCTGACCAGGGGAGGAGCTCTTTTAAGATGAATCAAATGATGACTTTTTTGCAAACGAACGGCGGAGAGCTGTTGTATAAAACAGGAGAGCATTTATATATTTCACTCATAGCCGTTGTATTGGGCATTATCTTTGCAGTGCCGCTCGGCGTTGCTCTTACCAGAATGAAAAAAGGCGCAGGTGCGGTAATCGGTTTCGTAAACATTGTGCAAACCCTGCCGAGTCTGGCGATTTTAGCCTTTTTTATTCCGCTTCTCGGTGTAGGAAAAGTGCCTGCGATTGTCGCTTTATTTTTCTATTCGGTGCTGCCGATCCTGCGCAATACGTATACCGGCATTAAAGGTGTAAATAAAAACCTCCTGGAATCGGGGAAAGGGATTGGCATGACCGGCTGGGAGCAGATTCGGCTCGTTGAAATCCCGCTGGCGATTCCCATCATCATGGCGGGGATCCGCACATCAACGATCTACCTAATTGGCTGGGCGACACTTGCGTCGTTTATCGGGGGAGGCGGCCTCGGGGACTATATTTTTATCGGCCTGAACCTATACCAGCCTGAATATATCATTGGCGGTGCCGTGCCTGTCACAATTCTGGCAATTATCATTGATTATGTCCTAGCCGTGACAGAACGAAAGGTGACGCCGAAAGGCTTGCAAGGGATGAAGGAAGTTTCGTAAGGAGTTGGCTCAGTTGAAAATGACAAAAATCAAATGGCTTGGCGCGTTTGCTCTCGTCTTTGTCATGCTGCTAGGCGGCTGCTCTCTGCCGGGTCTCGGCGGCGCTTCTGACGACACAATCAAAATCGGGGCGCAAAGCATGACAGAATCAGAAATTTTAGCGAATATGATCGCGCAGCTTATTGAACATGATACAGATTTGAATACCGCTTTAGTGAAAAACCTCGGCTCAAACTATGTTCAGCACCAAGCGATGCTGGGCGGTGACATTGATATTTCAGCCACGCGCTATTCCGGAACAGATTTAACAAGCACCCTCGGCAAGGAAGCGGAGAAAGATCCAAAAAAAGCGCTGAACATTGTGCAGAACGAGTTTCAAAAGCGCTTTTCTTATAAATGGTTTGATTCCTACGGCTTTGATAACACGTATGCCTTCACCGTAACAAAAAAGTTTGCGGAAAATAAGCATATTAACACCGTGTCCGACCTGAAAAAAAATGCCTCCCAATATAAATTAGGCGTCGACAATGCTTGGCTGAAACGAAAAGGTGACGGGTATAAAGGCTTTGTCAGCACATATGGCTTTGAATTCGGCACAACTTATCCAATGCAGATCGGGCTTGTCTATGACGCAGTCAAAAACGGGAAAATGGACGCCGTTCTGGCTTATTCAACGGATGGACGGATTAAAGCCTATGACTTGAAAATCTTAAAAGATGATAAGCGTTTCTTCCCGCCGTATGACTGTTCACCGGTGATTCCGGAAAAGGTGCTTAAGGCGCATCCGGAGCTTGAAGGTGTGATCAATAAGCTGATTGGGCAAATCGACACGGAAACGATGCAGGAACTTAATTATGAAGTGGATGGCAAGCTGAAGGAGCCGTCTGTCGTAGCAAAGGAATTTTTAGAGAAACATCATTATTTTGACTAAGAAAAGAGGTGGATCATATGGAAGTACTACAGCAGCTTGGCACATACTATTCGCAAAACGGCGGTTATGTGCTGCAGGAGTTTTACCGCCATTTTCTGATGTCGGTATACGGCGTTTTATTTGCCGCCATTGTTGGAATTCCGCTCGGCATCCTGATAGCCAGATACAGAAGATTAAGCGGATGGGTTTTTGCGGTCACGAACGTCATTCAGACGATCCCGGCTCTCGCCATGCTTGCCGTGCTGATGCTTGTCATGGGGCTGGGCGCTAATACGGTGATATTGTCATTATTTCTGTATTCTCTTCTGCCGATTATCAGAAATACGTATACAGGGATTATCAGTATTGAGCACGCCTATCTTGAATCCGGAAAAGCAATGGGGATGACAAAATTTCAAGTGCTGAGGATGGTCGAGCTTCCGCTTGCGCTTTCGGTCATAATGGCCGGCCTGCGCACCGCGCTTGTCATTGCCATCGGCATTACGGCCATCGGGACATTTGTCGGTGCAGGCGGTCTCGGGGACATCATCGTCAGGGGATCAAACGCCACAAACGGAACCGCGATTATATTAGCGGGAGCGATCCCCACAGCTCTGATGGCGGTGATTGCCGATTTGGTCATGGGCTGGCTTGAACGAGCATTAAGCCCGATTAAAAAGAGAAAGAAGAAAAACTTGGCAGGTGCCGCATAAGAAAAAACGCCTTGTAATGACAGGGCGTTTTTTACGGCTTCGGCACATATTTAAAAATTTCTTCGCTCTCAAAAAACTCAATCAAACGGCTGAGCCAATTATAATAATCAAGCCATTCCTTTAATTCTTTCAGCAGTTCATTCACTTTTTCTTCCGCTTCAGGAGTAAGCTCTTCATCCAACACGCTAAGCAGCTCCCGATTGAGTTTTTTATGCATCATTTTGTTTTTGCTGACGACTTTGCTCCAGGTGGCTGAAAACAGCGTGATAAATGTTTGATAGTAGTCCTGCTCAACCTCATATAAATCTTTTCGGACGCCTTTTTCGAACACCTTCTCGGCAATGTTGGCATCAAGCATTTCCCGCACTACCTGGCTCATGCGTGTTTTGCTCATGCCGGTGGCCTCAGATAATTCCGTAAGCGTCATCGGTTTTCGATTCATATAAATAATGCCCAACACACGTCCGACGGTAGAGGGCATTCCAAATGCATGCATGTTTTCCGCGATTTTTTCTATAAAATGGTCCTCGGCTTGTTCAATGATCGTTAACGGATCTTTCTCCAACGGTTTCATCCTTTCAGCTAACAATTCCGATGTCAATATACCACATTTTTGATACGGCGAAAATGCTGTCAAAAGAGAATTTGGCAGGAAATTGGAGCAATAAGGAGATCAACACACGTCAATGCGGGTAAATCAGCGTTTACACATACTTTATAAATAATATGAACAAATTGTAAACTTTTTATTTTATAAACTTTATTCTATAATGTGAAGCATTCAATTGTCTAAAAAATTAAATTTAAACTGAACAAATTGAATAAACTTAATTTTGGAGGTGCGATGTTTGCTGACATTAGAAAATGTCTCGAAAACATACAGGGGCGGCAAAAAAGCCGTGAACAACGTAAATCTTAAGATTGCAAAAGGCGAATTTATCTGCTTTATCGGGCCGAGCGGCTGCGGGAAAACAACAACAATGAAAATGATTAACCGATTAATTGAACCTTCCGCCGGGAAGATTTTCATTGACGGCGAAAACATCATGGACCAGGATCCTGTAGAGCTCAGGCGCAAAATTGGCTATGTGATTCAGCAGATCGGCCTGTTTCCCCATATGACCATTCAGCAGAATATCTCACTCGTCCCAAAACTGCTGAAATGGCCGGAGCAGCAGCGGAAAGAGCGGGCGCGTGAGCTTTTAAAATTGGTCGATATGGGGCCTGAATATTTAGACCGTTACCCTCATGAATTAAGCGGGGGGCAGCAGCAGCGAATTGGTGTATTACGGGCACTTGCCGCGGAGCCGCCGCTTATCTTAATGGATGAACCGTTTGGGGCACTCGACCCGATTACGAGGGATTCCCTCCAGGAAGAATTTAAAAAACTGCAAAAAACCTTACATAAAACCATCGTATTTGTTACCCATGATATGGATGAAGCGATTAAGCTGGCAGACCGGATTGTGATTTTAAAAGCGGGAGAAATCGTTCAAGTTGGAACGCCCGATGACATTTTAAGAAATCCGGCAGACGAATTTGTTGAGGAATTTATCGGCAAGGAGCGGCTGATTCAGTCATCCAGCCCGGATGTTGAACGGGTTGACCAGATTATGAACACACAGCCTGTAACGATCACCGCGGATAAAACGCTTTCTGAGGCCATTCAGCTGATGAGGCAGGAACGGGTCGATTCATTGCTGGTCGTCGATGACGAGCACGTTCTGCAAGGCTATGTCGATGTTGAAATCATTGATCAATGCCGGAAAAAGGCCAATCTCGTAGGTGAGGTTTTACATGAAAATATATACACAGTACTGGGCGGCACACTGCTGCGCGACACGGTCCGCAAAATTTTAAAACGGGGTGTCAAATATGTTCCCGTTGTGGATGAAGACCGACGCCTGATCGGAATTGTGACGAGGGCAAGTCTGGTCGACATCGTGTATGACTCCCTCTGGGGAGAAGAAAAGCAGCTCGCAGCATTGTCATAGGGAGGGGCGATAAGTCATGCATCATATTGTTCAATTTTTGCAAACCAATGGGGGCGAGCTTCTTTATAAAACATACGAGCATATTACGATATCGCTCATTGCTGTGATCCTGGGCGTGCTGGTTGCCGTCCCCCTCGGAGTTGTACTTACCAGAATGAAAAAAGGAGCCGGCACCATTATCGGCATTGTCAATATTATTCAGACGCTGCCGAGTCTGGCCATCCTCGCTTTTTTTATCCCGCTCCTTGGTGTAGGGAAGGTTCCGGCCATTGTGGCTTTGTTTTTCTATTCCGTATTGCCGATTCTTCGCAACACGTATACCGGCATTCGCGGCGTCAACAAAAATCTGCTCGAATCTGGTAAAGGCATAGGAATGACGCCGACTGAACAAGTCCGCTTGGTGGAGCTGCCGCTTGCCGCGCCAGTGATCATGGCGGGAATCAGAACATCGACGATTTACTTAATCGGCTGGGCCACGCTTGCTTCCTTTATCGGAGGCGGTGGATTGGGTGATTACATTTTTATCGGCCTGAATTTATATCAGCCGGAATATATCATCGGGGGCGCGGTACCTGTCACGATATTGGCAATTGTGATTGATTATGTGCTGGCAGTTGCTGAACGAAAACTGACACCTGCCGGCATGCAGAGATTGAATGAATTGTCATAAGGAGGCGGCTCATGAAAAGAAAATATCTCAAATTAATGATAGGTTTAGCACTTGCGGCAACGCTGACGCTGAGCGGCTGTTCGCTTCCTGGTCTCAGCGCTGCTGCAGACCAGACCATTAAAATCGGCGCGCAAAGCATGAGCGAATCAGAAATCATCGCCAGTATGCTTGGCCAGTTGATCGAACACCATACTGATCTCAAAACAACAACGATTAAAAATCTTGGCTCCAACGCGGTGCAGCAGCAGGCTTTAATGAACGGGGAAATTGACATTGCGGCCACAAGATATACGGGAGACGCGCTGACAGGCACGTTGAGAATGGAACCTGAAAAAGATCCGGACAAAGCGCTGGCGCTTACTCAGCGGGAGTTTAAAAAAAGATATGATTTAAAATGGTATAACTCCTACGGGTTTGATAATACATATGCCTTTACAGTCAGCAAGGAACTGGCCGACCAATACCATTTAGAGACCGTATCAGACGTTAAAAAATGGGCGCCGCAATTAAAGCTGGGCGTTGATAACTATTGGATGAAGCTCAAAGGAAACGGCTATCAGGATTTTACAAAAACCTACGGCATGACATTCGGCGGCACGTATCCGATGCAGATCGGCCTTGTGTACGACGCGGTGAAGAGCGGAAAAATGGACATTGTGCTTGCGTATTCAACCGATGGAAGAATCAAGTCCTATGGTCTCAAAATGCTAAAGGATGATAAACAATTTTTCCCGCCGTACGACTGCTCTCCGGTTGTTCCGGAAAAGGTGCTCAAAGAACATCCTGAGCTTGAAGGCATCATCAAGAAAATGCTCGGAAAAATCGACACAGCCACGATGCAGGAGCTTAACTATGAAGTCGACGGCAATCTCAAAGAACCGTCTGTCGTTGCCAAGGAATATTTAGAAAAACATCGCTACTTCGAATCGTGAAAGGGGGACGAGGTCAATGAACGTGTTTGAACAGTTAATGACGTATTACGCGCAGAATGGCAGTTACGTCATGGATGAATTCAGCCGCCACTTTCTCATGTCGGCTTACGGCGTATTGTTTGCCGCTGTCGTCGGGGTTCCGGTCGGAATCCTCATCGCGCATTTTCGCCGTTTGTCAGCCTGGGTGTTTGCCGTAACAAACGTTATTCAAACAATCCCGGCGCTCGCTATGCTGGCCGTCTTAATGCTTGTTATGGGGCTCGGCGCAAATACCGTGATTCTATCATTATTTCTGTATTCCCTGCTGCCGATTATTCGAAACACGTACACAGGCATTATCAGTATTGAGCATGCCTACTTAGAATCGGGGAAAGCAATGGGCATGACGAAATTCCAAGTGCTCAGAATGGTTGAGCTCCCGCTCGCACTATCTGTCATTATGGCGGGCCTTCGCACGGCTCTCGTCATTGCCATCGGAATTACAGCGATTGGCACATTTGTCGGTGCCGGAGGCCTTGGGGACATGATTGTCCGCGGCTCAAACGCGACAAACGGAACTGCGATTATTCTAGCCGGAGCGATACCAACTGCGGTGATGGCGGTAGGGGCGGATTTGCTCATGGCCTGGCTGGAGCGGGCATTAAGTCCGGTGAAGAAAAAAAGAACCGGGGCGAAACACGTTCAATCAGCTGCATAGAATAGAAAAAGAGGCTGGAGTCCAGCCTCTTTTTTCTATTTAAATCGTAAACTGACCCATCTTCTCATTAAGCTCCTTGGCCAGCTGCTCAAGCTCTTCAGCATTTTGAAGCACTTGATCCATCGAATGGGCGGATTGCTCGGTTATTGAAAATGTTTCTTCAATGCCGGCGGCCGACTCTTCGGATACAGAAGCGATATTTTCAATCGATTGATTGATAGTAATCGATTGGTTTGTTAACTGCTTCAGGCCATCCGTTACTTCCTTAATGCTGTCTGCAACATGAGTGACGGATTGCTTGATATGCTGCATAGCCTGCCCGGTGTCTGTCAGGTTTTCCGTTCCTTTTTCGACTTCTGTAAAGCTGCTTTCCAAGTACGTAATGACAGTGTGGATCTCCTGCTGTGTCCCGCCTACAATCCGGGTAATATCCTGCACGGAATCAGAAACGCCGTCAGCCAGCTTTCTGACCTCCTCTGCCACAACGGCGAAGCCTTTGCCGCTTTCTCCTGCGCGAGCAGCTTCAATCGCGGCGTTAAGGGACAGCAAATTCGTTTGCTCGGCAATTCCGTTGATGACCCGAACGAGCTTGTTGATATCCTGAGAATGCTGTTCCAGTGATCTCACTTTATGCACGGCTTCTTGAACAATATGATGGATGGTTTTCATTTGCTGTAATGACGTAGCCATATTTTCGTTCCCGCTTACCGCGAGTTCGAGAACGTTTTGAGACGTATCGCTGATTGTGATGCCGTGATTATAGGCTTTATCAATGCTTTCGGTAAACTCATTCATCGATTCGGCAATCGTCACGGCGTCTTGGGCCTGCTGTTCAGAGCCCTCAGCCATTTCGTTCATCGTCTCGGTAATATGTTTGCTGCCGGATCTTGTTTCATTCGTTGCGGTTGCAAGCACCTGTGAAGAAGAAAGAACCCGGCTTGATATGTCTTTAGAATATCCGACAATATCTCTCAGATTCCCTACCATTTTTTGCAGCGCTTCATTCAGATCACCCAGCTCGTCTTTTGAGTTGAGCGCCTCCATATCGTTCGACAAATCGCCTTCGGCAATATGATTGGCAGATTCCTTCATGCGAATGATAGGCTTTACAATGTTTCGCGTGATATAAAGCCAGATGAAAATGCTGATGAGGATCGAAGCTGCCACAAGCAAAGCAGTGTAAATGAGCCCTTTATGATAGACGGCCTTCGTTTCTTTTACCGCTGTGTTGCTGCCTTCTTGATTTAAGTCAACAAGCTGAGTGATTGTTTTTTTCATATCCTCAAAGCTGGCCTCAGTCTGAACCAATAAACCTCTTGCTTTGTCCATGTCATTCGTGCGGCCGCTTTCGATAATTTGCGCATGAATATCCATATAGGTGTTCACTTCAGTTTGAAGCTGCTCGAACAGTTTCTGCTCTTTATCAGTGGAGATCGTTTTTTCGTAGTTAGCAAGCTTTTGGTTAATGTCTTCCATGATTTGATTCATTTCTTGATCAAGTGTATCCATTTTACTTTTGTCTGTATAAATCAGAAAGTCCTTTTCTTTAGAAGACAGGTGCTCGGTTACATAATTAATTGAAGTGATTCCTTTGATGCCGTCAATCCATTTTGTGTTGATTTCATCTGTTTTTTGAATGATATGCTGCATATTAAGAACGCCTATTCCGCCTACAAGTAAATTGATCAGGATCAGTGTCAAAAATACCAGGCTGAATTTGCGGGAAATCGTCAGTCGCATATAGTGGTCTCCTTTAAAAACGTAATGTGTGGATGTACTATATATCGGCTGAGAAATCGTTTTTTCACCTGGGAAAAAATAAAAAACGGCTCTTTTCTCGTCTTTGAGATCAGAACCGTTTTAGCAATTAGTCAAGAAAGGAAGGGTCAATCCATTCAGTCGCCCATTTAGAAATCTCACCTAATATGGGTGCTAGTGCCTTTCCTTTATCAGTCAATGAATATTCGATGCGAACCGGAGTTTCAGGGATGACATCCCGCTTCACTACTCCTTCAAGCTCAAGTTCTTTCAGCCGTTCTGACAGAACTCTGCCGCTTAGATTTGGAAGTGCTGCTTCAATTTCGCTAAATCGCTGCGACCCGTTCAAGAGCTGAAATACGATTAAAGCGACCCAGCGTTTACTTAAGATGTCGACTGCTTTTTCAAATCTAGGACACATTTCTGATTGGTTCATACTTTTCACCTCGTCTGTCACTATTATAACGCAAATAACGAGGGAGGGTATGCAAGCGTGATTGATAAAATATAGAAAGAGAAACAGGGGATTATGAGGAAGAGGCGCGTTTTTTTGCTTCTGAAGACAAAAAATCGAAGTATTTGCTGAGATTTTCAATATCCTGCTTTGAGAGATGTTCCCATTTTTGACTATTGAAAATCGGGAGGTGCTCCGCTCCGCGAGTGACAGCCGTCTGGTAAATTTCATAAACGGATTGATAGCTTTCAGATGCTTCGCGGATTTCTTCAGGAAAGGCCTGAATATGGCCTGCGGCGGCCATGAGGTTTTCGTACGGCACTTTCAGGACGGCTGCCAGTTTTTTAATCGTGGCGGGTTTTGGCGTCCCTCGTTTGCCGTTTTCAATTTTTGAAATGGTGGCCGAGCTGATGCCTGAGTACACCGCAAGCTGATTCACTGTCAGTTTGCGGGCGCGGCGCAGCTCCCGTAATTGCTGTCCGAACGGTGACATGGTCTATCGCCTCACATTTCTATCAAGAGTCAGTCATCAGCAGACCGTTTTTTGGCTTCGTCTGAAATAAACGAAAAATAATGATCCAGCATGAGCAAATCTTCTTTATTGAGATATTGCCACTTTTCGTTCTCAAGAAGCGCAAGGTTTTTCAGGTCATAGGCCTCCGCTTTTTCAAGCAGCTTGCACTTCGTTTCATAAGGGGCCCTGGCTTCATGCACTTCTTCGATGTAACCAGCCTTGTACATAAGCCCCTCATAAGGAATTTTTAAGGCCTCTGCCAGTTTTTTGATGGTGGCAGGTTTGGGAACGCCCCGTTTTCCGTTTTCGATTCTGGAGATGCCGGCTGCGCTTACGCCTGAATAAGTCGCCAGCTGGTTGACTGTTAACTTTCTCTCTTCACGCAATGCCCGTAATTGTTCGCCAAAGCTTTCCATATATCTCACCCCGTCCCTCACTGTTACTCATATTTTAGTATGTTTATTGACTAAAGGGAATAGGTAGACTGGAAATGTATTGACAAAAGTTAACATAAGCCGTAATGTAAAAGTATAGAAAAAAGTTTTTCAGGAATGGAAGGTGAGGAAAGTGCCAGTAGAAAAGATACAGATTAGACGTGATTATGTCTTGCAGTATATGGTTAATAACGATTATTCCCTTAATCAGCTTGCGCTGGAAATCGGAGTCTCACCCGCCACACTGAGCCGCGTGCTGAATGGAGAAAGACGGCCGGGGCAGCTTGTGATTGGTAAAATGCTTCACTATTTTAATTTGAAATTTGAGGATCTTTTTTACTATGATTTTGTTGACAAAAGTCAATAAAGTAACAAAAAACGCAAGGAAGCCAAGCGTTTTCTATTCCTATGAATGATGTGTCAGCACAAACCCTGTCACCAGCTCATTGCACGTTTTCCATTGTTTTGTCGGCAATTGATGTCCCTGATATTCCAATCTGAAAAATTCGGCATGTCTGCACGATCTTCGGTAATAGCCTGCGTTTGTAAAGGTCCAGTCCCGCAGGCCGCCATACATAAACAGCATTGGCATTTCTAGGCGGGGCAGCTGTTCAATGCAGTTGTAGCCAAGCGAATCCAGATAATACTGATGCCAATGGGCCTGGTCTGCTTTTTTCATATGGTCTGTTAATATGCTGCGAAGCTGTCTGTCTTTTGTGTGGCTGCCAGCGAGGATTTTCATGAGCAAACCGGGGTTTTTTTCAAGCAGATACATTCCCAGTTTGTGCAGCTTCTGGCCGATTACGTTATGAACAGCGGGGTAGGCGCCGGACAGAATAAGGTGTGACACTTTGTCCGGGCGGGTGAAGCCGATATGCTGCGCGATTAAGCCTCCGGCAGAATACCCGAATAACACAGCTTTATCAATGTGCAAAGCGTCCATGAATTGCGCGATCTCGTTTGCGTAATAGGAAATAGACGCTGGCTGATCGATGTGATCACTATCACCGTGGCCACTTAAATCGGGAAAAATCACCCTGAAATGCTTGGATAGAAGGCGCTGATAATAAAAAACCTTGCGTCCCATGCCCGGCGGGTGGATAAAAATGATAGGGATTCCCTGTCCATATTCTTCATAAAAAAGATGTTTCCTGCTGTCTATGCTGATAAGCGGCATCGCTTTTCTCCTTTGACCTTTTCATTATGAATAGGGTAACCAAGATAAAACGTCTTATCCGGCCTTTTGGCGTCTGATACAGCGTGACATGCCAACCCTTTTCATGTAAAATAGAAGTAATGTAGCCAGTGAGTCTGGAGGTGTATGGGATGCACGCAGTTTTGATTACCTTATTGGTTATCGTCAGCATTGCACTTATTATTGTCGTTTTGCTTCAATCCAGTAAAAGCGCCGGATTATCTGGTGCGATTTCAGGCGGAGCGGAGCAGCTCTTCGGGAAACAAAAAGCAAGAGGTCTTGATTTAATTTTGCACCGCATTACGGTAGTGCTGGCAGTCTTGTTTTTCGTGTTAACGATTGCGCTTGCTTATATCCTATAGGGCAATGTTTGTATAAGGTCTGATGTGAAGTCAGGCCTTTTTCACGTTTCTGGATGATATTCAAAACGTTTTTTTCTGATTAAACTGTGGAAAACTAAAATGATCGTGCAGATAGAAAGGGAGACATGAGCATGAAAGTTGTGACACCAAAACCATTTACATTTAAAGGCGGAGACAAAGCGGTGCTTTTGCTGCATGGCTTTACAGGAAATACAGCGGATGTAAGGATGCTGGGACGATATTTGAATGAACGCGGCTATACGTGCCACGCGCCTCAATATGAAGGACATGGCGTCCCGCCTGAAGAACTTGTACATACGGGGCCCGAAGACTGGTGGAAAAACGTAATGGATGGCTATGAATACTTAAAATCTGAAGGCTATGAGAGCATTGCTGCCTGCGGACTGTCGCTTGGCGGGGTTTTTTCGCTGAAATTGGGTTACACTGTACCCATAAAGGGAATTGTCCCAATGTGCGCACCGATGCATATTAAGAGTGAAGAGGTTATGTATCAAGGCGTTCTTTCATACGCTCGCAATTACAAAAAGTTTGAGGGGAAAAGCCCGGAGCAAATTGAAGAGGAAATGAAAGAATTCGAAAAAACGCCGATGAATACCCTCAAGGCGCTGCAAGACTTAATTGCTGATGTGCGGAATAATGTCGATATGATTTATTCACCGACATTTGTGGTGCAGGCCCGTCATGACCACATGATTAATACCGAAAGCGCCAATATTATTTACAACGAAGTGGAAACTGATGATAAACAGCTGAAATGGTACGAGGAATCAGGGCATGTCATTACACTCGACAAAGAACGTGACCTCGTCCATCAGGATGTGTATGAATTTTTAGAGAAGCTCGATTGGTAATCAACAGGAGGTCGGATAATGGAAAAAGAAGCATTTATGGAAAAGCTTCTCTCGTTTATGAAGGAAGAGGCGTACAAGCCTCTGACCGTTCAGGAACTTGAGGAGATGTTAAATATTACGGAAGCCGAGGAGTTTAAAGAGCTCGTCAAAGCGTTAGTCGCCTTGGAAGAAAAAGGGCTTATCGTACGGACGAGAAGCGACCGCTACGGCATTCCGGAGAAGATGAATTTAATAAAAGGAAAAATTTCAGCCCATGCGAAAGGATTCGCCTTTTTGCTGCCTGAGGATACGTCGTTAAGTGATGTGTTTATTCCGCCTAATGAGCTAAATACGGCAATGAACGGCGATATCGTCATGGTGCGTCTGAACTCACAGTCAAGCGGCTCCAGGCAGGAAGGAACCGTCATACGGATTTTAGAAAGAGCGATTCAGCGGGTTGTCGGCACGTATACAGAAACGAGAAACTTCGGCTTTGTCATTCCGGACGACAAAAAAATCACGAGTGACATCTTCATTCCGAAAAATGGGAAAAATGGAGCTGCGGAAGGGCATAAGGTTGTTGTCAAGCTGACGAGCTATCCTGAAGGCCGTATGAACGCAGAGGGTGAGGTTGAAACCATTCTCGGCCACAAAAACGACCCGGGCATTGATATTTTATCAGTCATTCATAAGCACGGCCTGCCGGGAGAATTTCCAGCTGACGCGATGGAACAGGCATCAAGTACGCCTGACACTATTGATGAAAAAGATCTGAAAGACCGCCGTGATCTCCGTGACCAGGTGATTGTCACCATTGATGGTGCGGATGCGAAGGATTTGGATGATGCAGTTACCGTGACGAAGCTTGATGATGGAAGCTACAAGCTTGGCGTTCACATAGCTGATGTCAGCCATTACGTAACCGAAAACTCGCCGATTGACAAAGAAGCGCTTGAAAGAGGGACAAGTGTGTATCTGGTTGACCGTGTCATCCCGATGATTCCGCACAGATTGTCAAACGGCATCTGCTCCTTAAATCCAAAGGTTGACCGCCTGACGCTTTCTTGTGAAATGACAATTAACAGTCAGGGACAGGTGACAGAGCACGAGATATTCCAAAGTGTCATCAAAACAACGGAAAGAATGACATATTCAGATGTGAATAAAATTCTTGTTGACGATGATGAAGAGCTGAAACAAAAATACGAGCCTCTTGTTCCGATGTTCAAAGACATGGAGCGTCTGGCTCAAATTCTGCGCGATAAGCGGATGGACCGCGGCGCCGTTGACTTTGATTTCAAAGAAGCAAAGGTGCTTGTTGATGACGAAGGAGCGGTTAAAGACGTTGTGATCAGAGAACGCTCTGTCGCCGAGAAGCTGATTGAAGAATTTATGCTTGTAGCAAACGAAACAGTGGCGGAGCATTTCCATTGGATGAACGTCCCGTTTATATACCGGATTCACGAAGAGCCGAATGCTGAAAAGCTGCAAAAGTTTTTAGAGTTTGTGACGACATTTGGCTATGTGGTGAAAGGAACGGCGGGGAATATTCATCCGCGCGCGCTGCAAAGCATTCTGGACGCTGTGCGTGACAGACCAGAGGAAACGGTTATATCTACTGTTATGCTCCGTTCGATGAAACAGGCGAAATACGACCCGCAAAGCTTGGGGCACTTCGGTCTGTCAACGGAATTCTATACGCATTTCACATCGCCGATCCGCCGTTACCCGGACTTAATCGTTCACCGTCTGATCCGAACGTATTTGATCAACGGCAAAGTCGATGAAGCGACACAGGAAAAGTGGGCTGAACGCCTGCCGGATATCGCCGAACATACATCATCTATGGAGCGCCGTGCAGTTGACGCCGAGCGTGAGACGGATGATCTGAAAAAAGCGGAATACATGCTTGATAAAATCGGTGAAGAGTTTGACGGCATGATCAGCTCTGTGACAAACTTCGGAATGTTCGTCGAGCTGCCGAATACAATCGAAGGGCTCGTCCACGTCAGCTTTATGACAGATGACTACTACCGCTTTGACGAACAGCATTTCGCAATGATCGGCGAGCGGACAGGCAACGTCTTCCGCATCGGGGATGAAATCACAGTCAAGGTTGTCGATGTCAATAAAGATGAGCGCAATATCGACTTTGAAATCGTCGGCATGAAGGGCACTCCGCGGCGTCCGAGAGAATTGGACAGCAGCCGGAGCAGAAAACGCGGAAAGCCTGCCAGAAAACGTGTTCAAAGCACCAATACGCCTGTTTCTCCAGCTCCGTCTGAGGAAAAAGGGGAATGGTTCACTAAGCCGAAGAAGAAAAAGAAAAAACGCGGCTTCCAGAACGCGCCGAAACAGAAACGGAAAAAGAAGAAATAGCAGCTCAACCAGCAAATAGGGCCGCAGCGCTCTATTTGCTTTCTTTCGGAAACAGCTTTTCATTGTAGCGGTACGTGACATTTGGTAAAATAGAGCGTATCGCAAAAGGTGGACAGTTTTTCCTTAGAGAGAGGAGGTTCTGGCATGCCAAAAGGGTCAGGAAAAGTATTATCTCAAAATAAGAAAGCCAACCACGATTATTTTATAGAAGAAACCTATGAAACAGGCATCGTTCTGCAAGGAACCGAAATCAAATCGATTCGCGCCGGCCGCGTAAACCTTAAAGATTCCTTCGCCAAAATCGAACGGGGAGAAGTGTTTCTCCACAATATGCACGTCAGCCCCTATGAGCAGGGAAACCGCTATAACCACGATCCGCTCCGGACAAGAAAGCTGTTAATGCACCGCAAGGAGATTAATAAACTGATCGGGTTAACAAAGGAAAAAGGCTATTCTCTCGTTCCGCTGAAGCTGTATTTAAAAAATGGCTTTGCCAAAGTGCTTCTCGGCCTTGGAAAAGGGAAGAAGAACTATGACAAACGGGAAGACCTGAAGCGCAAGGACGCGAAGCGGGAAATCGAAAGAGCGTTCAGAGACAGTCAAAAAGGCTTCTAAAGGCATAGTGCTTGATTCGAAAATCAGGCCTGTGCTATACTGTGTTCACGATCAGATCACGTCGCCATTCATTTGAAGGATTTGACAATTGAAAAGAGCCGTGATCATGTTATAATAAGACTATAGCCAGTTTGAGTGAGAGCTTGATATTTTCTCCCGTATTTCCCTTATACCAAGGGGACGTTACGGATTCGACAGGGATGGATCGAGCTTGAGCTGCGAGCCGAGAGGCGATCTCGTAAACACGCACTTAAATATAACTGGCAAAACTAACAGTTTTAACCAAAACGTAGCATTAGCTGCCTAATAAGCGCAGCGAGCTCTTCCTGACATTGCCTATGTGTCTGTGAAGAGCACATCCAAGTAGGCTACGCTTGCGTTCCTGTCTGAGAACGTAAGAAGAGATGAACAGACTAGCTCTCGGAAGGCCCGCCCGCAGGCAAGAAGATGAGTGAAACCATAAATATGCAGGCTACGCTCGTAGACGCTTAAGTAATCGATGTTTCTGGACGTGGGTTCGACTCCCACCGTCTCCATACATACTGACAATAAAGCAGAACCTCTTAGAGGGTTCTGCTTTATTTTTTCTCCAAACCACAGGCACCAAAAAGTGCGTACTTCCATTTCAATCCCAGCTGTTTCATACTGATTGCAGAGCAGGTGTTTCACCAATCAGATTTCTGTCAATAAATAAGAGGAATCAAAAACGGAGGGATGAATAATGAAGCTGAATTTACAAGGAAAAACCGCACTGGTGACCGGTTCGACATCTGGGATCGGAAAAGCTATTGCCTCTTCGTTAGCTGAAGAAGGTGCGGCAGTGATCATTAACGGACGCCGGGAAGAGAAAGTGAATCAGACGATAGATGAACTGAAAACACAACATGCTGAAGCGGTTCTTTATCCGGCTGCATTTGATTTGGGAACAGAAGAAGGCTGCAATGAGCTGTTTCAGGCATATCCAGAGGTTGATATTTTGGTCAACAATTTAGGGATTTTTGAACCGGCGGAGTACTTTGATATTCCCGACGATGAATGGTTTCGTTTTTTTGAAGTGAATATTATGAGCGGTGTAAGGCTGACACGCAGGTATTTGCATAACATGATAGAGAAAAAAGAAGGGCGTGTGATTTTCATTGCCAGTGAAGCGGCGATTATGCCGTCACAGGAAATGGCGCATTACAGTGCGACAAAAACGATGCAGCTGTCCATTTCCCGCAGTTTGGCGGAGCTGGCAACCGGCACGAATGTCACAGTCAACACCGTCATGCCGGGCTCTACCTTAACAGAGGGTGTGGAAACCATGCTGAACTCGCTGTATCCTGGTGAAAACCTGACTGTTCAAGAAGCTGAGGCACGTTTTATGAAAGAAAACCGGCCGACATCTATTATTCAAAGACTGATCCGTCCGGAAGAAATCGCCCACTTCGTTACATTTTTAAGCAGTCCGCTTTCCTCTGCGATCAATGGCGCGGCACTTCGGGCGGACGGCGGTTTGGTCCGCAGTGTCTTTTAAACCTCTCCCAATAGGAGAGGTTTTTTTATATATTGTTGATTTCCATAAATTTCTCTCGTATAATATTGGTACCAAAATAGTTTTCTTGGTACTGAAAGCGGGGGATTAATGTGGAAAAAAGAATTATGGCGGAAACCATCCGGCTGATTAAGCAGAAAGGATTTTCATTTACGATGAATGATTTGGCGGCAGCGCTGGGAACGAGCAAGCGGACGCTCTATGCATATTATTCATCTAAAGATCAGCTTGTTGAGGCGGTTGTCGAACAATTTATAGCTGAAATGAAGCAAATGGAAAGAGACATCTATGAAAATGATAGTTTAAATGTGCTTGAAAAGGTGAAACAAATGCTGATCAGCCTTCCGCAGGGGATGGAACTGCTGAACATGGGATTATTAAATGAACTAAAGAAATACCATTATGATGCGTGGCTTACATTAGATGCGTTTATTAAGGAAGAATGGGCGATTGTCCTAGCATTATTAAACGAGTGCAAACAGCAAAAGAGAATCAGAAACATCAATCCGGACCTGTTTGTTCACATGTATATAGGGAGCATCAATCAAGTGTATGACCCTGAATATCCACTGAAACATCAGTTCACGACAGGAGAGGTGCTTGAATCAATTGTAGATGTTTTGTTTAACGGTATAACAGCTGATGAGGAGGCTGATGCCACGTGAATTGGGTGTTTCTATGCTTGGCGATTTTGTTTGAGGTTGCGGGAACGGTCAGCATGAAGCTATCGTCCGGTTTTACAAAGCTTATTCCCAGTTTGCTGTTGATTTTCTTTTATGGAGGAAGTCTTTTCTTTCTGACGCTTACGCTTAAATCCATTGATGTATCAGTTGCTTATGCTGTATGGTCAGGGATGGGAATCGTCCTGATTACAGTCATTGGTTTTTTGTTTTTTCAAGAACATGTTAGTGTCATGAAAGTCATTTCAATTGGTTTGATTATTGCCGGTGTTGTGTCTTTAAACCTGATCGAGCATGCTACGGTGTCTGAGCCGGTACATAAAAGCGGGCAGTACAAATGAGATATATGAAGCTGTTTTTTCTCGTGACTGATATCGGTTTTATCTTGTACTGGCTGTCAGCCGGGTTTTCGCTCATACCGGAAAGCTGGGCTTTTAAACATCATGACCATCCGTTTATGATCGCTTGGAACTGGTCTTTTTTTCCGCTGGATATCCTGATTTCTGTCACAGGGTTGTACAGCTTGTACCTACAGCGGGTGAATCGTGCTGACTGGAAGCTGATGGCGCTGATTTCTCTTGTGCTGACCTGTTGTTCAGGTCTGCAGGCGCTATCATTCTGGACATTCAGCAGGGACTTTGATCTTGTGTGGTGGCTGTTTAATGGGTATCTATTGATTTATCCTTTATTTTTTATTCACCTGCTCTTAAAGGAAGGCAGAAGGACAAAACAGTCCTGACAGGTGCCGCTTTTATGATAATAAACTGATGTAATGAAGCAGAGACGGTATAAGTCTCTGTTTTTTTATCGGGCGCACCAATTGAGAAGCTAACCGCGTTTTTGGGCATACTAAAGCGAAGAAACGGGAAAAGTTCTACACATTCATTGAAAAGGATTTTGTCAAATGAACAAAACTGCTGCGAACAATCAAAGAATCATGCCTATCGTGAAGGATGCCTTTCGCATTCATGCAAATCCATTTCCTTGGAAGAAGGCTATCGGATCAGGTTTCGCTTCAGGGTTTCCTGTGCTGGTCGGTGCATTGGCAGGTCACACGGATTACGGATTAATTACAAGTATCGGAGGCTTTGTTTATTTATATGCGGGCGGTGAATCGTACAAAAAGCGCGCCTTGAAGCTGCTCTTGGTTTCTATTGGGATCGCCCTCTCATTTGGTTTAGGGACGCTTTTGTCCGGGATGCTTTGGATGATGGCGGCTGTTTTGGGGCTGATCGGGGCAGCGGCGATGTTTATTTTTAGCGCGCTCGGCATTCAAGGCCCTGCGCCGATGTTTTTTGTCCTGGCCTTTTTAGTCAGTTCCGGGCTGCCGGCCGATCCTTCACAAGCGCTGTTCAGAGCGGGACTGACGTTTCTCGGCGCCATTTTCGCCATGGGTATCGCTTTAATCGGCTGGTTATGGAACAAACATGGACCGGAGGGAGCGGTGCTGCAAAAAACATATCATCAGCTGGCTGCATGTCTTTCAGCCGTCGGAACGCCAGGTTTTCATAACGCACAGCATCAGACCGTGCTCATGCTTAGAACAGCCCGCCAAACGGTTCTTGGGAAAGGGAACAGACGGAAAAAATCGCGGCATGATGAACGATTTTTCCGCCTCCTTGAAAAAGCTGACGACATATTCCTTGCCATTATTCATTTTTCAGCTGAAACGCCGGACAGAGAGACCGCGCAGATTGAAAAGGCACTTCGCCAAACCGGAGATATGCTTGCGCATGCACGGGTTTCCGGTACGTTTCAGATTAATGAGAACGAATCTGAGCCTAGGCGGAAGCTGTTTGAAGAAATCAATGAGGTTTTGCATATCGCTTCAGGACGTTTTGATAAGCAGCTTGACGGGGAACCGAGCCGCCTGCCATCCTCTTTTTACTTTTTGAGAAATGCCTTTGACTGGAAGTCTCCGGTTTTGATTAGAGCGTTAAAGTATGGAATTGTTCTGTTTGCCGCCGATATGTTTGCCCTCGCATTCGGCTTTGCACGTTCCTATTGGATTCCGCTTTCGGCAGCAGCGGTCATGCTTGGCACTACTGTTGTTTTTACGCTTCACAGGGCTATTCAGCGTTCGGCCGGAACGGTGATCGGTGTTATACTGGCAGGCGCAATCCTGTTTTTTAAGCCGGGCGGTGTTTATATTGCGTTTTGTATTGCAGCGCTGCAATGTCTTCTTGAGATGCTGATCGTCCGCAATTATGCGCTGGCTGTTCCCTTTTTAACCGCAAATGCGCTTGTTATCACAGAAAGTATGCATGGCGGCGCGGGCGCCGGTTATTTTATGATAGCGAGGCTGACTGATGTAGCTGTCGGCAGCGTGATCGGGCTGTTGGGAACAATGCTTTTGTGGCGGCGGTTTTCAACCAAGCGGCTTCCAGAACTTGTGCGGCGGTTGGAAGGGCAGTTTATGGAGAAACTGTTAACCGGGCAGAATGCCGACGAACACAAGTTAAGGGTGAGCCTTGTCAGGCTTCGGGATGCGTATGACAAGGCCCTTGGAGAGTTTCCTCATGCGAATGCGGAGGCGCTCTGGCCTGCCATTTCCGGTGCTCAGCACTTAGGGTACTATTTGCTCTCGGCGCAAGCTCACCGCCGTCCGCCTGCTCCGTTTTCTGATGAAGAGATCAACCAGCTGCGGGCGTTTTTTGAACAGGCTGAGCAATCCTTAATAGTGAAAAGGATGCCTGCGGATATTCAAGTGCCGCATGTCCCTCATTATCCTCGGATCAGTAAAGAATTGTCCGCGCTGTATTCCGGCTTGAGAACAGCTTTTGAAAAGTAAGCTGTTTGGGAAAGTTAAATAATCTTTAATTCGAGATGTTTTACTTGAAAGTAAATTTCTTTGTCTCTATAATAAAGTCTAAGAGAGACAGAATAATCATTATGCATCTGTATGATAATAATTGATGTGTGATTTTTAAAAACGAAAGGGCTGGTAAAAATGGCAAAAGTATTATATATCACTGCTCATCCACATGACGAAGCAACTTCGTACAGTATGGCAACAGGTAAAGCATTTATCGAATCTTACAAAGAAGCGAATCCAAATGATGAAGTTGTACATATCGATTTGTACAAAGAAAACATCCCGCATATTGACGCAGATGTATTTAGCGGATGGGGAAAGCTTCAGTCAGGTACAGGCTTTGAAGAGCTTTCTGAAAGCGAAAAAGCGAAAGTAGGCCGTTTGGGAGAGCTTAGCGATCAATTTGCATCAGCTGATAAGTACGTATTTGTTACTCCTTTATGGAACTTCTCATTCCCGCCAGTGATGAAAGCGTATCTCGATTCTGTTGCTGTTGCAGGAAAATCATTCAAATACACAGAACAAGGCCCTATTGGCTTGTTGACTGATAAAAAAGCAATTCATATCCAAGCGCGCGGCGGCTACTATTCAGAAGGCCCTGCGGCTGAGATGGAAATGGGGCACCGCTACATCGGCATCATGATGAACTTCTTCGGCGTACCATCATTCGATGGCATTTTCGTAGAGGGACATAATGCGGAGCCTGATAAAGCACAGCAAATCAAAGAAGACGCGATTGCGCGTGCGAAAGAAGCAGGAAAAACATTCTAATGAAAAAGCCTCCCCTTATTTGGGGAGGCTTTTGTTTTATTGCTCCAGCATAATGGTTCGTTTCTCTTTACCGCTTTTCATCGCGGCTTCAATGATGCGGATGACATCAATACCTTCCTCAGCAGTGACTGGCAACGCAGCACCTTCTCGTATGCTTTCCGCTATTTTACGGTAATAAGTAAGGTAGGAGCCATTTACTGATGGAATCGTTTCTGTTTTTTTGTCGGAGCCACGAATGGTTGTAAGCTGTCCGTAAAACTCCGGATCATCCGCACCCCAGCTGTCATCCTCTGGTTTTCTTCCCGCTCTGAGTGCGTCTTCCTGTCCGTCAATTCCGTATTTGATAAAGCTGGAATCTTTTCCATGGATTTGATAACGAGGTCCGTTTGCCGGAACGATTGATCCTCCGTATAGAATGGCTTGAAGCTTGCCATAATCCAGGGTTAAATGAAAATAGTCAACCGTTTCGGCATTTTCCCGCTGGGCCATCACGTTTGCAGTCACGGCTTTAGGCATCCCAAACAAATGCAGGGTTTGGTCTATGATGTGGGAGCCGAGATCATACAGCGTACCAGTGGCAGTGCCTTCTTTTTCCCGCCACCGCGCTTGAACTTCAGGTCTGTAGCGGTCATAGGAAACTTGATATGTATTGATATCTTCAAGGGATCCCTCAGAGATCAGCTTTTTAATCGTTAAAAAATCGTTATCCCAGCGTCGGTTATGATATACGCTTAATAATACGCCTTTTTCATCGGCAGCCCTTTTTAATGTTTCCCCCTCTTCGGCCGTTGCTGTCATTGGTTTTTCCATCACAACATGTTTTCCGGCCTGTATGCATGCCATAGCATGCTCGTAATGAAGGCCGCTCGGGGTGGTGACAATGACAAGCTCAATGGCAGGGTCATTTGTGATTTCCTCAAGCTCATGTACAACCTCAGCATCTGGAAAATCCCGTTTCACTTCTTCTGTCCGAGATGTCATGATTTTGCTGATTTGATATTCATCCAGAACATCCAGCAGCGGCCCGTGAAAAACAGAACCGGACAATCCGTATCCTAATATTCCAACCTTGATCGTATCCACTTTTCTTCTCCCCTTTAAAAGCGTTATCAACAGAAGTATATACCCTCCTGATCAAATGGTAAAACCTAACTGATTCATTTTTTGGATCGGCATGCTTAGACAACCGTTTGGACAATCAGTATAATGGGAATTAATATCATTAAACAGAGGTGTACGCATGGAAAAGCATAACGAACATAAAACATTAAACCATAAAAGCTCGAAAGAAAAGGATCAGATTACAAACCGGCTTAAGCGGATTGAGGGCCAGGTCAGAGGCATTCAAAACATGGTGGAAAACGACAGATATTGTGTAGATATTCTTGTGCAAATTTCAGCTGTTCAGGCGGCAATGAAAAATGTGGCGCTTCATTTGCTTGAGGATCATGCCCATCATTGTGTAGCAGATGCCATCAAAAGCGGAGACGGGGAACAGGCCATTTCTGAGCTTTTGGACGTATTTAAAAAGTTCACAAAATCATAAAGCGTTTTTTATTGTAATACCCTACGGGGGTATGGTAGGATGAAAATAGAAAGAATAAACAGGAGGAATTGATATGGAACAAAAAACATTGCAAGTTGAAGGAATGTCTTGTCAGCACTGCGTCAAAGCAGTAGAAACAAGCGTAGGAGAACTGGACGGCGTCAGTGCCGTTCATGTCAATCTGGAAGCGGGTAAAGTCGATGTTTCGTTTGATGCTGACAAAGTATCAGTCAAAGATATTGCGGATGCGATAGAAGATCAGGGCTATGATGTAGCCAAGTGATTCAAGGTATCGCGCCTTTAGGGAGGCGCGATATTTCTTTCATTTTTATATACCCCCCAGGTGTATATAAAGGAGTGAGTATGTTGAGTGAACAAAAGGAAATCGCGATGCAGGTCTCTGGTATGACCTGTGCGGCATGTGCTGCCAGAATTGAAAAAGGCCTGAAGCGGATGCCCGGTGTCACGGATGCAAATGTTAATCTGGCAACGGAAACATCAAATGTAATCTATGATCCTGCTGAAACAGGGACTGCAGCGATTCAGGAAAAAATAGAGAAGCTGGGCTATCACGTCGTTACAGAAAAAGCTGAATTCGATATTGAGGGCATGACCTGTGCGGCTTGCGCCAATCGGATTGAAAAACGGCTTAACAAAATAGAAGGCGTCGCAAATGCACCAGTAAACTTCGCTTTAGAAACGGTTACGGTCGAGTACAATCCGAAAGAAGCGTCTGTCGGCGATTTGAAAGAAGCGGTAGATAAGCTTGGATATAAGCTAAAGTTGAAGGGTGAACAGGACAGTGAGGCTGCTGCTGCTAAAAAGAAAGAAGAACGGAAGCAAACGGCGAGACTGATTTTTTCAGCTGTCCTGTCATTTCCATTGCTTTGGGCGATGGTGAGCCATTTTACATTTACATCATTCATTTGGGTACCGGATATATTTCTCAATCCGTGGATGCAATTTGCGCTGGCGACACCAGTCCAGTTTCTGATCGGCTGGCCGTTTTATGTGGGTGCGTATAAGGCGCTTAGAAATAAAAGCGCCAATATGGATGTATTGGTCGCCCTCGGTACGACGGCTGCTTACGCTTATAGTCTTTATCTTACTTTTCAAAGCCTTGGCTCCCATGGGCATACAGACGGCCTTTACTATGAAACAAGCGCGATTTTGCTGACGCTGATTTTATTAGGCAAGTTGTTTGAAACAAAAGCAAAAGGCCGTTCCTCGGATGCGATTAAAAAGCTGATGAAGCTTCAAGCGAAAACAGCGACTGTTGTAAGAGACGGACAGGAGCAAATTATCCCGATCGACGAAGTGCTTGTTAATGACATTGTTTACGTCAAACCTGGCGAACGAATTCCTGTCGACGGAGAAGTGGTTGAAGGCCGCTCAGCAGTTGACGAATCGATGATTACAGGAGAAAGTCTTCCTGTTGACAAAAATCCTGGTGACAGCGTGACAGGTTCAACCGTTAACGCAAACGGCTTTCTGAAAATTAAAGCTGTCAACGTCGGAAAGGATACTGCGCTTTCTCATATCATCAAAATTGTTGAGGAAGCACAAGGGTCAAAAGCGCCGATCCAGCGTCTCGCTGACCAGATTTCAGGTATTTTTGTTCCCATTGTATTGGGGATTGCCGTTCTCACTTTTCTCATTTGGTATCTTTGGGCGGCTCCTGGCGATTTTGCCGAAGCGATCAGCAAGTTCATTGCGGTTCTTGTCATTGCCTGTCCTTGCGCCCTCGGTCTTGCCACTCCGACGAGCATAATGGCTGGATCTGGACGCGCTGCTGAATTCGGGATTTTATTTAAAGGCGGCGAGCATTTAGAAAAAACACATCGTCTCGATACCATTGTTCTTGATAAAACCGGAACCGTGACAAACGGGAAGCCGCGTCTGACAGATGCCATTCCATTCGGCCATTTTGAAGAAAAAGATTTGCTTCAATTTGCAGCGGCAGCGGAAACGGGATCAGAGCATCCGCTTGGCGAAGCGATTATTGCTGGCGTGAAAGATAAAGGGCTTGAGATACCGAAGCTAACCCGTTTTGAAGCAAAAGTCGGCGCAGGCATTTTGGCTGAAGCCGGAGGAAAAAGCATTCTCGTCGGCACAAGAAAATTAATGGAGAGCGAACAGGTTGAGCATGGGGCTCTTCTCGCCAAAATGGAAGAGCTAGAGGCAGAAGGAAAAACAGTTATGCTTGTATCCATTGATGGAGAAGCAGCTGGGCTAGTAGCGGTTGCAGATACGATTAAGGACACGTCACGGAAGGCTGTTGCCCGTCTGAAAGAGTTGGGCCTTGATGTCATCATGATGACAGGAGACAATCGCAGAACCGCAGAAGCCATCGCGAAGGAAGCGGGAATTACGAATATCATTGCGGAAGTCCTTCCAGAACAAAAGGCAGCAGAAATTGCCCGCCTGCAAAAAGAAGGCCGCCAGACAGCAATGGTAGGCGACGGAATTAACGATGCGCCGGCGCTTGCCACAGCTGACATCGGCATGGCGATTGGAACTGGAACGGACATTGCCATGGAAACAGCAGACATTACACTGATTCGCGGCGATCTGAACAGCATTGCCGACGCAATCCGCATGAGCAGATTGACAATGAAAAACATTAAACAAAATTTATTCTGGGCGCTTGGCTATAACAGCCTCGGCATCCCAATCGCAGCACTTGGATTTTTAGCACCGTGGATAGCAGGAGCAGCAATGGCATTCAGCTCCGTTTCCGTTGTTCTGAATGCTCTTCGTCTGCAAAAAGTAAAATGAAAAACCGGCTATATGCCGGTTTTTCAGCGTGTCGACAAACCCTCACATTCGTTGTCAGGCCTGCACGTCGGTGCTCACGAATGATGAAGGAACAGCGGCTAAATGCTTAGGCGTCCTGCCCAAACACCGTTGTCATCACATCCTGTGAAAGTCTGCTCCGATGCTCACCCTTCCTAGACTTCAAGGGTTTTCAATCACGCTAAATAGATGACATAATCATAAAATGAAAACCATTTTATGATTTTATCAACAATCTAAAAAACCGGCATATGCCGGTTTTTGTTTTTCATTGACACTTTCTTGGAAAACAACATATAATAGGTGTAACTTATATATGAGTATATGCTCATATATATAAAATAAATACAATACTCATTGATACGCTTTGAAGAGGGAACCCTAAATCGGAAGGTAAGGTGAGACTAGTGAAACAGGAATACGTTCTGGACGGTTTGGATTGCAGCAATTGTGCCCAAAAAATCGAAAATGGAGTCAAAGGCATAAAAGGCATTGACGGATGCGCGGTAAATTTTGCGGCAAGCACCTTAACTGTCTCAGCCGATGGGAAAGAAGAGCAATGGGTCACGAATAAAGTAGAGAAAAAAGTGAAATCAATTGATCCGCATGTAACGGTTCGCCAAAAGCATATAAAGAAATCAGCTGATGATGGCTATCGTAATAGAATGGTCAATATGCTGATCAGAATGGCGGCGGCTGTCATTCTCGGCGCAGCGGCATATTTGGTTCATTCGGGAACCATTGAATTTTTCCTTTTCCTCGGTGCTTATTTGATTATCGGCGGTGACATTATAATCCGCGCAGTCAAAAACATCATCCGCGGTCAGGTGTTTGATGAGCATTTCTTAATGGCTCTTGCCACAATCGGCGCTTTTCTGATTCAGCAATACCCTGAGGGGGTCGCCGTTATGCTGTTTTATCAAATCGGTGAGCTTTTTCAAGGAGCCGCGGTCAGCCGTTCCAGAAAATCAATTAGTGCGTTAATGGACATACGGCCTGATTACGCCAATCTCAAAACAAAGAACGGCATCGAACAGGTTTCCCCGGAGGACGTTCAGACAGGAGACATCATTGTGGTTAATCCGGGAGAAAGCATACCCCTGGACGGTAAGGTCGTGCAAGGGTCAGCGATGGTTGATACATCTGCTTTAACAGGTGAGTCCGTTCCGAGAAAAGCTGCGGAAGGACAAGATGTAATGTCAGGCTTTATCAATCAAAACGGCGTTCTGCATATTGAAGTCACAAAGGGCTATCAGGAATCAGCAGTATCAAAAATATTAGACTTGGTTCAGAATGCGAGCAGCCGTAAAGCCCGGACAGAAAACTTTATCACGAAGTTTGCCAAGTATTATACACCTGCTGTGGTGATCATTGCGGTATTGCTGGCCTTTGTTCCGCCGCTTGTTCTTTCTGGCGCCGCGCTTTCCGATTGGGTGTACCGCGCGCTTATCTTTTTAGTGATTTCTTGTCCTTGTGCGCTTGTTGTCTCTATTCCGCTCGGTTTCTTCGGCGGAATCGGAGCGGCCTCAAAGGCCGGAGTGCTTGTAAAGGGAAGCAATTATTTAGAAGCCTTGAATCAAGTCAAATACGCAGTGTTTGATAAAACGGGAACACTAACAAAAGGCAGCTTTGAAGTGACAGAAATCAAACCCGCGGAAGGTTTTACAAAGGATAGATTACTTGAAGCGGCGGCATACGCTGAGCTTCATTCACAGCATCCGATTGCTGAATCTGTGCGTAAAGCTTATGGGAAAATGCTTTCCTCCGATGAGATAGAGTCATACGAAGAAATCCCCGGCCACGGCATTTTTGCAAAGGTAAATGGAACTGAGATCCTTGCCGGGAATAAAAAGCTCATGGAAAGAGAACAAATTGAGGATGTCCCGGATGAAAATGCTGGAACAATCGTACACGTTGCTGTTGATCAACGCTATGCCGGAGCAATCATCATAGCGGATGAAGTAAAGGAAGACGCAGCACAGGCGGTTGCTGATCTGAAGTCGCTTGGGATCAAACAGACAGCTATGCTGACGGGTGATTCGAAACAAACGGGAGAAGCCGTCGGAAAACAGCTTGGGATTGGTGAGGTATATGCAGAGCTGCTGCCGCAAGATAAAGTCGCGCAGGTCGAAGCATTAGAAGCTAAGCTTTTGCCTAGTGAAAAACTCATTTTTGTCGGTGACGGCATCAATGATACGCCGGTGCTTGCACGCGCAGATATAGGGGTTGCGATGGGAGGCCTTGGCTCAGACGCCGCGGTAGAAGCCGCAGACATCGTGCTGATGACAGATCAGCCGTCAAAAATAGCAGAAGCGATTCGGATTGCGAAACGGACACGGCGAATCGTGTGGCAAAACATCGGCTTTGCTTTAGGTGTGAAAGCGATCTTTCTCATTCTTGGAGCATTTGGAATTGCAACCATGTGGGAAGCGGTTTTCTCAGATGTCGGTGTTACACTGCTCGCTGTGGCAAACGCGATGCGCGTCATGCGTCTCGAAAACAGATAAATTGTCGGAGAGAATTCATTTTTTCGGGGTTTTCTTATAGGCGCTTGTCTTGTTAAAATAAAGAAGTGGGTCAATTGCGATCCGCTTCTTTTTTAATTTTAAAACGATGAGGTGTCGGAGTGAAAAAGAAACAGCAGTCTTCTGCGAAATTCGCGGTCATCCTTACGGTTGTGGTTGTTGTATTGCTAGCAGCCATTGTCATCATTAATAACAAAACGGAACAAGGCAATGATGCGGTGTCCGGACAGCCGTCTATCAAAGGGCAGCCTGTGCTTGGCAAGGACGATGCACCGGTAACTGTAGTAGAATTCGGAGATTACAAATGTCCGTCTTGCAAGGTGTTTAACAGTGACATCTTTCCAAAAATACAAAAAGACTTTATTGATAAGGGCGATGTGAAATTTTCTTTCGTGAACGTCATGTTCCATGGAAAAGGTTCAAGATTAGCGGCTCTTGCATCTGAAGAAGTATGGAAGGAAGACCCTGACTCTTTCTGGGATTTCCATGAAAAGCTGTTCGAAAAACAGCCGGATACGGAACAGGAATGGGTAACCCCAGGCCTCCTTGGTGATCTTGCAAAAAGCACCACAAAGATAAAACCTGAGACGCTCAAGGAAAATCTTGATAAGGAAACATTCGCTTCTCAAGTGGAAAAGGATTCTGACCTTAATCAAAAAATGAACATACAGGCAACACCGACGATTTACGTCAATGATAAAGTGATCAAAAATTTTGCGGATTATGATGAAATCAAAGAGACAATAGAAAAAGAGCTGAAAGGGAAGTAACGATATGAAAAATAGAATCGTATTTTTATATGCTTCCTGGGTTGTGGCTCTTATCGCTATGCTGGGCAGCCTGTATTTCAGTGAAATCAGAAAGTTTATTCCATGTGAACTGTGCTGGTACCAGCGTATCCTCATGTATCCGCTCGTCCTGATTTTAGGCATCGCCACCTTTCAAGGGGACACACGAGTGAAAAAATATGTGCTCCCGATGGCGATTATAGGGGCATTCATTTCGACTATGCATTACTTAGAGCAAAAAGTGCCCGGTTTTAGCGGCATTAAGCCGTGTGTAAGCGGCGTGCCGTGCTCGGGCCAATATATTAACTGGTTTGGTTTTATTACGATTCCATTCCTGGCCCTGATTGCTTTTATCCTGATTATCATTTTTATGTGCCTGCTGAAAGGCGAAAAATCTGAATAACAAAAAAAGCGCCCGCGTATGCCGGGCGCTTTTTTAATTTCGCAAACTCATGTCCATCAGCAATAGCCGTATTCCCTCTAAATTTATCTTTTTTTCTCATAAAAATGTTATTGATTTTACGCTTGAGCGATTATAAAATCTAGAGGTCGTCAGAAAATTTAACAAACATAAAAGGGAGTCATCAGAATGGCTTGGGAGCTGCTCAGTGTGATTGGCATCATTGCGTTTGCAGTCAGCGGCGCAATTGTTGCGATGGAAGAGGAATATGATATTTTAGGAGTTTATATATTAGGGATTGTCACAGCTTTTGGAGGAGGAGCGATCCGCAATTTGCTGATCGGTGTTCCGGTGTCAGCGCTATGGGAACAGGGAGCTTACTTTCAAATCGCGCTTTTATCTATTACGATTGTGTTTCTGTTTCCGAAGCTGCTGCTGAAGCATTGGAATAAGTGGGGCAATTTATCAGATGCGATCGGCCTCGCTGCCTTTGCTATCCAAGGCGCACTGTATGCCGTCAAAATGGGCCATCCGCTTAGTGCCGTGATCGTGGCTGCGGTGCTGACGGGAAGCGGGGGCGGAATCATCCGTGACCTTCTTGCCGGGCGCAAACCGCTTGTGCTGAAGGCAGAAATTTATGCAGTCTGGGCGGCTCTCGGCGGTTTAATCGTCGGCTTGGGCTGGCTGGGGAACTCGTTCGGCTTATACGTTCTGTTTTTCGTGCTCGTTGTTTGCCGGGTTTGTTCCTATATGTTTAATTGGAAGCTGCCAAACCGTTCTTTTCGCTTAGATAGTCAGTAAAATAAAAGAAACCTCTCCATGACGGAGAGGTTTCTTTTATGGTAGCCTGCCGGGATCAAATAAAAAGTCCTTTTCGAATGCTGACCGCGCAGAGCAAAGCTATTTGAAATTAATAGGTAGCCCAAAAGGTATAGCTGATGGTTTTTTTAGTTCCTGTGTTAGTGAATTTGAATCTGTATTTTGTTTTGTAGCTTTTAGAAGCTTGTTTGTAACTTAAATTTGTAGAGCCTTTTTTTGTTGCATAAAAAGTTTTAACATTTTTCCAGCCTTTATTTGTCTTTTGTTGCAGAGTTGCTGTAATTTTCCCGCTGCCTGATCCGTTTGCTGTCATGTTGGCCCAAGTTCCTTGTCCTGGATAATAAATATGAAAAGTTGGCGAGTAAGTATAGTTTTTAAATGAGCCCGAATGATAATAAGTACTCCATATTTGACCTTTTTTAACCCAATCTTTAGCTTCCGCTTTGTTGTTTACTAGGTCAATAGCCGTAAAACTTGTTACGGCTACGACGAATGCCAGCAACATCATAGATAGCTTTTTCTTCACTGAGTATTTCCTCCTAACTAATTCTGGTTCTTTCTTCATGTTCATATCATAAACCGAGAGAAATAATGTAACATCGTCCTATTCTCCCAAATGAAAAACTTTAATTTGTTGAAATATGTCGAAATTGGATGAAAAATGACTATTTTACTGCGACTATAGATACGATAGCAAGGATGTAGTCGCTTTATGGAAGATGACAATAATAAGTTTAGTCATTCTTCACGTTAGATGAACAGACAAACACGGTAAAGCTCTGCGGTGTTTTTAAAATGAAAAAGATATATTATATCGAAGATTGAAAGGAATAAGGAATCGATACTGATGAAAGAGAAGATTCGCAGCCTAAGAAAAGCACGTCCAACAGTGATCAATGTGAAATCATAAGAGAAAAAACCGATTTCGAGTTGAAATCGGTTTTTTCTGCATATAAATAACCCAAACCTTGATTGGTATTGGGTGAATGTGCTAAGATAAATTGTATTTGCCAGTTTTCATCATATATTTAATATACGTATCCAATTATATTTTACAGTGTTTCATCTATGTTTGTCAACTATTTTCTGGAGGTGCCGTTCATGAATCAGCAGGATAAGGAATGGAAGGAAGAGCAGTCGAGAATAGATGAGGTGCTGCAGGAGCTCGAAAAAAAAGAGCGGTTTCTGGAAACGTCTGCGGGCGGGTTGAAGCATGATATCATCGGATTAAGAAAAAGCTTTTGGGAGGATGTTAAGGTTAATTTTGATGATGCCCATGAAGCGATTGAAACGATGGCAAGCATTAAGCAGCAGGCAGAGCTCCTGTCTGATCGGGAACACAATCATCGGCGCATGGATCAGCAGCTCAAACGAATTCATCAATTAAAAAAATCGCCTTATTTCGGCCGGATTGATTTTATTGAAAACGGCGAGGAGCAGGCAGAGCGAATTTATATCGGTTTAGCTTCCTGTTTGGATGAGAAGGAGGAACACTTTCTGATTTATGACTGGAGGGCGCCGATATCAAGTTTGTACTACAATTATTCCCCAGGAAAAGCGGAGTACGAGGTGCCCGGTGAAACGATAGAAGGAGAAATGGTGCTGAAACGCCAGTTTATGATCAAAAACGGCACTCTCAAGGCGATGTTTAATACCGATATGACGATTGGCGATGAAATGCTGCAAGAGGTATTAAGCCATCACTCCGATACCCAAATGAAAAACATCGTGTCTACGATTCAGAAAGAACAAAATCAGATTATCCGTAATGAAAAAAGCAAGATCCTGATCGTGCAGGGAGCGGCTGGCAGCGGGAAAACATCGGCTGCGCTTCAGCGTGTCGCTTATTTGTTATACAGGCACCGCGGCGTTATTGATGCCGGACAAATCGTTTTGTTTTCTCCCAACTTCTTATTTAACAGCTATGTATCCTCTGTTTTGCCTGAGTTAGGAGAAGAGAATATGGAGCAGGCGACGTTTCAGGAATATATCGAGCATCGTCTTGGCCGCAAGTTCAAATGTGAAAGCGCCTTTGATCAGCTCGAATATTGCCTGACCGAAACTAAGGAAGGCGATTTTCCAACAAGGCTTGCGGGAATCACATGGAAGGCGGGTTTATCTTTTCAGCAATTCATTGATGAATACGTCACACGGCTTTCTTCTGAAGGGATGATTTTTAAAAATATCATATTCCGCGGACAAAAGCTGATCACAAAGGAGCAAATTCAATCCTATTTTTACTCATTGGATCAAAATCACTCCATTCCGAATCGGATGGAGCAAACCGCGAAGTGGCTGCTGAGTGAGCTTAACAAGCTTGAGAAAAAGGAACGGCGAAAGGATTGGGTTGTTCATGAAGCTGAGCTGCTTGACAAAGAGGACTACTTGGACGTGTACAAAAAACTGCAGGAAAGGAAACGGTTCAGCGAGAGTACGTTTAACGATTATCAAAGAGAGCAGCAGCTGCTTGCCGCCATCATTGTGAAAAAAGCTTTCAAACCGCTCAAACAGGCGGTCAGACTCCTTGCATTTCTTGATGTTACACAACTTTATTTGCAATTGTTTTCTGGCTGGGGAGGAAAATTTCAGCATGAGAAGATGGACGCGATAGGTGAGCTGACCCGTTCGGCATTTACGGATAATAAATTGCTCTATGAGGACGCGGCACCGTTTCTTTATATGCAGGATCTGATTGAGGGCAGAAAGAAAAATACGAAAATCAAACATCTATTTATTGACGAAGCCCAGGACTATTCACCGTTTCAGATGGCTTACATGAGAAGCATTTTTCCGGCTGCCAGCATGACAGTGCTCGGTGATATCAATCAGTCCATCTACGCGCATACCATAAACGGGGATCAGCGTATGGATGCGTGCTTTGAGGATGAGCCTGCTGAGTATGTTCGTTTAAAGAGAACATACAGATCAACAAGGCAGATTGTCGAGTTTACCAAAGCGATGCTTCAAGATGGAGCGGATATTGAGCCGTTTAATAGAAGCGGGGAAATGCCGCTCGTTGTCAAAACTGAAGGATATGAGAGCCTTTGCCAAAAGCTCGCGCAAGAAATTGGCCGGCTCAAGAAAAAAGGGCACGAAACAATAGCCGTCATCTGCAAGACTGCGCAGCAATGCATACAGGCGCACGCCCACATGAGTGAATATACAGATGTTCGCCTGATTCATAAAGAAAATCAACCATTCCAAAAGGGTGTTTGCGTGATTCCGGTTTATTTAGCGAAGGGAATTGAATTTGACGCAGTGCTTGTCTATGATGCATCTGAAGAACACTATCATACAGAGCACGACCGCAGGCTTTTATATACTGCGTGCACCCGTGCGATGCACATGCTGGCGGTATTTTATACAGGTGAAGCCAGTCCGTTTGTAACCGCTGTGCCGCCACACTTATATCAGATTGCTGAATGAAGAGAAGGGAGTCCTTCTCTTTTTTCTATTTATATGAAGCATAGCCGTTTTATCATTAGGATTCTTAATAGTTATCATCATGTAAATATATTTTACTTAAGCCTAGTATTCCGGTAAAGTTCAATTAGATGCAATTTTCGATCAGTTTATAACTTTGTGAGGTGGATACGTTGCAACTTCAGGTAATGAACAGTCCGTTTAATCAGGAGCAGGCAGAGCTCCTTAACCGCCTTCTGCCGACCTTGACCGAATCCCAGAAAATCTGGCTGAGCGGATACTTATCCGCGCAATCTGTTTCCGCCCAAGAAACTGCGGGTGCGCCGGCGGCAGCTGTGTCTGCGGAAGCGGCGGCACCAGCCGTTTCAAAAGAAGTGACCGTTCTTTATGGTTCACAGACGGGAAACGCACAGGGGCTTGCAGAAAATGCCGGCAAGCAGCTTGAACAGAGCGGTTTTCAAGTGACCGTCTCATCCATGAGCGATTTTAAGCCGAATCAGCTGAAGAAAGTAAACAATCTTTTAATCGTCGTCAGTACGCATGGAGAAGGTGAGCCGCCTGATAACGCGCTGTCGTTTCACGAATTTCTGCACGGAAGACGGGCGCCTAAGCTTGAAGATCTGCGCTTTTCCGTTTTGGCGCTTGGTGACAGTTCGTACGAATTTTTCTGCCAGACAGGGAAAGAATTTGATCAGCGCTTAGAAGAACTCGGCGGAAAACGGATTTCTCCGCGCGTTGATTGCGATCTTGACTATGATGAACCGGCAGCCGAATGGCTTGAGGGTGTATTGAAGGGATTAAATGAAGCTGGGGGCGGAAGCGCCGCGCCTGCGCCGGCGGCAGCGTCTCAAACCGGTGAGTCTTCGTATTCCAGAACAAACCCGTTTCGGGCTGAAGTGTTAGAAAATTTAAATTTAAACGGCAGAGGATCAAATAAAGAAACACGCCATGTGGAGCTGTCTCTTGAAGGATCTGGCCTGACTTACGAGCCTGGTGACAGTCTTGGCGTCTATCCGGAAAACGATCCGGAACTTGTCGAGCTGCTCCTTAAGGAAATGAATTGGGACCCGGAAGAAATTGTGACGCTTAATAAGCAAGGTGATGTCCGTCCGCTGAAAGAAGCGCTGATTTCTCACTATGAGATTACCGTTCTCACAAAACCGCTTCTTGAACAGGCAGCCCAGCTGACAGGGAACGATGAGCTTAGAGAGCTTTTAGCCCCGGGAAATGAGGAGAATGTAAAAGCCTATATTGAAGGGCGCGATTTGCTTGATCTCGTCCGTGACTATGGCCCATTTAGTGTATCTGCGCAGGAGTTTGTCTCGATTTTGCGAAAAATGCCTGCCCGCCTTTATTCGATTGCAAGCAGTTTATCCGCAAATCCGGATGAAGTGCATTTAACAATCGGCGCAGTCCGCTACGATGCGCACGGCCGTGAACGAAAAGGCGTCTGCTCGATTTTGTGCGCGGAACGTCTGCAGCCGGGAGACACACTGCCGGTTTATGTACAGCACAATCAAAACTTTAAGCTTCCGAAAGACCCTGAAACACCGATTATCATGGTGGGCCCTGGGACAGGCGTCGCACCTTTCCGTTCCTTTATGCAGGAGCGTGAGGAGACGGGAGCGGAAGGAAAGGCATGGATGTTCTTTGGCGATCAGCACTTTGTCACGGATTTCCTTTACCAGACAGAGTGGCAGAATTGGCTCAAAGACGGTGTGCTGACAAAAATGGATGTGGCGTTCTCACGTGATACGGAAGAAAAAGTATATGTGCAGCACCGCATGCTCGAACATAGCGCAGAATTGTTTGAATGGCTTCAAGAAGGAGCGGCTGTTTACATTTGCGGAGATGAAAAGCACATGGCGCATGACGTCCATCACACATTGCTTGAAATTATCGAAAAAGAAGGCAATATGAGCCGCGAAGAAGCGGAGGCTTATCTTGCCGATATGCAGCAGCAAAAACGCTATCAGCGTGATGTATATTGATTTGACTTGAAAGGAGTTTTTCAACATGGTGACCAAAATTCTAAAAGCACCGGACGGCTCTCCAAGTGATGTTGAACGCATTAAAAAAGAAAGTGATTATTTGCGCGGCACGCTGAAAGAAGTGATGCTCGATCGAATCAGTGCCGGAATTCCGGATGATGACAACCGCCTGATGAAACACCACGGCAGTTATTTGCAGGATGACCGTGACCTCCGAAATGAGCGCCAAAAGCAGAAGCTTGAGCCCGCATATCAGTTCATGCTGCGCGTGCGTATGCCAGGGGGCGTCTCAACGCCTGAACAATGGCTTGTCATGGATGACCTGTCCCAGAAATACGGGAACGGCACATTAAAATTGACGACACGTGAAACGTTCCAAATGCACGGGATTCTGAAATGGAACATGAAGAAAACCATTCAGACGATCCACTCAGCACTTTTGGATACGATCGCAGCCTGCGGAGACGTAAACCGTAACGTCATGTGTGCATCAAACCCTTATCAATCTGAAATCCACTCAGAGGTATACGAGTGGTCTAAAAAATTAAGTGATGATCTGCTGCCGCGGACGAGAGCATATCATGAAATTTGGCTTGATGAAGAAAGAGTTGCCGGCACGCCGGAGGAAGAAGTCGAGCCAATGTACGGACCGCTCTATCTGCCGCGGAAGTTTAAAATCGGTATTGCCGTTCCGCCGTCTAATGATATTGACGTCTTTTCACAAGATCTCGGATTCATTGCGATTGTCGAGGATGGCAAGCTGATCGGTTTTAACGTGGCGATCGGCGGCGGTATGGGAATGACGCATGGCGATACTGCGACATATCCGCAATTAGCCAAGGTCATCGGATTCTGCCGGCCCGATCAAATGTATGACGTTGCTGAAAAAACGATTACGATTCAGCGTGATTACGGCAACCGTTCTGTCCGTAAAAATGCGCGGTTCAAATACACAGTTGACCGCCTAGGTTTAGAAAACGTAAAAGAAGAATTGGAAAACCGTCTCGGCTGGAGCCTGGAAGAAGCGAAGCCTTATCATTTCGATCATAACGGCGACCGCTACGGCTGGGTGGAAGGCATCGAGGATAAATGGCATTTCACGCTGTTTGTCGAAGGTGGCCGTATAACGGATTACGATGATTATAAGCTGATGACAGGCTTGCGGGAAATTGCCAAAGTTCATACAGGCGAGTTCCGGCTGACAGCCAATCAGAACTTAATGATTGCGAACGTTTCAAGCGATAAAAAAGAAGAAATCAGTGCTTTAATTGAACAATACGGACTAACTGACGGCAAGCACTATTCAGCGCTTCGCCGCAGCTCGATGGCGTGCGTCGCTCTTCCGACCTGCGGATTGGCAATGGCTGAAGCAGAACGTTATTTGCCGACCCTGTTAGATAAGATTGAAGAGATTATTGACGAAAACGGCCTTCGTGATCAGGAAATCACCATTCGCATGACAGGTTGTCCGAACGGCTGTGCACGTCATGCACTCGGTGAGATCGGATTTATCGGAAAGGCGCCGGGCAAATATAATATGTATCTTGGCGCTGCGTTTGACGGAAGCCGTTTAAGCAAAATGTACCGTGAAAACATCGGTGAAGCAGACATTTTAAGCGAGCTGCGCATCCTTCTTTCCCGCTATGCGAAAGAACGCGAGGAAGGCGAGCATTTCGGTGACTTTGTCATTCGCGCGGGCATTATTAAAGCAACAACTGACGGTACGAATTTTCATGATTGAGAAAGAAAGACGAGAGACAGGGAGTAGCTTCCTGTCTCTTTTTTCTATAATTTGCTCTTCTGCAAAAAAGTTCACTGTGAGCATATCATGAGAAAAAATACCCTAAAAAGGGTACTATAAAAGAAGACAAGTGTGGAGAGAACTCCTGCGAAACCACATAGCGGATGCAAGGCCACCCTAGCTCAAGGGCTTTTAGACAAACAGATTTTTTGGCTCATCATGCCGACACACAACAGACGAAGGAGGTCATGCATTTGGACATATTTTTAGTTGTGCTCGTATTATTAACGATTATTGCGATTTCTAATATCGTGAACCGGTTTATTCCGTTTATTCCGGTGCCGCTGATTCAAGTGGCTCTTGGGATTCTTGCCGCCTCATTTCCACAGGGACTTCATTTTGAATTAAACACCGAATTGTTTTTTGTTCTGTTTATCGCGCCTCTGCTATTTAATGATGGAAAGAGGACACCGCGGGCAGAGCTTTGGAATTTAAGGGCTCCGATTTTATTGCTTGCACTCGGCCTTGTATTTGCGACTGTGATTGTAGGCGGCTACACGATTCACTGGATGATTCCTGCTATTCCGCTGGCAGCGGCCTTTGGACTTGCGGCCATTCTTTCACCGACTGATGTCGTCGCTGTCAGCGCATTATCAGGAAGAGTGAAAATGCCAAAAGGGATTCTTCGCCTGCTGGAAGGTGAGGGGCTGATGAATGACGCATCAGGTCTGGTGGCCTTTAAGTTTGCGATTGCAGCGGCAGTGACTGGTGCATTTTCATTAGCACAAGCGGCTGTCAGCTTTGTCTTTATTTCTCTCGGAGGCTTGCTGTGCGGGGTTGTCATTTCATTTTTGATTATTCGCTTTCGCCTATTTCTGCGCCGCCTTGGCATGCAGGATGTCACGATGCATATGCTGATTCAAATTCTGACGCCGTTTGTGATTTATTTGGCAGCTGAAGAAATCGGCGTTTCGGGCATTTTAGCTGTTGTAGCTGGCGGTATTACCCATGCGGTTGAACAGGATCGCCTGGAATCAACGATGATCAAGCTGCAAATCGTCTCCTCAAGTACGTGGAACATTATTTTATTTATTTTGAACGGCCTGGTCTTCGTTATTCTCGGCACGCAAATCCCTGATGTTATTTCTGTTATCTTTAACGACACTGCCATCAGCAACATGAAGGTGATCGGCTATATCCTAGTCATCACATTTACATTAATGCTCCTTAGATTCCTGTGGGTGCTGTTCTTCTGGAACGGCAAATGGTTCTTTAATAAAGATCAGAACATCTATAAACCGGGTCTTCGTTCGACGCTGTTAATTTCGATTTCCGGTGTGCGTGGAGCAGTAACGCTTGCGGGTTCTTTTTCTATTCCGTATTTCCTGGAGGACGGCACGCCGTTTCCGGAAAGAAATCTGATTCTCTTTTTAGCAGCCGGCGTCATTTTATGCACGCTTGTCATTGCCACCGTTGTGCTGCCAATTCTGACTGAAAAAGAAGAAGAGGACGAGGAACGAAATAAGAAGCTGCTGACGGCGAGACGCAAGTTGATCAAAACAGCCCTTCAAACGATTAAAGAGGACATGAATGAGACAAACAAAACGGCCTCTCTTGCGGTGATAGCTGAATACAATGAGAAAATGAAAAATCTTCGTTTTCAGCAGTATACATCATCTAATCGCATTAAGAAGCACGAGCGAAAAGTCCGTGCGCAGGGGGTTAAGGCTGAGCAAGAGGCGCTGATGAAAATGCTGGAGCGGGGAGACATCCCGGAAGAAACAGCAAATGTGCTGCAAGAACGATTTAACGAGTTGGAAATTTTGTATGCGAACCCATTTAAAGTCGGATTATCAAAAACAAGGCTCAAGCGGCTGATGTATTGGATTTTCTTCGGTGAACATAAAAAGCCGGAGATGTCGATTTTAAATGAAGCGGGATTGATACGGGCAACAAGAGTGAAAACGGCAAAAGCAGCGATAGAATATCTGGAAAAACATAAGACGGAAGAGCATAAAGAAGTGTTTTTATCTGTCATTTCGTTCTATAAACAGTTAATTTTCAGGCTGGAGCACAGCCATCATGAGCTGAAATCAAGCGCCCATTTTGAAAATCAGAAGCTGGAAGTAAAGCTGAAGGCTGTGCAGGCGATCAGAAATGAAATTCAAACGCTCTTCGAAGAGAGGGAAATTTCCCGGGACATTTCCCATGAGCTTCGCCAATACATTAATGATGTCGAAGCCGCCATGCTTGAAGGCGGCGAATAAATGCAGCAAAAAAGCTGGCGTTAGAGCGCCAGCTTTTTTCTATATTAAGGGCGATGAAATGCGACAGTGCTGCCATCCCGGTCGAACCAGCCTCTGAAGGCCCAGTTGATCCAGCCGCCATCGCCTTTGTTTGTAAAGGTTCCATCTTCAAATACCCAAATGCCATACGTAATGCCGTCGTAAACGGCTGAGCCGTAAAATTGCACACCGTTCAAATGATCTTCATATTCCTGGCTTAAATTAAAGACCATGACATTATATTTTTGGCCGGATGCGTAGAAGGAAGACTCCATGAGGTTTTTCACAAAGCCATCCCTGTTCTGTGCGGATTTGATGGCATCAGCGATCTGGTTGGCAATTCCAAGTACATCCAGATTGACGTTTAAACCTACATCAGCGGCAGTTGTTCCAGCAGCAGTTGTCTGCGACATCTTCGGAGCAGGATTTTCTTCAGCGGAAGCAAAGGACAAAGGGGCAATTGTCAAAGCGGCACCAAGAGCAAGTGTCATTGGGATACGAATACGTTTCAAGTTGTTTCCTCCTTTGTTTTCATTTGGTTACACTCAACGCATACCCTGCTCAATGTATTTGTAATCTCAATATTGTTAAAATAGGAAAAAAATAGTGTTTGGATTTGCCTGTGCTGTGAAAAAAGAAGCAAAAAGATGGTCTTAAGCGTATTATTGGTATCGGCTGAGAGGAATGTGAGATAATATAGACGCTTACATTTCAGTGAAAGGGTGGATGTTCAAGTGCCAACAAGTTTAAAAGATACTGTAAAGTTACATAACGGAGTTGAAATGCCTTGGTTCGGTCTGGGTGTTTTTAAAGTAGAAAATGGTAATGAAGCGACTGAATCAGTGAAAGCGGCAATTAAAAATGGCTATCGCAGCATTGATACAGCAGCGATCTACAAAAATGAAGAAGGCGTTGGCATCGGGATTAAAGAATCCGGTGTGGCAAGAGAAGAGCTCTTCATCACATCAAAAGTGTGGAATGAAGATCAAGGCTACGAAACAACGCTTGCTGCCTTTGAAAAGAGTCTGGAAAGATTGCAGCTTGATTACTTAGATTTATATTTGATCCACTGGCCTGGCAAAGATAAATATAAAGATACATGGCGCGCGCTTGAAAAGCTGTACAAAGACGGCAAAATCCGCGCGATCGGCGTCAGCAACTTCCAAGTTCATCATTTAGAAGAGCTGTTGAAAGATGCTGAAATCAAACCGATGGTGAACCAAGTTGAGTTTCACCCTCGCTTGACGCAAAAAGAATTAAGGGATTACTGCAAAGCGCAAGGCATTCAGCTGGAAGCGTGGTCTCCGCTCATGCAGGGACAGCTTTTGGATAACGAAGTGCTGACACAGATTGCTGAAAAACACAATAAATCTGTGGCTCAAGTGATTTTGCGCTGGGATCTGCAGCATGAAGTTGTAACCATTCCAAAATCCATTAAAGAACACCGTATCATTGAAAACGCTGATATTTTTGATTTCGAATTGTCTCAAGAAGACATGGACAAAATTGACGCATTAAATAAAGATGAGCGTGTCGGTCCAAATCCTGATGAGCTTCTGTTTTAATCAAAAAACTCCCCGTTACGGGGAGTTTTTTAGTGCGTTTTTTTCTGTTGAATGAAAAACAGCATCAAAAAGGAAATGACAACAATACAGACGACCCACGCCCAGGCAAGGGTATTGTTGCCGGAATCCAATGCGACATATATCGCCGTCGGCAGTGTTTGCGTAACACCGGGGATGTTCCCTGCAAACATGAGTGTTGCGCCAAATTCTCCGAGCGCCCGCGCAAGGCTGAGGATGCTTCCGGTCAGCAATGAAGGATAGGCAAGCGGGACGGAGATATGGATAAACACTTTCCATCTGCTAGCGCCGTCTACCATTGCCGCACCTTGTATATCGGGGTCAATGTCAGCAAATCCGGTTTTGGCTGATTGGTACATAAGCGGAAAGGCTACAACAGCCGAGGCGATCACAGCGGCCCACCAGGTGAAAATGACAGGCTGCCGGAAGATCCACTCGATGGCTTGTCCGATGAAGCTGTGCTTTCCGAAAATGACGATCAAAATAAAACCGACAACAGTAGGCGGAAGAACGAGCGGAAGCATAAAACATGTTTCGAGTGCCGTTTTTCCAAAAAATGATGCCCGTGACATCCATGCTCCAGCAAGTGTTCCGAGAATAATGACAGCAATTCCGGCAACTGCCGCCACCTGAAAGGAAAGCACAACGGGTGTGAAAAATTCTGAAGCGCTTATGCTACTCGGCAGTAAAGCCATATTTCTCAAATACTTTCATTGCTTCATCAGATTGCAGGTATTCGTAAAATTCCTTCGCTTCCTTACGGTGTTTTGTATCTTTTACGATTCCTAACGGATAGACAATTGGGCTGTGTGTATCTGCTTTTGCCTCGTCAATAATGTTGACCTTTTTCGAGACCAGGGCATCTGTTTTATAAACAATACCTGCGTCTACATTGCCGGTTTCAACATAAGAAAGAACTTGGCGAACGTCTTTTCCATACACAATTTTATCCTTCACTTTGTCCCATAGAGACAGCTTTGTCAGTGATTCTTTCCCATAAGCTCCTGCCGGTACGGATTCCGGAGTGCCAAGGGCGATTTTTTCTGATTCAGCCAGATTGCTGAAGCTTGCCACAGGTGAATCTCCGTTTTTCGGTACGACCAGCACAATTTCATTACCGACTAAATCAGTGCTGTCTTTTTTTGCGATATCTCCATCATCCACCAGCTTTTTAAATTTATCCTCAGCAGCTGAGAAGAACAGATCGGCTCCTGCTCCTTGAGAAATCTGTTTTTGCAAGGCGCCGGATGAGCCATAGTTATCTTGGATGGTAATATTTTGATGTTCTTTTTCATAATTTTTTTGGATTTCCTCAAGTGCATCCTGCGCGCTGGCGGCAGCTGAGATGGTTAACGTTACTTTTTTCTCGCTGTCCGTTGAAGACTGGTTTGAAGAACAGCCTGCTGCAAGCAGAAAAGCGGTTAAGGCTGCGATTAAAATAGAATACTTCTTAAACATGATTGCACCCCTTATCATTAGATATAACTAATTATAACTGATTATGTTTGGTTTATGTGGGTTTTTTTACATTCAACGAAAAGGTATAATAAAATAGGAGAGTGATGATGATGAATGAAACCTCTTCCTATACGATAGAAGAAGTTGCAGGTCTGCTGAAGGTATCAAAGCTGACCGTTTATGATTTGATTAAAAAAGGCGTGCTGCCTGCTTACCGTGTCGGAAGGCAGATGCGTGTGGATGAAGAAGATTTAAAGCAATATAAAACAAATATGAGAATGTCTCAGCCCATCGCTGCAACTGAAGCGCCGAAACAGGTGCAGGAGGCTGAGCCGGACGGCAGACCGAATGTCATGATCAGCGGACAGGACATTTCGATGGATATCCTCAGCAAGCATTTGGAGAATGCCATTCAGGAGACGCCGCTCCGTAAATACAAAGGAAGCTTAAACAGCCTGATTGATATGTATCAAGGCAAGTGTGACATTGTAAGCCTCCATTTGTACGATGCAGAAACCGGCCAGTATAACGCGCCTTATGTGAAACGGATCTTGACAGGTGAACCGTTTTGTCTCATCAATGTCGTTCTCCGCAAAGCAGGACTGTATGTGCAAAAAGGGAATCCGAAAAACATTCAAGGCTGGAAAGACTTGAAAAGAGCCGATATCCGGATCATCAACAGGGAAAAGGGTTCTGGCGCAAGGGTGCTCCTTGATGAACAGCTTGGCTTGCTTGGTGTGAATCCGGCTGATGTAGTGGGATATGGCGATATCGTGACTGATCATTACGCTGTCGCTTCACAAGTTTCAAGCGGACAGGTTGACGCGGGAATCGGGGCGCAGCACGCGGCACATATGGGCAGTGTTGATTTTATCCCGCTCATCGACGAACAATATGATATTGTCGTTTTGAAAAAACATGAGCAGCTGCTGAAGGCCGTGAAGGAGATTTTGAATTCTGAGGAATACAAGGCGAATTTGTCTCATTTAAACGGCTATGAAACAAAGCTGACTGGCAAGGTGATATTGGAAACGTAAAAAATCCCTCTTGATAGAGGGATTTTTTTCATTCGGAAAACCTGAGCAGGTCACCATTTAAAATTTTATCAGAGAGAGAAAGTTCTTCGTTTGCTTTCTCCTTGTAAGGGAGGCACGCATCCTGATCTTCCAGCACTTCACCTGTTTTTTGGCTATAGCACGTGTTCTTTGTGTATATATAATCGTTCGTAATAAAGCTGCCGTTTCGCAGAACGGCGAATGGGGTGCGGTCGCTGGACAGTAAATCATTGCCGAATTGGATATCGCCTTTTGTCTCAACGCCGAGCAAATGCATCAGCGTCGGCCTGACGTCGACCTGTCCCCCGGCATCAGGGATGGTTTCCGGCTTTTGATCGGTGATTCCCGGGATATGTATGATAAACGGCACCCGCTGGAGCTGAACGTTGTCATACGGTGTGATTTCGTCTTTCCCTAAAAACTCAGCCATTGCCTCGTTATGGGCTTCAGAAATGCCGTAATGATCTCCCATAAATACGATCATCGAATTTTCGTATAAGCCTTCGTCCTTCAGTTTTTTGATAAAATGCTTCAATGCCTCATCCTCATAGCGAACCGTGGTCACATAGCGGTTTAACAAATCACTGCTTGAATCGAATTCATCTATCAGCTGATCCTTTTCATCAATCTCAAACGGAAAATGATTCGTTAACGTGATAAAACTGCTGTAGAACGGTTGCGGCAGGCTTTTCAGCTTTTCGGCGGACTGCTCTAAAAATTCTTTGTCTTTTAAACCCCAGCTTGTCGATGTCCCGGGAGTGACATGAAAATCATCAACATCAAAAAAGCGGTCAATGCCAAATGTATCGTACATGACATCTCTGTTCCAAAATGTTTTATGGTTAGCATGAAAGACGGCTGAATAATAATCGTGCTGCTTCAGCGATTTATACATCGTATGAAATTGATGGTCGCTTTTCGTGAAAAAGACGGCGCCGCTAAGGGAAGGATACAGTGAGTTAGCGACGATAAATTCTGAATCTGATGTTTTGCCTTGTTCTGTTTGCTGATAGAAATGATCAAAGGAATAGCTTTTTTTAATGAGATCATTCATAAATGGGGTAATTTCTTTTCCATTTACTTTTTCATTCAGAACAAAGCTTTGGGTCGACTCAAGTGTTACAAAGATGACATTGCGCCCCTTTGCAAGACCGAATTTGCTTTGATCAGGCTTGCTGTAATCAGCCTCTGTGTAGTTTTTAATGGCAGTTATACTGTCTTCATCGGCAAAAGCTTTCGCGCTGATATTAACAGTCTGAGAAATTGTATCGTAAATATGGAACTGAAACAGACCGATGCTTTTGACTAGCATTTCCCGGTCAAAAGAATGTGCCAAAAGCTTCGGCTGCTGTACTTCTGCAAGTGCCAGTGTGCATAAAAGCATGCCGCAGGAAGCTGCATAGTACCGTTTGATCGTGCGGGGAGCGGCTTTTGTCTGTGGGTGTTTGGTTTTTCTGGCGAACAGCAGCAGAAAAACCAAATCCACAAACAGGGCGATAAACAGAGGATGGAACAGTTCTTTTACACTGCTGCCCATATCGCTCATGTTGCTGGCCTGAAATAAAACCGGGATGGTAATAAAATCGATATAAAAGCCGTAAAAAATCGTATTGGAGATCAAGATGACGGTCAGAACCAAATTGGCAATCAGCAAAAAGACCCGCTGCTTGTTTTCTTTTAAAAGCAGGCCGATACCGAATAAAGGAAGAATAAAGCTGAGCGGGTTGACCAGCAGCATTAGCTCCTCCAACAGAGTATCGATTTGCAAATCAAAGCCGAGTTTATATATCATATACGTTTTGATCCACATAAATAAGATCGAAAAACATAAAAACCGCTGATTGTGAAAAAAGGTTCCTTTCATCAATATGACTCCTCACGTTTTCTTGATCATCTGCATGAAATGCTTCTTAAGTAAAACCTACTAAAAACAGCCGGTTCAGACAAGTCTCAGCACTCATGTTTAAAACATGCGCCCATGAAACAGCATATAAAAGTAGTAACATGAAGCAAGGGTCAGGCCGGCTAGCACGAGCTGCTCAGAAAAACTGCCTGTCTTCATATATAATGGAAGCCGAACGCGGATCGTTGAAGGGAATAATAATTTGATTCCGTTCACCGTCCAAGCGTCAAGAATCAAGTGGCTCGCCATTCCGATCATCAGGCCGGCTGATATGTTTTTATCTGGAATGTATGTAGAAGTGATAAAAAACATGATGAGCATAAACAGCAGGCTGTGTGTAAAGGTGCGATGGCCAAAAACGGAGCTGACCACTTTCGATAAAATAGGAAATTTTCTCCCGATTTTGCTTTGTGTGTGGCAGATATCGGGTATTAATGCTCCAACCGCGCCTGACGCAGCCATAAGCACTGGATCAAATCCATAATAATAAGCCGCTGCCGTACAAGAAGCGATGCCTCCCATGATGTGTGTTTTTCCTGTCATTTGCCGCTTCTCCTTTTATCTTTTGCAAAAAATCTCTGAATTACAAATATATCAAGAGAATGTATGTTTGATCAACAGGACTTTGGACGATAAAAAATATCTCGCATAATTTTTCAGGAAAAAGGCATCTTAAACATGTACCTATTTTTTAAAAGAGGTGATACGAATGGGTTTCTTTAATAAAGATAAAGGAAAACGTTCCGAAAAAGAAAAAAACGTAATCCAAGGAGCTCTTGAAGATGCTGGTTCAGCTCTAAAAGATGATCCGCTTCAAGAAGCTGTGCAAAAAAAGAAAAATAATCGATAACCACATGCGGATAGGGCTTGGCTCTATCCGTATTTTCCATCTGTTCCCTTTGACAGATCATCCTTTCTTTGATAACCTTCTGGGAGTAACTGAATAATTAAATCCTCACTCTTTCTCAGTGAGGTAGAGGTTGCGCGGATGATAAGTCACACATGCCAGGCTGACAGGGGCTGTTAAACATGTGTAAAAGGCATCAGCGCCGAAGTGTGGAGAAAGCCGATCCTTCTCTATGCTGGGACTGTATCTGAATAAGTGCAGGACTGCCGCGTGCTTTTTCGCGGAGGGCTATCCGGAGATCAAGGGTGTGTGTTTCTTTAAGCATGGACTTTTGTTCAGGCTTTTTTTGCGTTTATATGATCTCGGGGTCTGGTCCGTACAAAGAATCATGGAGGTACTGGAATGGAACAGACAAAAAAATGGGGTTTTTGGTTATTAACGGCGTTTGTCGTTGGAAATATGGTTGGATCAGGAATTTTCTCCTTGCCGAGCTCGCTTGCTTCAATTGCGAGTCCGTTTGGAGCTACGTCCGCCTGGCTTTTGACAGGTGCCGGCGTGCTGATGATTGCACTTGTGTTCGGACATTTGTCCATTCGCAAGCCTGAACTGACAGCGGGACCGCAAAGTTATGCAAGAGCGCTGTTTTCTGACCCGAAAAAAGGCAACGCTGCCGGTTTCACAATGGTGTGGGGCTACTGGGTGGCGAGCTGGATCAGCAACGTGGCGATCATCACAAGTCTCGCCGGTTACTTGACTTCGTTCTTCCCGATCTTGGTTGATAAACGTGAGATGTTTTCGATCGGCGGGCAAGAGGTGACACTCGGCCAATTACTGACGTTTGCCGTATGTACGATCTTGTTATGGGGAACGCACGCGATTCTTGTTGCCAGCATTAACGGCGCAAGTAAATTAAACTTTGTCACAACGCTTTCTAAAGTATTAGGTTTTGTCTTCTTTATCGTTGCCGGTTTGTTTGTGTTTCAAACGGCATTATTCGGTCATTTTTATTTCCCGGTTCAAGGAGAAAACGGCACAAGCATTGGAATTGGCGGCCAGGTTCATAACGCCGCGATTTCTACACTGTGGGCGTTTGTCGGAATTGAATCCGCGGTGATCCTGTCCGGCCGTGCGCGCTCTCAGCGTGATGTGAAACGTGCGACAATTACCGGCTTGCTGATTGCCTTGAGCATATATATTATTGTGACTTTAATTACGATGGGTGTTCTGCCGCATGATAAGCTTGTCGGCTCTGAAAAACCATTTGTTGATGTACTCTATGCGATTGTTGGAAACGCGGGAAGCGTGATTATGGCGCTTTTGGCTATCCTTTGTTTATTCGGAACGATGCTCGGCTGGATTTTGCTTGGCTCTGAGGTGCCATACCAAGCCGCTAAAGCAGGAGATTTCCCGGCATTTTTTGCAAAAACGAATAAAAAGGGAAGTCCGGTCATTGCACTCATTATTACAAACGTCATGTCACAGGTCTTCATTTTCTCGGTTATTTCCCGGACAATAAGTGACGCATTTACATTTTTAACGACAGCGGCTACACTTGCATATTTAATTCCGTATCTGGTATCTGCAATCTACAGCTTGAAGGTAGTCATCAAAGGTGAAACGTATGACCAGCTGAAAGGCTCCCGTGTAAGAGACGGATTGATCGCGATACTGGCGTGTGCATACTCCGTGTTTGTTATCGTAACAGGCACAGCAGATTTAACGACATTTATCCTCGGCATCGGTTTATTCTTTGTCGGCTTAATCGTTTATCCATTTGTGAGTAAAAAGTTCCAGAAAGAAAAACAAGCATAATGAAAAGACACCTGATTTGCTCAGGTGTCTTTTTTATAAAATCACAATTTCTCCTGTTAGGAATCCGTTCGTTAACCTAGCTGACAGGAAAGCTGAAATCGAAAGAAAAACCTTAAGGCACAATCGAATATGCAAAAAACGTTTTTCAGTCTCTCCAGCATAAAAAAACTGATCGCGATGAGGATGCAGCTTAATATGAATGGCTCAAAGAAAATATCTGATATGATTCAAATTGAGCCGTTCCTTATAAATCAGCAAAAGAGCCGCGGGCAGTCGGCTCTTTTGTTTATTTAGTCAAGCTTTCCGTAATAAACTCCAGTTGTCCTTCTAATGAAATCGGGTCAGAGAAATAGAATCCGATCGGATCCATCTTGTAGACATGGCCATTTTTAACGGCATTCAGGTTCTTCCAAATGGAGCTTTCAAAAACGCCGCCATCATCACCGCCTGATTGCCATGGGCCCGCGAAAATGTAATCTCCGGCGAAATCAGGGAGCTTCTCTAATGAAATACTTGTATAACCTGGCCCCTGGTTAATGGCTTTTTCTTTTGTCAGCTTTGTAGCCTGCAGGCCGAGGTCTTTGTAAATGATGCTTCCGCCTCTTCCAAAGTCTTTACCGAATACGTAAATGTCTTTTCCGTTCGTTTGCATAATGGAAATGGTTTTGTCACCGACCGCTTTTTTGATTTTTGTTTTAGCTGCCGCAACTTTTTTATCCCACTCGGCCAGCCATTTTTCAGCTTTATCTTCAGTTCCCGTCATTTTTGCAAATTCTTTTAGCTGTTCAATGTTGTCGAGCTTATCGTATTTTACTGCGACAGTCGGCGCAATTTTTTCAAGCTTTTTAATATCAGCGCCCTGTGTTGTCCAGACGATAATCAGGTCAGGGTTCAAATCAATGACCTTTTCAACCGAAGTGCCGTCTCCGATGTTTTCGACGCCGTCAGTTTTTCCTTTGTAGTAAGGGTTTTTAAATACATTCTCAGGCGCGCCGACAACGTTGATGCCGAGTGTTTTGAAGTAGCCGTAATAGCCGTCTGCCATGACAACCACCCGTTTAGGATGCTTCGGGATTTTTACATTTCCGTTTTCAGCCTTGTATGTAAAGGTTTCTGCGCCTTTTGAATCAGAGGCAGAACCTTTGCTTTCTGAGTTATTCCCGCAGGCTGCCAGCGCTGCAATCAATAACAGGGCAAAAAACGCGGCTCCGAGTTTCTTGTATATATGGGTCATATCTCATACCTTCTTTCTAAAAAAATAGATGAAAAAGAGAATCATTATCATCTGTGATTATACCACTGCAAGTGCCGGTTGACACGATATTTTTTGCAAATGCATTTTCATTTTTGTTCAAAACACTCTATTAAATCAGCTGAAAAAAGTGATATACTGAAACAGCAATTGATAATCATTATCAGTAACAGAAAGGAAGTACGGCAGTTGAGTCAACATAAAAATATACAGACTGCATCAGAAGAAATCCAATGGACGTCAAGGACATATGGCGGGGTCATCGTCCTTATTGCAGGTCTATGCCTGCTTTGCCTTGGCGCATTTTTATCCATATCCCTCGGTGCAGCGGATATTCATTTGCGCACTGTATGGGACGCCATTTTTTATTATCAGCCGACAAAGACATCTCACCAAATTATACATGATCTTCGGCTGCCGAGAACGGCGGCTGCCGCGCTTGTAGGCGCATTGTTGGCAGTGTCGGGAGCAATCATGCAGGGGATGACGAGAAACCCTTTGGCAGAGCCTTCGATTATGGGTGTGACATCAGGCTCTGCGTTTGCGGTTTCGATTGCGTTTGCCTTTTTTCCCGGGCTTTCTGCAATGGGGCTTGTGCTATTGTCCTTTGCGGGAGCGGGACTGGGGGCATCGACGGTAATGGGCATCGGCATGTTTTCAAGGGGCGGACTTACGCCTGTAAAGCTTGCTCTGGCGGGTACGGCAGTTACTTATTTCTTTACCGGCATTTCAACTGCCATTGCAATCCGCTTTGATGTCGCTCAGGATATCAGCTTTTGGTACGCAGGCGGGGTAGCGGGTGTGAAATGGTCGGGGGTCCAGCTTTTGCTTATTGCAGGGGCTGTCGGTTTAACGCTCGCGTTTTTCATCGCCCGGTCTGTTACAGTGTTAAGTCTCGGTGACGATCTGGCAAAAGGGCTTGGACAATATACATCAGCGGTGAAACTGGTTGGCATGCTTATTGTAGTAATTCTGACCGGAGCTGCGGTTTCCATTGCCGGCACCATTGCATTTATCGGGCTGATCATTCCGCATATTACCCGTTTTTTGGTCGGTGTGGATTATCGGTGGATCATTCCTTGCTCGGCGGTGCTCGGTGCTGTTTTGCTTGTTTTTGCTGACATAGCGGCCAGACTCGTAAATGCGCCCTTTGAAACGCCTGTCGGCGCGCTGACTTCTCTTATCGGCGTTCCCTTTTTCTTTTATTTGGCACGTCGTGAAAGGAGAGGGCTGTAATGAAAACAAAAACAAACAAACCGCTCGTCGTAATGGCTGTGACCTTTTTGCTTATCGTGGTGGTCTTTTTTATCAGTCTCAATTTGGGCGTTATCAAAATTGCACCGCTTAAAACGCTTCAGGTTTTTTTCGGCCAAGGAACGGCGCGTGATGAACTTGTCTTATTTGAGTTCAGGCTGCCCCGGATCATCCTTTCTTTGCTTGTTGGAGCAGGGATCTCCGTAGCTGGAGCCATTTTGCAAAGCGTGTCTCAAAATGAACTTGCCGAGCCTGGTATTCTCGGAATTAACGCCGGCGGTTCACTTGCTGTAGTGCTTTTTATATACTTTTTTCAAGGGTCAGCTTCAGATCTCAGCTTTTTCGGAACATTTATGCTGCCGTTCAGTGCTTTGGCAGGAGCAATCCTCGCTGCGTTTCTCATTTATATTCTGGCATGGAAAAAAGGCGTGACACCGATTCGGCTGATTTTAGTCGGCATAGGGGTGAATGCCGGATTCAATGCCCTGTTGCTGATTTTTCAGCTCAAGATGGACCCTCATGATTTTATGCAAGCCGCGGTTTGGATATCCGGCTCAATATGGGGGGCGAACTGGAATATGATCTGGGCGATTCTCCCTTGGATTGTGATCTTGCTTCTGTTTACTTTATATAAGGCACGCTATTTGAACATTATGCAGCTCGGAGACCAATTGGCGACCGGGCTGGGCACCGCTGTTGAAAAGGAAAGACGGATTCTTCTTCTGGCAGCGGTCACTCTTGCCGCTTCATGCGTGGCAGCTGCGGGGGGCATTGCGTTTCTCGGATTGATCGCGCCGCATGTGGCTAGAAGGCTGACCGGTCCACGTCACCAGGCGCTGATACCGGTCTCCGCCTTCATCGGCTCATTCCTGTTTTTGCTTGCTGATACGCTGGCGAGAAATGTATTGGCACCATCAGAAATTCCGGTCGGACTTGTCATTTCCGTGCTAGGCGCGCCTTACTTTATTTATTTATTGATGAAAGCGAATTAGAGGAGGGGGCCGAATATGAATTCATTATCAACGGAACAGCTTGGAATCGGTTATGGCGACAGGGTGATTGTAGAGGATTTAAATATATCGATTCCTAAAGGGAAAATTACCACCTTAATTGGCCCGAACGGCTGCGGGAAATCAACGATTTTAAAAACAATGTCCAGAATTATGCGTTCACATGCAGGTGCCGTCTATTTAAACGGCAAAGCGATTCATAAAATGTCTACAAAGGACATTGCGAAAGATATGGCGATTCTTCCACAGACACCTGAAGCGCCGAGCGGCCTAACAGTGCACGAATTGGTGTCGTACGGCAGGTTTCCGCATCAATCAGGATTCGGCAGATTAAATGACGAAGACCGCCGGATTATCAAATGGGCGCTTGAAGAAACAGGCATGGCTGAATATGCTGAACGGCCGATTGAGGCATTGTCAGGCGGACAGCGTCAACGCGTGTGGATTGCCATGGCGCTTGCGCAAGGGACGGAACTGCTTCTGCTGGATGAACCTACAACGTATCTTGATCTTGCACATCAGCTTGAAATTCTGCAGCTGCTTGACAGACTCAACAAAGAGCAAGGGCGGACGATTTTAATGGTCATTCATGACCTTAACCATGCAGCTCGTTTTTCTCATTATATGATCGCGCTCAAAAAAGGCACGGTCATCAAGGAAGGAACTGCACTGGAGGTCATGACACCGGACATTTTGAAGCAGGTATTTCAGATTGATGCCGAAATCGTGACTGATCCCCGTACAAATAAACCTGTATGCTTGACATATGACTTGATTAAAAATGAAAAAGAGCTAGTTACTGTATGAAAAAATCCCGGTTTGAAGCCGGGATTTTTTTTATTCGGCTTTGAAAATACAATTTTTCTATTTGATTCAATCATTTCAATAAAAGGATTGCAAGTCTTTTTGAATTAATAGATAATATTGGTTAGAATGTTTCGAAAATATTACATAGTTTACAGAAAGAGGAGATCGTTGTGTCCAAGAAGAAAAAATGGCTTATTGGCGGTGCGATATGTGCCGGTGTGCTTGTATTGGCTGGGATCGGCGCTGGCGGTTTTTACTTTTTTACCCACATGAACCAAGTTGCCGTATCATCGGAGCCCTATGCTGAATCGGTCGCGGTATACATGGGAGGAGATTCAGAATCAGGCCAAACGTTTTCTGGAAAGGTTGAACCTGAGAAACAGCAGAAAGTATACATAGATTCAGAAAAAGGCAGCATTAAAAAAACATACGTCAAAGAAGGCGATCAGGTTAAAAAGGGCGATAAGCTTTTTGAGTATGAGGGCGAGGATCATTCTGATGAAGTGGAGCAAGCAAATTTGCAAATTGAAATGACAAATCTGCAAATCAACCGTTTGCAAAAATCAATAACGGAAACGGAAAAGAAGCTGAAAGCGGCAGGAAAAGAAGAGAAAACCCAGCTTCAAGATGAACTTGATCAGGCCAATTTCGATTTGAAAACAAGCCAGCTTGAACTGAAGCAGCATCAAAAAGAACTGGCTGGCCTGACGAAAAACAAAGGTTCCAATGTCATTACAAGCAAGCATGACGGAATCGTTCAAAGCGTCAATCAGGATATCGCTGACGGTGCAACAGGCGACCAGGCAACGGGCCCGTATATCCAGATTGTTTCGACGGGCAAATATCTGGTCAAAAGCCAAATCAATGAGCTGTTAATGGACACGATCAAAAAAGGCAGCAAAGTCAGGGTCACGCTGAAAACAGGCGGTGAGGGCGAGTGGAAAGGTAAGGTCACCTCGATCGGCAAGCTTCCAGCGGGAGCAGGCGAGGGTGAAGAATCAGAAAGCTTTGCTGATGAAGAAATGAATCCCCAGTCCTCTAACTATCCTTTCACCATTTTATTAGACAGCCATAAAGGTCTTGAAGTCGGCTATCATGTCAACATCGAAGTGATGAGTGATAATGCTGATGCGGACACGATCAAGCTGCCGTCCGACATGGTCATTCAGGATGACGGCGAACCGTATGTGTGGAAAGCTGATGAGAATCAGAAAGCGGTTAAGCAGCCTGTTGAAATCGGAGAGACTGATGAAAATGACATGGTGGAAATTAAGAGCGGCCTGACGCCGGAAGATTATGTGATCTATCCTGATCCCGCGGTCAAGGAAGGAAAGCAGGTTACAGTCAATGCTGACACTGAATAATATTTCGAAGTCGTACAAGCTGGGAAAAGAAGAAGTTCCAATCTTGAAACATATCAATCTGACTGTTCAGGCGGGGGAGTTTTTAGCTATTATGGGGCCTTCGGGTTCTGGAAAGTCAACGTTAATGAATATTATCGGCTGTTTGGACAGGCCAACCTCAGGAACCTATACGCTTGACCAGATCGATATATTGAAAGGGAAAGACGGGGCTTTAGCCGAAATTCGCAATGAATCAATCGGGTTTGTGTTTCAAACTTTCCATTTGCTGCCACGTCTCACCGCGCTGCAAAATGTCGAGCTGCCGATGATCTACAATAAAGTGAAGAAAAAAGAGAGAAGGCAACGGGCATATGAAGCGCTGGAAAAGGTCGGATTAAAAGACAGGGTCTCTTACAAACCGCCTAAGCTGTCCGGCGGCCAAAAGCAGCGGGTGGCGATAGCGAGGGCCCTTGTCAATCAGCCGAGGTTTATTTTAGCTGATGAACCGACCGGGGCGCTTGATACCAAATCAAGTGAACAAATTTTGTCACTGTTTTCTGAACTGCATCGGGAAGGCAAGACTATTATTATGATAACCCACGACCCGGACGTCGCCAAAAAAGCTGACAGAACCGTTTTTATCAGAGACGGAGAGCTGGTATTAGATGAGAGAGGGGATATCAGCCATGCTTGAACATATTCGAATCTCCTTTCAATCCATTTTCTCTCATAAATTAAGATCCATTCTGACAATGCTCGGCGTGATTATCGGCATAGCGGCAATCATCGCGATTGTTTCAATGCTGAAGGGCCAAAGTGAGCAATTAAAGCAAAGTATGATCGGCATGGGAAACAACGCCATCAACGTTGTCTACCAGCCGTCTGGCGGAGAAGAGGAGAGCGGCGGCCCTCAGGTGTCGTATGCGTCCGCGCCGCCTGTAGCGGAAGAAACAGTAAAGGCGATCAAATCAGATCCGATGGTCAAAGGATTATCCTTATATTACTTGTCAGAAGGCGCGAGCGTTTTTCATTTAACAAACGTTTCGTATCCCCAAGTGTATGGAGTGGACGATGATTACTTTGACATGTTTCCAATCCGAATAACCGAAGGGAGAAAGCTGACGGAAAACGATTTAAACAGCACACACCAAGTAGTGATGATCAATGAAGCTGTCAGAGATGAACTGTTTCCAGACGGAGAAGCTCTGCATAAAAACATTGAGATGAATGGTGTGCCGTTTAAGGTCGTCGGTGTTTTTAAAGAAAAAAATCAACAGGAAAGCATGTTTGAAGGCGACTATGCGAACCCGGTTTTGTACGTGCCGAAAAAAGTGTGGCCGCTTATTGAAGGGTTTGACGCGCCAACGCAGATTGCCGTGCAGGCTGATTCTTCTGAGCATATCCAAGAAGCGGGTGTAATGGCTGCAGATCTTTTAAATCAGGGACTGTCAGAAGCTGAGCTGGAAAAAGCAGAGTACAGTGTAATGGATCTTCAGGAGATCGCGCAGGAAGTGGAGTCCTTTAATCAGTCATTTGCATTGCTGCTTGGCGGAATCGCCAGTATTTCACTTTTGGTGGGCGGTATCGGCGTCATGAACATTATGCTCGTTTCCGTAACGGAGCGCACGAGGGAAATCGGAATTAAGAAAGCGCTCGGTGCTAAGCGGCGTGTGATTTTATTTCAATTTTTAACCGAGGCTGTCGTGCTGACAAGCATTGGCGGAATACTCGGTGTGCTGGCGGGCTTCGGCATCGCCAAGCTGCTGACGGTCATTTTTCCGATGCCTTTTATCGTCTCCATTCCAGCTGTTGTCGGAGCACTCATCTTTTCAATGGCAGTCGGCATTATCTTCGGCTTGCTTCCGTCCATCAAGGCTTCGAAGCTTCAGCCTGTAGACGCGCTTCGCTATGAATAAAAAGAACGCATCCAATTGGAATGCGTTCTTTTTTTAGCTGGGAAGAGCCGAGTTGCATTTGTCTAAAATCAAAAAAACGGCTGCGACAATCATTTCTTCTGTGGTGGACAGCCAGATGTCGCTGATCAATTGGTCTGTTGTATGAGCAGTCATCCACAAAAACAGCAGCTGTACGATGCCGGCAAGGAGAATGAATAGACGTTTTCCTGTCTTGAAAAATGTAAAGCTATGTATCATCAGCCTTTCAAATGGTTCAAAGCATAATCCGAGAACAAGGAATACCACGGCAAAAAGCAGGACATGAGCTGCTGAGCGGTAGCTCGTTCCCGCTAAAGAAAACAATATATAGATGACAGCAAAATAGGTCAACACCACTGCTGCTGCGGCCAGCAAGTACTTTATGGAGAGCCGCAATAAGCGTTTTGAAGGGTTTTGATGTTTCACTGGTTCAGCTCCTTATGAAGGCTTGCAGAGAACGAGTGCTCTCTGCAAGCCGCAAGTCTTTTATTTACTGCATTTCTTTTTCACTACTGGGTGCTTTTCTTTTGAAAGCACATCAGTAAAGTCTTTGCCCAAGTCAAGGTGCGCTTGAACAAATTTTTCAGGAAGCATGGCAAGCCATTGGTTTAAAGATACATCAGCATAATGGTCGTCTTTGAAGATTTCTAAAAAGACAAGCGGTTCATCCCCGATGTTTTCAACGTAATGACCCATTGCAAATGGTACATATCCGACATCACCGGCTTGGTAATTAAACGTTCTGGCATGGCCGTCAGATGCAAAAACGGTCATCCTAGCTTTACCGGAGATGTAGTATTGCCATTCGTGTGTATTCGGATGCCAGTGCAGTTCCCTCATGGCGCCGGGTTCTACTGTTACGAGCGCTGATGCGATGGTTTTAGACACTTTGAAGTTTGTCGAATCTGCAATGTATACTTTTCCTCCCTCAGATTCGATCGGCTCTTGTTCAAGAAGGCGGTAAGTAAATGGATAAGGCACTTCGCCATTCGGCCCTTCCACAATATCATCTTTTAAACTGCCAGGGAGTTGGTTTTCAAATATATATTTTTCTTTGCCAGGCAAATTGGCAATCTCTTCTTTTGTCACGCCGAAGTTCGCAGCAATGACTTCTTTTGGAGTGTGGGCAAGCCAATCTGTCAGCTGGAACGTGCTGTTTTCAGAGAATGATCCATCGTCAAACACGAGCAGGAACTCAGCTCCCTCATCCAGCGCTTGTATGGAGTGCGGCAAGCCTGACGGGAAGTACCAAAGGTCTCCTTCACCTACATCGTCAATAAAGCTGCGCCCTTTTTCATCTACAATTGTGACTCTTGCACTTCCGTAAATCATATAAGCCCATTCTGCTTCTTTATGCCAGTGAAGCTCGCGAATGGCGCCTGGCTTCAGCCGCATATTTACGGATGCAAGGTTTTCTGAAATCGGCAATTCACGTACTGTCACTTCACGGGCATATCCGCCCTTTTCTAATCGGTTATGAGTATCAGAGAACGAAAACTTCATATTGCTGACGGTGCCATGATCGGTTTCAGGCGGAACGAGCATATCAGGGTTTTGCCGGTCTCTTTCAATATTGCGCGGGATTTTTACCGTTGCTCCTTTGTCTCCTCTAATTGGCTGCGGAATGTCATTTTGTTTTTTCATGAAATGTTTCCTCCTTAAATTTAATGTGATAGCAGAAAGAGAAGGTGAAAGGCCTTTCGTTTTCCCTTCTGTTTTGTTAAGTGAAAAAAAACAGTGAAAAGTCAACTTCGATTGAAAAATTATTTTTTTGCATGATCTTTCAGTTCTGTCATTAGTTCTATTAGTTGATCAAACTTCTTTTCGAATCGGGTCAGCAGATACATTGCAATCAGCGCGGGAAACCCCAAATTGCCGATCTGTTTTACGACTTCCTCTATAAAAACCTGATCCATAGGAAAATACCTCCCTTCTTTTTCTGCAGTCATGTATGTAAGTGAAGGAAATCCGATAAAACGTAAACTGCTGCAAAGTATTTTGGAAGACACTAGTCGGAAAGTAGTAGTTTACTTTTTTTTGCTTTCCTTCATTTAATTTAGTAGGGAGGCGGTTTAATGGACTATCAAAGTCTTTTACGGTCAAAATGTAAGGAGATAATGAAGCATCCCATCGTGAAGCATTTTTTGAGCAATCCTCAGCATTACCGTTTGTTCAAAAACGTAATGGAAAGCCCTAACGAAAAAGATGCAAAATCATTGGACGAGCTATTTAAGCAGTTTTATAAAGAAATCCGCATCGTCAAGTATATGAATTCAATGATTCGCATCTTTTCTATTGATTTTGATAAGCGGGTTCGCAAAAACCAAAAACGGTATCCGCTGACGGTTGATCATCCGGAGGCAGGAGATCGGCTTCCTTCCGAAACAGGAAGCGATGCATTTGAAGAATTTTTAGACAGGCAGGATGATTTGAGCCAGCATGTTCAGGATTATCAGCTCTACCAAGCGATCCAGAAGCTGACTGACAAACAAAAAAGTGTGCTGACGAAAGTGTATCTTCACGGTGCCACGATGCAGGAGATTGCAGATTCATTAGGGGAGTCCCGACAAAACATCTCCAACATTCATAAAAAGGGGCTGGAGAATATCAGAAAGCAGCTAGCGGCGCAAAAAAAGGGGGAAAAGTAAGCTGTGAACGGCCAGTTTGAACAAAAAAAGAAACAAAAAGACGAGACTTATGACATTGAGCACCTGATTGCATGCTTTTCACCGATGATCAGAAAAAAACTCAGCAATACGTCCTATCAAGAAAGAGAAGATTTAGAGCAAGAGCTGAAGATCAAAATGTTTGAAAAGGCTGATATGCTTTTATGTCAGGATGTACCGGGGTTTTGGGAGTTTATTTTGTACATGGTAGATGAGAACTCATAATATTTTCATATGTAAAAAACATCAAAAGGGAGCGCTTGTTTGCTCCTTTTTTGCTGTTTTGATTTGCCAAGCTCCAATGTATTCAAAAATGTACCATAAATAAACGATATAATGATAAGATGAAAAAAACAGTGACAGAAAGGAACATAAAAGTGGAAAATGCGTCAATTTTAATCGTAGACGATGAGAAAGCGATTGTGGACATGATCAAACGCGTTCTCGAAAAAGAAGGTTATCGAAATATACTGGATGCGGCAAGCGCAGAAGAAGCGATTCCCGTTGTGAAGGCCAATAAGGTTGACTTGATTGTGCTGGATGTCATGATGGGCGGAATGTCCGGTTTTGAAGCCTGCACATTGATCAGAGAGTATTCAGACGCTCCGATTTTTTTCCTGACGGCAAGATCATCCGACGCGGACAAATTATCGGGCTTTGCGGTTGGAGCTGATGACTATATCACAAAACCATTTAATCCGCTGGAATTAGCGGCGCGGATCAGAGCACATCTCAAGCGTACATATCAATCAAAAGAAACAAGTTCAAATCAAACCTACACATATGATTATTTTACTTTTTCTCCGCAAAATGCCGAGCTGATCGTAGGCGGGGAAGCCGTTGCCTGTTCAGCCCAGCTTCTGCAGCTTTTGCAGTATTTTTGTGAACACCCTAACGTGGTGCTTTCCAAAGATCAAATATATGAAAAAGTATGGGGCTATCCTTCCTACGGTGACAACAACACCGTCATGGTTCATATTCGCAAGCTTAGGGAGAAGATTGAGCGCGATCCGAGCAATCCGGAGTATATTGTAACCGTTCGAGGTCTCGGCTATCGTTTTATCCCAAATCCTGAAGGCAAGCGGTCATGAGGTTAAGATGGAAGTTTTTGTTTCACTTTTTCGGCCAGATGCTGATTGTGATCCTGCTGCTTACGGTTATGCTTGTTGCGTCGTTTTTCTATTTAGACGCTCGTTTTAGCGATGCGGAATCCAATTCAGGGCTGACGAAAGCAACGACCGACACACTTGAGGCATATCTCGATGTAAACGAAGACGGGACATGGGAAGTGGATAATTTCCTGAAGAAATCTGTTGATAAACAGCACGGCTGGATGCAAATCATTGATTCGGAAGGAAACACTGATTATTCCTACGGCGTGCCAAAAGACGTGCCGGGCACCTATACCAAGAAAGAGCTTTTGTCTATTTATAAAACCAAAAAGCTTCATAACTATAAACTGAATTATTGGGCCATCAATATTGAAGATAAGTCGTATCTTCTATTGTCCGGCTGGAAATCAAAAAGTGAACAGCTCCTGACTTCCGTTGAAAAGCGCGAACAAAAGATAGACTCACTAGCGCACTATAAGTCCAGTACCATCGACTATATTAAACGGAAAAAAGGCGCCATTTACCTGTTAGACAGCAATGGAAAGATTCTCGACAGCATCAACAGCACAAAAAGCGAAAGAAAAACGATGAACCAGCTGGAGCTGCTTAAATACAGCTCTAAGCCTTGGAACTATAAGCGGGAAATTTCCGTTAAGATCCTCAATAAAGACAGATGGATGGTCGCTACGGTGCCGAACCCTGTCTATGTAACCGATCAGGAGTTTAACAAATCATTCCTGAAGGTTGTATTAAAAGCGATGTTTCTCGTGATGGCCGTTTTGTTCATGTATATCATTTGGATGACCGTTTGGTATATGTTCCGATTCGGGCTGCCGATTTTTCACACGATTAGATGGCTGGTCAATCTGTCAAAAGGGAAGCTTGAGGAGCCCAGAAACCGGGAAGGCCGTCCTGTCAGCAAAAATAAAAAGGGAAAAATCAAACAGCCGTACCGCTTCTTTGGTGAGATATTTGAATCAATGGATCAGCTGACTGAAACGCTGAGAAGGGATAAAAGAAACAGAGAAAAAATCCAGGCGACAAGGGAAGAATGGATTGCCGGTTTGTCACATGACTTAAAAACACCGCTCAGCAGCATTTACGGCTACAGCATGATGCTCGAGTCGAAGCAGTATGACTGGTCGCCGGAAGAAGTGAAAGAAATGGGGCAGGTTGTCAGAGAAAAATCTGAATACATGTCCAAGCTGATTGAAGACTTAAATTTAACGTATCGGCTGAAAAATGATGCTCTTCCTATTGAGAGAAAGCTCACTAGCCTTATCCCGTTTTTTAAAAATGTCATTGAGGATTTTAAGAAAAATCCGTTTTCTGAAGGGTATGATATCTCGTTTGTATCCAAAGAAGAGCATATTGAATTTGCCCTTGATGAAGCGTGGTTCAGGCGCATATTAGAAAACCTCCTTGGGAATGCCGTGAAACACAACGGCAAAGGAACAGAGATTCAAGTCATTCTGGAACAAACAAAAAATCATATTTCTTTAAAGGTGAAGGACAATGGGAAAGGAATGGATGAAGAAACGATCACCCATTTGTTTAACCGTTATTACAGAGGGACGAACACAAAAGATTCAACTGCCGGAACGGGTCTCGGGCTCGCGATTGCCAAGGAGCTTGTCCATCTGCATAACGGAACGATCCATGTGAACAGCAGAATGGACATTGGAACGGTCATTACCATCCTTTTTAAAAAACAATAAACATCATGTGGTTTGGACACCTCTTTGCCGGGAATAACAATATATAGACTGAAGCTAAAGAGGTGTAACACATGGATGCAGTATTGGAAGCAGACACTCGGGCAGTGATTGGAGAAGGCCCGTTATGGGATGAAGAAAACGGCCGCTTATATTGGGTTGATATCCTGGGGAGCGAGCTCCACATCTTTGACCCTGAAGAAAAAATCAACCGATCAATCAAATTCAAATCCTTTGTGACGGCGCTTGCGAAATATTCAAAGGATGAACTGATTATGACGATGAAGGACGGGTTTTACCTGTATCATCTTCGGGATGACAGCTTGGAAAAAATTAAACAGCCGAAGGACATGCATGAGAGCCTGAGATTTAATGATGCTAAATGTGACCCGTACGGAAGGCTTTGGGCGGGGACGACGAGCATGGAAGGCGAGCAAAAACAGGCGTCGCTGTACCGTTTGAATCTAGACGGCAGTCTTGTCAAAATCAAGGATCAAGTCTCCACCTCAAACGGTTTGGATTGGGACCGCGAGCGGAATTTGATGTATTACATCGACACGCCGACGCAGGAGATTGTGCGTTACAGCTATGATCCTCAAAGCGGAGATGTTTCGAATCCAGAACCTGTCTATCGTTTTGATCAGTCGGACGGATTGCCGGACGGCATGACAATTGACCAAAATGGCATGCTGTGGGTGGCGCTGTTTGGCGGCAGCCGCGTTGTTCACATTGACCCGTTTCAGAAAAAAGAAATCAATTCAATCAGCGTGCCGGCTAAATATGTCACGTGCTGCGCGTTCGGCGGCAGAGACTTAAAAACTCTTTACATTACAACGGCAACAGAACAAATGACAGAAAAAGAGAGATACGAGCAGCCTCACGCTGGAGGGTTGTTTTCAGCACAACTGGAAACAGGCGGATATCAGCCGGTACCATTTGCTGGAGACGTATAAAAAAAACGCATCCGAAACAACGGATGCGTTTTTTATACTACAGAGAACGGATAATGCCGCCTTCCACACGCTGTGCCGTGCCGTTAATGGCGGATGCGGCGTCAGACGCGAGGAATACGATTGTGTTGGCGACTTCTTCTGCTGTCGCGTATCGCTGAATAAGCGAGGTTGGCTCATTGACCTTGAAATAGTCTTTGATAAATGTATCTGTATCCTGGCCGGCTGCTTGTGCGGCGCCTTCCATATAGGATGCCACGCCCTCCGTCCAAGTAGGTCCCGGGAGCACTGAGTTGACCGTCACATTTGTGCCTTTTGTCATTTCAGCCATTCCTCTTGAAAGGCTGATCAGCGCCGTTTTTGTCATTGAGTATGGAATCATCGTTGGCAGCGGTTTGACGCCTGCTTCACTTGCAATATTTAAAATGCGGCCGCTGTTTTTGGCAAGCATTTTTGGAAGGAAGTGACGGCTTGTCCGAACGGCGCTCATCACGTTCACTTCGAAATATTGATTCCACTCCTCATCTGTCACATCTGTAAAGTCTTTTACTTCGAAGAAACCAAGGTTGTTGACAAGGATATCGATATCACCGATTTCATTTACTTTTTCAATAAAAGCCGCTGCTTCATCTGTTTTTGACAAATCGGCAGCAGCACCGTGCACCGTTCCATAGCCAGAAAGCTCTTCAATGGTGCGATCGACAGTCTCCTGTTTGCGTCCGTTGACAATGACTGCCGCACCCTCTTGCAGAAAGCTTTTTGCGGCGGCTTTCCCGATGCCGGACGTCGAGCCGGTGATTAAGACGAGTTTGTCTTTTAGCTGTAAATCCATAAGAATCATTCCTTTTGATTGATGATGGTATTAAGTATACAAGATCAAATTTAGTGTTTACGAGGATTTTGCTCCCATACACAATACGGGGAAAAGTCATTCAGGACGCATATACAAGCCTGTCAGTCATATAGTATAATTACTCCGAAAAAAGGATACGAATGTCAAATAGGTGCCGGTCCGTGAACAACAGCCGGCTTAAAAGGGAAACCGGTAAAAGCCGGTGCGGTCCCGCCACTGTAATTGGGCAAGCGCCAAGAGCCAGGATACCTGCCTGTTTGATCAGCACGAATTCTGCGAGGACAGATGATGTGTAAACAATAGGCTTTTTTGTGTTGTTTACAGCATCTTTACCGTCGTAGAGATGCTTTTTTAGTTCGTTTAGGAGGAAAATATTATGAAAAAACGAGCCGGGATATGGACTGCGCTCCTGCTGGCTGCTGTTATGCTGGCAGGCTGCGGCAATCCTGCGGATCAGAAGGATTCAAAGGCAAAACAAAAAACAGAAGCGTTTCCTGTCACCATTGATGATGCGTCAAACCAAGATGTAACCATCAAAAAAGAGCCAAAAAAGATTGTTTCATTAATGCCGAGCAACACAGAAATTACATACGCACTCGGCCTTGGTGACAAAGTGGTCGGTGTCACCACAAACGATACCTATCCAAAGGAAGTCAAAAAGGTTGAGAAAGTCGGAGATATGAATGTAAACGTTGAAAAAGTCATTTCTCTAAAACCAGATCTCGTTCTGGCCCATGAGTCTTCCATGTCAGCATCAGCGGATGCCATCAAACAGCTGAAGGACGCGGGCATTACAGTGCTGACTGTCAATGATGCACAATCATTCTCCGAGGTGTACAAATCAATCGAAATGATCGGAGAAGCTGCCGGGGCGGAGAAAAAAGCCGACCAGCTCGTGAAAAGCATGAAATCAGATCTAAAGGATATTCAAGAAAAAGCGAAAAACATTTCAAAGGACGAGGAGAAAAGCGTATTTATCGAGGTTTCTCCTAATCCTGACATTTATACAACCGGAAAAGATACGTTTATGAATGAAATGCTGAATGTCATCCATGCTAAAAACGCAGCTGCGGATCAGACAGGATGGGTGCAAATGACAGACGAGGCGATCGTAAAACTCAATCCTGATGCAATTGTTACAACGGACGGTGTGAAAGCGAAAGCTGTGGAAAAACGCGATGGCTGGAGCGAAATCAATGCTGTGAAACATCATCGTGTATATGATGTGGACCCTGATCTTGTGACACGTTCCGGTCCCCGTCTGATCGAAGGGGTCGAAGAACTTGCAGAAAGCATTTACCCGGATACGTTTAAGGAATAATCGTTATGCCGCATATATCATTGGTTTCTCATTTTTAGCCGTGAGCATCATCTTAGGAATTTCTTGCGGCAGCCTGCATATTCCTATTCCCGCTGTCTTTCGTGTCTTTTGGCATCAAGGCTTCGGCGGCTCTATCGGTTCTGATGATCCGATGTACACTAATATTATGATGAATATCAGACTGCCGAGAGTTGTGCTGGCCGCCCTTGTGGGGGCGGCTCTTTCTATTGCAGGGGCCGCTTTTCAAGGATTGTTGAAAAATCCGCTTGCTGATCCCTATACGCTAGGTGTGTCATCCGGTGCTTCAGTCGGAGCTGTTGTGACTCTGTTCTTAGGTCTGCACCTTCCTGTCATCGGAGAGTTTACACTCCCGGTTGTGAGTGTAGCCGCGGCACTTGCCACGATGGCGGCGGTCCTTTTCTTCAGCCGCCTCGTTCATGCTTCGATGTCTGTTTCCACCCTCATTTTGACCGGTGTCATCACCAACTCTTTTTTAGGCGCATTTATTTCTCTTATCATCGCCTTGACAGGAGACAACCTGCTTCCGATTGTGCATTGGCTGCTTGGCAGCGTCTCAATGAGGGGCTGGAGCTATGTTATTTTGTTTCTCCCGTTTTTTCTTTTGGGAACCATTTTATTGATTATAAACGGAAGGGAACTGAACGTGATGACATATGGAGAAGATAAAGCAAAGCTTCTTGGAGTCAGTGTTCAGCAGAGGAAGATGATGATTTTAATAGCCGGATCTCTTTTGACGGGAAGCGCTGTGGCAGTATCGGGTACGATTGGTTTTGTCGGCCTTGTGATTCCGCATATCACAAGGCTTTTGTGGGGAACGGACCATCGGCATTTACTGCCGCTGTCCGCCTTGCTTGGGGCAGGGTTTCTTGTTTTAGCCGATCTGCTTTCCAGAACCATCATTGAGCCGATTGAACTGCCGATCGGGATCATTACGTCCTTGGCGGGAGCGCCTGTGTTCGCTCTTATTTTAATTCGGCAGCACCGCGGGGGGAGAAGCTTATGATGAAGGCAGAAGGGCTGTCGGGAGGATACGGCGACAGCCGCCTAATTAACAATGTCAGCTTAACCGTGGAGAAGGGAGAATTTCTCGGAATTCTCGGCCCCAATGGAAGCGGAAAAACTACGCTTTTGCACTTGCTGACAGGTACGCTGCCGGCCAAGGAAGGCAGGGTTTATCTGGCCGGAAAACTGCTGGCGGACTATAAACCGAAGGAACTGGCCCAAATCATGGCTGTCCTGCCGCAAAAAACGGATCAAGCCTTCACCTTTACCGTCGAAGAAACTGTAGCCTTTGGCAGATATCCATTCCAAACGGGGCTGTTCAGACAGCAGACTGAAAAGGATGAAGCCATTGTACAGGAAGCAATGGAGCAAACAGGAGTGGCCGATTTTGCGCAAAAGCCGATTCGCGAACTAAGCGGAGGGGAACAGCAGCGGGTGTATTTGGCACAAGCTTTGGCGCAGCAGCCGCGTATTTTATTTTTGGACGAGCCGACTAATTTTCTCGATCTGGCTTATCAAAAAGACCTGCTTGATCTGATCAAACGCCTGACGAGAGAAAGCGGATTGGCAGCTGTCAGCGTTTTTCATGATCTGAACACCGCAAGCCTGTACTGTGATGAGCTCATGTTTATGAAAAACGGTGCCGCTGGGCCTAAGCAAAAACCGGAATATGCTGTCACAGAACAAAGCATAAAGGCGGTGTACGATACAGATGTCACCGCCTTGGTACATCAAAGCTCACCTAAACCGATGATTGTGATTCAGCCTGAAAAAGATAGCGCGAAGCGGCAGTCTATCCCATTTGAAGCATTGCTCCAAGCGGGGCGTGATAACATTCTTCTGCAAACGGAAATCCCGCTTCGAACATTGTCCTCGACGCCTATCGGTGCAGGGTTTTCGTGGAGCAGGACGCTGATCCATAAACGGCTGCCAGATCAGCCAGATCCGATAGAAGGACTTACGGCCTGTCTTTCAGAAAGCGGTTTTCAACTGCAGGAGACGTGTGCGATGGCTTCTTCAGAAAGACTTGACCGTTTCGTGTATCGAACGTATGAAGACAGAGAGTTATCCGTTTTCATATGCGTTCAGACCGGCTTTTCGATTTGGATTTTGATAAACGGCTATGCGGCAGATCAATTCTTCATCAAAGCTCTTATGGCTGCCGAAGCAGAACGGACGAAAGTGCTGGGAGACGGAGGAGGCACAGGTGATATTCTCATCGCCGCGACTCAAACTCAGCAATCCGAAAACATAGAACAGCGGCTGAACCAATTGATAAAGAAAGGGACAGCTGAATGTGTAAAAGAGGCTGCTGAGTTGTTTGAATAAGTCTGTAAAGGAGATTCAGGGTATGAAACTATATACAAAAACAGGCGATAAGGGACAAACGGGCTTAGTCGGGGGCAGAACGGACAAGGACAGCCTACGCGTCGAAAGCTACGGCACGATTGACGAGCTTAACAGCTTTATCGGGCTTGCTTTGGCAGAGCTTTCCGGGCAGCCCGGCTTTGAAGATCTGACAGCCGAGCTGCTGACCATCCAGCATGGGCTGTTTGACTGCGGAGGCGATCTGGCAATCGTCACAGAAAGAAAAGACTACAAACTAACGGAAGAATCTGTTTCCTTTTTAGAAACGCGCATTGATGCCTATACAGCAGAAGCACCGGAACTGAAGAAATTTATTCTTCCAGGCGGATCAAAGGGTGCTTCGCTTCTCCATATCGCGCGCACCATTACTAGGCGGGCAGAACGAAGAGTGGTGGCGCTGATGAAATCGGAGGAGATTCATGAAACAGTGCTGCGTTATCTCAATCGTCTGTCCGATTATTTCTTTGCCGCCGCACGGGTTGTGAATGCAAGAAACGGTATTGGCGATGTAGAATATGAAAGAAGTGCCATTGTGTTTCGGGACCGAGACAGCAGTGAATCATAAAAAGTGAAAACGAAAGCCGGCGTGTTCAAATACATGCCGGCTTTTTTTGTTTTTCACTCTGTCAATTTCCCATTTTACGACAAAAAATGAACCTTATGAATTATTGACTGAAAAATGGAAAAATGAGATATTGTAATAAATAGATGTAAAAAATAGGCAACGGGGGGCTCTGATGGATGGTGAATTTAATTGAAAGTGATAGCATCTGGAAGAGAAATTTCAATTATCTGTTTTTCTCAAGAATAGTCAAGATATCCGGCGATATGTTCGCATTTAATTCAATATTATGGTTTTTAATTTATGACGGCAAAGGTGCGATCGGCACTGCTTTATTGATTGCTGTCACGTTTTTGCCGGAAGCCGTTCTGGCGCCTGTGACGGGGCCTTTTATGAAACAGACCACGCTGAAATTTTGGATGTACTTTTCAGATCTGACAAGGGCGGCGATTGTTTTGATTATCCCTCTATGTCATTTTGCGGGCTTCTCTCCGCTGTGGTTTGTCATGACGCTTATGATTGTGCATTCAGCTACTGGAGCTGCCTACAATCCCGCCTCTATCGCTTTGATTCCTCAAATCGTAAATGAACAGGGCATTCAAAAAGCAAACGCTGTGCTGCAATCCTCCGCTCAAATTGTCAGGCTCGGGGCTGTCACATTATGCGGCGCTTTTCTTACATTTATCAGTCCTTCTTATACCATGCTTATCGCACTTGTGCTCTATTTGGTGTCGGGTTTTCTCGTTCTTTTTATTAAGTACACTGCGGTTGAATCTCAATCAGAGTCTGCGGTTGTTACACAGAGAGGAACATATATCGGAAGACTGAAACGCGGCTTTAGGCTCGTCAGAAAACACCAGATTTTATATCCGCTCGCCATTTACTGTATCTTTATGAATTTCGCGGCTGCCCCATGGGAAGCGCTCTCTGCCGTATACGTTGCGGAAGATTTAAACGGCCAGCCGATTGTATACTCGCTTTTAAAGGCCACCACCGCCGCGGGCGCGTTTTTATTAGGGTTTGTGCTGGCGAAAGTCAAAGTAAACAGGTACGGCTTGTTATTCGTCACTGCCGGCATTATTGAAGGATTTGCTTTCTTTATTACCGGGATGAATACATTTTTGCCGCTCGTCTTTTTCGCTGCTTTTACCTTTGGCGCCGCAGTCAGTGCTGTTAATGTTCCTGAGTACACGATTATCCAGACGTCTGTGGATAGTGAGGATCAGCCGCAGGTTTACGCCGTTATACATATGATCTCCAATATTTCGATCCCTGCCGGAGCTGTCATTTGCGGGTATGCCGCAAATGCTTTCGGCTCAGGTAAAGTGATCGCTGTCGGCGGGATTGTAGAAATTATTGCGGGTATCGGAATCTTGCTGTTTACAAAACTGGCCAAAGCAGAAAGGTCCGACCTGATTAAAGAAAGGGAAGCAAGTGTTCATCTGTAAAGGGTTTTGAAACGCCATGCCTCGTGCATGGCGTTTTTTTGTGCCGATGGGTCCGGTGCCAGATACGACTCCGGTCTTATATAAAAATCAATCTCTGATTCGTTTTGCATATCTTCCAACTTGTATAAGATGAAGACAAGGAAAACGAAAGGAGGATCTGCATGAAGATAAACAAGAAAACAATAGGCGGATTCTTATTAATTGTATTTGGGATCTCTGTCTTTTTTGGAGGAGGAAGCTTCGGCTTTATCATCCCGCTCGCCATCGGGGGCTTAATGACATACGCAGGAGTCAAAAGGTTTGCCGCGGGAAAAACCATCACGGGAATCATCGTGGGCGGTATCGGAGCCATTATGCTCATCTGCTCACTTCCGTTTGTCGTCGGAATCGCATTGGCAGCCGCTATGGTTTATTACGGCTGGAAGCTGATGAAAAACGGATCAGCTGATAACGGTGTATCATCTTTTGATCCTGAACCGGCTTCTGCTGCCTACCAATCTCACTTTGATGACGAATGGGAAGAATTTTTGAAGAAAAAATAATATCAATATATTAGGAGGAATTAGGTATGGTATTAAAAAGAATCAGAGACATGTTTGTTGCGTCAGTTCATGAAGGACTTGATAAAATGGAGAATCCAAAGGTGATGCTGAATCAATATGTACGCGATATGGAAAGCGACATCGCAAAAGCAAAGCAAACAATTGTGAAACAGCACACGATTGCCTATCAATTTAAGAAAAAATATGAAGAAGCCGCTGAAGTGGCTGGCAAACGGAAAAATCAGGCACAGCTCGCATTTGACGCAGGTGAAGAAGAACTGGCGAAAAAGGCGCTGACTGAAATGAAGTATTTAGAAGGGAAGGCGGCTGAGCATAAAGCTTCCTATGAACAGGCTAACAGTCAGCTGGCTGACCTGAAAGAGCAGCTGGCGGCACTTGAAACAAAGCTTCAGGACGTAAAGGATAAAAAACAGGCGCTGATTGCGCGGGCAAATGCGGCGAAAGCTAAAGAGCATATGAATACGACATTTGACAAAATTGACAGTGAAAGCGCGTATCGTGAATTTTTACGTATTGAAAATCGTATTGAAGAAATGGAAATCCGCGCGAATTATTCAAAGTCAGCGGAAGCCGGCACAGAACTTACACGTAAAGAATTCGCAGACGATGTGGAAGCGGAGATTGAAAAAATGCGGACACTTTCACTGCAAAAATCAGACCAGACAAAAGCGGCAAATGAATAAGCGGAACGGGGAAGGATTTGCGGTCAAGTCCTTCCCTTCCGCACGTATCAATTCGCAAGCTTTTCCTTTATAATAGAATGAATGAGAAGGATGAAACCGAATGAAAAAAATGCTTGGCAAACTGTTGATCACTGCCGGTATTCTGGTTTTTTTCGCCGTCGTCGTAAAAGATGTGTTTGCTGCAGGCCTGGGTTTCATAAATGGCACAGAAGCCGATTCAGCCAGCGCATCGCCGCGGGACATTGACAGCATGGTCATTGAGTCGGATAGCAAGGATGTCCGGATTATAGCGGAAGAACGAAGTGACATATCGGCAGGCATTTCAGGAGACTCAGGAAAGTTATTTGTTACTGAAAACAATAGAAAACTGGAGCTGACCGTAAAGGAAAAAGAATTTCAATTTTTGAATGGGTTTAACCGTTCAACTCTTATCGTCAGGCTTCCGTATGATTATAAAGGTGATCTGGCAGTACGAACCTCAAGCGGGGACGTGTCTGTGGTCGGAAATGACCATCTTGCGCTTTCCAGGCTGAACACAGTATCTGCGAGCGGAAATGCGAGCGTGACGGACGTCCGCCTTCAAGACCTGAAAGTGAAGGCGTCATCGGGGGATGTAACCATTTCAAATACCGTCTCCAAAACATCCGGCATTGATTTAGCTTCAGGGGACGCAAATCTGGTTCATGTATCAGGCTCTCTTGATGTGAAAATGACTTCAGGAGATTTTAATGCTGTATTGACAAAGATAACCGGTCCCGTATCTGTCACGCTGACAAGCGGTGATGCCAATCTAAGCCTTCCCAAAAACGGCAGCTTTACAGTCAAAGCGAAATCAGCGAGCGGTGACGTCAGTTCGCCGTATTCATTTGCTGATAAAGCACATAAAGAGCAGCATCACATCACAGGCACGCAAGGAAGCGGCCGGCATCCAATCGACATTAAAACGGACAGCGGGGATCTAGCGATACGGTAGCACCAGGCAGAAGAAAGGAGGCGGACACCAGGAATGACAAAAAAACAGCTTCTCGGATTGATCATTGCTTTATTCGGCATCAGTATGTTTTTGCAAATTATCGGAATAGGCGATCTGCTGTTTTGGCCGCTCTTTTTTCTGATTGCCGGCTATTTCCTTAAAAAATATTCCCGTGATTGGCTTGGCTCCGTCATGTATATCTTTGCCGCGTTTCTATTTTTGAAAAACCTCTTCAGCATCACCTTTAATTTATTCGGCTATGCGTTTGCCGCATTTCTGATTTACGCCGGCTACAGGCTTATCAAAGGGAAGCCGATATTTGAACCGAATGAGAAACAGGTCAATCTCAATAAAAAAGAACATCATGAGACGCCAAAAGATGTAAAACATCCCGACATGCGCAGCTTTTTTATCGGAGAGCTGCAAATGATGAAGCAGCCGTTTGACCTGAATGATTTAAATGTCTCTGGTTTTATCGGTGATATCAAAATCGATTTGTCTAAAGCGATGATTCCCGAGGGAGAAAGCACAATCGTCATTAGCGGAGTCATTGGAAACGTTGATATATATGTACCATCGGACCTTGAAGTGGCTGTCAGCTCGGCTGTTTTTATAGGAGACATCAATCTGATTGGCTCGAAGAAAAGCGGATTAAGCACGAAGGTATATGCCGCGTCAACCGATTTCAGCGAGTCAAAGCGCCGGGTCAAAGTGTCCGTTTCTTTATTTATCGGTGATGTGGATGTGAAGTACGTATGAGAAAAAAAATGCTTGCCAGCCTCCAATGGCGCGCCATCCGCATGACAACGGGAATCAGCCTGCTCCTTTTTGTTTGCCTGATTTCTTTTATGATGTTTTACTATCGGCTCGATCCGCTTGTTTTGCTGTCATCAAGCTGGTTCGGAATTCCGTTTATCCTGATTTTGCTTCTGATCAGCGTGACCGTCGGTTTCGCCTCAGGGTATATGTACGGCAACCGGTTGAAGGCAAGGATTGATACATTAATTGAATCCATTTTAACCTTTGAAAACGGCAATTTCGCTTATCGGATACCGCCGCTCGGTGATGATGAAATCGGCCTGGCCGCTGATCAGCTGAACGAAATGGCGAAGCGCGTGGAGCTTCAAGTCGCATCCCTGCAGAAACTTTCCAATGAACGTGCGGAATGGCAGGCGCAAATGAAGAAGTCGGTTATCTCAGAAGAACGCCAGCGATTAGCCAGAGATCTTCATGACGCGGTCAGCCAGCAGCTCTTTGCCATATCGATGATGACATCAGCCGTGCTGGAACATGTCAAGGATGCTGATGATAAAACAGTCAAGCGGATCAAGATGGTCGAGCATATGGCAGGCGAAGCCCAAAATGAGATGAGGGCGCTGCTGCTCCATTTACGGCCTGTTACTCTTGAAGGAAAAGGGCTGAAGGAGGGCCTTACGGAGCTTTTGGACGAGTTCCGAAAAAAGCAGCCGATTGATATTGAGTGGGATATACAGGACACAGCGATATCCAAGGGTGTTGAAGACCATTTGTTCAGAATTGTGCAGGAGGCCCTTTCAAACGTATTTAGACATTCAAAAGCGTCAAAAGTAACCGTGATTCTGGGCATAAAGAACAGCCAGCTCCGTCTGAAGGTGATTGATAATGGAAAAGGCTTCAAAATGGACCAGGTGAAAGCATCCTCATACGGATTGAATTCTATGAAAGAACGTGCAAGTGAAATCGGCGGGGTCGCCGAAGTGATTTCAGTAGAAGGAAAAGGCACTCAAATCGAAGTGAAGGTCCCGATTTTCCCGGAAGAAAAAGGAGAGAACGAACGTGATTCGAGTATTATTGATTGATGATCATGAAATGGTCAGAATGGGGCTCGCGGCTTTTTTGGAGGCGCAGCCCGATATTGAAGTCATCGGCGAAGCATCGGACGGCAGCGAAGGTGTTCGGCTTGCTGTGGAACTGTCGCCTGATGTCATTTTAATGGACCTTGTCATGGAGGGCATGGATGGCATTGAAGCTACAAAGCAAATTTGCCGGGAGCTTTCCGACCCGAAAATTATTGTACTCACTAGCTTCATTGATGATGACAAAGTGTACCCGGTTATTGAAGCTGGCGCGCTCAGCTATCTGTTGAAAACCTCAAAAGCGGCAGAAATCGCCGATGCCATCCGCGCCGCAAGCAAGGGAGAGCCGAAGCTGGAGTCAAAAGTGGCGGGAAAAGTATTATCCAGGCTGCGCCACTCAGGTGAAAACGCGCTCCCGCATGAATCGCTTACGAAACGGGAGCTCGAAATACTCTGCCTGATCGCAGAAGGAAAGACAAACAAAGAAATAGGCGAGGAACTGTTTATTACGATTAAAACAGTCAAAACACATATTACCAATATTTTATCAAAGCTGGATGTCAGTGACCGGACGCAGGCGGCGGTATACGCACATCGAAACCATCTCGTAAAATAGGCGGCTGCTATTTGTTGGCGCCTTTCGTTCCGAAGTCTCTGACAACCACATTGACCCGGTAGTCTATTTCCGCATTGCTGAAATAATCATCATCCCATTTTCTTGAAATCTTTTTCCACTTTTGAGGATAATGAATTCTGACCTCGTTTCCCAGCCCGGTTACGTCCGCTTTGATCTCTTTCTGCAGCTTCTCTGTAATAAATGACGTTACTGTTTCGTGTACTCGTTTTTCGACTGTCTTTTCAATACTTTTAATATATGAATCCTTAAACGAGTCTTCATTGGGATTCCAGTCCTCAGATAGACGACCTTCAATATTGCGGGTAACGGTGAATTTGAACTTTCCGTCCTTGTATGCCGTCTTGATCTTCCGATTGCTCGAATATACTTCATAAGAAAAGAGATGGCCATCGCGCTTCAAGTCAATGACGCCTCCTTCGACAGTGCCTGAAAATAAGTTGATATTTTGAATCTCAATCGGGGTGAGATCCCGGTGCCATAATTTGTTTTTGATGATAGAGGCTCCGTTTATCGCGAGCTTGCCGTTTTCCTTACCGACATGAGGGATGAGGAATGAATCGTCAGAGGTTAAGTGTTCTGAGATCTCCCCCAATGTAACTGGCTCCATCATTCTGATCGTCACCTTATTATTCTCTGTCAGATCATATATCACGTTGGATGCGGGTTCACCTTCATCATTCATTTTAAATATATCCTTAGTTCGGCCGTTGGTGATAAAGACGTAGGAACTCCTCCTTGTTCCGTTGTCTCTGACAAACTGGTTAATGATCGCGTCCATTCCAATTTGATCCGCAATCACGCTTTTGGAAAGCAGAATGAGACGCAAATGCTGTGAAAACGTAGGATTATGCTTTAATGCAGAGGTTCTCATCATTTGATGGACAGTTTCACCCTTTGTGATAGAAAGCTGTGTCGGATCAGATGAAGAGCCCTCCTTGGCGCTGATTTTTTTCGGCACGAGAATTTGCTGTGTCAGCTCTAAATTTTCATCGTCAGGCTTGTCTAGCCCTACTCCGATCACTAAGCTTAATTCCTCGATATTCTCACTGTCCCAGCATCCGGACAGCAATAGGGTGCATATAAACATACATAAAATCCGGATTTTCATTTTGCTGTAATCCTCCTCTTGAGAGCTACAATGAAAAAGAGAATGAAGGGAAGCAGAAACAGGCAGACGAAAATGTACCCGAGATAATCGCTGTACATCATGACTTGATTGGCGTCATCCGGCCAGAGAGAAAAATAAAAGACCGTTATGCCGATAATCACCATGCTTGTTTTAGTCGATAACCCAAACGTCTTCTTTAGTCCGTTAGCGGCAAAATATCCGTAAATGACAAAAGTCGTGAAAAACTGGATAATCCAGACGACCAGTAAAAAGGATTCAAACCGTTCAATAAATATGCCTTTAAGCTCAAAGGACTGAAAGAGAGAAATAGTCGGCCAAATCAGCGTTTTCACCTCGGGAGCGGTCAAAGCTCCGACAACGAGAATATACGTCAGGATATATAAAATAATCGGAATCAAAAATCCTATAGATGCATACCTGAACGTGTATTTCTTTTTCTTCATATTTTCAGGGAGAAACAGCATTACTTCCATTCCTAAAAAAGAGATGGAAACAACGGTAAGGGAGTTTGCAATGGGGCCAAGGCCTTGGCCTAAAACAGGACGCAAATTATTGATATCAAAAATTTTAAAACTGATCCCAAACACAACCAGCAAAATAATAATGGTTACCGTTAAATAAAAGGGAAACAGCCGCGACACATCGCTTAAGCCCCCAACCATTAAATAAATACCGCAGCAAATAAACGTTAATATAATGACTTGAATTGGGGTTCTCTCCAGCAGGAAAAACTTCACCATTTCAGCCATTGCCCGGGTCTCGAAGCTGGCTACGCCGAGGAAATAGCCGCAGATCAAAAGGCCGATGATGCTGCCGATCCATTTCCCAAGCCCTTCCTTCAAATATTCAAAGAGTGAAGGGTATTGATGTTTTTTCTGAATGAGCGTGTTTAAATAAATGAAGAAAATAAAAATGAAACCTTCTAATATCAGCGTGATCCAGCCGTCAGGCGTATTAGCCTTAGTGGTCAGCGCTCGCGGCAATGTTAAAAGTCCGGCCCCAAGCATTGTATTTGCAACAATAGAAATACCTTGAAAGGTATTAAGTTTCAGTGGAGTCTGTTTTTGGCTCATTTGGATTATTCGCCTCTTTTGGTTTGTTTTTAATTGGGAGACGGATAATGGAGTCATCCGTATTTTTCAGGCTAAAGAATCCGTTTGGCGAAAAATACGGAGACCCAAAGCTCGTTTGTCTCGTTAAGTGCGTATAAACGACAAGCATAAATAAAATAATGCCGTACAGTCCTAAAATAGCGGCGGAAAACATCGAAATAAAACGCAGCACCCGGAAAGACAGACCCATTCCGTATTGAGGAACGGTAAAGGATGCCAGGGCAATGACACTGACGACAATGACCATAATCGAACTGACGAGATTCGCTTCTACAGCAGCCTGTCCGATGACCACGCCCCCTACGAGGCCGATCGTCTGTCCGAGCGGATTGGGGAGTCGCAGCCCGGCTTCCCTTAGCAGCTCGATGGTTACTTCCATCAGCAGGGCTTCAAATATCGGAGGGAACGGCACGTTTTCCCTGTTCGCCGAAATCGTGACGGCGAGCGCGGTCGGCAGCAGCCCCTGATGGAAGGAAACGAGTGCAATATAAATCGATGACAAAAACAAGGTGATAAAGATAGAAGCAAAGCGCAGCGACCGGATAAGAGATGCTGAAATCCAGCGTTCATAGTAGTCATCCGGGGATTGCATCAGGATGCCGAGAGAAACCGGCACCAGCAGCACAAATGGTGAACTGTCGACCAAAATTGCCACACGGCCGTTAAACAGGGCTGAAGATACTTTGTCAGGTCTTTCCGTATTTTGTATCTGCGGAAATGGTGAATATTTATTATCTTCAATGAGCTCCTCGAGCGTTCCGCTGTCCTGGATATCTTCCAGCTGGATATTTTTAAGCCGCGCCTTCACTTCTTTTATGACGGACTTTTTCGCTTTGCCCTCAATGTACATAATGGCTGCGGGCTTCAGCTTGTTTTCGCCGATCATGATTTTTTTGGTGATCAATTTCGGATGAGAGGTTCTTTGTCTGATCAGAGCGAGATTTGTATCAATATCCTCTACAAACGCAACTTTTGGGCCGCGTACCACTTTTTCAGTTGTCGGCTCTGTCAAGCTTCTTGTTTTTTTCTTTCCTGTGGTCAGAATATAGGCTTTATCCAATCCGTTGATAAACACAGCACAATTGCCGTTGAGAATCGATTCAATCGTTTTTTTTGCGGTTTCAATAGGTCTTGCGTCAAGCTGGTCAAGGCGTTTTTTGACCTGGTCAAGCGTTAAGGTCTCCTCATCTTTAATTAAAGTTTTAATGGCTTCTGACACCTTATTCTCATCAGTCAGTTCACTGAAATAGAGATAGTAAAAAACCAGTCCGTTCGCAAGCATTTTTTTGTTTTTCACCAGATCATCGTTTTCTTTTAATTTTGGCAGCACCAATGCTAAATTATCGTGTATATATTCCTTAAACTCTGTTTGTTCCAATGAGGTCACCTCTTATCCAAAACCTTAGTAGAGGTTATCTTTTCCTGTTAAAAAAATGATATACTGTGTTAGAGTATTTCATGGAGTAAGTTTTTTTATGAAAGCGGAGGAGACGAAGTGGCACAGGTAAGGCTAGCTGGAAAACAAGAAGAAATTGAACAGCTCATTAGATCATTTGAACAGCATTATGATGTCTCTTATACATCAAAGGAGTACGGAAGGACGAATCCAAAATACAAATATTCAAAGGATTCCCGCGTATATCTTGAATTAAAATTAAAATCTGCCAAGATCGAAAAATAAAAAGGATTTTTTGTGTCATTGGCGAATTATGATCTATTGAAGCAACCGTTATGGAGGGATACATAAATGGAATACAGAATTGAACGAGACACCATGGGAGAAGTAAAAGTTCCTGCTGATAAATTTTGGGGCGCCCAAACACAGCGAAGCAAGGAGAACTTTAAGATCGGTTCTGAAAAAATGCCGATGCGTGTTGTGAAGGCGTTTGCAATCTTAAAACGAAGCACTGCTCTAGCTAATAAACGCCTCGGCAATCTGGATGCTGAAAAAGCAGAAGCGATTGCAGCGGTTTGTGATGATGTGCTCAAAGGCAAGTACGATGACAACTTCCCGCTTGTCGTATGGCAGACCGGAAGCGGCACACAAAGCAATATGAACATGAACGAAGTGGTAGCCAACCGTGCGACTGCTTTATTAAAAGAGAAGAACTCTGATCAAACGATTCATCCAAATGATGACGTGAACCGAAGCCAAAGCTCAAACGACACATTCCCGACTGCGATGCATGTTGCCGCTGTTTTGGCTGTTTACGAGCAGCTTGTGCCGGCGCTTGATCAGCTTCGCAATACACTGGATGAAAAAGCAAAAGCATACAATGATATTGTCAAAATCGGACGCACGCATCTTCAGGATGCTACGCCACTGACCCTCGGACAGGAAATCAGCGGATGGGTTCACATGCTGGACCGTTCGAAGGAAATGATTTTGGAAGCGACAGATAAAATGCGTGCGCTTGCAATTGGTGGAACGGCTGTCGGAACGGGTATCAACGCCCACCCAGAGTTTGGAGAGCTTGTCTCAGAAGAGATCACTAAGCTGACCGGCCAAACGTTCAGCAGCTCGCCGAATAAATTCCACGCGCTGACAAGCCATGACGAAATCACTTATGCGCATGGCGCATTAAAAGCGCTTGCGGCTGACTTAATGAAAATCGCGAACGATGTCAGATGGCTCGCAAGCGGACCTCGCTGCGGCATCGGGGAGATCGTCATTCCTGAAAATGAGCCGGGAAGCTCCATTATGCCTGGTAAAGTCAACCCGACACAAAGCGAAGCGTTAACAATGATCGCAGCGCAAATCATGGGGAACGATGCGACAATCGGCTTTGCGGCGAGTCAGGGGAACTTTGAACTGAACGTGTTTAAGCCTGTTATTATTTACAACTTCCTGCAATCTGTGCAGCTGCTCAGTGACGGCATGAATTCATTCCATGATAAATGTGCTGTCGGTATTGAGCCTAATAAAGAAACCATTCAGGAAAACCTGTCAAATTCATTAATGCTTGTTACGGCGCTGAACCCGCATATCGGTTATGAAAACGCGGCGAAAATCGCCAAGCTTGCCCATAAAGAGGGATTGACGCTCAAAGAAGCAGCTTTGAAGCTTGAATTGCTGACAGAGGAGCAATTTAACGAAATGGTTAAGCCGGAAGACATGGTAAAACCAAAGGCGTAATAGAAAGAAAGAACGGCTGCTTTTTAAGCAGCCGTTCTTCTAAATATGTTGCTGTTTTAATAAATATTTAAGCTGTTCCGCATCTTTGGCGAGAGCTTCAGACTCCGTCAGATTATGAATCATTCCTTTAATGATCACAAGCTTCGGTGTTTTTTTCTTCATTTCTGCTTCAAGTATGTCCAAGCTCTCCGATAATTCAAGAGAGGAGTTTGTGTTTAAGCTGTTAATTTTGTCACGTAGGCTTTTCACAATCGATTCAGTCAGCGGGTCAGGCCGTCCGTGCGTAAGAGGCCCGAATAAAGAACTCGCCTCTTCCAATGTGATGAAAGGCTTATCGTTTCGTTCAGACATGCCTTTTACCATATCATCTATTCGATTCATAATGATATCAGCTAATTGAGACGGCTTTACAGTGTACCCGAGCAAAATCATGCATTCCAGGTAAATCTGGCTGATGCCCTCTATTAAAAAACAAAGCTCAGCAGTGTACGGTTCCGCTTTTTTTCCATAGATGTTCAGCAGGCTGTCGATATGAAATTGAAGTGAGGACTGGCGGATTTTTTTTGCGCATTGCTCCACTTCTTCTGTGTAAGGCAGAGAACCTTCCTTCAACTGCATACTGATAAAATCTTTGTGTTCAAGAATGTTTTCATAGAGGACGGTCAGCTGTTTACGGTAAGCCGTTCTGGGGCTGTCGCCCTTCGTTTTAATATTTAAAATTCGGGTAAACGTTTTATCATAATAGTAGTTCAGCATAGAGAGAAGAAGCGCTTCTTTCGAAGGAAAATAAATATAAAAAGCGCCTTTAGATATTTTGCATTCTTTTGCGATTTCCTGAACTGATGTTGAGTTGTATCCTTTTTGGGCAAATAGTTTTAAGGCTGTTTCAATAATCAGTTTTTCTTTTTCCTTCAATGGTTCCACCCTTTCGGAGCCCGGAGGCCTGCTAGGATATGACCATATAGTCACACCGTCTGTTATAAAATTAACCTTATTGTAACTTGTTTTTTTATCATGTATTATTTATATTATAAATTGAGATGACCGAATGGTCAAAGCTCAAGCGAAAGGGTGAATCTAGAATGAGAGAATTGGACGAAATGATCAGCCGCTTGCGAAACAGAGGAATCAAAGTGGAGAAAGTCAAATATCCGAAGCAGACCTTGTCAGAGAAAAAATGGGTTCATCAATGCAAACAGCCGCTCAAAACAAATTACAGAGATTTTAACGGCTATTCTTTCACATAAAAAAATAGACTGCAAAACATCTACAGTCTATTTTGGCACTGCTATGCGGTATGTTACACCCGTTTTGTCATTTTCAATTGAGATAGATGCCTTATGAAGAGTTAAAATTCGTTTTACGATGCTTAGACCAATGCCGAATTCGCCTTTCTTCCCTTTATTAAAAGGCTCATAGAGGCTGGAGAGCATCTCATCTTCAATATGCGGACCGTCATTTTTAATGGTGATCACGATATTTCGATCATCTTGTTTCATGCTGATTTCTATTTTTGTCTCAGCATAGCGGATTTGATTTTCCAGAATGTTTTCGAGGAGTTTGTTCCATTGCTCCGGATCGCCCGGCATCAAAATATCCTCTTCTACATCAATTTCCCACGATAGTTCTTTCCGCGCCCACTTCAATCGTTCGATGACTTCTTCTGTCACTTCCACAATACTGAACATGTCGTGCTGCACTTTTTGCTTCGCTAAATAATCCAGCTTCGTTAAATATAATAAATCCTTTATTTTTTTCTCCAGCTTAAGAGCTTCGCATTCAATAACATCTACAGTGTTTTCAAGGTCTCCTTTAGGAAAAATCCCGTCTTTAATTGATTGTGTATAGCCTCTGATGACCATGACCGGCGTTTTTAAATCATGAGAGATATTTTGCAATAGAGTTCTTTCTGTTTCATCCTTTTGCACAAGCTTTTGGCGCATCTCTTCGATGGTATGGCCCAATTTGCCGATTTCATCTTTCCGGTCCACTTTTACTGGGTCATCCCAATCCTGTTCAGAAATCCGTTTGACGTGTTTTTCAAATGATACAAGAGGCCTTGATAAATACTTTGCAAGCCAAATAGCCGGAATCCAGCTTAATAAAATGACGACAGCTATAATAAACAGAAGCTGTTTGAACAAGGTATAGGCCAAATCGTCCCGATAAGAATCAAGCGCGTAAGAGAGCATCATCGCTGATTGTCCATTGACGGAAAGTCCCTTTTTAATGACAAAAAACACTTTCTCTCCATTGACGTCGGCGCTGTAACGTTTCTTTTTAGCTTCCTGCTTATCAGCCAGCTTGTACACCTTGTGGATAAATGAAGATGACAGAATGCTTAAATCCTTGTCTGAAGAAGCCTCTTCATTTTCAGGAAGGAGCACGTGCTGTACGGAGCGGACAGTTGTTGGCGCCGTCGCTTCCTCGCTGTAATAGCGCCTTTCAATCGAACCTGGCAGGCGGTACTCTGTCAGAACATGCTGCTCATTTTCAATCGTCGTATACGTTTCATTAGTGAAAAAATCGCGCAGCGTGTTTGAAAATAACACTAGCAGTAAAATCGATATTGCTAACAGGATGCCGGATATCACAACCCATATCTGAAACGCGAGCGGTTTGTTTTTCATGATGACATCATCCTGTAGCCGAAACCGTAAATCGTTTCCACCTTCAATTCAGGCATCTTTCTGCGCAGTCTCCGGACGAGATCATCAACGACCCGGTCTGTTCCGAAGTAGTCATGTCCCCACACTTTTAGGAGGATATCCTCACGAGAGTATGGATGCCCTTTATGATGGATAAATAATAGCAGCAGATCAAATTCCTTTGACGTCAAATTGATGATATTCCCGTTTTCGTCATAGACCTCGCGGGCGTCTTCAGCGACCCGATACGAGGAGACGGCAATTTCATTTTTTTGTACAGGAGGAGCTTCCTTATATACGAGCTGCAGCAGCTTTTGCACACGGATAATCAGCTCCCGCGGCAGAAACGGCTTTGAAATGTAGTCATTGCTGCCAAGCTCTAAGCCAAGCACTCTGTCAATATCCGCATCTCGGGCGGAAATAAAAATGACCGGCACGTCAGGATCTTTCGCCTTGATTTCTTTTATTAATGTATAGCCGTCGGTATCCGGCAGCATGATATCGAGAATCCATAGGTGGGGAGACGGTGTCATTTTCTTTCTGGCGTCTTCACCTTTCGTAAAAGATGTAATGTTCCAGCCCTCATTCTCTAAATACTTCGTTAGCAGTTCATTCAGGTTATCCTCATCTTCAACTAGATAAATGGTGTATGACAAGGCTCTTCACATCCTTTCAACGTCATTATAAACTAGTTTTAACATACGGCAGGCAATTTTCATAATTTCACATATTCTTTTCATTTTTATCCCACAATGTTTGTTTATGATATGTATAAGGGAAGAAAGGAAGAGAAAAAGAGCGAGGAAGATGTAGGATGATCAAACATATTCTATTTTGGTGCTTTGCTTTTCTCCTCATTATTGGGACAATTGAACTTGTACATGCGATGAATATGTAACGATAAATGAATAACCGTTAAAGGAGTGTAAGAACATGGATTATCGACGTGATGGCCAAAACGATCAACATCAAACTGAACCTTCACATACAGAACAGCAGAATACAGAAAACCAGAAGCTGATTGGACATTCTGAACAAGAATTGCTTGACGCGCCTGAGTCGTATGAAGCGGGACGGCAGGAAACGGCTTCTGCTTTAGAAATGGAAAAGCAAGAAACGGCTGTGAAAAAAGAAAAGAAACGGAGAGCCGCATGGCTGAGCCCGATTTTAGGCGGTATTATCAGCGGGGGTCTCATGCTTGGCATCGCGCCTTATCTGCCGTCAGACCAAAATCAGGCGACCGAGACCGCTTCCGCAAATAAACAGGTGCAGTCTGATAATTTTACAACGGCGCCGATAACGAACGCATCAAACATCGCTGATATGGTAGAGGATTTAGAGCCTACGATTGTCGGAATCTCAAATATCCAAACCTCTCAAAATAACACATTCGGCACGGGAGGAGGCTCCAGCTCAGAAAGTGAAAGCGGAACCGGGTCAGGTGTTATTTTCAAAAAAGACAGCAATAAAGCGTATATCATTACAAACAACCATGTCGTTGAAGGCGCGAACAAGCTGACTGTTACGCTATACAACGGAGAAACGGAAACTGCCAAGCTTGTCGGCAGCGATACCATTACTGATTTGGCAGTTTTGGAAATCAGCAGCAAGAACGTCAAAAAAGTGGCGAGCTTTGGTGATTCTTCACAGCTGCGCACTGGCGAAAAGGTAATCGCTATCGGTAACCCGCTCGGACAGCAGTTTTCCGGTACGGTGACACAAGGCATCATTAGCGGACTGAACCGGACAATTGATGTGGATACAACACAAGGGACGGTGGAAATGAACGTGCTGCAAACCGATGCAGCGATCAATCCGGGGAACAGCGGAGGCCCATTAATCAATGCAAGTGGCCAGGTCATCGGCATCAACAGCTTGAAGGTGAGCGAAAGCGGCGTGGAATCACTTGGATTTGCGATCCCAAGCAATGATGTCGAGCCGATTGTTGACCAGCTGCTGCAAAACGGGAAGGTGGACCGTCCGTTTTTAGGCGTGCAGATGATTGACATGTCACAAGTTCCTGAAACCTATCAGGAAAATACGCTCGGCCTGTTTGGAGATCAATTGGGCAAAGGTGTTTATGTAAAAGAAGTTCAAGCAAATTCACCGGCAGAAAAAGCAGGTATTAAATCTGAGGATGTCATTGTCAAACTAAACGGTAAAGACGTGGAAAGCAGTGCGGATATCCGTCAGATCCTTTACAAAGACTTAAAAGTCGGAGATAAAACAACAATCCAAGTGCTGCGAAAGGGAAAAACGAAAACGTTGAACGCGACACTGACCAAGCAGACAGAAAGCAGTTCAAGCTAAGAAAAAAACAAAAAGCTGAACCCAAAATAGGGTTCAGCTTTTTTTATCCTAAGTAAGAGGAAAGCATCCACACTTGTTTTTCAACTTCTTCAATTAATCCGACAAACAAGTCCGCTGTCGCATTGTCTTGATTTTCTTCAGCCAGGCCGATCACGAATTTAGATTCGCTGCTGATTTGTTTGTAGTCGTTTACCAGTGCTTGTACCATTTCTGAAGCTGATGTTTCGTTTCCGCCGTCTGTGATAGATGCATGCTCAGTGTATTCTTTCACTGTGGCAACAGGCTGTCCGCCAATCGCCAGCAGGCGCTCAGCGATTGTATCGACTGTTTCAGCCGCATGGTCATAAAGTTCTTCAAATTTCTCGTGCAATGTAAAGAAATGAGGCCCTTTCACATACCAATGGAAACGGTGGAGCTTCGAGTATAAAAGAAACCAGTTTGATAATTGTGTGTTCAGTGAATTCTCAACTAATGTTTGATTTGTTTTTGCGTTTTCAGTTTTCATAAGATAACGTCCTCCTTGTGATCTGTTGTTTTAATTATATCATATACTAAATAAAAATCAATACTAAATTATAATAATTATAATTTAGGTTATTTGAATAGCTTTTTCTTCAGGATAGACTCCCACGCAGACCAAGGAAAAAGCGATCGGAATAGCAGGGTGAGCTTGATGCCCTTTCCGATCGGGTATCGCAATTTCTTTATGTGCTGTTTTGTTGCCAATTGATAAATGAGGTCGGCAACCTCTTGGGGATCTCCGCTTTCTTCTCCGTTTTTTTGAACGTAGGAAAGGATCTTTTTATAGTATTGATGATAGGCTGAATCGTCAGCAGGCACCGACATAAAATTTGATAATGACGTTGACCAGATCGATGTCTTGTATGAGCCCGGCTCGATCAAAGCGGTATCGATACCGAACGGAAGCAGCTCGATACGCAGGCTTTCAGAAAAACCTTCTAATGCATGCTTAGAAGAAACATATGGCGACAGCGCTGGGAATCCGGTCAGTCCGCTGATGCTGCTCACGTTTATAATCTTTGCGCCGCCATGCTTTCTTATGTAAGGCAGAACGGTTTTTGTCACATGGATCACACCGAAGACATTCGTTTCAAATTGTTGTCTGAAATGTTCCATCGGCACATCCTCGATAAATCCTCCATAAGCCGTTCCGGCGTTGTTAACGAGTAAATCGATCGGGGCGTAAGCACTAACGGCTTTTCCGAATGAGACTATAGATTGTTCATCGGTGACATCGAGAGCTGTAATGTGAATAGAATCAGACATATTGTGTGCTGCAGCCAATTCTCGAAGCTGTTCCGCTTTTTCAGGCTGTCTTGATGTGGCTATCACGAAAAATGATCGGGCAAGCTTTACAGCTGCCAGCAGACCGAAGCCGCTGGAGGCTCCCGTTACGATTGCTATTTTTTTATTCATCCTAACCCTCCTATTAAACTGCTACAGCTATTGTACAATCCTGAACAGGAAATGACGTCTGTAAAAGAAATTTTTATACAACAATTCAGAATTGTTCTATAATAGAACAAAAGAGGGAAAGGGGTTTTGTGATATGGCGCTGCAAGGGGTAGGCCAAAGATGGGATCTTGATTCATTTTTTAAGGGCGGGAGCCAATCAGAAGAATTCAAAGGATATATTGAGAAGCTGTCACAAAGTCTGCGTGCATTTCAAGACAGGACTGATGCGTTTCAGGTGCCTGAATCGCCTGAAGAGGCTGAAGGGCTGACCGCGTTGCTTGATTTATTCGAACAGACATCCGTCAAGCTTCAGCAGGCCGGCGCTTTTGTTGCTTGCCTCCAGGCCCAGAATATCAATGATCAAAAGGCTATAGAGCATCAGGCACTCATGAACCGGCTTTCCGCAGATTTTCAATCGTCGCTCGTTACATTAGATCATAAACTTGTGGACATTGATCAAGACGTGTGGAATGAATTATTAACAAAACCGGGATTGCGCGATGTATCTTACATATTAAATGAAAGAAGACAGAGGGTTGCCGAAAAGCTTAGCCCCGGTAAAGAAAAACTGATCGGGAACCTTGCGGTGGACGGATATCACGCTTGGAGTGACTTCTACAATATGGTTGTCGGGAAAATGACGATCCCGTATGAGGAAAACGGTGAAAACAAGCAATTGTCTGTCGGTCAGGCAGAGAATATGATGGACCATCAAGACCGTGCTGTCAGAAAAACAGTATATGAACGTTTCCGCCAAGCTTGGGAGAGCAAGCAGGATATTTTCAGCAGCACGCTGAATCATTTGGCGGGATTCCGGCTTGAAACCTATAAAGCGCGCTGCTGGGAGAATGTCCTGAAGGAACCGCTGCAAATTAACAGGATGAAAAAAGAAACACTTGATACGATGTGGCAGGTCATCACTGAAAACAAGAAGCCGTTCGTTCAGTTTTTGAACCGGAAAGCATCCATGCTCGGCCTTGAAAAACTCAGCTGGTACGATGTCGAGGCACCGATCGGTTCTGACGGAAAGGTCTATTCGTATGATGAAGCCGCAAATATCATTACCAGCCAGTTTTCAACGTTTGGCAAAAAGCTGTCCTCATTCACTGAAAAAGCGTTTCGGGACGGCTGGATTGAGGCGGAAGACAGGAGTGGAAAAAGAGTCGGCGGCTTTTGCACGAGCTTTCCTGACAGCGGGGAATCCCGGATTTTCATGACATTTTCGGGCAGCGCCTCAAATGTCTCTACTCTTGCGCATGAACTCGGGCACGCGTTCCATCAGGAAGCAATGCTCGACGTCAGGCCGTTAAACCGCTCCTACGCCATGAATGTTGCGGAAACAGCTTCAACGTTTGCAGAGATGATAGTCGCGGACGCGACTGTCCAGCAGGCCGAGACGAGGGAAGAAAAGCTTGTTCTTCTGGAGGATAAAGTGCAAAGAAGCGTTGCGTTCTTCATGAACATTCACGCAAGATTTCTATTCGAAACGAGATTCTACGAGGAACGAAAGCGGGGAGTGGTACCGGCCAGCCGCTTGAATGAGCTGATGGAAGAGGCGCAAAGAGAGGCATACTGCAATGCGTTAGAAGAATATCATCCGCTTTTTTGGGCATCAAAACTTCACTTTCACATCACGAGGGTGCCGTTTTACAATTTCCCTTATACATTCGGCTACCTGTTTTCTCTTGGCATTTACGCGCTGGCGCTTGAAGAAAAAAACGCATTCGAAGAGAAGTATATGGCGCTATTGCGAGATACGGCTTCTATGACAGTGGAGGATTTGGCGATGAAGCATTTGGGCGCTGACATCACGAAGCGCGATTTCTGGGAGAATGCCATCAAGCTGGCTGTGCGTGACGCCGAAACCTTTTTACAAATGACCGAATCTTAAAGAAAAAGCCGTGGCGTTAAATGCCCCGGCTTTTTCAATTCTTCTCTGAATGAGGATTTCATTCTCTGGATATACCTAAAATAAATGGAATCCTACAGGGGGGAAACATATGCATTTGATCAGAGCAGCCGGGGCTGTATGTCTCGCAGTGGTTCTGATTGCAGGCTGCCGTCTCAATGAAGACCAGCAGCAGGCAGAAGGAGAAAATACAGCCGTCACCCAGCTGAAGTCCGTTCCTTACAGCAATTTTTCGCTTCGTGTGAGCTATGGGGATGGTGAGCATAACCGTTATGAAGGAATCTATACAAAGAACGGGACTCAGGAAAAAGCGGAAATACAGGATAAGCTCTCCGGTGTCAATCAGGAAGGAGAAGAAGCATTGGATGAGATGAAAATGATTCTGAGCGAGCTTTCCGTGACAGACCAAATGGCTGAAACAGAAGTGATACACAGTGTGCTGGCAGCATTTAATCTGGACAGTCATTATGATCATATCGATTTAAAATTGAAGCTGAAGGACGGCTCCATCAGAGAAATCAAGAAGTAATCTTGTGATAAAAAACCCATAAACGTCAATTATGTCCATAAAACTAATTGAAAATGATTTTCAAAGTCAGTGTTTTCTGCTACAATGAGGGATATATGACCATATCAAATGGCTGAATATCGGAATCACTTGCATTGATGACAATTGACTTAAAAGCATGTATATAGAAAACGTGCAATACATAGTGCTGCTAAAAAGCCAGCAAAAAGGAGCGGTTATGGGTATGAGTGCAATTTCTACAGAAACGCTGAGCTTAGGATACGGGGATGCCGTTATTATTGATGAGTTGAATTTAACAATTCCCAAAGGTGAAATTACCGTATTTATTGGCAGCAATGGCTGCGGAAAATCGACACTTTTACGTTCATTAGCGCGCCTGATGAAGCCGAGAGGCGGTTCAGTGCTGCTGGAAGGAAAAGCCATTGCCAAGCTTCCGACGAAGGAAGTCGCAAAAGAGCTCGCAATCCTGCCCCAAGGTCCTTCGGCTCCAGATGGGCTGACGGTGCATCAGCTGGTGAAGCAAGGAAGATATCCTTACCAAAACTGGCTGAAGCAGTGGTCAAAAGAGGATGAGGAAGCAGTTGAGAGAGCGCTTAAAGCAACAAAGCTTGAGGACATGGCTGACCGCGCCGTTGATTCTTTGTCAGGAGGACAGCGCCAGCGGGCTTGGATCGCGATGACGCTAGCCCAGGAAACGGATATCATCCTTCTAGACGAGCCGACGACGTATTTAGACATGACGCATCAAATTGAAATTCTTGATTTGCTGTTTGAGCTGAATGAAAAGGAAGAGCGGACGATTGTTATGGTTCTCCATGACTTAAACTTGGCGTGCCGCTATGCACATCATCTTGTGGCCATAAAAGATAAACGGATTTATGCAGAAGGCCGTCCGGAAGAGGTCATCACTTGTGATCTTGTGCAAAATGTGTTTTCTATGAACTGTCAGGTTACACAGGACCCGCTCTTCGGAACGCCTCTTTGCATTCCTCATGGCAGGGGCAGATGCATTGTCCAGGAAGCGGCTTTCACATCGCATGGATAAATAACGCAGCGAAGGAGCTTTCAATTGAGAAAGCTCCTTGCTGTTTTTTCGAAAGGAAGATGGAAAATGGAACAAAAACTTCAGGAGCAGCTGGATGGATTGCTGGAGAAGTATACTGAGCTTCTGCTTGGTGAAACAAACGATGAGCTAAAAGAAGAAGTGAAGCAATGGATTTTGTACACGCATATAGCCAAGAGCATGCCTCCGCTCGCTAAGCATTGGAATGCGACATACCCCGACGCAAAGCAGGGCATTAAAGAGATCATTCAGCATATTAAGGAATTAAATGAAGCGCATCGAAACAAACAATAGCCAAAAAGCAGTCTGTACATTATAGCAGACTGCTTTTTTGTGATTCAGCCGTTTTATCTGGCGTAAAGGAATCCATAAAGGTTCTCAGCGCGCTGCTGATAAACGAATCTTTTCGAACAATAAACTCTGTTTTCATCTGGCTGAGCGCTTCAGGCAGCGGGTACAATCGAATTGATCCTTCTGCTTCATGTTTCTGCACAACCGTTCTTGGCAGCAACGAGATGCCAAGACCTGCTGTAACCCCGCCGATAATTGCTTCAAGCGTCCCAAATTCCATAATGACTGGCTGTGTGACACCGACGGAGCGCAGCCATTTTTCAAGTGTTTCTCGATACGAACAGCCTGTGCTGTAAACGAGAATCGGCTTTGTGATGGCTTCCTCAACATCGGGCACGGAGGCAGCCGAAACAACTACTGGTTCTTCCTCAAACGCAGGATAGGATTCGAGCTCAGGATGATGGCATTCGCATCCGATAAACGCGCCATCCAATTCATAACGAAGAACTTTATCAAGGAGAAATTGCGTATGTCCTGTTGTTAAAGATAGCTGGACGTTTGGATGTTCTTCATAATAAGATGCCAGGAGCTTTGGAAGCCTTACCGCGGCGGTTGTCTGAGTGGAGCCGATCATAAGCGGCCCGCTTGGTTCTGCGGAGGATGAGAGCGCTTTAGACGCTTCATCAAGCAGGCCGATAATTTTATTTGCGTAGTCCAGCAGCAATTTTCCGCTTGCAGAAAGTGTCATGCCCCGATTATGGCGCAAAAACAGTGTGGTACCCAGCTCAGCTTCCAATTGCTGAATTCTGGCCGTGACATTCGATTGTACATAGCCAAGCTGCAGGGCTGCTTTCGTAATGGTTCCTTCACGAGCTACCATTTGAAACACACGTAAATCTCCGCTTTCCATTTTGAACTCCTCCGTTCGTTTGCTATCAATCTAAGTGATATCTAGTATCTTTAACAATCATTATACGTAACATCAAAGCTGGATTACAATGGAATCAGAAATATACTTTAGTCAACAGCAAGGAGTGGCGGCAATGAATGTCTTGAACAAAATAGCTCTCGTAACGGGGGGCGGCACAGGAATCGGAAAAGCAGCCAGTATGGAATTGGCAAAGCGCGGGGCGATTGTGGCGGTGAATTATTCACGCTCGCAATCAGAAGCGGAGGAAACAGTGGAAAAGATTCGAAAAGCTGGCGGGCAAGCCTTCGCCATCCAAGCAGATGTATCCAAAAACAGCGACGTGCAGGATATGATTCAAGCAATCGTGAACACACACGGAACGGTTGATATTTTAGTCAACAATGCCAGCATTACACGGCATATTCCAATGGATAATCTTGAGGCTGCGACAGAAGACATATGGGATGAGCTGTATGCCGTCAATGTGAAAGGGATGTTTTTCTGCGCGCGGGCAGTGACTCCGTTCATGAAGAAAAGCAAGGCCGGGGCGATCGTAAACGTCGGCAGCATCGCAGGGGTAACTGGTGCCGGCTCATCTATGCCTTATGCAGTATCAAAATCGGCGGTGCACGGTTTAACGAAATCATTGGCCCACGCCTTAGCACCTGAAATCAGAGTGAGCGGTGTAGCACCAGGAGCTGTGGCAACGAGATGGTGGGCCGGCCGGGAAGAAAAAATGAAAAGCATGATCGGCTCTTTGCCGCTGCAGTGTATTGCTGAACCAGATGATGTTGCCAAATTGATTTGTTCACTAATTGAACAGGAATCACTCACAGGCCAAATTATCACAATTGACAGCGGACAGACGCTGTAAAGAAAGGGGTGCAGGGAGATGCCATTTGTACAGATTCATTTACGGTCGGGAAGAAGCGAAGCGTGGCTTCAAAAACTGAGCAGGACTGTCCACCAATCGATGATTGAAGAAATCAATGTGCCGGAAGATGACTATTTTCAAGTCATCAGACAATATGAAAAAAGCGAATTTTTTTATGATCCATTTTATCTCCAAGTCGAGCGTACTGATGAACTGATATACATTCATTTTACACTGAAACAGTCAAGAACAACTGAACAGAAAAAAGCACTTTACCGCTCAATCGCGAGCCGGATTCATTCCGAGCTTGGTGTAAGAAAAGAAGATGTGTTTATCATGCTGGCCGGAAATCAGGCTGAGGATTGGTCTTTCGGAAATGGAAGAGCCCAGATGATTGAATAAAAAACCCCGCGGATTGATACCCGCGGGGTGCTCTATTAATGGGAAGGTGATTCAACGGCTTTTGCCGCCTTCTCTTTTTCTTGTTGGTCTTCCGCTTTCTTATTTGATAGCTTGATAGGTTTTAAGAACAAGGTGAATACGGCTCCGACTGCGATAAAGATCAGGCCCGTATAAAACACGCTGTGGAGCGAATCCATCAACGATGTTTTTAAAATCGGCACAATATGGGATGAGAAAGCCGCAGGGATTTGTTTGACCGCGTCCGGACTGAACAGTGATTGCAGCAGCCCTTGCGGATTTGTATCAATCATACCCTTTAGCTGGGCGGCAAACGAGCTTGCCTGTGCCGGAAGAGAGTCTAAATATGGAACCAATTTATCTGTTAATAGATTTCCTGATCTCGCATTCATTACGGCTCCCAGCATGGTAATGCCGAATGTTCCGCCGATAGAACGGAAGAATTGGCTGGATGAAGTGACAACTCCAAGCTCCTCCTTCGAAAAGCTTTCCTGTAAAGCCAATGTCAGAATCGGCATAACAAGACCCATTCCCAGACCAATAATCGCCATAAAAGATGTAGCGACAAGCTTGCTCGTGTCGAGATCCAATGTCGTTAACAGCAGGAATCCGCCGGCCATAACCAGCATGCCTGTAATGATTTGCGGTTTAATCCCGATTTTATAAACAAGCTGTCCGCCGATGATACTTGTGATAATCATAGAAATCATCATCGGTGTCATAATTGTACCCGATTCAGACGCACTTACACCGACAATTCCTTGCATAAAGAAAGGAACAAACGTAATGGCGCCAAACATACCGATACTCATAAAGAAGCCGATCAAGTTTAGAAATGTAAATGTTCTGTTTTTAAATAAATACATTGGCAGGATTGGCTCTTTTGCTTTTGATTCTACGATGATAAAGCTGACAATGCCGATCAGTGCGAGAGCGAACAACCCAAGAATCTGCCATGAATCCCATGCATAATCTTTTCCGCCAAAGCTTAAGGCGAGCAGGAGGCTGACCACACCCACAATCATTGTGAAAATACCAGCGATATCGAAGTTGATCGGCCCAGTCTGCTGGCGTCCCTGTAATCCCCTGGCAATAAAAATAACCGCAATAATTCCGACTGGCAGGTTAATATAGAAAACCCATTTCCAGTTTAACGAGTCTACAATCCAGCCGCCGATTTGCGGCCCAATCACTGAAGCCAGCCCGTAAATTGCGCCAAAGACACCTTGGAATTTAGCACGCTGTTTTCCTGTGAACAAGTCACCGATGACAATCATCGCCATCGGCATCATGATGCCTCCGCCGATTCCCTGCAGTCCACGGAAGATAATCAATTCCGTCATGTTGTTGGCCATTCCGCACAAAGCAGAAGCTGCCATGAAAATAATTAAACCTGATACATAGACAATGCGGCGTCCCAATAAATCAGCCAGTTTACCGGCAATTGGAACAATGGTTGTTGATGTTAACAAATATGCCGTTGTCAGCCAGGTCATCATGCTCAAACCGCCCAGATCACCGACAATTTTCGGCATGGCCGTTCCGACAATAGTACCGTCAAGGGCTGAAAAAAACATGGCAATAATTAAGCCTGTTATTAATAACGTTCGTTTTGATTGTTTGCCTTCTTTACTCATTTTCATCCGTTTCCTCTTTTCATGTTTTGCTTTTCATCCGTTTCTGCTGCTTGTGCGAGCTTTGCAGTAATATGCGCCGCCTGCAGCATTTCCTCCTCCGTCAAAAAGGAAAGGTAGCGCGCCATAATGGCCTTTCTGCCTGCCAAAACCTCCTCGAACTTTCTGTCTCCTTCGTCAGTAAGACTGAGATCAATCACTCGCCTGTCTTTTGTGTTGTGTGTTCTGGCGATAAGATTTTTTTGTTCAAGGCGATCTGCCATCAGCGTCACCGCGCTTGGCTTCACCTCCATACGCTCGGCAATTTCAGAAATTTTGAGGCTGCCGTGTTTCTTTAGGCTGGCCAGCACAAACAGCTGCGCTGGGGTGACACCTTGTTTCTCCATGCTTTCCAGCATTTCAGGCTGTATCTTTTGAAAGAGCGCCTGAAGCGATAATTGAATATCGGACATTAACTGATCCGCACTCTTCATATTCATTTCCCCTCTGTTACATACACTGTATATATATTTTAATGACAAAATAGTTAATGCTTATTAAATATAAATAAGCGTAAATGAAAAGTCAACTGATTTTACACAAAAAAAGGATAGATGCCCGAAAGAACATCGTATCCTTTTTACTAATGTTGTTATTGCTGATAAGGAGACTGCTGCTGAATGGTCTGCTGGAATTTTTGATAGGACTGCTGCAGCTTTTGTGCATCCTCCGCTTCAACAGAATACCATCCATATTGGAACATGAGATCATATAGTTTTCTTTGCGCTTTTTGTGACTCATCAAAAATGGATTGAATATCCTGATAAAGAGACTCGTGGCTGAATTCGTGCAAAGCAGTGCAATAAGCTGTTGTCATGTATTTTTCGGTTGTCAGCAATTCGTTGACGAAATCTCTGTCATTCATTTCCGATGTTGTCGGTACAGGTGTCTGCGGGTTGCTGATTTTTTGATTTTGCTGATTCATTCTGGCGCCTCCTTATTGGATGTAGCCGGACTGCTGCTGGCCTGGCTGCAGGTGCTTTAATATTCTTTGATAGTGATCATGATGCATGTGTCCGACGCGGTCGAGTTCTTGCTTTAACGTTTGATCCTGGCACTGCTGCGCCATGAAATGCGCTTTTTTCATCGCGAGCAAATTCCAGTTCAGCATGTCATTGAGATACAAATGATCCTTTGTCGAAATAACGGAAGGCGGCATTTGAGATTGCTGCTGATTATCCATTGTGATCCTCCTTTGGTTTCTGTTCATTTTATAGTTTCCTTCAGACTGGGAGTTATATACAGGGTTTTGAAGATGACGGCGGGAGGGAGTCGGATGTTGAGACATGTGTTTTTATTCTTATCTCAAAATAAAACACTTACCAAGTTCGCAAAAGCATACGGAACGCGGCTTGGAGCACGAAGGTTTGTCGCAGGGGATACGATTGAATCGGCGGTTAAGACCGTCAAAAGGCTAAACAGATCCGGTTTGTGTGCAACAATTGATTATTTAGGCGAGTATGCAGCTTCGGAAAAAGAAGCAAACCAAGTCGCAGAGGAATGCAAGAAAGCCATTCAAGCCATTGCCGAACATCAATTGGACTCAGAGCTTTCACTTAAGCTGACCTCAATCGGGCTCGATCTTTCAGAAGAACTTGCTCTTACTCATTTGCGCGCCATTCTTTCCGTTGCGAAGCAATATGATGTTGCTGTTACCATTGATATGGAAGACTATTCCCATTATGAACAGACACTTTCTATTTACAGGCAATGCAAACAGGAATTTGAGAAGCTCGGCACGGTCATTCAGGCGTATCTGTACCGGGCGGCAGAAGATATCAGAAAGATGCGGGACTTAAAGCCGAATCTCAGACTTGTAAAAGGCGCTTATAAAGAATCTGCGGCCGTAGCGTTTCCCGACAAAAGAGGAACGGACCTTCATTTTCAGAGCTTAATAAAGCTGCAGTTGTTAAGCGGGAACTACACGGCTGTCGCCACACATGACGATGACATCATTGCATTTACGAAACAGCTCGTCGCCGAACATCAAATCCCCGCGTCGCAATTTGAGTTTCAAATGCTATACGGCATCAGGCAGGAGCGTCAGAAGGAACTCGCCAAGGAAGGCTACAGAATGCGTGTGTATGTCCCATATGGAACGGACTGGTTCAGCTACTTTATGAGAAGAATTGCCGAACGGCCTGCCAATGCAGCGTTTGTGTTAAAAGGAATTTTGAAAAAGTGAAAGCAGCCGCGGGAAGCAGCTGCATTATGATTGTTCCATGTTATGTTTTTTATACTGCTGATTTTGACTTGTCCGTTTTCCGCCGCCGTAATGCTGAGTCGGACCGGCATCTCCCTTTACGCTCGCCGCGCTGACTGCCGCTGAAGACGGATTTTTTTTCTCTCGTACCATTCCCTTCACCTCCGGGCTTAAGTTGCCCGACTTTTATAGGCTTCATACAAAAAAATAACAAATTAGCTATTGAAGTCGAACCGGAAATCTTTTAAGATGAAAGAAGAAACGGGTTTCATTTTTTTTGGTCAAAAAATGAATGACTATTCATTCAATGTTCAAGGGGGATATCTCATGCACAAACACATTCGGAAGGCAGCCGTTTTAGGATCGGGGGTAATGGGTTCCGGGATTGCGGCGCATTTGGCTAACATCGGAATTCCTGTCCTGCTGCTAGATATTGTGCCGAACGATTTGACAAAGGAAGAGGAAAAAAGGGGGCTGACGAAGGACAGTCCGGAGGTGCGCAGCAGGCTGAGCCGGCAGGCGATGAAAAAACTGCTGAAACAAAAGCCCGCTCCCCTCACATCAGCGAAAAATACCTCCTATATTACACCTGGCAATCTGGAGGATGATGCAGAAAAACTGAAAGAAGCAGATTGGATTATTGAGGTCGTTGTCGAAAACCTTGAAGTCAAAAAGAAAATTTTCGCTCTTGTGGATGAACATCGAAAGACTGGAAGCATCGTCTCAAGCAACACATCCGGCATATCAGTGCAGGAAATGGCTGAAGGCCGGTCGGATGATTTTAAAGCCCATTTTCTCGGAACGCATTTTTTTAATCCCGCACGCTATTTAAAGCTGCTGGAGATCATTCCGATTAAGGAAACGGATCCTGATATTTTAAAGTTTATGACAGCTTTCGGAGAAAATGTCCTCGGGAAAGGCGTTGTTACAGCAAAGGACACACCGAACTTTATCGCAAACCGAATCGGGACTTACGGGCTTCTCGTGACAGTCCAAGAAATGCTGAAAGGCGGTTATCAGGTCGGGGAGGTTGATTCGATCACAGGACCGCTGATCGGCAGGCCGAAAAGCGCCACCTTTAGAACGCTTGATGTGGTCGGCCTCGATACATTCGCCCACGTTGCCCGAAATGTGTATGACAAAGCTGATGGCGATGAAAAAGAAGTGTTTCGCCTTCCAAGCTTCATGAACGATATGCTGGAAAAAGGGTGGATCGGAAGCAAGGCCGGTCAAGGCTTTTATAAAAAAGAAGGAAAAACGATTTATGAGCTTGACCCAGTGACGCTTACTTACGGCGAGCGGACAAAAATGAAATCACCGGCACTTGAAGCGGCAAAACAGGCAAAAGGGACAAAAGCCAAAATGAAAGCGCTTATTTATTCGGATGACAGGGCCGGCCGTTTGCTGTGGAATATCACTTCTCAAACCCTGCTTTACTCAGCCGAGCTGCTTGGCGAGATTGCCGATGATATTCATGCGATTGACCAAGCCATGAAGTGGGGATTCGGCTGGGAACTGGGACCTTTTGAGATGTGGGACGCCATCGGCCTCAAGCAGTCAGCGGAAAAGCTCGAGCAGCTTGGAGCAGATATGCCTGGCTGGATAAAAGAGATGCTGGATAAAGGAAATGAAACCTTCTACATCAAAGAGAACGGAACGGTATTTTATTATGACCGCGGCGAATATAGAGCCGTGAAAGAAAACAAAAAACGGATTCATTTACAAGCACTTAAAGAAACAAAAGGCGTGATTGCGAAAAACAGCGGAGCAAGCCTGATTGACCTTGGAGATGATGTCGCCCTTCTTGAATTTCATTCGAAAAGCAATGCGATCGGCCTCGATATCATTCAAATGATCAACAAAGGATTAGAGGAAACAGAGCGGAATTACAAGGGCCTTGTCATCGGCAACCAAGGGAAAAATTTCTGCGTCGGCGCGAATCTCGCCATGATCTTAATGGAAGTCCAAGACGACAACTTTTTGGAAGTTGATTTTGTGATCCGCCGTTTTCAGGAGACGATGATGAAGATCAAATACAGTGCGAAACCGGTCGTCGCCGCGCCATTTGGCATGACGCTCGGCGGAGGAACGGAAGCATGCCTGCCGGCGGCGCGCATTCAAGCGGCAAGCGAAGCCTATATGGGACTTGTGGAATCCGGTGTCGGCCTCATCCCTGGCGGAGGAGGTAACAAAGAGCTGTACATCAACCATCTTCGCCGCGGCCATGATCCGATGAATGCGGCAATGAAAACATTTGAAACAATCGCGATGGCGAAAGTGTCCGCTTCCGCCCAAGAGGCTCGTGAGATGAACATTTTAAAAGAAACGGATCACATCAGCGTGAATCAAGACCACCTGCTGTACGATGCGAAGCAGCTGGCTGCATCTTTATACGATACCGGCTGGCGGCCGCCTGTAAAAGAAAAGGTCAAGGTGCCGGGAGAAACCGGTTATGCAGCACTATTGCTTGGCGCTGAGCAGATGAAACTGTCCGGCTATATATCTGAGCATGATTTCAAGATTGCGAAAAAACTCGCTTATGTCATTGCGGGCGGAAAAGTGCCGTTCGGTACTGAGGTTGATGAAGAGTATTTATTGGAGATCGAAAGAGAAGCGTTTTTGAGTTTGGCAGGAGAGGCAAAATCTCAAGCGAGAATGCAGCATATGCTTGTGAAAGGTAAACCTTTACGGAATTAGGAGGGAGCTTATGAAAGAGGCAGTCATTGTGTCAGGTGCAAGAACACCGGTTGGAAAAGCAAAAAAAGGATCGTTGGCCACCGTTCGTCCGGATGATTTGGGAGCGATTTGTGTAAAAGAGACACTGAAACGGGCAGGCGGTTACGAAGGCAATATTGACGATTTGATTATTGGCTGTGCAACACCTGAAGCGGAGCAGGGGCTTAATATGGCGAGAAATATCGGTGCGCTCGCGGGCCTGCCGTACACGGTTCCGGCGATTACAGTTAACCGCTATTGCTCTTCAGGCCTTCAGTCTATTGCATATGCAGCAGAAAAAATTATGCTGGGCGCCTACGATACAGCGATCGCCGGCGGAGCGGAATCCATGTCGCAAGTTCCGATGATGGGGCATGTTACCCGTCCGAACCTTGCTTTGGCAGAAAAGGCACCGGAATATTATATGAGCATGGGGCACACAGCCGAGCAAGTCGCGAAAAAATACGGCGTCTCCCGTGAGGATCAAGACGCGTTTGCCGTTCGCAGCCACCAAAACGCCGCTAAAGCCCTTGCAGAAGGAAAATTTAAAGATGAAATTGTACCCGTAGAAGTGACGGTGACAGAAATTGGAGAAAACCATAAGCCTCAGGAAAAACAATTTGTATTTTCTCAGGATGAAGGTGTTCGCCCGCAAACGACTGCAGACATCTTATCGACATTGCGCCCGGCCTTTTCCGTTGACGGGACGGTGACTGCGGGCAATTCCTCGCAAACGAGTGACGGAGCGGCGGCTGTCATGCTGATGGACCGGGAAAAAGCCGATGCTCTTGGCCTGGCGCCGCTTGTGAAATTCCGCTCCTTTGCGGTAGGCGGCGTGCCGCCGGAAGTGATGGGAATCGGACCAGTGGAAGCGATTCCGCGCGCTTTGAAGCTTGCCGGACTTCAGCTGCAGGACATCGGCTTGTTTGAACTGAATGAAGCTTTTGCCTCACAGGCCATTCAAGTTATCAGGGAATTGGGAATTGATGAAGAAAAAGTGAATGTCAACGGGGGCGCAATCGCGCTTGGACACCCGCTTGGCTGTACAGGCACAAAGCTTACACTCTCACTCATCCATGAAATGAAACGGAGAAACGAGCAATTTGGAGTCGTGACCATGTGTATCGGCGGCGGGATGGGAGCGGCCGGTGTATTTGAATTATGCTAAAGGGGGAAAAACAAATGGCAAAAAAAGCGGCTGAAGTACAAAAAGGCGGCGGATTTTTAATCGAGGATGTCACATACGATCAAATGTATACACCGGAGGATTTCACTGACGAGCATAAAATGATTGCGAAAACAACAGAGGATTACATCGAGCAAGATGTTCTTCCTCATATAGATGATATCGAAAACCATCAATTCGAGCATTCTGTCAGACTGTTGAAGAAAGCGGGCGAACTAGGGCTGCTTGGCGCCGATGTGCCGGAAGAATACGGAGGGCTCGGCCTTGATAAAATCAGCTCGGCACTCATCACTGAGAAATTTTCGCGTGCGGGAAGCTTTTCTCTTTCTTATGGGGCGCATGTCGGTATCGGTTCCTTGCCGATCGTCTTTTTCGGATCAGAAGAACAAAAGAAAAAATATTTGCCGGGACTCGCTTCAGGCGAAAAGATCGCCGCTTATGCTCTGACTGAGCCTGGCTCTGGATCTGATGCACTTGGAGCAAAAACAACAGCTGTGCTGAATGAAGCAGGAACGCATTATGTATTAACAGGGGAAAAACAGTGGATTACCAACTCTGCTTTTGCCGATGTATTTGTGGTTTACGCTAAGGTAGACGGCGACAAGTTTTCAGCCTTTATTGTAGAAAAAGAGTTCCCGGGTGTCTCCACGGGACCGGAAGAAAAGAAAATGGGAATCAAGGGATCATCGACAAGAACCCTCATTCTGGATCAAGCTGAAGTGCCAAAGGAAAACCTGCTCGGAGAAATCGGCAAAGGGCATGTCATCGCCTTTAATATTTTAAACATCGGCCGTTACAAACTGGCGGTTGGCACAATCGGCGCATCTAAACGCGTCATTGAGCTGTCTTCGGCATACGCAAATCAGCGCCGCCAATTTAAAACGCCGATTGCTGGTTTTTCATTGACACAGGAAAAAATCGGGACAATGGCCTCAAGGCTGTATGCGATGGAAAGCTCTGTATACAGAACCGTCGGGCTGTTTGAAGACAATATGAGCCAGTTCACGGCCGAAGATCTCAAGGACGGCCGGCAAATTGCCAAATCGATTGCGGAATATGCCATCGAATGCTCTCTGAATAAGGTATTCGGCTCTGAAACGCTTGATTATATCGTTGATGAAGGCGTGCAGATTCATGGAGGCTACGGCTTTATGCAGGAGTACGAAGTAGAAAGGGCCTATAGGGATTCAAGGATCAATCGGATTTTTGAAGGCACAAACGAAATCAACCGGTTAATCGTGCCGAGCACCTTCCTGAAAAAAGCGCTTAAAGGCGAGCTGCCTTTATTCGAAAAAGCGCAGTCGCTGCAGGAAGAACTCATGATGCTTATGCCTGAAGAGCCTGGAAGCGGCGTCTTAGAGCAGGAGAAATATATCGTCAAGCAAGCCAAAAAAATTGCGTTGTTTGCTGCCGGCCTAGCCGCGCAAAAATACGGAAAAGCGATCGATCGTGAGCAAGAAATTCTCGTGAACGTAGCGGATATCGTCAGCAATGTATACGCAATGGAATCAGCCGTGCTCAGAACGGAAAAGGCCATTGCCGCAGAAGGCGCTGAAAAAGCAGCGCAAAAGGTGCTGTACACAGAAATTTTCGTTCAAGAGGCCTTTAACGAAATTGAAGCGCATGCAAAGGAATCCCTTATCGCAATGGAAGAAGGAGATTCACTCCGCATGATGCTTTCCGCTCTGCGCAAGCTGACACGCGTAACGCCTAAAAACGTGATTCAGAAAAAACGCGAGGCGGCGGCAGGCATTTTTGAGGCTGAGAAATATATTGTCTGATTGGCCATGAGCTCCGCATGCGCGGAGCTCTTTTTTAAGAAGCACTGTTTTAGGTTTTTAAAACAAACTGTGTTAAAATAACCTCGATTATTTTATTGAGGGGGAAGAAGATGTCGTTAACTTTTTACTGGTACCCTAAATGCGGAACGTGCCGCAAAGCAAAGAAGTGGCTTGAAGAGCATGGGAAAGAAATAAACGAAATACATATTGCTGAGCAGCCGCCAAGCAAAGAAGAATTAAAAGCGCTTTATGAAAAAAGCGGGCTGGATCTCAAGAAATTTTTCAACACGAGCGGCATGAAATACCGCGAGCTCAATCTCAAGGAAAAGCTGTATCACATGTCAGAGGACGAACAGCTCGAACTGCTGGCTTCAGATGGCATGCTGATCAAACGCCCGCTTACAACAGACGGCGAAAAAGTGACTGTCGGATTTAAAGAAGACCAATTTGAAGAAAACTGGGCTTAATGTAAATTTTTTTTGAAAAGTGTGGTATCTTCTTATTGTAGTGCTGTAAAAAATGGAGGGATTCAATTGAGCATACCAAAAGATTTGCGTTACTCAGGAGAACACGAGTGGGTAAAAGTTGAAGGAGAAAAAGCCAGAATCGGAATTACGCATTTTGCCCAGTCCGAACTAGGCGACATCGTGTTTGTCGAACTTCCTGAAGTGGGCGCTGAAATCAAAGCGGACGAGCCATTCGGCAGTGTTGAATCCGTTAAAACGGTATCTGAGCTTTATGCACCGATTAACGGAACGGTTGTGGAAGTAAACGAAGATCTTGATGACAGTCCGGAATTCGTCAACGAATCTCCGTACGAAAAAGCATGGATGATCGTCGTTGAGCCATCCGACGCTTCTGAAATTGAAAAACTGATGACAGCAGAGCAATACGAAGAGATGACACAAGAAGACTAAAACAGGATAGCCGTAAAAGCAATTGGACACGCTAACGTTATGGGAGGTGTCCAATATGGCTTTCGACAAACAAAAGCTCGATGTCACCAATGACGTGACAGGCCGCTTTCAAAATGGCCGGCTCTCGTTATATCATGATAATGAGATGATCGGCCAAATGACAAGCATGAATGAATATGAGCTTAAGTCCGGTTATTCCTTTGAAAATGAGAAATTTTATAAGACAGCCGATGTGGTCTCTGGAGACGACGCAAAATATGTAGATTGTGACTACGAAAACGGCTGGTGTTAATGTTGGCGGTGAATTTCACTGCCTTCTTTTACAATCTGAACGTTTCAAATTTGACGCGGCAGGTGAACAAGATGAAGATGGATGAGCTGGAAAAGGTTATGATTGTCGAGGGGAAATCAGATAAAGAGAAAATCGAAAGCGTCCTGAATGAACCGGTGCGCATTATCTGCACAAACGGAACAATCAGCCAGCTGAGGCTCGAGGAATTGGCTGACGAGCTTTATGATAAAGACGTCTATATATTAGTTGATGCTGATGAATCAGGTGAGAAATTGAGAAAACAGCTGAAGCGTGAATTTAATGAAGCCTGCCATCTCCATATCGACAGAGCCTATAAGGAAGTAGCGGCTGCGCCCAGGCACCATGTCGCCTCTGTATTGCTGCGTGCGAATCTGAATGTCCATACTATTTTTCTTGAAAGAAAGTCCCGAGGTGTATAGCATGAAAGAACTCCAAGAACACGAACTTGATCATATTGAAGATGATGTGTACCTTCTATATTTATATACTCCGTTTTGCGGCACCTGCCAGCTTGCAAGCAAAATGCTGACAGTGGTGAAAGAAATGCTGCCGGATGTCGCCTTCTATCAAAACAATGTCAATTACTCTCCGACATTCGCAAAAGCGTATCAAATTGAAAGCGTCCCTTGTTTTCTGCTGTTTAAAGGCGGAAAGGTGGTCGAAAGAGGATATGCATTTCATTCCGTTTCTTATTTATATGAGCTGATCAAACAAAAATCATCTTCCGCATCCCATTTATGACATATTTCTCAGCATATCCAATGAAATTGTCGTTCGTTTTATAAAGGGGTTCTTGCGACAAAGAGAGAAATGTGTATGTATGACCAACAAATAGGAGGTTGTACATATGGAGAAAGCGGAAGTTTTAGAAGATGAGTATCAGCATCTGTTTTTAAAACCCCTTTTGAATGCCTCAACATTGCTCATTACCTTCCAAGGAGAAGCAGAAGCCTTAACCGTCTCAATAAACGAACAGGGAGAAATGAAAAAAGTTTCTCCGCCCCAAACGTCCAACCTGACCTTTTACGGAAACCAAACGGAAATTATTGATTTATTGCACGGAGACATTTCCCTTCAGCACCTGATTCGGAGCGGAAGCCTCAAAGTAAAGGGATCATTCAGGGCCCTGTTAAAACTGGAAGCCATTCTCTGGCTGACAAATGGGTTTTTTCAGAGGATTTTAAAAAATTAAAAAATAATAAATTATTATAATAGTAAAAGTTGACATCATTTATTTTATTGACATTTAATCATTCGCCGTGCTATTCTACATTAAGAATTTCCGGACGAAAAAGACTATATATTTCTCTTATCAAGAGAGGTGGAGGGAAGTGCCCTATGAAGCCCGGCAACCATCAACACTGTTGAAATGGTGCCAATTCACACGAAGCGTTCAGCTTTGAAAGATGAGAGAAAGGCATTTTATATAAGCCTTTCTGCTCAAGTGTGCAGAAAGGCTTTTCTTTTGCAGAAAAAACCGGAAGATTTCTTAGAATAGTGTTAAGGCAGGTGATTGCTTTGATCAATCTTCAGGATGTTTCAAAAGTTTACAAGTCGAAACATGGAGATGTCAATGCTGTCCAAAATGTCTCGCTTTCCATTAAAAAAGGTGAGATTTTTGGAATTATAGGATATAGCGGAGCTGGTAAGAGTTCCTTAATCCGTCTGCTGAACGGCCTTGAGAAACCAACCTCAGGAACCGTGGAAGTGGCGGGAACCAAGATTAATGAAGTAAATGGACGCGGTTTAAGAAAAGCACGCCATGAAATCAGTATGATTTTCCAGCATTTCAATTTGCTTTGGTCGCGGACCGTCAGAGATAATATCATGTTTCCTTTAGAAATTGCCGGGGTGAAAAAGAGCGAGCGGATCAAGCGCGCCAATGAACTGATTAAACTGGTAGGTTTAGAAGGAAAAGAAAAATCATATCCGTCCCAGCTGAGCGGCGGGCAGAAGCAGCGTGTCGGAATTGCCAGAGCGCTTGCAAACAATCCGAAGGTTCTCCTTTGTGACGAAGCGACATCAGCATTAGATCCGCAAACGACAGATTCAATTCTGGATCTATTGTCCGATATTAATGAAAGGCTCGGTTTGACGATTGTGCTGATTACGCACGAAATGCATGTCATCCGCAAAATCTGCAACAGAGTCGCCGTCATGGAAAACGGCAAGGTGGTCGAAGAAGGCGAGGTTCTCGATGTCTTTAAAAATCCAAAGGAACATATGACAAAACGATTTGTTCAACAGGTGACAGAGCCGGAAGAAACGAAAGAGACGCTTCAGCACCTTCTTGATGATACAGCATCAGGAAAAATGGTTCAGCTCACATTTGTCGGTGAGTCAGCTGAACAGCCTCTGATTACAGAGATGATCAGAAACTTCAATGTCAGCGTCAATATTCTGCAAGGGAAAATTTCGCAGACGAAGGATGGGGCTTACGGTTCACTGTTCATCCACATTGACGGAGACGAGGAAGAAGTGCAAAACGTGATCCGATTCATTAATGACAAACAGGTGAAAGCAGAGGTGATCACGAATGTTTGAAAAATACTTCCCGAACGTTGATTTAACTGAATTATGGAACGCGACATATGAAACACTTTATATGACGCTGATTTCTTTACTGTTTGCTTTTGTCATCGGGGTCATCCTCGGCTTGCTGCTCTTTCTGACGAGCAAAGGAAGCCTCTGGCAGAATAAAGCGGTCAACTCTGTGATTTCGGCCGTTGTTAACATATTCAGATCGATTCCGTTCCTTATTTTAATTATTTTACTATTAGGTTTTACGAAATTTTTAGTCGGCACGATCTTAGGGCCAAACGCCGCATTGCCGGCGCTGGTAATCGGCTCGGCACCATTTTACGCGCGCCTTGTTGAAATCGCGCTGCGTGAGGTGGATAAAGGTGTGATTGAAGCCGCTAAATCAATGGGCGCGAAAACGTCTACGATTATTTTCAAAGTGCTGATTCCGGAATCAATGCCTGCTCTTATTTCTGGCATTACGGTTACTGCCATCGCTTTGATCGGCTCAACGGCAATTGCCGGAGCCATTGGTTCAGGAGGCCTTGGAAACCTTGCGTACGTAGAAGGATATCAGTCTAATAACGCTGATGTTACCTTCGTTGCTACTGTGTTTATTTTAATCATCGTGTTTATTATTCAAATCATCGGTGATCTAATAACAAATATTATAGACAAACGATAAGGGAGGATTTACATTGAAAAAGCTATTTTTGGGTGCATTACTGCTTGTATTTGCAGGAGTTATGGCTGCCTGCGGTTCGAATAACGGCGCTGAATCCGGCAAGAAAGAAATTGTCGTTGCGGCAACGAAAACACCGCATGCGGAAATTTTAAAAGAAGCTGAACCATTGCTGAAAGAAAAAGGCTATACGCTGAAAGTGAAAGTGCTTAGTGATTACAAAATGTACAATAAAGCTTTAGCTGATAAAGAAGTGGACGCGAACTACTTCCAGCACATTCCTTACCTTGAGCAAGAAATGAAAGAAAACACAGATTACAAACTTGTGAATGCCGGTGCTGTTCACTTAGAGCCATTCGGTATTTACTCTAAAACATACAAATCACTGAAAGACCTTCCAGACGGTGCGACAATCATTCTGACAAACAACGTTGCTGAACAAGGACGTATGCTTGCAATGCTTGAAAACGCTGGATTAATCACTCTTGATTCTAAGGTAGAAACAGTTGACGCAACATTGAAAGACATTAAGAAAAACCCGAAAAACCTTGAATTCAAAAAGGTAGCGCCTGAATTAACGGCAAAAGCATATGAAAACAAAGAAGGAGACGCTGCCTTCATCAATGTAAACTATGCGATCCAAAATAAATTAAATCCTAAAAAAGATGCAATTGAAGTAGAATCAACGAAAAACAACCCATACGCTAACATTATCGCAGTAAGAAAAGGCGAAGAAGATTCTGCCAAAATCAAAGCGCTGATGGAAGTTCTTCATTCTAAAAAGATCAAAGACTTCATCGAGAAAAAATACGACGGAGCTGTGCTTCCTGTATCTGAATAAGACTGAAACCCCGGATGAGAAATCCGGGGTTTTTTTCGCGTATTTTCTTAAAAGCTGTTCATAATAAAAAGGAATGTTAAACAGATGGAGGGATTTTCTTTGAATCAAGACAGAGGAAGCATGCAGGACGCGTTAAAACAATATAAACATGGTTTAGGCACATTTGAACAAAAGATGCCGCTGATGGGAAGAAAATTTAACGAATTTACTGAACAGTGCTTTGCCGGGAATTCTCTGACTGAAAGAGAAAAACAGCTGATCGCCCTCGGAATTGCCATCAATGCTCAGGACGAATATTGCATGATCTATCATACAAAAGGCTGTCTCGATCAGGGAGCGACAGAAGAAAACATTCTCGAAGCCGTCAGTGTGGCAGCGGCATTTGGAGGCGGCGCAGCTTTCAGCCAAGGCGTGACAGTCGTTCAACAGTGCATTGAGGAATTCGGAAACAACACGCATTAAGAGAAGGAATATTCCGAAAAACCATTCTCATTTGTTCTGAAAGGATGCTTTCGTCTCATCTGCCGCTATTTCACGCCAAATCGTTTTTGCGGCATCCAACGCAGCACTGGTACAATAAAAAGCAAATATATGAAGGGATTGATTCATTATTTGCAGCAGCCAGGACAGACTGAACCTCGATTATACGTCAGAAATGGAAAAAGCGATGCAGCTGTCACACGGAATTGGATACGAGGAATATGGACGCCGGCTGGAAACAAGAATGAAAGTAGAGCGGCAGAGAGAGCTTGATTATGAAAAAAGCAAGCGGATTTCTGCGGGAGCTTATTGAGAAAATCAATCTTTTAAAAAAGGGTGGGAATCCACTCTTTTTCTTTTTCAATCGCTTTAATAAAGTGCTGATCTTTGTTAAACTTGAGGAATGTGCAAGGCACGATAAAAAGTTGTATTTACTTTTCATTTGTTATAAAATTAGAATGAGAATAAAATGAGAATAATGATTATATATTTTTGGAGGTATAGATATGGCTGCTTCAACATTAACGATCAAAGATCTTCACGTTGAAATCGAAGGGAAAGAGATCTTAAAGGGTGTAAACCTTGAAATAAAAGGTGGAGAATTCCACGCAGTAATGGGCCCGAACGGAACTGGTAAATCCACTTTATCAGCTGCTATTATGGGGCATCCTAAATATGAAGTAACAAAAGGCAGCATCACGCTTGACGGCAAAGATGTACTGGAGATGGAAGTGGACGAGCGTGCGCAGGCAGGCTTATTCCTTGCGATGCAGTACCCAAGTGAAATCAGCGGTGTGACAAATGCCGACTTCCTTCGCTCAGCAATCAACGCGCGCAGAGAAGAAGGCGATGAAATTTCTCTCATGAAATTCATCCGCAAAATGGACGAAAACATGGAGTTCCTTGAAATGGACCCTGAAATGGCTCAGCGCTATCTTAACGAAGGCTTCTCAGGCGGGGAGAAAAAACGCAACGAAATCCTTCAATTAATGATGATTGAACCGAAAATCGCCATCCTTGATGAAATTGACTCAGGTCTTGATATTGACGCTTTGAAAGTTGTATCAAAAGGGATCAACAAAATGCGCAGCGAAAACTTCGGCTGCTTGATGATCACTCACTATCAGCGCCTGTTAAACTACATCACTCCGGATGTTGTTCACGTTATGATGCAAGGCCGCGTTGTAAAATCCGGCGGTGCAGAGCTTGCACAGCGTCTTGAAGCAGAAGGTTATGACTGGATCAAACAAGAACTTGGCATTGAAGACGAAACTGTTGGCCAAGAAGCGTAAGCGTTAGGGGGATTAATATGACACTAGGTACAAAACTATCCGTAGATCAGGAGTATCTCAAAAGCTTTTCCGAAAAGCACCAAGAACCTGCCTGGCTGAAGAACCTGCGCTTACAGGCTCTTGAACAAGCTGAGGATCTGCCGATGCCGAAACCTGACAAAACAAAAATCACAAACTGGAACTTCACGAATTTCGCGAAGCATACAGTGGATAACGAACCGCTTTCTTCATTAGAAGATTTGACTGATGAAGTAAAAGCGCTGATCGACATTGAAAACGAAGATAAAACATTATACGTACAGCGTGACCAGACGCCGGCACATCTTTCTCTTTCTCAAGAATTGAAAGACAAAGGCGTCATCTTCACTGATATTCTGACTGCTGCACGCGAGCACAGCGACTTGGTGGAGAAATACTTTATGAAGGACGGCGTGAAGGTTGACGAACATAAGTTAACTGCACTTCACGCGGCTCTTGTTAACGGAGGAGCATTCCTTTATGTTCCGAAAAATGTTCAGGTGGAGACGCCGGTTCAGGCTGTTTATGTCCACGAAAGCAATGATACAGCTCTATTCAACCACGTGCTGATTGTGGCTGAAGACCACAGTTCTGTAACATATGTAGAAAACTACATCAGCACTGTAAACCCGAAAGACGCTGTCTTCAATATTATCAGTGAGGTCATCACAGGTGATAATGCCAGCGTGACATACGGTGCGGTGGATAATCTGTCAAGCGGTGTGACAACTTATGTGAACCGCCGCGGTGCTGCGCGCGGACGCGACAGCAAAATCGAGTGGGCTCTCGGCCTGATGAACGACGGCGACACGATTTCCGAAAATACAACAAACCTTTACGGTGACGGCACATACGGCGATACGAAAACGGTTGTTGTAGGAAGAGGAGAGCAAACAGAAAACTTCACAACACAAATCATCCACTTCGGTAAAGCTTCTGAAGGCTATATCTTGAAGCACGGTGTGATGAAGGATTCCGCTTCTTCTATCTTTAACGGAATCGGCAAAATCGAACATGGCGCTTCTAAAGCGAATGCGGAGCAAGAATCACGCGTGCTGATGCTCAGCGAAAAAGCACGCGGAGACGCAAACCCTATTCTTTTAATTGACGAAGACGATGTAACTGCAGGACATGCGGCATCTGTCGGCCGTGTGGACCCTATTCAGCTTTACTACCTGATGAGCCGCGGAATTCCGAAAGAAGAAGCAGAACGCTTAGTTATTTACGGATTCCTTGCACCGGTAGTAAATGAACTTCCGATTGAAGGCGTTAAGAAACAATTAGTTTCTGTTATCGAAAGGAAAGTGAAGTAATGAATATCACAGATATTCGTGAACAGTTCCCGATCCTTCATCAGCAAGTGAACGGACATGATCTCGTTTATCTCGACAGCGCGGCGACTTCCCAGAAGCCGCGTGCTGTCATTGAAACACTGGATAAGTATTATAACCAATACAATTCCAATGTTCACCGGGGCGTCCATACACTTGGAACCAGAGCGACAGATGGTTATGAAGGAGCGCGTGAAAAAGTCCGCAAGTTTATTAACGCGAAGTCAATGGCTGAGATTATTTTCACAAAAGGCACGACCACATCACTGAATATGGTGGCGTTAAGCTATGCGCGCGCCAACCTGAAACCTGGTGATGAAGTGGTCATCACCTACATGGAGCATCATGCGAATATCATTCCGTGGCAGCAGGCTGTAAAAGCAACTGGCGCCACATTAAAATATATTCCGCTGCAGGAAGACGGAACGATTTCTTTAGAAGACGTCAGAGAAACGGTCACAAGCAACACAAAAATTGTTGCGGTGTCTCATGTATCTAATGTTCTCGGCACGGTCAACCCGATTAAAGAAATGGCGAAAATCGCTCATGACAATGGGGCTGTCATTGTGGTGGACGGTGCACAAAGCACGCCTCACATGAAAATTGACGTGCAGGATCTCGATTGCGACTTCTTTGCGCTTTCTTCCCATAAAATGTGCGGACCTACCGGTGTTGGTGTGCTGTACGGAAAGAAAGCCCTGCTGGAAAACATGGAGCCTGCCGAATTCGGCGGTGAAATGATCGACTTTGTCGGGCTTTATGAATCAACTTGGAAAGAGCTTCCGTGGAAATTCGAAGCGGGTACGCCGATTATTGCAGGAGCAATCGGCCTCGGTGCCGCCATTGATTTTCTCGAAGAAATCGGTCTTGATGAGATTTCCCGCCATGAGCACAAGCTTGCTGCTTATGCGCTTGAACGCTTCCGCCAGCTTGACGGCGTAACGGTTTACGGGCCGGAAGAGCGTGCCGGGCTTGTCACATTTAACCTTGATGATGTTCATCCGCACGATGTGGCGACTGTGCTTGATGCGGAGGGAATCGCAGTCAGAGCCGGCCACCATTGTGCGCAGCCGCTGATGAAATGGCTGGATGTAACTGCTACTGCAAGAGCAAGCTTTTATCTGTATAATACAGAGGAAGAGATTGATAAGCTTGTGGAAGCTCTTCAAAAGACAAAGGAGTATTTTACAAATGTCTTTTAATGCAAACTTAGATACATTGTACAGACAGGTGATTATGGATCATTACAAAAACCCGCGAAATAAAGGGGTTTTGAATGACAGCATTGTCGTGGATATGAACAATCCGACATGCGGCGACCGCATCAGACTGACAATGAAGCTTGACGGAGACATCGTGGAAGATGCGAAGTTTGAAGGGGAAGGCTGTTCCATTTCAATGGCATCCGCTTCGATGATGACTCAGGCGATTAAAGGGAAAGATATTGAAACTGCCCTTTCCATGTCTAAGATTTTCTCGGATATGATGCAAGGGAAAGAGTATGATGATTCTATAGATCTCGGGGATATTGAAGCCCTTCAAGGCGTTTCAAAATTCCCGGCCCGTATTAAATGTGCAACCCTGTCATGGAAAGCACTTGAAAAAGGAGTCGCGAAAGAAGAAGGCGGCAATTAAAAGGATTGGAGTGAAAATGGATGGCTAAAAAAATGCCTGATATTGGTGAATACAAGTATGGTTTTCACGACAAGGACGTTTCCATTTTCCGTTCAGAGCGCGGATTGACAAAAGAAATCGTAGAAGAAATTTCTCGCATGAAAGAAGAGCCTCAATGGATGCTTGACTTCCGCTTGAAATCACTTGAGCATTTCTACAATATGCCGATGCCTCAATGGGGCGGAGATTTAAACTCACTGAACTTTGACGAAATTACGTACTACGTAAAACCGTCTGAGCGTTCAGAGCGTTCTTGGGATGAAGTTCCTGAAGAAATTAAACAAACATTCGACAAGCTCGGTATTCCTGAAGCTGAACAAAAATACCTTGCGGGTGTTTCTGCTCAGTACGAATCTGAGGTTGTATACCACAACATGAAAGAAGATCTTGAAGCGCAAGGCATCGTCTTTAAAGACACTGACAGCGCGCTGAAAGAGAATGAAGATATTTTCCGTGAGCACTGGGCAAAAGTAATCCCGCCGACTGATAACAAGTTTGCGGCGCTTAACTCAGCTGTTTGGTCCGGCGGATCTTTCATCTACGTGCCTAAAGGCGTGAAGGTTGAAACACCGCTTCAAGCTTACTTCCGTATCAACTCTGAGAACATGGGTCAGTTCGAACGTACACTGATCATTGTTGACGAAGAAGCAAGTGTTCATTATGTTGAAGGCTGTACTGCGCCTGTTTACACAACAAACTCACTTCACAGTGCGGTCGTTGAGATCATCGTGAAAAAAGGCGGCTACTGCCGTTATACAACGATCCAAAACTGGGCGAACAACGTTTACAACCTTGTAACAAAGCGTACAGTCTGTGAAGAAAACGCAACAATGGAATGGATCGACGGCAACATCGGTTCTAAGCTGACAATGAAATATCCGGCTTGTATCCTAAAAGGCGAAGGCGCGCGCGGTATGACGCTTTCTATTGCTCTTGCGGGTAAAGGCCAGCATCAGGATGCAGGTGCGAAAATGATTCACCTTGCACCAAACACATCATCTACAATCGTATCAAAATCGATTTCAAAACAGGGCGGAAAAGTAACGTACCGCGGAATCGTCCACTTCGGACGCAAAGCGGAAGGCGCCCGCTCTAACATCGAGTGTGATACGCTCATTATGGATAACAAATCAACATCAGACACAATTCCTTACAATGAAATCTTAAATGATAACATTTCATTGGAGCACGAAGCGAAAGTGTCTAAAGTATCTGAAGAGCAGCTCTTCTACTTGATGAGCCGCGGTATTTCTGAAGAAGAAGCAACTGAAATGATCGTAATGGGCTTTATCGAGCCATTCACAAAAGAGCTTCCGATGGAATACGCAGTTGAAATGAACCGTTTGATTAAGTTCGAAATGGAAGGTTCTATCGGTTAATGATGAAAACCCCTTTGTTTATCAAGGGGTTTAGAGATAGTTATCAACTTTAAAATGGCCGGCGTGCCGAATTTGATTGTAGAAGACGAACTTTTGAAGTTCGTCTTCTTTTATTTTTCAGAGACATATCCACTGTTATTTTAATGGTTTTAATTCCTTATCGATTAGAACATTTCAGACCTGCGCCGGATAGGTTCAGTTCCTATATCACGCAACCATACAGTTGCTTATACTTGACATGCAACTAATGAGTTGCTTATACTCAATATATGAATTGGAACAAAGACGCTATATTCAAAGCACTCGGCGATTCGACTCGGCGGCTTATATTAGACGAATTATCTGAACGCAACGAGCTGACGTTGTATGAACTTACGATACGTCTTAATACAAAGTACGACCTTTCTATTACGCGACAGGCGATAGCTAAACACCTTTCTGTACTGGAGGATGCAGGACTTGTAACATCAAAACGAAAGGGAAAATATCGAGTACTTATATTCAACAACGAACCGCTTAAAAATTTGCTGAAAGGATGGATAGAGTAATTTTATAAAACCAGTACTGAGTTTCTGACAAATGTTGGTTTGTTTTGCTTGAAGCCGGATTGTTTGCACAGTACCATGCACCATAAATATCAAAGGAGGCAACAACAATATGAAAATCATTGTGACTAGTATATTCGTGCAAGATCAAGACAAGGCACTGAAGTTCTATACAGAAAAACTGGGGTTTGTAAAAAAGGAGGATGTTCCCATGGGGAAATTCAGGTGGATAACGCTTGTTTCTCCAGATGATCAAGACGGAACCGAGCTTTTACTCGAACCGAATGAACATCCTGCCGCCAAGGAGTATCAAAAGAAGATATTCTCCGAAGGCCTCCCGGCCACAATGTTTGGCGTTGCAGATATTCAAAAAGAGTACAACCGATTAAAGGAAAAAGGCGTGACGTTTACGATGGAACCGACAAAAATGGGCGAAGTCACAATAGCTGTCTTCGACGATACATGCGGTAACCTTATTCAAATTGTACAGAAGTAACCGATTCAGTCGCGTCCTTTTTGTATGCAGAAGAAAAACCGCTGGCCACAGGGCCCGCGGTTTTTTACTCTTCTTCTGTCTCCTGATTGATAATTTGCTTTACAGATGATCTGCTGTTATTTTCTCTGTTCATCTCTCGCAATTGAGTATAAGCCATATCGAATTCCTCTTTTGTCATCTGCTTTGCGGCTAATGCAGAGCATAATATAGCAAAAGCAATTGGCATTGTATCAATGTGAATGTCGATATGGACCTCTGAGTTGCCGCTGTTTTTGATAACAGATTCAGTAGTGGGTATCTCTTGAGTATGTCTGTTAAGAGGAATGATGTTTTCGTTCATTAGTCTTCTCCGTCTTGTGACTGCGCCTGTGCCTGATCCTGATCTGTGTTCACGCTGACCACGACTTTTGCATTACCGCTGTTTTGGACTTTTGCCACTGCCGCATCGCGTCTGTTTTCTTCATTTTCATGACGATTTTCGCTCATGGTATCATCCTTTCTCTATTGATAGTGACAGGATATTCGATAGGAGAGTAAAGAGATTGGACGAACTTCGCGGTTTTTCCACATTAGGGCAAAAGGTCGAAGGAAAGCATTCTATTTGGTAAAATGAATAGACATTATAATAGAAAAGGTGTTTGCATATGAAATCGTACATCATCGTCGGCGCAGGGATTCTGGGCGCGTCGACGGCTTATCATCTCGCAAAATCAGGCGCTCGCGTTACTGTCATTGATCGGAAAGAGCCGGGACAAGCGACTGATGCGGCGGCGGGGATCGTCTGTCCATGGCTCTCGCAACGCCGTAATCAGGATTGGTACCAGCTTGCTAAGGGGGGAGCCCGGTACTATAAGGATTTAATCCATCAATTGGAAAAAGACGGTGAATCGGATACAGGATACAAACGTGTCGGTGCCATCAGCATTCATACTGACGCGTCTAAACTCGATAAAATGGAGGAAAGAGCGTATAAGAGACGGGAGGATGCGCCGGAAATCGGCGACATTACCCGCTTGTCTGCAAGTGAAACGAAAAAGCTGTTTCCGATTTTAGCTGACGGCTATGAATCGGTTCATATCAGCGGTGCCGCCCGTGTGAACGGGAGAGCGCTGTGCCGGTCGCTTTTAAGCGCTGCAGAGAAACACGGCGCAACGGTCATCAAAGGAAATGCGTCTTTGCTTTTTGAAAACGGAACAGTCACCGGCGTGCAAACAGATGCAAAGCAGTTTGCGGCTGACGCGGTCATTGTGACGGCGGGAGCATGGGCCAATGAGATATTGAAGCCTCTTGGCATTCATTTTCAAGTGTCATTTCAAAAAGCGCAGATTATGCATTTTGAAATGACAGATGCAGATACAGGATCGTGGCCGGTTGTAATGCCGCCGAGTGATCAGTACATTCTTTCGTTTGATAACGGCAGAATTGTAGCCGGCGCCACACACGAAAACGATGCCGGCCTTGATGATCTTCGTGTGACAGCCGGAGGCCAGCACGAAGTATTGAGCAAAGCGTTAGCCGTTGCACCGGGTCTTGCTGATGCGGCTGCTGTTGAAACAAGAGTGGGCTTCAGGCCGTTTACACCCGGATTTCTGCCGGTCGTAGGGGCCGTGCCGAATGTTCAAGGCCTGTATGCTGCAAACGGTTTGGGTGCTTCTGGACTGACGATGGGGCCGTTCTTGGGTGCAGAGCTCGCAAAACTCGTTCTCGGAAAGCAGACTGAAATCGACCTTGGCCCGTATGATCCAGCCGGAGCGCTTGCATAATAAATAAAGGCTTAACAAACAAATAGTATAAAGCTGTTCTGGCTTTTCTTTTCTGTATGTGTTAGCATTTATCTTTAATGAAAAAGAGGACGTGAACTGATTTTGATAAAAATTGATATACCCGCACCGAATGTCACCATCACTGAACGACAGCAGTCAGCTAATGATAACGAACCGAAGATAAAACCGATTCACGGATTCATCGACTTTCACCAGATCCCAAGGGACAAAGGCGGCATTTTTATGTTTTACAACATTCATGACGAGCTGCTGTTTGTCGGTAAAGCCAGAAAGTTAAGACAGAGAATTAAGAAGCATTTCGAAGACACTGTTTCACCGATCAAACATCACAGAGACGAAGTATATAAAATTGAGGTATGTGTAGTTGATGATCCAATGGAAAGAGAGATTTACGAAACATATATCATCAATACACAGCACTCGAAGTACAACATAGACAAGGTATTTTTTAAATAAGACGTCAGTCTGCGGATTGAACAGCGAGCCAGAGCTTAAGTCAAGTTCTGGCTTTTGATTTGGGCATTTTTTCGCATATAGACCCTTTGTCTATCATTCGAATAAGTTATTGAGAAATTTCAGAAAATAATATTGACAATCCTAGCCGCGGACTTTAATATAACAATATATAATGTTATATAACGTTATATAATAAAAACGGGGAGTGAAGGATTTGAGTCAGGCCACAGCAAAAGTAAATCGTGAGGTTCAAGCTTTCTTGCAGGATTTGAAAGGGAAAACCATTGATCATGTATTCTTTGTCGCATGCGGAGGGTCTTCTGCCATTATGTATCCGAGTAAGTATGTGTTTGACAGAGAGTCAAAATCAATAAACTCCGACCTCTACAGCGCCAACGAATTTATTCAGCGCAACCCTGTTCAGCTTGGTGAAAAGTCTCTTGTTATTTTGTGCTCGCATTCGGGAAATACCCCGGAGACAGTCAAAGCTGCTGCGTTTGCAAGGGGCAAGGGTGCACTTACGATTGCGATGACGTTTAAACCGGAGTCTCCTTTAGCGCAGGAAGCGCAATATGTTGCCCAGTACGATTGGGGTGATGAGGCGCTTGCGATCAATACAAACTATGGCGTTTTGTATCAAATCGTTTTTGGAACCCTGCAAGTATTAGAAAACAATACGAAATTCCAACAAGCAATTGAAGGCTTAGATCAATTGCAGGCTGTATATGAAAAAGCCCTTAAGCAGGAAGCTGACAACGCCAAGCAATTTGCAAAAGCCCATGAAAAAGAAAGTATTATTTATACCATGGCAAGCGGTGCAAACTACGGTGTCGCTTACTCCTACAGCATCTGCATTCTCATGGAAATGCAATGGATTCATTCCCACGCCATTCATGCCGGAGAATATTTTCACGGACCGTTTGAAATTATTGATGAATCCGTGCCGTTTATCATCCTGCTCGGTTTAGATGAAACAAGACCTCTTGAAGAGCGGGCGCTTACCTTCTCGAAAAAGTATGGCAAAAAGCTCACTGTGCTTGATGCTGCATCTTACGACTTCACTGCAATTGACGATTCAGTTAAAGGCTATCTTGCTCCGCTCGTTCTCAATCGTGTGCTGAGAAGCTATGCAGACGAGCTGGCAGAGGCGAGAAATCATCCTTTATCTCATAGAAGATACATGTGGAAAGTTGAGTATTGATCTGAAAATGAGGAACCATTATGCATTAGACTATAATGTTATATAACATTATAGTCTAATGTCCAGAGGAGGCCAACCCTTTGAAGAAAATGTTGTTGTTCTTGATCATTGCAGCTGTCAGTATGTTCACCATTGCAGGCTGTTCGAGCCAAAGCAGTTCAGCGGACGGAAAGGTGACATTGAAATTTTTCCACAGATGGCCGAAGGAGCCGGAAAAAAGTTATTTTGAAGAGGTTGTTAAGGAATTTGAAAAAGAACACCCAGATATCGATATTCAAATTGAAGCCGTTTTAAATGACTCCTATAAAGATAAAATTAAGGTCATGCTGGGAACCACCAGCCCTCCTGACATTTACTTCTCTTGGAGCGATGAGTTTGCTTTTAAATTTATCAGAGGCAATAAAGCACTTGATCTCTCGTCCTACTACAAAAATGACACCGATTGGTCATCACAGCTCGTTCAATCGCAAATTACACCATTTACTTATGAAAACAAGCAATATGGCGTACCGTGGCAAATGGACGCTAAATCATTCTTCTATAATAAAGACATTTTCCAAAAGCTGAATCTTGATCCCCCGAAGACGTGGGATGAATTAATCGATGTGTCAAAAAAGCTGAAAGAACATGGCTACACACCGATCAGCTTTGGAACAAAGGCGACTTGGACAATCTCGCACTATATCGGCACGCTTAATCAGCGGATGGTCGATGAAAAAACACGGGAAAAGGACTATAACGCCAAAACGGGTGAATTTACTGATGAAGGCTACGTAAAAGCACTTGAAAAGCTTCAAGAGCTGATGCCTTACTTTAATAAACATGTAAACTCCGTCGACCACGAATATGTGAGACAGCAATTTAAGAGCGGAAAGTCGGCGATGATATATGCGGAAACAGCGGAAATCAAGCTGGTTGAACCGGTTAATCTCGGGATGTTCCCATTTCCTGAAATCAGCGGGAAAAAAGGATCTTCAGAAGCGTTAACGGGAGCGCCGGAAGGATTCATGATTTCCTCAAGAACAAAACATCCGAAGGAAGCGATGGAATTTTTGCAGTTCTTGACGTCGAAAAAAATGGGCGAAAAGCTCGTGAAAGATGTCGGGAAATACAGTGCAGTGCAAGGTACGGCTACTGAAGAAAATGCAACAGCTATTCAGCGTGAAGCCGTTCAGCATATCGTTGATGCCAAATCAATGGTTCCATGGTTTGATATGGATGTCGATGTTGAAGTCGCAGATGCGTACCTAACAGGCGTCCAGCAAATGCTTGGCGGCGACATGACACCGCAGCAGGTGATGAAAGCCGTTCAAAAGGCAGCAAAGCAGGTGAGGGCGTCAGCTGAATAAATCAAAGAAAAGGTGAAGCTTCGCACCTTTTCTTTTTATAAAGGAGATGAGATACCCTTGGTCAATCAGAATAAAATAATCCCCTATTTGTTTTTGGTGCCCGCTCTCGTTTTTTTACTTTTCGTTTATATCCCGATTTTTGAGAATGTATTCCTCAGCCTGTTTCAGTGGAGCTCATTTTCTCCGGAAAAAACGTTTATCGGCTTAAAAAACTATGTTGAATTATTTCATGATCCTGTCTTCTATCAGGCACTTACCAATAATGTGCTTTATGCAGTGATCTCAATTGTATGCCAGGTATTTGGCGGTTTGATTTTGGCGGCGGTGCTTGAGGATAAGCTGGTCAGAAAATGGTCGCCGTTTTTTCGTACCGTTTTCTTTTTGCCGGTTGTCATCTCAATGACTGTGATCGCGCTTTTGTTTGATTTTATTTACAATCCGGAGACAGGGCTTTTGAATCAGCTGCTTCAGGCCATCGGTCTTGATCAGCTGACGAGGGCCTGGCTCGGGGATGACAGCACAGCTATGCTTTCTGTCATTTTTGTGTCCCAGTGGCAATCTGTCGGTTATATTGCGATGCTGTACATTGTGTCGATTCAAAAAATACCGGATGAACTGTATGAAGCGGCCCGGCTTGACGGCGCGGGTAAAATTCAGCAGTTTTTTCATATTACTGTTCCCCAGACGAAAGAGATGTCTTTTGTTGCGGTGGTCATGACGCTGACCGGGGCCTTTACGGTCTTTAATGAGCCGTACATTTTGACAGGCGGCGGGCCGGGAAACGCGTCAGAAGTCTTGAGCACGTTTTTATATAAAAGCGCCTTTACAAAGGATATGATGGGCTACGCCTCAGCGATTGCCACTGTCGTGTTAATCATTACGCTTGCATTATCGCTCATGCAAATGAAGTTCTTTAAAACCGGAAAGGAGGAGTAACTGATGCTGCCTCAGAAGAAGACAGATTCGTTCAGGTTGGAGCCTGTGCCTGACCAGCACATTGAGGTGAAAAGAAAGCCTAGACGAAAATGGTATATCGGAGAAACGTCTGTGTGGGTTTTTCTGTTTCTATATCTGATTGCGATTGCCTATCCGCTTCTCTGGATGGTGATGAGCGCCTTTAAAAACTCTGACGATATTTTTGAGCACAGCTGGTCGCTGCCGTCTTCGTGGCATCCGGAAAATTTTGTTTCCGCCTGGAACCAGGGGATTTCTTCTTATTTTATGAACAGTGTCATCGTTACGGCGCTGACGTGTGTGATCACTGTCTTTATCAGTGCATGGGCAGCGTATGGCCTTTCCCGGTTTGAGTTTAAAGGAAAAGGATTCTTCTTGGTGCTATGTCTCGGCGGATTGATGCTGACGCCGCAGGTCAGTCTTGTGCCGCTTTATTCTATTATTCAGTCGCTTGGCCTGTACAATACGTATTGGGCGTTAATCCTGCCGTATGCGGCTTATCGGATCCCATTCACCATCATTTTGATCCGCTCTTATTTTCTTTCTATTTCCAAAGAATTGGAGGAGGCGGCCTATTTGGATGGGTGTACAAGTTTTGGAGTATTTTTCAGAATTTTCTTACCAATGAGCGTGCCGATTTTGGTGACATCCGGCATTTTGACAGCTTACCATACATGGAATGAGTTTATGTTTGCGATTATTTTCATAGATGATGAGAATTTGCGGACCATTCCAGCCGGGCTGATGCAGTTCAGAGACGCGCTGCAGACAGACTGGGGTGTCCTGCTGGCGGGGTTAACGATTTCAGCCGCGCCGATTATTATTCTATTTTTATTGATGCAGAAATATTTTGTCCGCGGGATTGCAAGCGGCAGTGTAAAAGGATAAAGGAGGAAGCGCTATGAAATTGATTGCGGTTGGAGATAACGTTGTAGATTATTATCAGGACCAAGAAACATTCTACCCGGGAGGAAATGCCCTAAACGTCGCTGTGCTTGCCAAGCGGCTCGGGCATGAGTCTTCCTATATCGGAATCGTCGGCAATGACGAAGCCGCGGCACATCTGTTGAACGTTCTCAAGCTGGAGCAGGTCAATGCAGATTATATCCGCCAGGCGCACGGGGAAAACGGGATGGCGATTGTCACCCTTGATGAACAGGGGGACCGCATTTTTGTCAGGTCAAATAAAGGCGGCATTCAGTCCCGGCTTCGGCTCGTGTTCCAGGAGAAAGATATAGCCTTTATCAGCGGACATGATCTGCTGCATACGAGCGTGTACAGCAGGCTTGAGAACGATCTTCCGCAGCTGTGCGGGCTTGTCCCGGTCTCATTTGATTTTTCAACCAATCGGGAGGATAATTATTTGAGGAGGGTCTGTCCTTATGTGACGTATGCGTTTTTTTCAGGAAGCGATTTGAGTGAGTCGGAATGCGGCGAGCTTGCCAAAACAGCTCATGGGTACGGAGCCAAAATGGTTTGTATGACCCGAGGGGGCCAAGGAGCAATCCTGTCTGCGGGTGATCGAATCTATCATCAGCCGATTGTGGAAACTGATATAATAGATACACTTGGAGCGGGAGATTCTTTTATAGCAGGCTTTTTGACTGCCTTTTGCGTGAAGCAGGATATAACGTACGCTTTGCGCCAGGCCGCCGAAACGGCTGCGAAAACATGCGGTGTGTACGGAGCTTTCGGCTATGGCTATCCTTATCGCTTGGAGGACGGGGGAAGCAGTGAAAAAACGAGAATACTATAAGCAGTGTCTCGTTTTTTATGCCTGTTATGTGTAGGGGCTGTTGATGGTAAAAGTGACACGGTTTGTGTGCATCAAAAACAATGAGCAATAGATTGGCTGGTCGTTTGATGTAAAAGCCGTTTTATCAATTTCAAACAGCGCATCCCCGATATCGCAATCCAGGTATTTGCTTTCCTCCTGTTGGGCATATACAACGTTTAATAGCTTCGTATTGTGCGTGGGTACAACTTTGTATTGCTGTTTCAAAATATCATGCATGGAGACGCCGTCAGCAATAAAGGTATCAATGCCGGGAAACAAATCAAGCGGATAATGCGTCACTTCAAAGGTGAGAGGCTGATCATCATTATATAAAATCCGTTTTAATTCAACCACAGGGCTCTCGGGTTGGATTTGAAGCTTTTCGGCGATGGGTTTTGACGCTGGAATGATGTCATGGGACAGCACATGATGCTTCGGTTTTTTGCCGGTTGATTCCATAAATTCCGAGTAGCCGTTTACAGCGATCAGCTCTCGTTTTAATTTAGGGCTTTTAACGAACGTTCCCTTTCCCTGCTGCCTGATCAGATAGCCTTCATCGACTAAATCGAGAATGGCTTTCCTGACGGTGATGCGGCTGACGTTATACTTGCTGCAAAGTTCGTTTTCGGTAGGCAGCTTGGCGGTTGGGGAATACACGCCCTTTTTGATGTCATCAGTGATGATTTGTTTTAGCTGAATGTATAAAGGTGTAGAACTTCCGTTGTTTAACAAAGGGTAGCCTCCTTTTAACCTATTATTTATATTATAATGTATTATGACGTTATAATACAAATTTACATTTTTTATTTTAGAGATATAGCAAAAATGGGAATCGATTACTCTAAAAATAACAGAAAGACCAAGTTGTTTCCAGTGACGAAATAACGGGTCAAAAGATAGGGGGACTTTTCTGATGGCTTCATTAACATTTGAACACGTCAAAAAATCATATCACTCACAATTAACCGTGAAGGACTTTGATTTAGATGTAAAGGATAAGGAGCTTTTGGTGCTGGTGGGGCCGTCAGGATGCGGAAAATCAACAACGCTGCGGATGGTGGCTGGATTAGAAAGCATTTCTGAAGGAAATCTTCTTATTGATGGGGAGCGGGTCAATGATCTTCCGCCGAAAGAACGTGATATTGCGATGGTATTCCAAAACTATGCGCTTTATCCGCATATGACGGTTTTTGATAATATGGCGTTTGGATTAAAGCTCAGAAAGATGGCGAAACAGGAAATTGCCGAGCGGGTTCATGCGGCAGCTAGAATTTTAGAAATTGAACATTTGCTGAAGAGAAAACCGAAGGCGCTCTCCGGCGGGCAGCGGCAAAGGGTGGCGCTTGGCAGATCGATTGTGAGGGAGCCGAAGGTCTTTTTAATGGACGAGCCGCTTTCTAATCTGGATGCAAAACTAAGAGTGACGATGCGGACAGAAATCAGCAAGCTGCACCAGCGATTAGAGGCAACGATCATTTATGTCACGCATGACCAGACCGAAGCAATGACTATGGGAGATCGGATTGTCGTCATGAATGAAGGGGAAATTCAGCAAGTGGCAAAACCTCATGACATTTATCATTACCCTGCCAATTTGTTTGTCGCAGGCTTCATTGGCTCTCCTGGGATGAACTTTTTGAAAGGCATCATAGAACAGCAGCATGGCGAGCTGTTTTTCACAAATTCTTCGATCCGGCTTCATATTCCTGAGGAAAAAGCAAAGCGGCTGAAGGAAAAGGGATATGCCGGAGAACAGATGATTGCCGGTGTACGGCCGGAGCACATCACACAAATGACAGGAAATGAACAGTTGTTTGATTCAGTGTTTCAAGCGAAGGTGGAGGTGAATGAAAATCTGGGCTCGGAGCTCATAGTGCATGTCATGGCTGGGGACGAGCGGCTCAAGGTCCGTCTGGACGGAAACACGCGAATCGATGCAGGCGATTTAATCCAGCTCTCAGTGAAAATGGACCACGTCGTCTTTTTCGATGCGGAAACGGAAGAGGCTGTGTATTAGAAAAAGGTGCTCCTAAAAAGGAGCACCTTTTTCTTACGGCCAAATCTCATCCGCCCATTCAGGGTGGTCGATAAATGGATTGCGGTTGTGCTGATATTTTTCATAAATGATTTCATTTCTTTTCCGCTCGCGGTCGTCAACCGGATCCTGCTTATTCCATTCGAGCAGGACAGATTGTTTGCCATGATAAGGAGCTGAGCCGTTGCCTGTCTTATCATTAAGCTCAAGATCAGGATAGCCGTCATCACCCTCGTAACGGACAGCCATGTAAAACAGCATGCGGGCAACATCGCCTTTCACATCATCGCGGGGCTCCCATGAATCGCCGTCATAATAATTTCCGGGTGCCTTCGCATATTCAGTGCCGCCATTGTCAAAATCCATATTTCCTCTGGCGCTGTTAACTTGAACATCAGCCGGGCGCAAATGATGAATATCAGTACCAGGTCCCTTGCTCGTACCAAAATCGCCATGGGATTTCGCCCAGACATGCTCGCGGTTCCAATCGCCGACATTCCCGCCGTTCAGGTTTTTGGACCGCGATTCTTTCGTATAGAGCAGGATGACGTTATTCGGATTTCTCGGATCTTCATCCGTTTCTTTCAGCGCGTTCCACACTTCGCTGTAGGACAGCATCGTGTGTCCGCTGATAATACGGTGCAGGGTGCTTTTTAGCGAGTCTCCTGTTTTACCTTCAGCCCCTTCATAATAGGTATCTGTGTCAGCATAGGGTGCAGCGGGGGCGGCTAATGAGAGAAGGCTTCCTGTTCCTGAAGGGGAAGACGCCAATCGGTCATTGAGGCTTAATGCGGTTTGCGCGCTTGCTGAAGCTGCCGGCGCAAGCCATCCGGAAATCAGTAATACACAGACGAGCGGCAGAAACCATGCTTTTTTTGTCATCACTTGCCCTCCTTTTATCAGATCATGTCTATTATCTAAAATTGAAATAAAGGATAGAAGTGTCATTTTGTATATTTTTCATTAAAATTGTAAATTAGTCCCTTTGGAGGAGGCGGAAATCTCCTGTTCCTATATCTTTAGGTCCTGTTTTTTGCGAGCTGCCGGCATTTCCGTTTTCATCCGTTCCGCAAACATCGCCTCTCCGGCAAGCTTAGCTTGTTCATATGAAAGGCATTTTGACCCGCTCTTTCACTCTTGTTGGCTCTCTTCCTTACCGTGTTTTCTTTTGACCTTTACATCAAAATAGTTGTGACATGTAGGGTGAATCTGGTTGCTGGATGGATACTGTGACTAAAAAATAAACGTTTTTTTGGTTAATCTGTCAATGAACTATCATGTTGCTCCTTCTATAATGAAGTCACCATAGCGGCCAGAGGGGGGAGTACATGGAAAAGCAGAAGCTTTCAGTAAAAAACAGCATCACAGATTATATTGAATGGCTCGCCCAATACGGTGCGTCTGCGGATGGCGGCGTAACGAGGCTTTTATACACAAAAGAGTGGATGGACGCACAGCTTGCTGTGAAAACGGAAATGTCTTCTTTCGGGCTTGATACAAGATTCGACGATGTCGGCAATGTGTTTGGAAGGCTTTCGGGCACCCAGTCTCCGGATGAAGTCATTGTAACCGGTTCACATATCGATACTGTCATCAATGGGGGAAAATACGACGGCGCCTATGGTGTTCTGGCGGCAATGCTTGCGATAAAGCGGCTCAAAGAGACATATGGAGCGCCGAAAAAAACACTCGAAGCGGTATCCTTATGTGAGGAGGAGGGCAGCCGTTTTCCAATGACCTATTGGGGATCAGGGAATATGACGGGTGTTTTTTCATTACAGGATGGAGCAGAGCCAAGAGACGAATCAGGAGTCTCGCTGCAACATGCGATGCATGAGAACGGTTTTGGCAAAGGTGTGTTTCAGGCAGCATATCGGACAGATATCAGCGCTTTTGTTGAGCTCCATATTGAACAGGGACAGACATTGGAAATGTCAGGACGGGATCTCGGGATTGTGACAAGCATTGCGGGGCAGAGGCGATATCTCGTCACGCTGGAGGGGGAATGCAATCACGCGGGAACTACCTCCATGAAATGGCGCAAGGACCCGCTCGCAGCCAGCAGCCGTATCATTCATGAGCTGCTGCTGCGGTCGGAGGAGCTGCCGGAGGAGCTCCGTCTGACATGCGGAAAAATAACGGCAGAGCCCAATGTAGCCAATGTCATACCGGGCCGCGTCCAGTTTTCAATCGATATTCGCCATCAGCATCAGCATGTGCTGGAACAGTTTCATCAAGACATGGTTGCTTTGATCAACGGCATTTGCCTACAAAAAGGAATTCGCGCCGTGATTGATGAATATATGCGGATAGAGCCTGTGCCGATGGACGAAAGGCTGAAGGCTGCGGCTTTTGAAACAGCATTAGAAAACGGCTTCAGCTGTGAGGAAATGGTGAGCGGAGCAGGGCATGACGCGCAAATGATCGGAAGGCGCTATCCTGCTTGTATGCTGTTTGTGCCGAGCCGAGGCGGCGTCAGCCACTCACCGAAGGAATATACGTCAGCCAGACAGCTTGAGATCGGCGTCCGCGCACTGACTGATTTATTATATAAACTGGCTTACTGATAAAGGAGGAATGGCTGTGTCAGGCAGAAGAGAATTATGCACCCCATTAAGAACGATTATGACGCCGGGGCCTGTTGAGGTTGATCCGCGTGTATTAAGAGTAATGAGCACCCCGGTTGTCGGCCAATTTGATCCGGCGTTTACAGGTATTATGAATGAAACGATGGAGATGCTTCGGGAGCTGTTCCAAACAAAAAACCGCTGGGCATACCCGATTGACGGCACTTCACGGGCGGGAATTGAAGCAGTGCTGGCTAGTGTGATAGAGCCGGAAGATGATGTGCTCATTCCCATTTACGGCCGTTTCGGTTATTTGCTGACTGAAATCGCCGAGCGATATGGGGCAAATGTTCATATGCTGGAGTGCGAATGGGGAACGGTTTTTGACCCAGAGGACATCATACGGGAGATAAAAAAGGTGAAGCCGAAAATTGTGGCCATGGTGCATGGAGAAACATCGACAGGACGGATTCACCCGCTGAAAGCCATCGGCGAAGCCTGCCGCACCGAGGATGCATTGTTTATCGTCGATGCAGTCGCAACGATTGGGGGCTGCGAGGTAAAAGTCGATGAATGGAAGATTGACGCTGCCATCGGCGGAACGCAAAAATGTTTGTCTGTGCCTTCAGGAATGGCGCCGATTACATATAATGAGCGGGTGGCGGACGTGATTGCAGCTCGCAAAAAGGTGGAACGCGGGATTGCGACACAAGCTGACAGGGCAGCACTTTCGGGAAATCGGCCAATCACAAGCAACTACTTTGATTTGAGCCAGCTTGAGGATTATTGGAGCGAAAGACGGCTCAATCATCATACAGAAGCGACGACGATGCTGTACGCCTTACGTGAGGGAGTCAGACTGGTGCTTGAAGAAGGTCTTGAGACGCGTTTCGAGCGGCATCGGCACCATGAAGCCGCATTAGCAGCAGGGATAAAGGCAATGGGGCTAAGATTGTTTGGAGATGACAGCTGCAAAATGCCTGTTGTTACCTGTGTCGAAATTCCCGGCGGCATTGACGGCGAGTCTGTCCGTGACATGCTGTTGGCACAATTCGGCATTGAAATCGCCAGCTCATTCGGCCCGCTTGCAGGGAAGATCTGGAGAATCGGCACGATGGGGTACAGCTGCAGAAAAGAAAACGTGCTATTCGTGCTTGCCGGGTTAGAGGCTGTGCTTCTTAGACATAACGCAGGAATCGAAGCAGGAAAAGCGCTCCAAGCAGCGCTGGATGTGTATGAAAACGCTGACCGCCAGGCAGCGGTGTAAAGAAAAGCTTGCGGAACTCCGCAAGCTTTTTAGATATGATTTCGTGTTTTCTCCAATCTGATTTTCTTCGTTTGACTCTTTTTACAAATCCTCTTTCTATGTGTTTCATTTTCTGACAAATCATGAGTCATTTTTTATTCCATCGTCTATTCTTTATACAAGTTACCTATAAAATCACGCTGAACTAGTTGTTTCTCACGGCAATTTTCGAGAGGAGGATGCGGCATTGGGGAATTTTCACACGATGTTAGATGCGCTCCTGGAAGACCAGGAGGAGGCTGTACTGGCGACAATTGTTCAAGTTGAAGGCTCCGCGTATCGAAAAGCAGGCGCCTCTATGCTCTTTAAGAAAAAAGGCAGACGGATTGGCTTGCTGAGCGGCGGGTGTGTGGAAGAAGATGTATTCCAAAGAATCAGTGCGCTGGGCGAACAGCTCACATCAACGCTGATTCCCTACGACATGCGGTCGGAGGATGATCTTTCTTGGGGCATGGGAGCCGGGTGCAATGGCATTATTCATGTTCATGCGGAGCGAATCACTCAGGGAAAAAGGCGGCACTATGAGAAAGTGAGGGACAGCCTTCATTCAGGCAAAGCTGTCACTTCCGTTACAAAGATTGGATCCTCCCATTATTTATTTCTGACGGAGAACGGGCATTTTGGGAACTGGCCGGACGCGCCTCTGCAAGATATTCAACGTACTGTTTCAACGCTTCATTTACCGCATTTCGATCAAACCACTAACATGTTTATTCAGCGAATTGAACCGAAGCCGCGTCTCATTCTGTTTGGGGCGGGACCGGATACTGTACCGCTGGCCAATTTGGCGGCTGACACAGGGTTTTCTGTTATCGTGACGGATTGGCGGTCCGCTTATTGTACATCCTCTCTTTTTCCAAAAGCGGATCAGCTGATCACCGCTTTTCCGGAACAAATGCTTAGCGAATTTCAATTTTTTCCGCATGATGCAGCTGTTGTGGCAACCCATCATTATCAGCACGATCAAACGATCATCAACTTCTTATTTTCTCAAAACCTCCATTATATTGGACTGTTGGGTTCGGCAAACCGCACGAAACGACTGCTGAACGGAAAACATCCTCCGTCTCACTTTTACAGTCCGGTCGGGCTTGAAATCGGTGCGGAAGGTCCCGAGGAAATTGCGGTAAGTGTAGTTGCAGAAATTATTCAAATAAGAAAACGGCTGGCGGTTGTATGAGAAACCCCTATCTGATCGGCGTGTTTCTCGCTGCCGGCAAAAGCAGAAGAATGGGTCAAAACAAGCTGGCTTTGCCGCTAAAAGGAGAAAACATAGGCTCACTTTCTTTGAAAACTGCTCTGTCGTCCCGCCTTGATCACGTGCTGGTCGTCGAGCGGACAGAACATGCTTCCCTTGAGTGGATAGGGACGCCGTATCACGCTCCGCCTTTTCAAAAACGCTGGAGCCTGCACATTTGCCAAGACGCAGAAAAGGGTCAGGGGCATTCAGTCAGCAGCGGGGTGAGAAAAGCAGAAAGCATGGGGGCGGACGGCGTTGTCATTTTGTTAGCCGACCAGCCTCAGCTTTCCGTCGATCATCTTAATGCCCTTATGGCACTGGCTCCTGAGTCATTTGCCGTGTCATCGTTTTTAGGGGCGTTCACCCCGCCAATCTACTTCTCGTCGGCTTGTTTTCCTTATGTAAAGGGGTTAAAGGGAGATGAAGGGGCTCGCAGGCTCCTGAAAAGCGGACAGCTTGGAGCAGGAGCGGTTTTGGAGGCAAAGGATAGCGGTGAGTTGGACGATATTGATACACCCGAGGAATATGACATGGTAAGGAGGGCGATGGCTTGAACGGCCAAGTGACAAAAGCAAGGATGAATATTCAATTATGGAGGCCGACAGCGCTTGATGAGGCCTATTCGCTTTTAGAGAAGCTTGCTCCGGATGTGTGTGCCGCTTCGGGAAGCACGCTGCTTCAGCTTCAGTGGGACAAAGGAACTCTACCGAAACAGCACCTTGTCAGCCTTGAAGGGATTGACGAGATGCGAGGGATCAGCGCCAGTGACACCCACGTGTCGATCGGGGCGCTCACATCACTGAATGAATGCAGAAAGAACCCTTTGATCAAGAGCGCGCTTGGCTGTTTCAGTGACGCTGCTTCCACTGTCGCCGCACCGGGAATCCGCAGCCGTGCCACGATTGGCGGCAACATAGCGAGTAAAATCGGTGATTTCATTCCGCTTCTGCTTGTGCTTGATGCTGATCTTATCGTATATCAAAAGAAGTCAATCAGGCTGCCGCTTGGCGCTTGGCTCAGTGAGGAAGACTTTAGAACGGCTATCGTCACGCGTGTCATCATCCCGCGGGCGGAGGGAGAGCGTGTATTTTATCACAAGCTTGGAAGGCGTCAGGCTTTTACAGGAGCGGTTGCTGTTGCAGCTGGACGTTTTTTGAAAGACGGCGGCATTCGCCTCGCCGCTGGCCATACCGATATCACTCCTAGGAGATTATTGGACAGCGAAGCGAAATGGATGGCACCAGGGTGGGACTCGCATGATCTGTACAAAACACTTATCCATGAGCTGCCGTTTTCCTCAGATGCTTTTATGTCAGCGGCATACAGAAAAAAAGCCGCTGCCAACGTCATCATGGCAGAGCTGATGGCTGAGGGAGGGGAATAAATGATCATCAACAAACCGTCAAGAGTCAGGCCGGATGGAAGGGGTAAGGTCACAGGGGAATTGAAATATATGACCGATCTCAGCTTTCCAGGAATGCTGTATGGCAAGGTGCTGAGAAGTGCTTATCCTCATGCAGAGATTGTGTCGGTTTGCACCATGAAAGCTGAGAAAATGGAAGGCGTGCAAGCCGTCGTCACACATAAAGACGTTCCCGGCTTAAACCGATTTGGCATTATCATCCCTGATCAGCCGGTTTTATGTGAGGACAGAGTGCGGTATGTCGGGGATGCGATCGCCGCAGTTGCTGCGGAAACGGAAGAAATCGCGGAAGCGGCGCTGGAGCTGATTCGAGTTGAGTATAAAGAGCTGGAAGTCATGGATTCACCAGAAAAAGCGCTTCGGCCGAATGCGCAAAGACTGCATGAGGACGGGAATATCCTGCACCGCGCGTTTTTTTCAAACGGCGATGTGGAAGAAGGGTTTCAAGCATCTGACACAGTCCTTGAAGAAACCTATGAGCTGCCGCGGCAGATGCATACGTATATGGAAACGGAGGGAGGCGTAGCCGTTCCGGAAGACGACGGGGGTTTTACGATGTATGCAGGAACCCAGCACGGCTATAAAGACCGTTTCCAGCTTGCCCGTATTTTTGACATTCCTGAAGAGAAGATCAGGATTGTGTCAAGTCCGATGGGCGGCTCGTTCGGAGGGAAGGATGAGCTGAATATTCAGCCGTATGCCGCGCTTTTGTCACTGAAAAGCGGACGTCCTGTCAAAATCCATCAGACACGAAAGGAATCTGTACGTTCTGGCATTAAGCGCCATCCGATGAAGATTACGATAAAAACGGGTGCGGATCATTCGGGAAATCTATTGGCGCATGACGTGAAAATTGTGGCGGACACAGGCGCATATGCTACGCTCGGACCGGCTGTTCTTGATTTTTCTGTCGAGCATGCCGCGGGGCCGTACCGTATTCCGAATATCCGGACTGAAGGAATATCAGTATTTACGAACAACGGGGTGGCAGGGGAATTTCGGGGCTTTGGCGGCAACCAAATCACATTTGCACTCGAAACCCATCTCGATCGTCTCAGCGGCATGCTCGGCATCGACCCGCTCGAGCTGAGAAGAAAAAATATCAGAAAACCGCATGACTTGGGGCCGCTTGAGCATCGAATTGCACCAACTGACGGAGCGGCGCAGGTGTTGAATGCCATATCTAAATCTCCCATTCTTACAAGAACCAGCCGGAACTGCGGGTATCTGCAAAGAGGCACGGGAGCGGCAATTACAATGCACGGCGGCGGGCTGGGCTATGGCCGAATGGATGCGGCAGGAGGCCGTTTGTCCCTTTCGAGTGAAGGCAAAATCACAGCATCGTTCGGATTTGAAGAATGCGGACAGGGGATTCTAGCAGCGATTGAACATATTGTCATGAAGGAGCTGGGTTGTGCCGCAGAAGATATTTCCATTGTTATTGGGGATACCGCAAAAGTGCCGAAGTCAGGCTCCTCCACAGCATCCCGCGGCACAAGCATGGTGTGGCACGCGATCCAGCGTTTGAAGAAGCCATTTCTAGCCCAGTTGAAAAAACGGGCGGAAGAATGGAACGGCTGTTCAGCGGAAAACCTTATTCCCGGCGCTGCAGGCTTGCGTGACAAAAACACAAAGGCGCTCGTGGTGACGTATAAGGAGCTGGCTGAAAAAGGCCCTTTGGCAGAGGAAACGGCATTTGACTTTCCAACAACGCCTGATCCTGTCGTAGTACCAGGCAGTCATTTCTTGTATTCTTTCGGTGCAGCTGCCGTTGAAGTGGAGGTGGATCTATTAACAGGCGAGGTCAAAGTGATAGATTGTGAGCACGCCATTGCGGCAGGTCCGGTTGTCAGTCCGCAGGGTTACCGGGGCCAAATTGAAGGCGGCGCCGCCATGGCGCTCGGCTATACGCTGATGGAGGAAGCGAAAATGACGGACGGCCGTTATGCCGCGGAAAATCTCGATCACTATTTGATTCCCGGAGTCAAAGACGTTCCTAACATGAAGGTGATCGCAATAGAAGAACTAATGAAGGGAGACGCATATGGACCGAGGGGAGTCGGAGAAATAGGGACGATTGCCCTTACTCCTGCCATTGTAAAGGCCGTATATGATGCCGTTGGATGCTGGATAAACAAGCTGCCGATTTCAAGAGAAGAGCTGCTGGAAGCGATAGACAGAAAGGGGCTGAAGCAATGGACGTAAAAGAGGCTGGATCACTCCCTGTAAAAAAGGGACAGTACCGAATGACCGTAAATGGGCAGGAGCGTGAGGTGACAGCCATTCCCACGGCACGTCTGAGTGATTTGCTTAGAAAGGAATTTCAGCTGACCGGGACAAAGGTGTCCTGCGGAATCGGCCGCTGCGGAGCTTGCTCCATCCTAATTGACGGGAAGCTTGCCAATGCGTGCATGACGATGGCCTATCAAGCAGACGGCCATTCCATCACAACCATCGAGGGGCTTCAAAAAGAAGAGCTGGATATGTGTCAAACCGCTTTCCTGGAAGAAGGCGGCTTCCAATGCGGCTACTGTACGCCGGGAATGATCATTGCGCTTAAAGCATTGTTCGAGGAAAACCCGCATTCCACAGATAAAGACATAGAAGAAGGACTGGCGGGGAATTTGTGCCGATGTACCGGTTACGGGGGTATAATAAGGTCGGCTTGCAGGATCAGAAAAGAATTCAACAGGGAAAAAATGAAGTCCGGCTCTTAAAGCCGGACTCATTAATCTGAGAAGTTTATTTCTAAAATTGTGAGACGATCAAGAGGTTTTCCTTCATTAACTTTCTCAACTACTATACTAGACACTGTATTTTGCAAAAGCTGCTTTTTTTCGCTGTCTGTCAAATTGCTCCATGACTCTATTAAATCAGTGATCATTTCTTGTATAGCTTGTCTATCTACTTTAACGTTCGGCGTTATTTCTTCAAGGGCCTTCAATTCCTCTTTTAGCTGTTTTTCCTTCTTATTTTCCTCATTCATTCTATCTTTGAATTCTTCATCATTTAACAATTCATTAGCCCAAGCATATTGCCATTTCTTTTTTCGGGTAAGTAGTTTATCTAAATCATCCTGAATTTTTTTCTGTTTCTTTTCATTAGAGAATTGTTCTTCAAGATTTTCAATTTCGTTTTCTTCTACGTCCTCTATACTTGTAAATTGGAATTGAGCAGCTTTTAAATATTTTATAAAATTATGTTCAACAATCCTTTCAGAGACCATGGGCAAGTCACACTCTTTTAGATAAACTTTTCTGCACATATAATTTTTTCTGCGGTCAGTTCCTTTTCTTGTGGTTGTAACGCCTTTGAGTGGAGATCCGCAGCGAGAACAAGTTAGAATACCTGAATAGATAAAGTCACTGGATACTTGTTTACCATGAAAACTATTTCTTTTTTTCCTGATTTTTTGAGCTTCTTCGAAGGTTTCTTTTGAAATAATAGCAGGAAAGGCTCCTTCAACTTCAAAGGCGTTTTCTTTATTAACACGGACACCCCATCGTAAAGTACCTGCATATAATGGATTTTTGAGAACATACCTAACACGAGCGTCTTGCCACAAGTGTCCATTCTTTGTTAACATGTGGTTTTTATTTAGGTGAATAGCAACATTCCGATCACTTAAACCATTTATATATAAGTGAAACATTTCGCGTACAGTTTTAGCTTCATCTTCGTTTATTACTAATTCTTTATTAATTAAGTCATATCCAAAAGGTGCAGCGCTGCCATGCCAACCACCTTCTGAAGCTTTTTGTGTCAAACCAAAAGACACCCGTTCTGATAAATTCTCACGTTCCCATTGAGCAAGGGCAGCAACTAAAGTAAGAAATAATCGACCGATAGCTGTGGTTGTGTCATATACTTCAGTGGCACTTTTAAACTTGCAATTGTATTTATCAAATACTTTTAAAAGTTCATGAAGATCAACAACCGATCGAGTTAGACGATCCAACCTATATACCAGGACGACATCAATCAATCCTTTTTTTACATCCGCAATCATACGTATTAGCTGTTCACGCTTCATATCCTTAGCAGATATACCTTCATCTACATAATAGCCGGCTATATCCCACCCTTGAGACATTACAAATGCAGTCAGCCGTTCCTTTTGAGCTGAAAGAGAATAACCTTCCTCCACCTGTTCATTTGTACTAACCCTCATATATATTGCAGTCCTCATGAGTGAATCAGCCCCCTTTTGTAAATCAATTCATTGGCATAAATTTTATTGAAAAATCTAGTTAGTCTCTTGTAGGCAAATGAATATGAAACATTAAAAGTTTTGGCCACAGTAACAGTAGCACTATTTATATCTTTAGGTAATTGCATTTCCTGAAGCATGAAGGTAGGAATAGAAAAATGGTACATAAAACTGTTGGCTTTCCATTCCTGATAAATTCTAAAAGGATTAGGCATATTCAGTTGGTTTCCAGCTTGTTGAAGAAGATGGCCAACTTCATGACAAAATACAGGCCACCGTTTTTCCTTTTTTAATCTAAGATCAAGAATGACTATTTTTTCTTTTCCCTTTTGCATAGCTCTAGAAGAAACAAGTCCGTGCATTACAGTAACACCAAGTTTTTCTGATACATTTTCTACAGTCAATTCGTATGGATCAGAAATCCCTATTTTTGAATAAATTCCGGTAACATTGTCTTCTAAATGGCTATAAGTATATATCATTAGATCTATTTCCTCCTTGTGTAGTGAACAAAGATGCATAAAAATAAGAACGTGTGTTCCTTTATAGACGAAAAAGAAAAGCCCCCTAAAGAGCTTAAATACTATATTTAGTTTATATCTAATTTAATAGTCTTTTCGTTTGTTATAGTTTTATATGATTCGCTATCATAAGTGTCTCCCAGAACAAGAGTCAAAGAATTTATCTCTTCTGGATCCCCGTCGTATATAATTCCTATTGTGTACTCATCTTTAGCATTCCCGTAGATATCATGTGGCCCATTCTCCATAAGATTATTTTTATCTACTTCTATTTGTTCCTTTGTGTTTGGGATGACCGTAGTAATACCTTTCCATTTTACAAGTGCATCTCCTGTATTTTCAGCTGTAACAGTTATTTGAATGTAACTTAACGGTTCATCAAGCTGTTTGGCGACTTTCAGTTCATACATCTGGAGAGTATCGCTAGGAATATTTGTGCGAGTTAACACTTTTATATCGTCTATTGTCACTTTAAGAGGTGAAATATCGATATGTTTATCTGGATTCTTTATTTTATTTAATTCAACAATTTCCCCGGTATCTTCTTTGTACTTTTGACCGGGTTCAGTTAAAGAACGGTTGTTTCCTGTTTGATATGTATCTTCCTGATTTTCGTCTGTTGTGTCTGCTTTATTGCTTGACTCGTTTGACGAATTAGAAGAGCTGCACGCAGCTAAGTATAAACTCATCATAAATACTAAAAGTAATAGGATTCTTTTTTTGAAAAGCAAAAGTAATTGTCCCCCTCAAATTGAATACTCTCTATGTCTAAGTTATTTTTCTTTCTGTTTTCTTTTTTTGAAGAGTTCATATACTAATTCAAACTCTTTTAATAACTCATCGAGATCCTCAGGCTTTTCATGAAAGAAGAGACCGTCTTGAGACTTGGCCCAATCATATATCTTTTTCTGGTTGGGTGTCAGACTTTCTAATTCAATATCTTTTTCTTTTTTTGATTGATTACTTTCAATATACCCTGCAACGACCATTAATTCTTCATAGTCACAGTTATAAGCTTTGGAAATCATTCGAAGAGTCTCCGGAGTGGGTTTTATAGGTTTTCCGGATCGAGGGTCGCGTCCCTTTTCAATCTTATCAAGGTACGTGTGACTTATCCCAATACGTTTGGCAGCTTCTCTTATAGAAAGGCTACCCCTTAGTTCCCTTAGATAATTGCCAAGATTATTCATATTTTCATCACCTGTAATACATAGTTTACATCAGGAAAATAGATTTTAAAATAAAATACATGTAAATCATAGTTGACATGTTGTAAACCAAGTGTTACAGTAGTGACAAGGAGGTGTTATACATGGTTAACAAAGTAAGGGAAGTTAGACAAAAAATTGGTATGTCTGTTTCTGATTTGGCGAGAAAAGTTAATACAAGTCGCCAAAGCATCACAAAAATTGAATTACATGGCCAAGAGCCTTCAGGCTATATGATGCTTCGTATAGCACATGCTTTAAATAAAGATCCCCGAGAAATTTTTTTTGAAGTTGATGTAACACATGGTTTACAAGATGATAATGAAAACTCAGCCTGATTCTAATAACTACAGTGGAGGAGGTGAAACTGTGTCACCTATTGATAATTCTCAAGTTACTGAAGAAATAGTGATGGGTTGCAAAATTACTTATAGCACTAATAAAGAACACACCTTAAAACAATGGACTAAATTCATTCGAAAGACAGTAGGACCACGAGTCATAGAAAAAATGCAAGCTGAGCAAAAAGCAATTTAACTGTAGTTTTCTTCCACCTAAGAGTACAACATGTTCCGGTTTAAAACTGTTCCATTTCAGAACACGTTCCATTTTGGAACATTGGAAGGGGGTGAACAAGTTGAAATTAGGAGCACTACTAAGAATCGCCCGGGAACGAGCAGGTCTATCACAAGAACATCTTGCAGAATTACTTCACCGTTCCCGCAGCTGCATATCGAAATTTGAAAATGATAAAAAATCCTTAGATGTTCCTACATACGTTCGATGGATGGAGGCGACTAATGCAAAAGAAGCTATGATCGCCACCCTGTGCGGCATTGATCCCACAACTGTCGCACAGAGCATCCAAAACATCATGAGTCTATTTGGAGGTTGAAATGAGAAAAAAATTGTTTCCGAGAATTAAACACGATGGAATTAGACGAGAGTTAATTTGTTTAGAAGTTTTGGTGCCTATGGTTATGAAAGCTGTTGAGGAAGAAGATACGGAATCTATGCTTCTTAATTTAGAAAACATGAAGCGTTCTATTGGTCAAATAGAAAGGTATCAAAAAATTGAAGTTGTGGAGTATCCAGAGACATTAAAAAAAATGAAAGGATTGATTTAAATGTCATTTGTATTATCTGCAAGCCGTTTGATGAAAGCATCTGAGGTTGTGAAACATTGTCGAGAAGTAAAGAGAAATCCAGCTCTTATTCTTATGGCAAATGCCCAAGCAAAAGAAGCCATAGAGAAAATAAAAAAGCAGCAAGCTCCTACACTCACTGCTTAATTAGGAAAAAATAAACGTTCAAAAAGTATTATAACGCTCTTTTAAGAGCACGGCAAGCTTGTTCTTGTCGTCAGGCCAGAGGAGAACTTTTTTATCCATCCATTCCTCTTTTAATACCACCACTCTCCCTGGTCTGACGATGCGCACAAGCATCAGAAAGGAGGATTTAAGTGTTATACCTGATTATTCCGCCAAGGCAATGCCCAAATTGCGGAAAGATTGAAAAACAGTCTCGCAAAATTTATTGCAGTAAATGTGAACACAAAATTCCTGACAGTGTTCAGGAATTGCTTCAAAAAACAGAAAAAGCCCACTATGCAGAGTGAGCTTCGAAGGTGGTACTAAATTTGGTTAACAATAGTTTACTGTATCACCTTCCAAAAATCAAATCTTTGGAGGTCTTTGACAAATGAATGAAGTTTTTTACACTGAACCGTTTAGCGATCATCGTCGCGATCAAATTAATCTTGCCACTGTAGGTGGATCAATTTCCTTTGATCTAAGGGGGAATGCATGCTTTCACTTCCCAACAGCTGAGGCGAGAAATGAGTATCTTTCTCTCAAGTCTAAAGAGAAAGGATGTGAAGCCAAATGAAGAAGGAAATTAAACTGCTCAAATTAGAACTGCGTAATTTTAAGGGAATTAAACATTTTACTCTTGATACTCAAGGTGAGAACGTCAAGGTCTACGGTGATAATGCAACAGGAAAAACAACTTTGTTTGATGCTTTTATTTGGCTCTTATTCGATAAGGACAGCCAAAACAAAAAAGATTTTCAGATTAAAACTCTAACAAAAGAAAACAAGCCTATTAGCGGACTGGATCATGAAGTCAGCGGCTTGTTTTTGATCGATGGAGCTGAATTGTCTCTGAAAAAGGTGTACTCCGAGAAGTGGACAAGAAAGCGGAGTAGTGCTGAAGCAGTATTCTCTGGACATACCACTGACTATTTTATTAACGAAGTGCCATCAAAGAAAAAAGAGTTTAATGATCGAGTCAGCTCAATTATTGCAGAAGACAAATTTAAACTCATTACTTCTCCATCATTCTTCAATGAGCAATTGAAATGGCAAGACAGACGGAAGATTCTACTTGAGATTAGCGGCGATGTAACAGCCGAGGAAGTATTCAGTAAAAACCCTTCTGTGGCTGCCCTGGAAAGCATCTTAAAGAAACGGTCGCTTGAAGAGCATAGAAAGGTGATCGCGGGAAAACAGCGTGAAATAAATAAACAGCTCGATGCAATACCGGTAAGAATCGATGAAATCCAGCGCACAGTCGAAGATACATCTGGTCTAGATGAACAAGAATTACATGACGAGATAAATTTTCTTCAAAAAGAAGTTGAGTCATTGGAGGAGAAACTTCGTTCAGCTCGTAATGGTGAAGCTATTTCTGAGAAGAGGAAAGTAATTCTCCAGCTGCAGAATGATCTTCAGGAAATCAAAAATGATCATCAGGATAAAGAATACAAAAAGATCAATGAGATTAAAGAGCAGCTATACCCTGTGAAAAGCAGGATTGATGAAATTTTAATGGAGATTAAATCGAATCAGCAGCAGTTATTACTTGAAAAAGACAATTTGGATCGATTAAATACGGAAATCGAGTCGCTGCGCCAGAGTTGGTGCGACAAGAATGAGGAGACGTTTGATCAACATCAAACTGAATGCCCTACATGCGGCCAAGAATTACCGAAAGAAAAAATCGATCAAGCCATTGAAAAATTCAATTTTCATAAAAGCCAAGCTTTAGCTGAAATCAATGAAAAAGGCAAGTCGGTTAAGAGTCAAAAAGAAAAGTCTGAGGATGCTATTCAGGAATTAGAGTCTGCAATATCTAATTTACAGGATGCCTATAAGAGTGAAGAAGAAACTTTATTATCACTTGAAAAAGAATTGGAGTGCGCACAAAACAATAGATTGGATATTTCAGCGGATCCAATTTATCAAAATAAACAAGCTGAAATCGAGACCATCCAGAAGGAGATTCAGGACTTAGAATCTTCCACGGATCAAGCCGTTCAATTGATTAAGGATGATATCACCAGTAAAAAACAAGAGATTCTGCTGCTTCAAAAAGATCAAGCGAAAATTGAGCACGTAAGGCATGTTAATGATCGAGTAAGACAGCTTGAGCAAGAACAAAAAGAGTTAGCAGAACAATATGAACAGCTACAACATCAACTCTATTTGACTGAGGAATTTGTTCGCACTAAGGTGAATCTCCTCGAAGAAAAGATAAACAGTAAGTTTAAATATGCTCGCTTCAAACTCTTCAAGGATCAGATCAACGGAGGACTTGAAGAGACGTGTGAAACCCTTTATGAAGGTGTGCCGTATTCGTCCGGCTTAAATAATGCTGCACGCATTAATGTTGGACTGGACATTATTAACACACTTAATGCTTACTACGGAATCACTGCTCCTATTTTCGTTGATAACTCTGAAGCAGTGACGAAATTGATCAACACAAATTCACAGATCCTCAGCCTGATTGTTTCCGAGAAAGATAAACAGCTGCGGATTGAATTAGATGATAGCTCGCTCATTCCAGTAGATTGTGAGGTAAGTGAATGAGTGAAATTGTCACAGTAACAGTTGTTAGGAGTAAAGGTTGGGAAGATCTACGCCGTGAAACCTTGCTTATAAATGGCAAAGAAATCATGCATGTGGGTCCGCTTTCTGAATGTCCAGAGGACGCGATTTTAGAAAGAGATTTAGTAGGACCCTCCGACTTTGCTGATCTGCTTGAAGATTTCTTGATTGAGCATAAAGGAAAAAAAGTGAAATTTGTGTACGAAGACGAGGAGGATTCAAATGAGTGAACAAAATGAATTAATGACTAAGCCCGTTGAGTTTTCAGTAAACGGTGAATCCGTGAAGCTTACAGGAAAAACAGTAAAGAATTTTTTGGTTCGTGGAAACTCCGATGTAACTGATCAAGAAGCGGCAATGTTTATAAATCTTTGCAAGTATCAAAAACTCAATCCGTTTTTAAATGAAGCTTACCTTGTGAAATTTAAAGGCTCACCGGCTCAAATGATTGTTGGTAAAGAAGCATTTATGAAGCGTGCAGAGAATAACGAGCAGTTTGAAGGGTTTAAAGCTGGGATTATCGTTGAGCGTGAAGGAGATATGGTTGAAATAGAGGGTGCAATCAAGCTTCCTAAGGATAATCTAATTGGAGGATGGGCTGACGTTTACCGTGCGGATAGGAAGCAACCAATTTCAGTGCGTATAAGCCTGGATGAATTCAGCAAAGGACAATCCACGTGGAAGACAATGCCCTTAAATATGATTCGAAAAACAGCAATAGTAAATGCCCTGCGTGAAGCTTTCCCTAATAACTTAGGGAATCTATACACAGAGGAAGAGGAGCAGGCTAACGATGATATACCAGCTGAAGAACGGGTGCGCCGTGAGGTAAATGAAAAAGCGAATGCAGAGGTTATCGATATCGAACCAATTCCGGATCCACAAACAGAACAGCCGGAGCCCCAACCAACAAAAAAAGATGAGAAGCCCTCAGTCTTTGAATCGGACGGGCCAGACTTTTGATTGAAATTACAGCCCTGTCATCGAGCAGTAAGGGGAATTGCTATCGGGTTACCGATGGTAAGACCCCGCTTCTGTTGGAATGTGGTATCAACTTTAAACAAATGCAGAAGGGGTTTCAATATAAAATGTCTCAATTCGCTGGCTGCCTTGTTTCTCATGAGCATGGGGATCACTGCAAAGCAATTAAGGATGTTCTGAAAGCCGGCATTGATTGTTACATGTCTCCTGGGACGGCCGGAGCAATTGGCATTTCTCATCACAGAATAAAGCCTGTGCGCGCTAAACAGCCGTTTAAAGTTGGTTCTTGGTCTATTATGCCCTTTGACGTGCAGCACGATGTGGCGGAGCCGTATGGCTTTCTGTTGGCTAATAAGGATGGTGACAAGCTTCTGTTTGCCACTGATACCTATTACATCAAATATAAGTTTCCAGGACTCACTCACATTATGGTGGAATGCAATTACTCGAATGAAATACTGAACGAAAACATCGAAAGCGGCCGTACACCGCCATTTATGAAAAGACGACTCTTACAGTCGCACTTCAGTTTAGAAAACGTAAAAGAGTTTTTGAAGGCAAATGACTTGAGCAGGGTTCAGGAAATTTGGTTACTGCATCTTTCTGAATCAAATAGCGACGAGGAGCTTTTTAAAGAAGACATCATGAAATTGACTGGAAAGGTTGTTTATATACCATGACTGACAATGACTTAATTGCGGTTCCTTACCCATATTGTTTTGTGTCATTAGCGATGAATGTTGCTCCAGATATGCGTAAGGATACTTTGTCAATGTACATTTCAGCATATTTCAAGAAATATGAGCCTCATTTATTGGTAGTAGCTATAAAAGGAAAATACGCTATTTGCCGACGTGTATAGCATTTAAAGAAGGAGGGAGGGTGTATGTCTAAAGGATGGATTAAACTGCACAGAGATATACAAGATCACTGGCTTTATGGAGAAAAACGGACCTTTTCAAAATATGAAGCTTGGCTTGATCTAGTAATGCGTGCGAATCACAGGCCAAACAAAATTGTTCTCGGAAATGAACTGATTGAAGTTGAAACAGGTCAGTTAATAACTTCACTCCGGAAGCTAGGTGAGCAATGGTCATGGTCCAATACTAAGGTGAATCATTTTCTGACACTCCTATCAAATGACGGGATGATCACATATAAAAAAGACACAAAAAAAACGCTCATAACCATTGTCAAATATGAACTTTACAGTGGTAACGAGACTAAAAAAAGAACACATAAAGAACACGAAAATGACACGGAAGAAACACAAAAACATACAAACAAGAAGTTAGAGAATTTAAGAATTAAAGAACTAGAAGATAAGGAGCAGCCAGAACAGCAGGAGGATGACCAAATGAATGCATTTGTGTTTTATGAAAACAACTTCGGTGGCACATTGAATAGCTTTACAGGGCAATTAATTGGCGAAATGGTGGATGAATACGGCAATGAAAAGGTCATTGAAGCAATGAAAGTGGCTCTCTCAAACGGAGTGAGAAACATGAATTACGTCAATCGAGTTCTTGTAAATCAGGCATCGAAAGGAGAAAAGCAGAATGCAAAGCATGGCCGACACCTTAAAGTCGTTGGAAAAAGCAAATCCAGCACTAGCAAAGAAACTGAGAGACTCGAAGAGGTTGCAAGAAGAAAAGGTTTATCCGGACAGATACGAGACACTTACTGTGATTTCTGATTCATGCCCTTATGGAAAATGTGATGGTTCAGGGCTTATCTGGGTTATTGATCATCATGAGAAAAGAGAATTCATGAAAGAGTGTCAGTGTAGGGAAGACAAAAAACTTGCGAATAAGTTGTTAAATGCCCAACTGCCTGAAGAGTTTAAAGATGCGACTCTTAAGTCATTTAATATCAATATTTATGAAAAAGCAGAATCAAAAGAAAGGGCAGCAAAAGCAAAACGTGCCGCTATTAATTATGTTCGTAAATTCGATATGATGCGAGACCAAGGCAAGGGTTTATATCTTTTCAGTGAGGAAAAAGGGAGCGGGAAAACGCGACTAGCTGCGAGCATCCTTCATGCAATCACAAAGGTATATGACAAAGAAGATCCTCCTTTAAAGATCCTGTATTCATCAGCAGCTGATTTAATAGGAGAAATCAAAAGTACATTCAATGCAGATTCAAAAGTTAAAAGTACGGATATCATAGACGCTGCTAAAAACGCTGACTTGGTGGTCCTTGATGATATTGGGGTGGAAAAAGTGAGCGAATTTGTTGAAGAAACGTTCACTCGTATTCTTGATTTTCGACTCCAAAACAAAAAGCCGACGATCATCACCAGTAACTTGAGTATTGATGATCTCGATACCATTTATAAAAAAGGTCGTATCAGCAGCAGAGTTGAAAAGTTAGCATTCCCTATCATTATGCCAGATGAAAAGATACGCAAAAAAATAGCTGAACAAGAAAACGAGGCATTACTTCTTGAACTATACGAATAAGGAGAGATACCATGTGCAACATTTGCAATGAAAAAAGAGTGTACGGGCAGCACAAGGATCTGGGAAGGCCGACACATATCATATTCGGACCATGTCCGAAGTGCACCAAAACGGATAATACAAAACGAGATTTAAAGCCTTTAATTGATAGGCTCGATCGAATGATTGCAGAAGCAAAAGCAAAGTCTGCATAAACCAACTTTCTAATAGAGAGGAGCACTTAAAATGCCTTCAAATGTAACGAAGACGGCAATAGATGAGCGGCAAGAGTTTTTAACGAACGAGCTTATCAAATATGGCCAATATGAATCGGAGGACGGACGCGAGCTGGACGAACTATCTTTACCGGATCTGGAGTGGCTGCATATTAACGTTAAATGCAAGTTTGGCCGTGAAATGTCCTTCGAGGAGGGAGATTGATGATCGGCGCTCTCCGCTCCTTATCATTCATTATCATGAACGCAGATTTAATAATGACGGAAATTGAGCAGCTGGAGGCAGCTGACGGGAGGTAACAGTATTGATCAGTTTTACAATTTACGGCGAGCCGGTAGCGCAAGGGAGACCGAGAGCTACTACGCTTAATGGTATGACCAGACTGTATGATCCAAAGAAATCAAGGGACTTTAAGCAATATGTGAAGCTGGCCGCTTCAGATTATCGTCCAGCTAAATTGCTAGAAGGACCACTTGAATTATCTGTAAAGGTTTATAAATCCACATTGAAAAGCTTCAGTAAGAAAAAAACTGCAGAAGCAGAACAAGGGCTGTTAAGGCCGAGCAAAAAGCCAGATGTTGATAACTATATAAAGGGCATCAAGGACGGCTTAAATAAGGTTATTTGGCATGATGACAGCCAAATAGTAGACCTTCATGTCAGCAAGTTTTATAGCCAAAAACCAAGAATTGAAATACAGGTAAAACCACTATCACAAGAGGAGGAACAGCTATGTCTTTCGTTGATTTCAAAGGATTAGTAAAAAAGGTGAATCATAAACCTAAAGGTATCACTGAAGTTGTTGTGGAGGTTTCAACTAAAGAACTTGGAAACAACATTCAAAATTTAGCTGAAATGATTGATAGAGAAGTAGAAACACAACTTGAATCTGAAGTAATTCAATACACAGTAGAAATTAATACTAAAACAGATCGACCTATTACAAATTACACAGTGGATCAAAATGGCATCGTAAATGTCTCTGATCCAGAACCGGAACAACTTGAGGCAGATCTCGGACTTCCTAAAGAAAAGCCTAAAATCGAAGAAAAATCAATGGAAATTGAGCGAGTAATCGTTGATTCTTTCATCACTGAAGGTATGGCTCCCACTCTTGATGGATTCCCTGAAAATATTGCTGAAATTGCGAAACGCCGGATTGAAGGTGAATCATACAGCAAACTGGCGAATGAGCTTGAAATGTCATCTGGTGTCATTGTGGACCTCATTAACGAGTACAGAAAAGAGGTTGCTCCGCTTGCTGTAGCCTGGTGGGATTGGAAGCAAGATCAAGAAGCTGAGGCTGAGCCAATGGAGAAAGATGCACCACCTATCCCTCTCGATGAAAGTGAAGAAGCTGATACATCATCCAAGGATGAAAAAGAGCAAGACAACCAGGATGAGGGCGAACACGGAGCGGCTTAATGGTTAAAAGGCAGCGGCGTTGGTATTTGCTGTTTCGCATGGAGGATGGACGAGCCGTCCACCTCTATGAGCCTTTGAGAAAATACGAGCTGCTCCAGCGGCTTAAAAATGGATGGAGGGTTATTGGTGGTCTCAAGGAGAGAGTATCTTATAAAACGTCTTACGGAAGATTTCAGGATGGTTCCAGGACACGGACCTGACTTTTCCCAGATGACAGATGAAGAACTTGAAAAGCAATTGAGATTTTTAGAATCTGCTTTTGAGATGGCTTGGGAAGAAGAAGAAGAGGGCGAGGAGGAAGAGGATATATAAAAAACCGCAGCACAAAGCCCCGGTTTAGTTAATCTCGACAATTAATTATAACACGGGGAGTGCTGCAAAATGAACCGACCTATTGAACTTGAAAACTTACACCAACTTTCCGTTGGAGACTTGATCGAACGAAACAAAATAAAGCTAGTTATTCTTGACGGTAAGGATGGCTGCGCATATTTAGCAGATACACCTGAGTACGGCATTACAAACGTGCATACTCGAGACAATGAATATATAAGAATCCATTTTGACTATGGATTTAAGAAGTAAAGCGGAGGGGACACCCTCTGCAGTTATTGGGGGAGTGTTTATGGCCATGAAAGGCAAATGTCTCAGTTCAGACATTACACCATTAGACAAAGGGCGAGAATACTTCCTCTTCCCTTTAGGAGATAGCCACTATTATGTATCTAAATTTGACAGTGTAAACGCCCATTGCGGAGCTTATGAAAAGAAACATTTTAAAGTCATCGATGCGGGCTTAGGAAAAGAGCCGCCTGCAGGTAATTATGAGCATCTGGATTCTTCAAAGATTTACAGCGCAGAACTTATTTGGATGAAGCCGACTTATGCTCTCTTAGAACCGCTTGGCACATATTATGTTAGGCCGAAGGCTCCAAGGATGACGCACTGCTATTACTTCCATGATAGAGAGTTAACAAAATACGGAGGGATTTTTCCTCTCCATTGGTTTATAAATTTTCAAGAAGTGGATGAAACTCTGCTTGATCAGATAGAAGAGAAAAAGGAGCTGCCGTCAAATGAATGGCAGCAAATGAGCTTGTTCTGAGATAAGGAGGAGCCAATATGAAAGATAGGATACAGAGAATCGAAAATGAGGTCAGGCAGCATATGGGGCTATCTCTGGCCTCAACGGAGTGGTTGATTGATACGGTTAAACAACAACTGGCCGTCATCGAGGAAAACAAACGGCAGGAAGAAATAGCAGTCAATCAGTTCAAGCAGGCTCAGCAAGATATCCGGCGCCTAAGCGGGGAAAGTAGCAGATATAAAAAGGCTTTACAACAAGTTATCAAGAATCTGCAATTCACAATAACAGCTGCTAAAAATGAATTAGAAGGTGAAAATAGTTGATACGAATTTATGAAAAAAGTGATACGCAGTTTAATAACCTGACTGCTGCCTGGTCTAAAATGACTCACCTTGATAAAAACTTGTTTGAAGTGAGCGCCATCATTCTGGCATCGGATCATCAAGAGGAAGAGGCGGAAAAAGTAGCTGCAGCGTTGAAAGGATCAACAGCATCGAGAACGGAAAAATTCACTTCTGTCATGCCTTGTATCATGGTTTGTTTACTGTGCGAAATACAAGTTCCCTCTGGGAAAAATGGATTGATCGGATAGAAAAAATGAAAACTATAAAGGGAGAGATAAGAGTGATCAAAGTAGCAATTAAAGACAAATTAAAACAAGCAGAATTTGAGGCGTCAGGCTTTACAGCTGAAGAAACAGGCAAGCTGTTGGGACAATTGCTTTTCTACATGAAGAGTGAAGCGGTAAAAAGTGTTGATAGTAAGCAGCCTTTACGTGTTCGTGATTTGAATAACAGAAGTATTTCAGATGGGATTGTTCACAAGACAAATATACATCAGGATCCAAAAGCGGATACTGTCCCAGTTGTTCCAAAGAAAACAGTAGCTCGGGTAGAAACACCCCGGCCGCGCCGTGTTGATTTGCTGAATAGTGAGCGGACATTAACAACGCCGTTGGCCGATTTACTAGGGTCCAATCAGAAATTGGATAACGAACCGAAAAAGTATACTTCGACAAGTGAACGGAGTATTTGTAAGACCAAGTTTTCATGTCCATCTTGTAATTTGAAAAAGGACAAACAAGTCCCTAACGGCTATAGATACACTCCTTGTGAGGATTGTGGAACTTTGGTTCGTATTCGTCCAGCAAACCAAACTTGGGGGGCTTTTGATGACGAGGGTTATCAGTACCACGCTGATTCAATTTATATGCCACGCAAAGAGAGTGTGGAGGGCGTGAAGTGAGTGAGGATAAGGAATTAGATCGATTAAAAAGAAAAATTGATCGGCTAATTAAAAAATGCGATAGAAAAGGATATGAGTTTAATGATTTTGAAATAGGGACTATTAGAAGAATAGCCCACGCTGAAAGTATGAATGAGCTCAATTATTTAGTAGGTATTTCAATACAAATGATTTTTGATGAACACAAGATCAGATAAGGAGATACAAAATGAAAAAGACCATATTTGTTTTAGTTGCTGTTGTCACATTGGGGGTTACGATTTTACCAGAAGGCGCATTGGCTGCGTGGTCAGGCTATCAAACAAGCAAGAAAGTACGAGTGTACACAGACGCTACAACATATTCAAAGAGTGCTACATCGGTAGACTGGAAGGCGCAGAAAACTACACCAGGACGTGTTTATTATTCAGCTATGTTAATCAGAACGGATAATTACAGTAATTCAGGAGCGCAGCGGGGTAATTTTACATCGGGTACACCGTTAAAGAAATTCAGCTTATCAAAAACGCGGCCAGGAACATATCAAGTCGTTATTAATCTATACAGTGATTCAAGCGAAAGAAAATACATCGGTACTGCAAGATCAGCAAAAATTTATATTAAGTGAATTTGATAAACTTCGCGGACATCGAACATGCTGCAGTAGCGGTGTGATCGGTGCCCGCTTCTACTATTTAGGAGGTATCATATGCAAGCAGCACAACAGTTGTCATTTATTCCGGAAGTGAATGAAAAGGAAGTGCGAAACACAGTCATCAAGGAACTGAAAACGTATAGATCACTAAAAATTCAAGCTGAGAATAGAAAAGAGCAGAAGGAGAAGGGAGTCATTGGGTTATTCCCGCAACTACGGAAAAGCACTGAATATAATGAGCTGAAGGTCAAGCAGATGGATAGGGCGCTAAAGCACTGCCTTGATCAAGATGAATACAGCATTATAGAAAAGAAATATTTGTCTCCGGAAAAAATAAAGGATCTTGAAATCATGATAGAACTGGGTCTCAAAAGAGATAAGTTCTACCAGGTGAAAAGACAGGCTATATACAACATCGCGACAGCGCTCGGAATAATCTGAGGGCTGTTTTTTTATGTGTATATTATTACCAAACTTTATGCTATAAACTAAAGGTAAGGGGGTATAGAATATGATGAATGGTTGGCTTATAAAATTTTTAAGACCAGAACATGTGTCTGAGTTTTTAGATGGTTCCCTTTTCTTTATGAACACTGGTTATTTTATTGACTTAGAAAAGAATGGTCAAAATAAAGGGATTGGAGACAAGTATGAAGGTTCTCTATTTAAACTTTTAGATCCTAAAAAAAATATAATACAAATTGAAATTGAAGGTGAGTGCCTTACACTTCCTTTTGAAAGGGCATTTTCGACAGAATCAAGAGAGGGGATTCGGTCATTACTCTTAAATTGCTTTACTTTCATAAAATTTGACGGTTTCACCGAGGATTTTAATAATTTTTACCTTGATTATCATGAAGATATCGGTCATGCCTGCAAAGTCAAACCAAATATTTTGGACAGTTTAGAAAAAGAATTTGAAGGGCGTATACCAGTTTGGATACACAATAGTAAACTCTTTATGGAACGATTTGAAGCTGAAACTGAGAATATTCGTTATAGACATGGACCGGTTGTTTATTTTGATGAATTCTCAGATTACCCATTGTCTTTAGAAGAAGTAAAGAAAGACTTTGCTAATACACTTTTTTGTAAAAGGAAGTTCTATGAAAATCAACGGGAATACAGAATTATACTAAAAAACCCAAAGGAATTAGATAATTTTAAAATTAACATTGGTGATTTAAGAGATTGCGCAAAACCATTAGAAAGTGTCCAAGATTTACGAGGGGCATTCTGGTCAATTGAACAAACTGAGGAGCATTCTGTTTAATGAATGCTCTTTTTTGTTGGGGGATAATGAACCGATAAAATACCGACAAAAAGCCGACAAAATGGGGGATAAAATGGGTACTTTTTTCAATCGCGTTTTGTCATACGATAGAAACAAGAAAACGAACGTGAATAACAGTCCAAAAAGGAGATACCTACGGACGCTGATCTTTTGTACATGGAAATTTGTACAGCTGATTAGTGGCCGTTTTTTTATGGCCAAACCAGGAGACGCACCTTTCCTTTATCAAGTGTGCACCCGGATGTATCGAATGACTATGAAGGTCGTTAGCTTCACAGGAGGAGCGACTGGAGTCTATGCAGTATTGCGCGCGATAGTCACGGGGAACGCAAGCGGTGAGATCCCGCTTGCAAGGAAAGTCTTAAACTGGCTCTCCATTTTCTTTGCTTACCTCCTGGGGGAAATCGGCGGGCCACAAATAAATAAAAGCGAATAGCGTAAGGCGGTGCTTATTCGGCAAGGAGAAATAAAAGATGAAGATGAGAGACGTTTTATCTGCTGACACGAAACAGCAGCTTAAAAAAGTGTTAAGTCCCTCAACAAAGGCAGATGAACCTTTGACGAGAAGGGATTGGGAAGAAATCATGGGAACGAGACGTGACACCTTCAGACGTGTAGGCGGCCGGATCCGGAGAAAGTGAAATGATGGGAACAGCCGTCATGTATCGGGAGTATGGCTGCCGGTGCTTTGGAGAGGGATAGGAGCACAAAAACAAAATAAGGGAGGAAATCGGAATGGCTTCATTAAAGGGAGTAAGCGCCAATCCAACAAAACAGAAACACATTTTAGGAGAGGATAAGATCGTTAGAGTTGCAGTCAAAAATGACAATGACTATATTGCAGGTCCTAACCTTATTCCTCAGCGGAAAGAGAGCGGGAAGTGGAAGACTCTTAACGCGAATTCTCCAAACCCACTTAAGCCCGATCAGAAGGATTATGATGATTGGGGCATCAAGGAGATGTTCGACAACAAAAAAGGCACATATCGCTTTAAAGTTGATGTTGAGCGCTATGATTCCAAAGGAGATCCCGTCAAAACAGAAGGAACATTCTATACTGACGAATTTTATATTAAATAAACACCCTATCTTGAACCCCTAAAATATTGAAAAATCACCTCCGATATATACTGGGGGTGATTTTTATGAGTAAAAGTAAAGAAATAAATGAGTTTGGCGAGATTAAGAGCGTCCTCGTATATTTGGAAGAAGTTAAAAAGGGTGTACATAACAAAAGCTTATCCGAACAAATTGAATTCAAGGAAGAAATCAAAAAGCGGCATGATAAGAAGCAAATACAATTGTTCTTGGGAAAGCTTGAAGACAAGATTGAAATTAAAAAAGCCACAAGTCATTTGATTACTGCATTCTTTGCAATTGTATCTTTAGTAGTAGGGGGTACAATGAGTTTCCTTCTAGGTCTTATAAAAGAGGATGGTTTTGATTTAGCTGCAGCTTCTTTTGTGATTCTCTATATGTGTTTTGTTGCTGGAACAGCATGGTTTATTCTAACAAGAGTAGAGTTCGCAGGGTTTGGGAAAATATGCGGTTATAAAAGATTATTACAAGAGTGTTTAGATGAAATGCCAGATGATAAAAGACATGTTAGAAGAAGAGTATAAACAAGCACCAGACACCTTAATGAATAAGGTGTTTTTTTATTGGAGGCGATACATCATGGATATTAGAACTATACCAGTAGAAAAGATTAACCCTGCTCCCTACAATCCCCGGATCGATCTTCAGCCAGGCGATCCCGATTATGAAAGAATAAAAGCATCTATTGAACGGTTCGGTAATGTAGAGCCGCTTGTTTGGAACGAAAGAACAGGAAACCTTGTAGGTGGACATCAGCGGTTCAAAATACATATGGAGAATAACCCTGCAGAGCTTACTGTTTCGGTGGTGAATCTCGATGATAACGAGGAAAAAGCCTTAAATATTGCACTTAACAAAACAGGCGGCGATTGGGATGAGTACAAACTCGAACAAGTTTTAAGAGAGCTTGAAGAAAATAATTTTGATCTGTCCTTCACCGGCTTTTCAGAAGGCGAACTAGAAAGTATTTTAGAAGATCTGACAGAACATGCAGGGAACGGCGGGAAAGTTACCGATAATCATGAGATTGATCTTGATGATTACGAGGAGGACCAATTTGAACATACCTGTCCTAAATGCGGGTTCTCTTTTAATGAGTAGGTGTTGAACAATGAACAGTTATAGATGGTATCTGTCTGATCTCAAAAATGTTGAGCAAAACGGATTGAAGGTTTTTAGTACGTTTTCATGTGGCGGCGGTTCCTCCATGGGTTATAAGCTTGCTGGATATAACCTTCTAGGAAACTGTGAAATTGATCCGCAAATGATGAAAATCTATAGAAAGAATCACAATCCTAAATACTCGTTTTTAATGGATATCAGGAAATTCAACAAGTTGGACGATCTGCCGGAGGAATTATTCGATTTGGATATTTTTGATGGATCTCCTCCATGCAGCGTATTTTCAATGGCTGGTGATCGTGAGGATGCTTGGGGAAAGGAAAAAGCTTTCAGAGAGGGACAGGCCAAGCAGTCGCTTGATGATTTGTTCTTTGATTACCTGGATGCAGTTGAAAGACTGAAACCAAAAACTTTTGTAGCCGAGAACGTGAAAGGCATGATCATTGGCAAAGCGAAAGGATATGTGAAGCTTGTAATTGAAAGAGCAAAAGAAATAGGTTATGACGTTCAGGTATTTTTGTTGAATGCTGCCACAATGGGAGTCCCGCAAAGAAGAGAGCGGGTCTTTTTTATTGGACGAAGAAAAGATCTGAACTTACCTCAGTTAAAGCTCTCGTTTAATGAGCGGCCTATCCCTTATAAAGAGTTTAGGAGCGGGCGTGGATCCAGATTGAAAGAGACATCAAAATTGTATAGGAGATGGGTGAAGAGAAGACCTTCAGATAGCAACATAGGTGATATAACGAAAAGGACAGAAGGGAAAGAATCTAATTTCAATACGATTTTAGTGAAAAATAGCCTGGTGCCGCCTACACTTGCCAGTGGTTCTGTCTTTGTCAGATATGACGAGCCTTATTATATCTCTGAACGAGACATTATTTTGATGCAGTCATTTCCTCTCGACTATGACTTTATGGACGCTTCAGTGCAGTATGTTTGTGGTATGAGCGTGCCGCCTTTGATGATGAAGAGGATTGCGGAGCAGATTCATAAACAATGGTTTTCATAATAAAAAAAAGAGGGTGCTGCTACACCCTCCCTTTCTAAACAGAGAGAAACTCCCTGTCAAAGAGCGTGATCAAGACGCGGCCGCGTTGTGGGAACATCACGCTCTCATCTCATATTGTAATGGAGGACAGGGAGGATGGCAATAGAAAATAGAAACGTATGTTCCCTTTCTGATGATGAAAAAGAGAATCTCCTTCTCCTGCATAGTGCCGAGTTGTTAGAGAACATCAGTCAATCAAAAGAGAAATACCGAAAGATAATACAAGCAGGTATGGCACAGTGGGTCAAGGGACTCCAAGAAGGACGTATAAAATTGGACACTGTAGCAGACTTGAAATTGCTCATAGAGCTTGATATACAGCTTCAGAAGGATGAGGAAATTTAAAAACAAACTCAAACTTAATTATGAGGTCCGGAGGTGGGTGAGATGTAATGCCGAGACCACGAGATCCTAAACGAGATGAAGCGTTTCGTCTGTGGGAAGAAAGCGGCGGAACCCGCTTACTAAAAGATTTAGCTGAGGAGCTCGGTTGCTCCCCGTCACTTATTCGTAAGTGGAAAAACCAAGATCATTGGGAAGAAAAACTGAATGGTAACGTTACTAAACCAAATGATAGATCCAATGGTAACGTTACTAAACGCCCTGGTGCTCCAAAAGGAAGTAAGAACGCCAAAGGGAATAAGGGAGGAAAAGCGCCGCCTGGCAATCAAAACGCTAAAGGGAATAGAGGCGGCGCAGCTCCTAAAGGAAATAAAAACTCTGTGCGAACTGGTGAGTATGAATCAATCCTATTTGATTTCATGGATGATACAGAAAAAGAGCTGTTTGGCCAGATCGAAACAGACCCGCTCTATCAAATTGATCTAACAATAAGGGAGCTGAGCCTTCGGGAGCGACGGATGATGCAGAGAATAAGCCGCATAGAGAATGGCTTGAATGAAACGCAACGCCGCGTCCTTCAGCAATTGCGAAAAGTAAAAGACATCGTGCCGACCAAGGACCAGAAAACTGGTTTAGTAAAGCACCAGGCACTTATGAATGAGCGCCTTGTCGTTACCGAAATTGAAGAGGTATCTGAGCCGAGTGTAGATAAGATTCTTCGTTTGGAAGAAGCGATGACCCGCGTCACTGATAAGCGGTTAAAAGCAATCCGTCAGAAATACGAAATGATTCGATCAATGGATGAACATGAATTAAAGCTGCGCGGCATTTATCTTTCAAATGAGACGAAGCAAGCAGAGCTTGAAAGACTCACAGCTCGCCCGGTTGATAATTCTGTTCACATTACTATTGAGCGTAAGCATAAGGATGAGAGCCAATGATTAACAAGGAAGTAAATCCACACTTTGAGGATTTTCTTTTTGATTGGAATCAAAAGTTTCAGTTTCTAGTTGGCGGTTATGGATCCTCGAAGAGTTATCATGTGGCGCTCAAGATTGTTCTTAAATTACTGGAAGAGAAGCGGACCGTTCTTGTCGTGAGGGAAGTATACGACACGCACAGGGACTCAACCTTTTCCCTCTTTGATGAAATTATCAATGACCTTGAGATCGATCATATTGTTAGGTGCGTTTCTTCACCAATGCAGATCCGCTTTCCAAACGGAGGCCGGATCATATTTAAAGGGCTGGATAAGCCGGCCAAGCTGAAATCGATCAATAACGTTTCTCTCATATGGATTGAGGAATGTTCTGAGGTGAAGTATGAGGGGTTCAAGGAACTGCTTGGACGTCTGCGTCACCCGACATTGCCTCTTCATATGATTCTTTCAACAAACCCGGTCGGAGAAGATAACTGGACATATAAGCATTTCTTCAAAGATGACCGCCAAAAACGGTTTGTTCTCGATGATAAGGAGCTATACGAAAAGCGGACTGTCGTAATTAATGACACCTATTATCACCACTCAACAGCGGACGATAATTTATTTCTTCCGGAAAGCTACGTGAAGCAGCTCGATGAAATGAAAGAATACGACCCAGACCTTTACCGAATTGCGCGGAAAGGTCATTTCGGCGTGAATGGGGTTCGTGTGCTGCCGCAATTTGAAGAGCGGCCACATGATGAGGTAATGACAGCAATCGCTAATATTAACCGCCCACTTAAACGGGTAGGCATGGACTTTGGTTTTGAGGAGTCGTATAACGCCGTTGTCCGGCTCGCTGTGGACCATGAAAAGAAATATCTCTATATCTATTGGGAGTATTACAAAAACAAAATGACGGACGATCAGACGGCTGAAGAACTCAATGAATTTGTTGAGACTAAGGAATTAATCAAAGCAGATTCTGCGGAGCCCAAAACGATCCGTTATTTTCAACGGCAAGGATTCAACATGGTGGGCGCCCATAAATATAAAGGATCCCGCCTTCAATATACAAAGAAGATCAAACGGTTCAAGAAAATCATTTGTTCTGATCGATGTGAGAATACGATATACGAGCTGAAGCCGCTCACCTACGCTAAAGATAAGCTGGGCCACATCATAGAAGACGAGTTCACCATAGACCCGCATACACTTTCAGCGATATGGTACGCGCTTGATGATTACGAGGTAACCGATCTGAAAGAAGAATCAAAAGGAAGACCTAAACGGTCAAGACCAAGAAGCAGAGATAGGGGGTAAGTGAATGGGTAAATCTACAGTTAAAGCGCGAGTTTTTAAAGCTTCTCCGCCTACTGAAACGACAAAACAGATTTACAAAGATGAATTTGAAGATATGTACGGAGAGAATGTCATACCCCCGCCGTATAACCTTAAAGAGCTTAAACACATCGCAGAGTATTCGACGATTTTACAGCAGTGTGTGGATGCGTACAAGACTAATATAGTGGGCTTCGGCTTCGAGATGAAATACTCAAAGGATATCAATTCTGATGAAGTGGATTCTGCTGAAAAAATGGCAGCTGATAAGGAATGGCAGCAACTTGAAGAATTCATCAAGTATATTCATTTTGATGAATCAGCTGAAACATTACTCGGTTTTTGCATAGAAGACCGGGAAAAGACCGGTAATGGATATATCGAAGTAATTCGAAACGGGAGCGGGAAACCGGCTGGCATTGAACATATGGCATCTGAATATGTCCGAGTTTGCTCTTTATCAGAACCTATTGAGGTTCCATACAATTATTTTGAGTCAGGTACGTTAAAGAAGATCCAGCGTCAAAAGCGCTTCCGGAAATATGTGCAGATCGTCAATGGCAAAAGGGTGTTTTTCAAAGAATACGGAGATCCTCGAATCTTGAATTCTGAAACAGGAGAATATAGCGACAAAACTCCATTTGATAAGCAGGCCAATGAGGTTGTGCATTTTAAAATTGGGAGCGGAGCATACGGGAAGCCTCGATGGATTGGCCACATCGTCAATTTATACGGCGCTCGTAAGGCTGAAGAGTTGAATTTCATGTACTTCAAACAGGGCCGGCACGTTCCTGCTGCTATAACCATTGAAAATGGAATGCTCTCCGAAGACTCATACACGCAGCTGCAGGACTATATGAACGGTCTTGAAGGTGTAGAAAACGCACATAAGTTTCTTTTGCTTGAAGCGGAAGGGATAGCCAAAGGTAAAAACATTGAAGGCGATGAGGAAATCACGCCGGTTAAAGTGGAAATCAAGTCACTGGCTGAAATCCTTCAGCAAGATGCTTTATTCTTGGAATATGACCAAAAGAGCAGGGACAAGCTCCGCTCAGCCTTCCGTCTGCCGCCGCTCTATACTGGGGAAGCCCAGGACTATAACAAGGCGACAGCTGACACGGCCAGAAAGATTACTGAGGAGCAGGTATTTCAGCCGGAAAGAAAATTGATCACTGGTAAGCTAAACGCCTTATTCTTGAATGATCTTGAAATCCACAAAGTGGAGCTGCAGTTAAAAGGACCAGATTTCCGGGATCCTATTGAGATCGCAAAGGTTCTGACTCCTTTTATTAATGCCGGCGCAGTCTCACCGAATGATCTGCGTGATCTTGCTGGCCGTATTCTTGGTAAGACGCTTGAAGAATGGCCAGAGGAAGAGTACAGCAGGCCGATAGGTAAAAATACCGCTGCGCCCCCTTCTGATCCTTTGGCTGCGCTCTTTAAAGCAAAAAGCGGAGCTCCTAACGTGATCGGGTTATTAAAAGATATGCGGGATGTTCTGGAGGATATGAAGCGATGAACAAAACGGATAAGCTGCTGGAAAGTTTAACTGCTTTTATTCAAAAAGCCGAGGAAGATGAGAGAGAGAAGCTCGTGGAGGTCGTACCTGACTTCCCCGGACTTTCTAAGATACCCAGCTTTGTAGAAGAATATGAAAAAGGCATTGCCAGATTGCTCAGACGCCAGCGTAAGAGGTTTGTAGATGGGCTGAATGGTTTTATAGGTAAAGACTCAAAAGAAACGCTGGAAGCCCTTCTGATGTTTTTCACACAGAACTTATTTGCAGAAGATGACTTCGAGGAAGAATTTCAGGAGCTAACCGAGGGATTTCTGCAGCAGACCGTTGAGGAACTGGCGGGAGTGATCATGGATTCGTTGGATCCGGATGTCCCATTTGAAGCTTTATCTACCAGGGCAGCGGATTGGATCAAAGGTTGGTCTGAAAAGCTGGCCAAGATCATGAAGCTGAATACTCATGAGGCAGTGGAAAACGTCCTTGCAGATGCTATAGAAAACGGCTCTTCCATCCAGGACATTGAGCTGACGCTTAAAGACATGCCACAGTTTGATAGGGACCGGGCACGTACCACGGCCATAACTGAAGTGCTTGCAGCTTCCTCTGCCGCGCAGCATGAATCTTATGCACAATCGCCGGCAGTAAAGAAAAAGAAGTGGCGGCATAGTGGAGGGAAGAAAAACAACCCCCGTGAGAATCACATCGATCTTGACGGCACAGTCATTGGAGTTGATGAAGAGTTTCAGATACCAGGTAGCAGCGAGACTTGTATGTTTCCGAGGGATCCTAAACTATCAGCCGGAGAGCGAGTACATTGTCATTGTGTATTATCGCCTGTGGTTGATAAAGAGATTTTAGGGCTGTCAGCAGAGGAAAAAGAGCAACTTAGACGCGAGGCTCTGACAAACCTAAATTGACTCCTTATAATTGTAAATAAGGAGGTGGGAATACATGCATGCATATAAATTTATTAGAGGCGATGAAACGTTTTTTATACTAAGTGATGCGCCTACGAGTGAGGTTAGGAGAATTATTTCCGGTGGGGTTGGAAACGCCCATTACTTAGCAGTTAACAATGCACAATGTAGATTTGAAGGCTATCATTTTCAGTTCACAACAGACATTCTAGGAAATGCAATAACAGTGGCGATTTAAAAGCATACTGAAATGAAAACACTATTCGTTAGGATAGTGTTTTTTATTTTGAAAGGAGGTGAACAACATGCCAAGAGAATTGGTAAACGCAAAAATCACACATGTTTCTTACGTGGACAAGGCTGCTAATCAAAAGCAGTTCTTTTTTATGAAGTCAGAAAAACAGCCGGACTTTCAAAAGGAAGTCAAGGTCCTCACAAAAGAAGCGGACGAGCAAAAACTTGTGTACGGTATCGTATATGAGCCTGATACAGTGGACGCTCACGGCGATTTCATGACAGCTGCAGAAATTGAAAAGGCCGCTCATGGATTCATGAAAGATGCCCGTGAAATTGATAAGCAGCATGACTTTAAGGGCGGTGTTGGCGCGGTGGTTGAATCCTACGTCGCACCTGCAGACTTTGAAATGAATGGGGAAACCATCAAAAAAGGATCATGGGTCCTTGTGACAAAAGCCTCCGAGGAAATATGGGAGGCAATCAAAAAGGGCGAGATCACCGGTTATTCCATGGCTGGCATCGCTGATATCGCAAAACAAAAAGAGCCTGTTTCTCCAGACGAGAAAGGGCTTTTTAATTTTCTCAAAAACTTCTTTGCCGGGAATATCAGCCTTTCTAAAGGCGCTGTACAGGACAAGTATGATGAAGGTCGTAAACGCCGTGAGTTTTGGGCGGCACAAGATGCTTTAAACTCTGCTTTGTTCAAATGGGATTACTCCGAAGGTATGGAGACGGATCCCGAAAAAATCAGAGAAGCCTTGCAAGACTTTGTGAATATCGCCCAGGAAGTGTTGATCTCTAATGACATTTTGAAAGCGATCGGATCAAAGCCTGAAGAACTGCAAAAGGCCGGCCGGAAATTCTCGGCTTCAAACTTACAAGAAATTAAAAGCGCTCATACCGCTCTCGGCAACTTGCTGAGTCAGGTGGAGACAGAAGGAGAGGAAGAAGAAATGAACGCAGAGGATGTAGCAAAATCCATCAAAGAAGCATTAGAGCCAATTCAGAAGCGGCTCACGGAATTAGAAAAAGATGAAGATCCTAAAAAGAAAGATGAGAAAAAAGCAGCAGAGGAAGAAGAGGCTGAAAAAGAAGCTGAGAAGTTGAAAAAAGCTATTACTGATGCTGTTCAACCGCTCGCTGATCGTATTGAAGCGATTGAAAAAAGCCGCGGGATTTCTAAGCAAGATGAAACAACTTCTGAAACTGAAACACAAGTTAATAAATCAATCTGGTCAGGGCTCCTTTAAACCCTGACTCTTTTTATAAGGAGGAAATGAAGTGACAAACCAAGAGGCAATTAGAAAAGCAGAAATGACGCTGTCCAGTTTAAAAAGCGGCGGCTTAATGAATCCTACACAGGCACGTGCATTTATTCGCATGGTTCAAGATACACCAACTATCCTGAAGGATTCTCGTGTTATTCAAATGGATCACGATACTCAGAAAATCGAAAAAATCGGGTTTGGTCAACGTATTTTAAGAGCAGCCCAAGAAGGAAAGGCTCTGGCTGATGATCAAAAATCAGTACCGTCAACAAGTACCGTCAACCTCAGCACAAAAGAAGTAATTGCAGAGATTGATATTACTTATGACACTCTCGAAAATAACATTGAAGGAGAAGGTCTCCAAGATACAATCATGCAAATTCTAGCGGAACGGGCCGCTGTTGATATTGAAGAGCTGATTGTCAATGGAGATACAACTTCATCTGATCCGTTTCTAGCTCAGATAAACGGTATTCGTAAACAAGCAGCTTCCCATATTGTTGACGCAGCGGGCGAAGAATTGTCACGTCAAATCTTTAAACGCGGATACAAAGCTGTTCCGCCTAAATATTTGCGTATTCCGCAGGAGTTCCGCTTCTATACTTCTCCTGGTATTGAGGTTGAGTGGAAAGATCGTGTTGCTGATCGACAAACGAGCTTAGGGGATGCAGCTGTTCAAGGTGGGCTTTCTTCCGCTTTTGGTGTTCCGGTCAAGGGAATTGCGAACATGCAGCCTTATACGATTGGCGAAGCGGATACGACTTCTGATGTTTCTGATATCATCCTTACACATCCGAAGAATATCATTCTCGGCTTCTCTCGTAATATCAGAATTGAAGTAGACAAAGATATTAGAGCGCGTAAATTTATCATCGTCCTGACAGCTAAGCTGGACAGCAAATTCGAAGAGGAAGATGCTGTGGCTAAAATCGTGAAAGTGAAAGAGTAGGTGAGAAGCTATGTATAAAGCTAAACTCATTAAAGGCAAGAACTATCACGTGATGGACAAAGTCTTTAAAATTGGAGAAGAACAGCCGGTTTCAAGAAAATTGTTTCTTTACTTGAAGCAAAACGAAGCCTTCGAAGTAAATGAGGTGCAAGGCGAGAATAATGGCGGTGAAGTACCGATGAATTATACAGAAGCTCAATTGAAAGGTATGCAAAAATCAGAACATGAAACCATTATTTCTAATCTTGGTGGCAATCCGTCTGACTTCAAAAACGCAGACGAAAGAATTGCCTTCATCCTTAATCATCAAGAAAACAGCGGGGAGTGAGCGGCGTGTTAATCACTCCTGCTGACCTAAAGGATTACACTGTTTTTGATTCTGTAAAGGAGCGGCCTGATTCCCGTCTTACTCAGGACATCATAGAAGCTATAGCTGAAATAACCTATCAAGTTGGCCATGATTTTTCTGGCCCAGAATATGATCCGCTCCCTGAAAAGGTTCGGCTGGCTTTATTAAAAATGGCGCAGTATTTCGCGTTAATTAATTCTGATGAGTCAATCACCAAAGGATATACAACCGAGAAGATCGGAGACTATTCATATTCTCTTGGAAACGGCAGCTCTATTCAAAAACCAGACGTCTTCACACTCATTAAAGATTATGTTGAATCATCTGAGCCAAGTTTGGAAGGTACAGAAGTAAAAATGCGGATGAGGTCCATATGAGCTATCGATCTTTATTAACTCATCGATGCGATGTTTATCACCTGCAGGAGAAAGCGGAAAACAAAAAACAATCCTTTGGGGTGCCGGTTGAAGATGTTCAGCCGGCTTTTTCATATCCTGAAGTTCCAGATATAGCTGGCCAGCCGTGTTACTTCACAGAAAAGAACCAATCCATTGTGCAGCAGGAACCGAACACGGCCATATATCAATCATTTCTGGTCCATTTCCCAGCTTCTGCAGATATCCGCTTGAATGACAGGATTATTTGGGATGGCACAGCTTATAAATTACAGAAGCCGCGGAAGATCAAGAATCATCATTGGGAAGTGACGGCAGTCCGGGAGGTGGAATACTTGTGAAAATAAAGGGACTTGATCAGTTCATACAGTCATTAAACCGGGCTTCTCGAGGAGGGCTGCAAAGGAAATATGAGCAGTGGCTTGAAGCTATGGGTTATGAATTTATTGATATCGTACAAGACGAAATCATCAGGACAAAAACAGTAGATACTCGCCGCTTGCTAAATTCCTTTCAACGCGGTGACCAGGACAATATTTTTTCAATGACATCAGGCAGCTTAAAACTGGATGTCGGAACAAATCTGGAATACGCCTCCTATGTGAATGACGGGCACTTTACAATTGATCCGTCTAAAAATCAGGACCGTCGGTGGATCCCCGGCCGCTGGAAGGGTGATCGGTTCGAGTATGATCCCGCCGAAAGAAGTTCCGGAATGCTGCTTAAATTCCAATGGGTGGACGGGTCCGGCTTTTGGGATAATGCTATGGCCATCTTTGAACTAATGTTTGAGAGAAGTCTTGAGCGGAAGCTGCAGCAGTGGATTGATGAAGAATTTTAAGGCGGTGCTTCCATGAATCAAGAAGTGGGCTCAATTATGGGCTACCTATACAAACTGTATCCTGTACAAGTGTATAGTCAAGAAATACCGCAGGACTTTGTTGTCCCATCTCTTTACATTCCACCGGCTTCCACAGTCGATGGGGTGGACACAGTATCTACGTTTCAAAAATCCTATGTTTTAAACGTGAAACTCTTTCACAAAAACGCGCAGGAGGCTCATAACGAGGCGGAAAGGATTGCGGATACACTTAGAAGTAAGAGAGGATTAATTCCGCTCATACGGGAATCTGGTGAAGATACGGGCGAATTTATTCGCTTATCACGTATAGAAATCAGTATCTCAGATGATTATGCGAGCATTGTCTTAAATTGGACGAGTCGCTATTGGTATGAACGAGAACAGCATCCTTCTCTTGAAAACTTTGATTTTACAAGCGGGGTGAAATGATGGCCACTAAAAAAGAGAACGCGGAAAACGCTTTTTATATTAAGAATTTGCGAGAGCACAGTCGAGAGCTCTTTGGGGTAAAGCCCGAGGTGTTTGACGGTGCTCTTTTTCATGTAGAAAAAAACAGCATCACTAAATCAGAAGCGAAGAAGCTGATCACTCAGTTTCTTCAGAAGGAGGTCAAATAGATGAACGGCGGAACATTTACAGTCGGCAAGGAAAAAGAGCGTGCCGGTATTTACTTTAACTTCAAAACGACCGCAGAGGATCGGGTATCAGTAGGCGAACGTGGAACAGTGGCGCTGCCGATAGCATCCAGCTGGGGAGAGGTTAAGAAATTCATTTCTATCTCTTCCATCGAGGATTTGAATAAAAAAGTGGGATTGAACATTGATGATCCTTCATTGTTGCTTCTTCGTGAGGCAATGAAGAAGGCAAGTACAGTCTTACTTTACCGTTTGACGGAGGGGCTGCGTGCTCAAGCAGACATTAGTGAAGGCGTAAAGGCAACCGCTCTTTATGGCGGAACTAAAGGAAATGACATCATTATTAGAATTACAGAAAACGTTATTGATTCTTCAAAAGTGGATGTCACAACCTATCTTGATCAGTCAGAAGTCGATAAGCAAACGGTATCTAAAGCCGAGGAACTGAAAGCAAATAAACTTGTCGAATTTACAGGCAAAGGGGATCTAACAGTTTCGATTCCCCTAACAGGAACAGCTCCGGAGGACGTCAGCGGGGACCTTCCGGCATCTTCCGGAATCCGCTTGTTAGGTGGAACAGACAAGACACCGACAAATGCTGATTACACAGCTTTCTTGGAAGCGGCTGAAACTGAATACTTTGACACAATCGCGCTGCCTGTTGAGGATAACGAGCAATTGAAAGCGACGTTTGTCGCATTCATCAAACGGCTGAGAGACAATCAAGGCTTAAAGGTTCAAGGCGTACTCTCTAATTACAAAGGCGATCACGAAGGTATTATTAATGTCACAGGCGGGGTTCTGCTTGAAGATGGAACGGAGATCACTCCGGAAAAAGCCACTGCTTGGGTTGCCGGCGCCAGCGCGGGAGCGACGTTCAATCAGTCGCTGACGTTCGTAGAATATGCGGGAGCGGTGGATGTCCTAACTCGACTGGATAACGACCAGGTAATTCAGCGGCTGGCGAACGGGGAATTCCTGTTTACTTATGATTCTCGAGACAAATCTGTTTCTGTTGAGAAGGATATTAATTCTCTCACAAGTCTTACAGCTGAGAAGAATAAGATGTTCCAGAAAAACAAAATTGTGCGGGTGCTGGATGCAATTAATAATGACCTGACATCACAATTGAAAGCATTGATTAAGTCCCGTAAAGCGAGCGGCAGAGACGTTCCTGCTACAAATGACGGTCTTCAATTCGTGAAAACATTGATTACTCAATACTTGAGTGTTCTTCAAGATAACGGGGGCATTACCAATTTTGATTCAGAGAATGACATCACAATTGCCCTGAATAGCGATCGTGACGGTTTCCTGATTGATCTTGCTGTGCAGCCGGTTGATGCAGCTGAGAAATTCTACTTTAATGTGGAGGTGAAGTAAGGTGGCTTTTAAAGCGCAGAATACGATATCTGGTAAAGAGGGACGCCTTTTCTTGGACGGTGAGGAACTGGCGTTTATCAAAACATTTGAAGCGAATGTGGAGAAAAATAAATCGGAAGTCAACGTTATGGGGCGCCGCATGACCGGTCATAAAACGACAGGCGCAAACGGAACAGGCACAGCGACATTTTATAAAGTCACATCCCGCTTTGTGCAGCTGATGCTTAATTATGTGAAAAAAGGTGAAGATCCGTATTTCACTCTCCAAGCGGTGCTTGATGATAAATCATCTGGCCGTGGGACCGAGCGGGTTACTCTCTATGATGTGAACTTTGATTCTGCAAAGATTGCGGGACTGGATGTGGATTCCGAAGCATTGGAAGAGGAAGTGCCGTTTACCTTTGAGGACTTTGATCTTCCTGAAAAGCTTAAGGATACGTTTTAATAAATTGAATTCGTTTTGGCGTCCTTAGGAATTTTGTTACTATTTTTATCAATTTTACGTTTGATAACTGTAAAATGGAGTGGAAATAATGTATACTGAATATACATTGATTAAATCAAATTAACCACGCAATAACATTATAGAATTAACATCTAAGATTTTGCGTAAAATAAAAATACCGGAGTGCGCCAACACTCCGGTCTGTACACAAGCTGTCCTTAAGGGAGCTTGCTCGCATATTTTTCATGATAGACTTATCCCTTTAAGTTTCCAACGCTCAAGGGAGAGTCTATTTTTTGTTTTTATAAGTCAACAATGCAACAATTAAAGAACCCAAACTAAATAATGATGATTGGAAACCAATCAATACCATTAGAGCTTGGTAAGCTTCAGTTGACATTATATCACCCCCTTTCTAACGGGGATGCAAACTTCCCTTATGGCGCTTTATGTACGATTTTCATTATACTGGTAAGCGCATCTTTTTGTAAATTCGAATCCTTGTGATTTTTAATCAAGCACATCCTTTTTGCGAATTCGAATCCTTGTGATTTTTATTCGAAGAGAATGTGCTTTTTTTATATCCAAAAAAATTTAATTGTAAATAGAAGGAGCTAATTAACATGAGCGAAAAACAAAACGAAAAAGTATATGATCTTTCATTCTTTATGCCAGGACAAACAATTGAAGCGGAAGAAGTAGAAGTGCCTATTTCAAAGCGATTTGTTGACAAGCAAGGAAAGGTGATTCCGTTTGTATTCAAAGCTATTACCACAGAACGCATTGACGAGCTTGAGAAAGAAAACACCACTTACAAAAATGTAAAAGGACGCGGCCGTGTAAAAGATTTGGACAGCCAACGCTTTTATGCTCGTATTGCCGTAGAAACGACTGTTTACCCGAACTTTAAATCTAAAAAGCTGCGCGAAGCTTACAAAACAGAAGATCCGGTGGAAGTTGCAAAACGTGTTCTTTCCGTCGGCGGTGAATATGCAAACTGGCTGAACAAAGCAATTGAGATCAATGGTTTTGAGGATGATCCCGAAGACCTTGAAGAAGCAGCAAAAAACTAATAAAGGGCGGGGATAAAGAGACCGTGTATCTTTATTACGCTATGCACGAGCTCAAATATGCCCCGTCAGAATTACAAGAACTATATGAGGCGCCGAGAGAATTCAAGGCGCTCTTATATGGTTTGATCAGTTACAAGCTTGAGCTGTTAGAAAAGGAAGCGAAGAAGGGAGGTAATTAACTATGGCTAAACTAACAGCTACGTTTGATTTACAAGATAAGATCACCAGAAAGCTTCGAAAGATACAAGGGAATGCAGAGAGACTTCAGAGGGCCGCTAATGGTCCTCTTATTTTTGATGCTGAAGATCGAACAGAGCGGGTTATGAGACGAATTGACCGATCAGCAAGCCGCTTGACTGGGCGGGCTCGATCAATTGAAGTCGGTTTAGATGATCGGGTTTCAAATGGTTTGCGTTCTATACGCCAGCAAACAGAGGATCTTACTGAGGGTAGCCATGAGGTGACGGTTTCCGTTAATGATCAAGCTACACCACGGTTTCGCTTAATTCGTGGAGGTCTCTCTGATTTGAATCGCTCGCACGCTGAACCAACTGTTTCAGTTCGTGATCATGCGTCAAACCAATTAGATGAGATCCGGCGCCATGTGTCCGATGTAGACAGCGAACATGCTGAGCCCACTGTTTCTATTAAAGACAAAGCTTCAGCGGTTCTGGATGCAATTGAGGCAAAATTAGACGGCCTGAAAAACGCTACTGTCACCCTGGCAGTTGGCGGCGGACTGTCGGCTGGTGCAATTATGGGTAGCGGGAAAAGCGCTATGTCCCAAGACGCTTATGTTTCAGCGACTTCGAAAGTCAGCAAAAAAGACGCTGCTAGAATGACAGACCAGATCTATTATGACAACAAAGCAGGAGGATCCCGGGAAGAAGTCAGCTTATCTCTGAGAACCTTGTCTCAACAGACAGGAGCATCTAAAAAAGCCCTGGCTGAATTGACAGAGTCATCTAGTAAGATCGCACAGCTTATGAATGCTGATCAGGCGGAAGTGGACCGGGCCTTCAGCTCAATGTATAACAACTTGAAAATGTCCGGGAAAGACAGCGGGGATTTAATCGCGTATGTGTACCGGAACGCCGGTGACCAGGCCGACGATTTGCTGGACACGATGAATGAATACAGTTCCACTTTTAAAGACATGAAACTCACAGGCGGCCAGATCGCTAATGCCATGATTAAAGGAACAAAGGGCGGGGCGAGAAACTTCGACAACCTCGCTGACAGTATGCGTGAATTTAACATTCGCCGTACTGAAATGTCTGATAGTCAAGTGGACGCGTTCAAATCGCTATTCGGAGCCAAAGAAACAGAGAAAATGTTCAAAGGGTTTAAAGATGGTTCAATCAGTGGCCAAGAAAGCTTATTTAAGGTTGCTGATGCCTTATCAAAAGTCAAAGACAGGACTAAGCGGGCATCTATCGCCACGGAGCTAATAGGAACACAATATGAGGACCTGAAACAGCCGATTTTAGATATGGCTGAAGGCATTGGCACAAGTGCAAAAACAACAGGTGAACTGGAACGCAGCTTCTCTCAGCTTCGGGATAACAACCCAATGACGCCGATTAATGACGCCATACGGGATTTTGAAAGCATATCTAAGGATATGGGAACCTCACTGCTGACCGGTTTGGGTCCGGCCTTCGATAAGATCGATTCATTCTTAAACAGTAAGGAAGGCCAAGAGAAACTCAAAGAGATCAAAAAAGATATTACTGATCTTGGCGAGGCCATAGGTGACAAGCTGAATGTGGCCATTGAGTGGACGGTGAATCATTGGGACGATTTAAAAACAGCCTTTAAAGTTGTGGTTCCTCCTTTAATTGGATTGATTGCATATTTGAAAATCCTACGGCCGCTCTTGAAAGGAATCGGAACTGTCGGAAGCGACGCAGCGGGAGTAATTCGGAGGTTAATTCCCAACCGTGTTCCCGGCGGTGATCCTAATACACGAAGCGGAAGACGAAATGGACAGGCTGTTCGTAATACAGGGAGAAGAGGCGGACGTTCTGGAACCGCTTCGAGTCCAACGAGTCTACCTCGGAGCGGCGGCTTAACTTGTTGCTCTTGTAGTGGTATTGGCGGAAATGACCGCAGCCGTAAAGGTAGAGGGAGAAATGCTTCAGGCCGGCGAGGGAATCCAACCAGTGTGAACCCTTCTAATAGATCTATTACTGTGTCATCTGAACAGCTAGAAAGAAGGCGTTCAGGAAGAACGGCAGCAAATGCAGGGGGCGGTTCGAGAGCTTCAGTAAAAACCACCAGATCAGAACTACGCGCAGCAGGCCGAGCGACGGGCGATGCCTCGAAGTTCGGGAAAGTTTTAAGTCCGCTGAAAAGTGTCGGTAAATTTGCGAAAGGTATCCCTCTTTTGGGAACTGCATTAGCGGCAACTGATTTGCTCGGGATGAACAAAGAAAATGCAGGTGAGAAAGTTGGTTCTTTCGCCGGGAATCTTGGTGGAGCTGCTGCAGGAGGAGCCGCGGGAGCAGCCATTGGTTCTGTTGTACCCGTTGTCGGTACTGCTGTCGGCGGAGTTGTCGGTAGTATTGCAGGCGGTATCGGGGGTTCTGATTTAGGATCATCTGTTGGCAAATGGTTTGATGATGGCGGCGCTTCTAAAGCATGGGATGGGATTGTAGACGGTGCAGGAAATGCCGTCGATTGGATCGAGGATACGTGGTCTGATCTCTCAGATTGGTTTATGGATAACGTCTGGAATCCAGTTAGTGATTGGGCCGGCGATAAGATTGATAAGATCACTGACAAATTCGAGGATGCTAAGAAATGGCTGACTGATACCTGGAATGACGTGTCATCCTGGTTTGTGGATAACGTGTGGACACCTATTTATAACACGGCAGTTCCGATCATTAATTTAGTAGTAGGTGCCTTTTTATTTGCTTGGGATGGTATCAAAGCTCTCTGGAAGATTGTCTCAACTTGGTTCATGGATAATGTTTGGAATCCATTAGTTGACGGTGTCACTGACGCTGCTGATTGGATTTGGACAAAAATTAATGACGCTTGGACTTGGATCTCAGATACATGGTCCACTGTCTCAACTTGGTTCATGGATAATGTCTGGAATCCGATTAGTGATGCAGTTGCAACTGTGGCTGGCTGGATACAAGAACATATAGATTATGCGCGAATCTGGATCCAATTAAAGTGGCTTCAGGTGGCAACTTGGTTTTATGACAACGTCTGGAACCCAATCAGTACAGCTGTTAGTAACGTAGCAAATTGGATTTGGACGAAGATCAATGAAGCATGGACATTTATTTCGGATTTATGGTCTACAGTCTCAACTTGGTTTATGGAAAATGTGTGGACGCCGGTAAGTGATGCTGTCACTAATGCAGCAAACTGGATCTGGACAAAGCTTAACGAAGCATGGACGTGGATTTCTGACAAGTGGAGTGCTGTTTCAGCTTGGTTTAGTGAAAATGTGTGGAATCCAATTGTTTCAAAAGTGGAGGATGCCAAAAAATCCATTTCAGAAAAATTTGAGTCAGCTAAAAAAGCTGTTAAAGATGCCTGGAATGGTATTTCTGAATGGTTTAGTGAAAATGTAGGAGATCCCCTTGGAAAGATAGCTGACGGAATTAAGAAGAAGTTTGAAGATACCTTCTGGTGGGTCATTAAGCTAAAAGGGTTAGCTGACGCTGGAGGGGAGATCATAGGCAATATCATAGGGAGAGGTGAAGAAGCTACTGGATTAACAACAAAGAAATCCGGTAAGTCTTCATCTGGTAAAAATACTAGCGGTGGCGGAGGAATTGCTGGTCTTGTTCAGTCGCAATCATCAGCACCAACAAGTATTTTCCCTAAACAAAAAAGCGTTCTTGAAAAGAATGCGACGGGCGGTTATATTACGAAACCAACTATTTCTTGGATTGGTGAAGCAGGTAAGGAGTTTGTGATCCCTGTTGATAACAACAAGGGTCGCGGTAAAATGCTTCTTTCTCAGGCCGCTTCTAAACTAGGAATGAGCGTTGTTGATGACATGGCTTCTGCTTCATCAGCAGGTGGAGAAACAGCTGTTTCACCTCTAGCTGGCGGAGCAACAGTTTCCGCTACAGTGTCTCCTACCGTTGATACATCGAGCCTTAATGAACAGGCATCTACTTTCGGCCAACAGTTCACGCAGGGCTTTGATCAGGGTATTGAGGATAAAGTCGTTTCAATGGATGCTTGGAAACAGAAAAACGTTGGCCAGCCTATGAATAATTTGATCTCCTACTCTCCGAATTACGGAAAACAAGTGGTCAATGGCTATGCCAACGGCCAGAATAGTACAGCCACCGGCACAGATGGCTTCCTGCAGACGAAAGTCAAAACACCATTCCAGAACACAGTGAATAAATCCTCTTCATGGGGAACTGGAACGATCAAAGGGTTTGCTTCCGGTCAAAATAGTTCACAAACTGGCACTGATCAGTATGTAAATACTCATGTGAATAAGCCGTTTTTGAAGTCTAAAGAATCCTCAAACGGCTGGGGAAGCGGTATGATCGGTAATTTTGTTACAGGTATGACTTCAAAGGGCAGTGAGGTCCATGAGGCAGCCAAGGAACTAGCAAAAAAAGTCGAGAAAGCTTTCCGTGAAGAGTTAGATATTCATTCACCTTCACGTGTCATGATGAGCTTGGGGCGTTTTGCCTCTGTTGGTGTTGTAAAAGGTCTGGATTCTGTCGATGTGAAAAAATATGCTGAAAAACAAGCTGGATCACTGGCAGCTGCTTATTCCGGAATGGGTGCAGTAGGCGGAAACGTGAAACAGTGGCTTATGGCTGCAATGATGGCCACAAAAACACCATTAAGTTGGCTTCCAGGATTGATGACAATTGCAAAGTTTGAATCAGGGGGCAACCCTAACGCCATTAACCTGTGGGATAGTAACGCGAAGGCAGGCAATCCATCCCAAGGGCTCATGCAGACAGTACCAACCACTTTTAACGCACATAAAGCGCCAGGCATGGGTAACATTAGAAACCCGATTCATAACGCTGCTGCCGCAATCGGCTACATCAAAAGCAGATATGGCTCTATTGACAATGTACCTGGTATTAAAAGCATGAGACGCGGTGGACCGTATGTTGGTTACGCTAACGGCGGACTCATTACCAAAGAGCAGATTGCACGTGTTGGTGAAGGAAATAAACGTGAATGGATCATTCCGGAGGAACGGGGCATACGTGGCCGCTATCTGTTGGCTCAAGCAGCTAAAGCTCTCGGAATGGAAGTCACGGATCCTGCACAAAAAGGCCAAACTGAATTATCATCTGGCCAGGTAACTGCTGCCACGACAAGCAGCCAACAAACAACTGTTACTGCTGCAGGAGGTAAAGAGGTCGTTATTCAGATTAACGGCGACCAACATTTTTACAATGATCAAGACGTGAACAGTCTGGTCTCAAAAATTAAGCAGGCCCTTGTCGCTGAGCTTGAACAGGATATTAACATCGGTACGAAGGGAGTCGTCGCGTTTGACTAGATCTGTTTATGAATTCTGGATTTCACAAGGGAAGGACAAGCTGCGGCTTCCTGTCCTTCCTGAACAAATTGATATATCAAACACAATTCAAAATGAATCAGTAAAAGTGGCCAGTTTTGGGGAGATCACTTTTATAGATAAACCGGGAGCGAAAGAGATTTCGTTCTCTTCTTTTTTTCCAAAGAAACACAGTCCGCTTGCTGAGTATAAGGGATTTCCTTCTCCTGAAAATGCTATCGCTAAGATTGAGAAATGGGCAAAAGCGAAAAAGCCGGTTCAATTTTTGATTACTGGCACGAAAATAAACTTCACCTGCAGCATTGAGGGCTTTTCTTATAGTGAGGGTCAAAAAGACATAGGTGATCGTGATTATGAAATCAAACTGAAGGAATACAAAACCGCTTCGCCGCGGAAGATCAAGCAGAAGAAAAAGACGAAGAAGAAACGGCCATCTAAATCAGCTCCTAAAACATATACGGTTAAAAAAGGCGATACACTGTGGGACCTTGCCGGCAAGTTTTATGGAGACAGTACAAAATGGCGCAAGATTTGGAACGTAAATAAAAAGGCTATGATCAAACGAAGCAAACGGAATATCAGGCAGCCAGGACACTGGATCTTTCCTGGTCAAAAATTAAAGATACCGCAATAAGCAGGTGATGACATGATAGAACTTTTCGTCATTAAAGAAACGGAATGGCTTGAGCTGGTAACTGAAAGTGTTTCCCTCGAAGGGCAACGGTATCAGGCGCCGCGATCGATCACGGCCAAAATCATTACGAAACAGGGAACCCATTCATATTACAGCGTATCTGAAGGGGATACAGTTTTATTTAAGTGGAAGGGCAAAGAACTGTTCCGGGGCATTGTGTTTTCTCGCAATCCGGAAGAACACGGGCTGACCTTTACGGCTTATGATATGCTGCAATATCTGGTCAAAAACAAGGATGTTTATGTTTTCTCTAATAAGCGTGCAGACGAGATCATAAAACGTCTGGCAAGAGACTTTCAGATTCCCACAACGTCTATTGCAAACACAGGTCATACAATTAAATCACTTGTGTTCAAAGACGATACGAGCCTTTATGACATGATTCTGAAAGCCTTGAAACAAACGAAAAGCCAAACCGGAAGGAATTATCAATTATATTCTGCGAAGGGAAAGCTTGGCCTTCGCGCTTGGCCTGATCCGTCGGAAGTATGGGTGCTGGAGACGGGTGTGAACATCACCGGCTATCAATACAGCACTTCAATTAATGACACGGCCACAAAAGTAAAGCTCCGCCGGCAGAAAGACAATAAAACATACACAGCCACCGCAAGCGACAGCGCAGGCATAAGCAAATACGGCGTCCTTCAGTATGTTGAAACAGTATCAGATAACATTAACCAAGCACAGCTGCAGCAGCGTGCGAAAGTTAAACAGGCACAGAAGAAAGGCGTCAAAAAAGAACTCAAAAGTATTCAAGCAATTGGGATTCCAGATCTTCAGAGTGGTTTGCCCGTCTATATTTCAATTCCGGAAGTCGGGGTTAAGAAAACATACTGGATTGATACAGATAAACACGAATTTAAAGGATCGACACACACGATGACCATTGATGTGGTTGAGAAAAATTCTATTCCTGATGGTGTTTCCTCATGAGATTAAGTGAAGCAATCAAACATTTGGCTGTCGGTGCAGTTGATTCTGAGTCACCGGTGGATATTATGCCGGCTGAAGTGGTTTCCGTTTCTCCTGTTGAAATTAAACTCAATGAAAATGAAAAGCTAATTATTCCGTCTGATTTGATTATTATTCCTAAGCGGCTGCGCGCTGGAGGAGATGAAGAATTAAAGATGGGTGAGAATGTGATGGTTGTCTCCTTAAAAGGCGGACAATCATTTTTTATTCTCGACAAAATATAGGGGGTGCCTGAGTTGGCCCTTTCGCCAGAAATTGAATTTGATGATATTGAAGATGACAGCGAAGTCATAGAGACCTCGCAAACCTACAAAATAGATTTTGAAAATGGCCGTATCACAAATGAAATGATTACTGGCCTTGAAGCAATCAGGCAGTTTGTATATTTATCTCTTCATACTGAGCGATACGCCTATTCTGTTTTCAGCCATGATATTGGAAATGAGCTTCAAGACATCTTGGCAGATAATGAAACAACAGACGAATATAAGAAAATGGAGATTCCGCGGCTAATAGAGGAAGCGCTGATCTATGACGATCGTGTTTCCTCTGTATCAGATTTTGAAATAGAAAAACAAGGTGATTCGTTCCATGTTTCCTTTACAGTCGAAACGGACGAGGGAAAATTGGAGATCGAGGAGGTGCTTGGTGAGGATGTTTGAAGATCAAACCTTTGAAGAAATTATGGACCGTATGCTAAACAGCATTTCTGCGGACGTTGATACAAGAGAAGGCAGCGTGATTTATAACGCCTTAGCTCCTGCAGCAGCAGAATTGGCCAAGTCTTATATTTGGCTCGATACTGTGCTGGAACTTGTCTTCTCAGATACAGCACAAGGAGAATTCTTAGATCGACGGGCTACGGAAGCCGGTATTGAGCGTACAGCTGCCACAAAAGCAGTCAGGGCAGCGGAGTTTACTGAAGGTGTAACCATTCCAGTGGGTTCCCGCTTTTTTGTTGACAACCTTTACTTTCAATACACAGCTGACGGAACGCTGGAATGTGAGACAGCCGGAGAAGCAGGGAACGCGAATATTTCCGGTCAGAATCTATTGTCATTAGACACCATTCCGGGACTCCAAAAAGCGATTGTGAAAGAGATTCTGATCCCTGGACGGGAAGAAGAGGATGACGACAGTTTAAGAGAACGCTACTTTACCCGTGTGCGCCGGGAAGCTGTCAGCGCTAATAAAGCACACTACAAACAGTGGGCGGAAGAAGTTGACGGAGTGGGAAAGGCGAAAATTTTTCCGCTTTGGAACGGGGATGGCACAGTCAAAATTGTTGTGACTAATGCTAACTTGGAACCTGCTTCCGATATATTGATTTCTAAAGTTAAAAACTATATTGATCCTGAACCCGGACAAGGCGAGGGACAAGCGCCAATAGGTGCTTTTGTCACAGTGGAGAGTGCGATATGGAAAGAGATTGAGATATCAGCTGAGGTGCTTCCAGAGGTCAATAGCTCTATTGATCAGGTTAAGCAAGAAATCGAATCAGGCGTATTAAATCTATTTAAAAAGATGGCGTTCGAGGACAATGTCATCCGCTTATCTCAGATTAATAATATCGTCTACAATTCGCCTTCGGTAAGTGATTACGCAGATATTAAAATAAACGGTTTGGCTGAAAATTTGGTTTTGAGTGACGTGGAAATCCCTAAATTGGGGCAGGTGAACATCATTGAGCAAACTAGATGAAATGACGGCTTACCTGCCGCCGTTTCTAACCAAGTTGAAGGAAATGGCCGAACTTCTTCAGGCGGAAGCTCCGGAATTTGAAAAGCAAAATAACAGCATCTTTGATCTGACAGATCAGCTGTTTGTTACTACGGCAACCTGGGGGCTCGAACGGTGGGAAAAGATATTAAATGTGCCTCGAGAGTCTGGTGATACGTATGAGATCCGCCGGTTGCGCCTGATTTCGAAAATGTCCAATATTCCACCGGCGACATATAAAGCCATTGAACTGGCATTGAATCGGTTCCTGAAGAATCCGTCCGCTCAGGTCCGGCTGCTTCCCAGGGAATACCGTATTAATGTTGATATTGATATAGATGATATGCAGCACATGAGCGAACTCATAGAGACACTGGAGAACATGAAACCGGCTCACTTGGCGTATACCTTGCGAGCTGCTGTGAATGAGCCACTCCAGATAAAAGATACTGTCATTTTGAATAACAGACGATATCGAAAGGTAAGTGAGCTGATGGTGGGTTATTCCGTCACGCTCAATAATAACGAGGTGGTTTTACCATGATTACGCAAGTTTATAGAGAGCGTACAGCTGCAGATTTGAAAAGTAGAATATCGAAAGTGTTACTGAATGGAAATGAAACAAAGATTGTGGAAATAACCATTCAGGGCGCAGTTGTTACAGTGCTTACCCATCGGGAAGAAGATATCAAACACATTGAGAGTGTTCAGGTCCTTGATGAACAGAACAACGTGATTACGGAAAGAACAACAGATTTAGATGTAAGTAACAATAGAACGCTGGACTTTAGATTTACTTTTGAGGTGGTGTAATAAATGGCATATGAAGCAAAAACAGACTGGCTGCCGGATGATCCGATCAATGAGGATGATGTAAACCGATGGGAGAAAGGGATTGAAGAGGCGCATAAAGATTTAGCTGCGCATAAAAACGACATGAACAATCCTCACAAGATGACAAAGGAACAGCTGGATCTGGGTAATGTTGATAACGTGCAGCAGGCAGCGAAGAAAGATTTTGATCTCCACAATCGAGATAAGGAACGGCATATTACGAATGAAGAGCGAGCTAAATGGAATGGGGCGCAGCTTTCGAAAATGACGAAAGATGATGGATCCATTCTTATTAACATCGGTCAAGGCTATGACTTTCATAGTGTTGCGATAGGGCAGAAAAAGACTTTTACTTTTTACATGTCGAGTGATGCCATTAATGCACCGCCTCAAGCGGTTCGCGGTATTTACTTGTGTTCCTCTTCGACGAGTGGGGAAGCAATGGCCATGGCCGCAGATGGCGGATTTTGGAGAAAGTCCTTAGTTAATGGAACCTGGTCAGATTGGATAAAGTACGAAACTGAAGAAGGATCAATTAAAAGATTGGCTGTTCACACTGATAATAAAGATATCCATGTTACTAAAAGTGATAAAGACAAATGGAATGGAGCTCAGCTTTTTAAAATTACAAATGATGTCGGAGGTGTCTTGGTATCCATAGCTGATACAGACGACTTTCTGGAGAGAATTGTGAAAGCGGGCAAGACCTTCGGAACTTTTTACTCAACAGGGAAGCCGACAAATGCTCCTTCCACCTTATCAACTAGAGGTTTTTTTCACTTCACATCCATTGATAGTAACGGTAACGGTACTTTTGGATATGTCGTGGCTATAGATTATAAGAATAATATGTATTCAAACTATGTTGACGGTAATTCAGGCTGGTCCGGCTGGAATAAGTATGAGACCGAGGTTAACGCCCAGAATAAAGCTGATAAAGCTCTTTCGGATGCAAAAGCCTTTGTTCAAGAAAACTTTACTAATCAAAAACTGACCGTTCTTACAGGAACAAACGCAATTCAGGACGCGAGAACAAGCGGAGAATCATATCCACTCGGTCTTACTCTTATGGATATTGGCCAAGGTAACACGACCGGATATCCTTTGCGATACGGAATTGTAAAAAACGAGAAATATAATAATTCCCGCTTCACACAATATTTTTACGGTACAGGCAATGAATCGGGAACCTATATTGACAGTACAGGGGTATGGGTTCGCCATTGGTGGAGCGGTTCTGGCTGGACTCCTTGGGAAAAAATATCTGGATTTGCACATGCCAATGTTGGTACAACTGGAAAACAGCTTCTTATCAAAGGGGAACAGCAGAAAGTTCGGTTTAATAGAAAGATAAAAGACAGTCATAATGCTTTTGATGTCACTAATAACCGGTTTATCTGTCCTAATAGCGGTATGTTTTTAGTCAATGCAGGTTTATATATAGAGAACGTTCAAAGATATGCCAACTATGAGATGGAGATTTATCTTAACGGAAAGATTTATAAAAATATAGCGCATTACAGAAACAGTCCAGCAAATCCTTCTGATACAACACAATTCAATGTAGGGGTTTATGGAGCCGCCACTGTTCCGGCTAATGCGGGCGATTATATAGAGATTTATCTCTATGTTGGATATGACGGGGATGTTCAACGTTACATTACTGACAACTCAGGATGGTATAACTATTTTGATATCACTGAAATGGGCGGCAGAAATTATCCGAGATTATAGGAGGTACTTTTATGATTTTGTATGATGCGATTATGTACAAGTACCCTACTGCGGTACCGAGAAAGGATTTTGAACTGCGGAACGACGGGAACGGCTCATATATTGAGAAATGGAATCTCCGGGCGCCATTACCTACTCAGGAGGAATTGCAAGCCTGGTGGGAAGAATCGAAAAGCAAACCACCATATGAGCCTCCTGATCAGGTCGATTTGCTTGCACAAGAATTGTCGCAAGAAAAGCTGGCCCGCAAACAGCTTGAAGAATTAAACCAAACTTTAGGAAATGCGCTGTCTGAAATAAAGCTGCAGCTGCTTTCCTTAGAAGGAGGGAATGAAGAATGAATTATTGGGTACTGGCTTTATATTATAACTGGGCTACCCCTGAAATGGTGAAGCAGGCAATCCACTATAAAGATTGCTCGCGCGAAGATTTACAGGAAGGAATAGAAAAAAATCTAATCACTGCAGAACAGTATAAAGAGATCACAGGAGAAGCCATGTAGGGCTTTTTTATTTTGCCTGAAAGGGGGTGGGTACGATGTAACGCCCATGTTAGACCGCTAAAGACTAACAAAAGCAAGGAGGAATTTTAAAATGACGCAGTATAGTTTTCAATTTCCAACAGATGCAGCCGGTAAGCCGGGGGCAGCCAAGCCATACAGAGAAGGGAACAGAGATTTTGTGGTGCCGATGGCTGCCATTTCAGGTAATGCTGAGCTGTTGACAAATGCAGTCTTAAAAGCGACTGAAGTGTATACACAGTATGGCCAAGATCGATTAGGTCAGGTTTTAATTTCAAAAGTAAAAGGACATGCTTATTCTGATCGTGAAGGTACATTATTTATCGAAGAAAGTAACGATCAGAATACATGGACCACAGTATCTTCCTTAGTGGTTAAGGCGGGGACACTTGGCGAGACTGAATGGATCCACTTAACACAACGATATTTCCGCTTCAGGTATGCAAATGGTAACCTGCAGCAATCTGAATTCTTACTTTATCAGTCGCTTGGCGCAGGCGAAGAAGATATAAACATTAAACAAGCCGTTCCAATTACGACATCTGCTCCGCTCACTATGCAAATGGATAAGAGCAGTTTAACCGATGAAGGTCGTTTAAAAGTTCAGACTGAAGGCTTGAATCTCGGCTCATTAGACACTCAAGCAAAAACGATAGATGTTATTTTTCACGATAAAACAGAAACGATTGGGGAAGGTACTCCGTTCACTGTTGGATCATTTAAAACGTTGCTTATTGAGGTTTATGGAACAGCTGAGACAAGTGAATTGAAGTTCTGGGGTAAATCCCTATCAGGAACAAAAAGAGCCCTGAGAGGACAGAAAGTAGATGACGGAACGTATGCCACTAGCACAAAAGGAAAATCGGAAGCCTGGTCTTTTGACATTACCGGTTTTAAAGAAATAATGATGGAGCTCACGGCGTTAACAAATGGAAACTTTTCAGTAAGAGGGACGGCCGTCTCATAAAATCCGGCTGTCCTTTTATTTTGCCTCTAAGGAGGTGATAAAGAAATGGAGGAAACGAGTGTGTTTATTAACTTTGAAACGTTGGATTTAGCAAGGATTTATCTATTCGGTGGTGTGAAATACCTTGATTTATTGTTAGTTCTCAGCATTCTTGACGTAATAACAGGCGTGATTAAGGCATGGAAATTCAAGAAGTTACGTAGTCGGAGTGCTTGGTTTGGTTATGTCCGAAAAATGCTTAGCTTTCTAGTGGTCATCTTGGCAAATATCGTCGATACTATTCTCAATCTGAACGGTGTTCTAACATTTGGAACCGTTCTTTTTTATATTGCAAATGAGGGACTTTCAATTACTGAGAATCTGGCACAGATCGGCGTTAAAATTCCGGCTGCTATCACGGACCGGCTTCATGTAATTGAAGAAGACAACGAAAAAACAACTAAAAACAAAGAACAAGCTGCTGGGTAACTGGCAGCCTTTTTTATCTAAAAAAGAATAGGAGAGGAAGTATTATGGCCATAAAAGTGGTGAAAAATTTAGTTTCTCAAGAAAAATACAGTTTGAAATGTCCGAATCCTATGGTTCCGGAATATATCACTATTCACAATACGGCAAACGATGCTTCAGCGAAGAATGAAATTTCTTATATGAAGAACAACACAAGCTCAACAAGCTATCATTTTGCCGTTGATGACAAAGAGGTTATTCAAGGGCTACCGTTAAATCGCAACGCATGGCACACAGGAGACGGCACAAACGGCACAGGGAACCGCAAGTCGATTGGTGTCGAAATTTGTTATAGCAAGTCGGGAGGTGCTAAATACTACACTGCTGAAAAGCTAGCAATCAAATTTGTGGCGCAGCTCCTTAAAGAGAGAGGCTGGGGAATTGATCGTATTCGCAAGCATCAAGACTGGAACGGCAAGTATTGCCCGCACCGTATTTTAGATGAGGGTAGATGGGATGAAGTGAAGGCGGCTATCGCAGCTGAATTAAGCAAAATCGGCGGTAAAAGCTCAGCGTCTTCAGGCGGCTCTTCAGGATCCGGAACAACATATACTGTGAAAAAAGGTGATACTCTTTCTGAAATAGCAAAAGAGCACGGAGTGAGTGTGGCAAATCTTCAGAGCTGGAATAACATTAAAGACCCGAATAAAATTACAGTTGGCCAAAAGTTGAAACTAAAAGGATCCAGTTCATCCAGCAGCACTAAAACAAGCGGCAAAAAGACATCATACCCGCTTCCTTCCGGAATTATTAAAGTGACAAGTCCGATGACGAAAGGAACGAATGTCAGACAAGTTCAAAATGCTCTGGCTGCTCTTTATTTCTACCCGGATAAAGGGGCGAAAAATAACGGCATTGATGGCGTATATGGGCCGAAAACAGCAAATGCAGTCAAACGGTTCCAGTCAGTAAATGGTCTGACTGCTGATGGCGTTTATGGACCTAAGACAAAAGCGAAAATTGAATCACTTCTAAAATAACAAAAAGCCCTCCCTAACAAGGGGGGCTTTTTTAAAAATTCATTGAAGAAAGTCTGTCACCTGTTCTTTAGTAGACTGATGATTTCATTGTTTTGTTCAATCTTCTTGAAAGAATTTTTTCTAATCGTGAGTAAATACCGCACTACCCACCAAATAACGCTAACTCCAATAAACAAAAAGATAAAAGGTATAATCGTTGTGATCCAAGTTAGAAACATTTCCACTTTAGTTCCTCCTTTTATAAATCACTAACTCCAGCCAATAAACCTATAAGACTCAAAACAATTGTTATAGCAAGGAAAGCCCAGACTAATGCTGCGAATGGAGTGTTAATTCCCATGCCTTCTTTCCATTTGGAAATTCGACTTGTTCTGAATTTTCCTAGCTGAATACATAAAATTACGTTTAATAATACTGATATTACAAGGGCTGTTACTAAATATAAGTTCAAACCCATCAACCTTTCTTTTTAGGCTTTCTCCTAGTGTAACCTAGAAGCAGTTGTAGATTTCAAGTGTCATTATACATGTTTTTTTCGTAGGGATAAATATAGAAAAGTATGTATTTATTTGTATATTTGTGTTAATATGGCATTGTTTCGAAAAAAGTTTGATAGGAGGAGTAGCATGAAAAAGTTTGTGACAGTCGTTATTGCCACGGTTTTAGCTCTCGTTTTGTCAACAACATTTGAAAACACATCAAAGGCTGCGGAAATGCCACAGCAACCGGTTTTACCTGAGAAAGAAGTCGCATTTAACATGGATTCGACCAAACCTCAGGAGCAAAAAATTTATGACGATAATGGAAAGTATGTTGGAACTATGGGGATTATTCCAGAAAAGACTGAAGATGAATTCAGTACTATGGGTACATACCCTGTTCCGGTAGGTACAACAACCTTTAAAATCTACTGGAATACTGGAGTAATAAATCTAAGCTACCGTATCAAAGTAAGTAGACCAAAGCCGAAGAAAGTAATTTCCTACAGCAAAATCACAAAGGCATGGGATGAATGGCATTTTGTCGCGCCGCCATTTACTGTGCAAGGTGATGAGCTAAAGATAACTCGTGCACAAGAAACTTCTAAAGCTTCTGCATCTGCTCGGTATCGATTGAAATATGGTGTTATTGGACAAGGGTCTATCAACTACGATTTAAAATCAAGAGTAAGTAAACATTATTTATATACGTCTGTTTCTAGTTTTGGATAAAAAAAAGGGCCCATGTTGGGCCCCTTTTTTTATATCCATCTCCAGTTTATAGCACCATCAGGATAAACAGCCGGAACAATAATGCCTCTTTTATTCCCATTATCCGAAACGAACCAGTTTTCGTCATTTAGCCATTCTTCGTCGTATTTCGTTTCATCGAAGTCACCATCTTCGTCAATAAGGTCATTAAAAAGGTCTCGAAAGGTCTCAATGTTTTCATATGGGCTGAGAATACCGTACATCCACATACCTTCTCCGCTAACGTCGTGAATTTCGCCTAACTTTTCATCTTTATAGTAAAGGAACACTTATTTTCCCTCCTTTGATTGCAGTTTGAAATACTCGCTTGGTATCTCGCCTCTTATTAAATATTCAGTATCTCTTTTTGTCCAACTAAGAGCTCTTTTCTTCCAATAATCTGAATGCTTATCATTCTTTATTAGACGTTCAATTTTTTTGGGAGATAAAATAGCTACTCCTTTTACTTCTCCTGACTGGATGGCCTTTCGCAAAGCCGGCAAATTTAATTCAATAGAATTATCACCATAATTAGTGATTATATTTTTATTCATTGTGAAACTGGTGTACGGACTATTAGACTTTTGGGCTCCTCTAAATCCGCCTAAAATATGTTCTGTTACTGTGACTTGTCTACCTTTATACATTCCTTCTTTATTTATTGGCACAAGATTTCCGGTGTCCGGATCAATATGTGATTTTCCTAAGCCATTAGCTGCTTTGGTGGAATATAAATCTTTATCCCCGCGATAGAGATTTGAAGATTTTCCGGCTCCTGCGGTTGCTTTCAATACTTTGCCGGTTCCGATTGCTCCTATAGGCCCGAGAGCAGCTAGAGCACTATTAAAGCTGTTTTCACGTCTCTCCTCAGAAATTTTATTCCCGAACATATCTCGACCGGTTATTGCTTCACTAAAACCATTCGCTGACGCAAGACCGTAGAGTCCTTTACTGGAGTTTTGAAGGGCAGGGAATGTCTTAGGTGTTTTATAGATATCAAGCGCTTTGTCTGCCTTATAGATGGCTTTGCTCGTTGAGTAGACAGCCTTTCCGCCTTTGGCTAACTTCCCGGCCCAGCCAACTATAGGGATGTATCCTGCCGCAGCCATTGCGCCAGCTGCCACCCGTTGCCCATTAGTTAATTTTTCACCGGTGACTGGATCGACGCCATCAGCAGCTCTCTTATAATCATAATATCCGGAGACTTCCCCCGTAAAATTACAAACGACATCCCAGGTCTTTTCATACCATGGCCTATTTGCGAGCTCCTCTTGTTCCTTCGCAATTCTTCTTTGTTCGGCCTGCTGATCTTTAAAGGAAATATAGTCAGTAGTTTGTTTTTTTACATCCTCGGTCATCTTATGAATTTCACTGTCTCTATAAGCTTTTGCATTATAGTGGATAGGGGAGGCGTTTTTACCTTTTGCTGTAGCGTTCATGAGTGCTTGATAATCAGCCTGAATCATTTGTTCATTTGCTTCTGAGAGTGCATATTCAGATGTTAAATTTTCATCGACTTCATGAATTTTTTTGATGGTCTTGGTACGTTTGTTGTCGGCTGAAGAGAGTTCGTCTTTAAAAGTTTCTGTGGAGAATAAATCTAGTGGTAGTATATCGTTGATGTCATTTAGAATGTCTTTTATTGCTTTTTTCTGTTCTGACATGATGGATTTTGATTTAGTATAAGCGTTGGCCAGCTCGTGTTCTAAAAAAGATTCTTCTATGTAGGCATCGGATAAGCTTGCGTCTTCCAGGATGCCAATAATACTCGTGAGAAATGCGATTTTCATGTCGATCAAATCAATCCACTGGTCAGCGATCCCTGCTTGATCTTCATAAAATGCCTTTATGTTATTGGCGCCTTTACCTGAAAACTCACTGTCATCAAGATCAGCAACTGATTTGAAGGCATTCTTTAATTTGACCATTTGGTTCCTTGTATCTTTGTATTCCTTTGCACGGTTTTCAGCTTCAGAAAGCAATGATTTAGCTTCAAATACCTTCATGATCATATCCTTTCTTGTTAAGCTTTGTGATTCAATAACTAACAAAATTTTACCATAAAAAGAAAGTGAGAAATACAAAATATCCTTTTATTTGAAATGTGATCAATCAACGAAATGAACCGAAGAAAAAGTTTGCGGTTTTTTTGCGGTTCAAACACCTTTTGGAAATGTTAGAATATTACATAAAAAGAAACAAAAAGGAGGGATCCTGTGAATCCGGTTTTACCTTCCTCACATGTAGGGGTTAAGATTACCGAATGGTATAAGATGATACGTCAGTTTAGTGTTCCGGATGCTGAAATTTTAAAAGCAGAAGTTGAAAGAGAAATTAAACAAATGGAAGAGGATGAGTATTTACTAATTTATTACTCACTAATGAGCTTTCGACACCAACTTATGCTCGACTACTTAGAGCCGGAAAAAAAGTATAGAACAGCACGTCCAACCATCTCAGAATTACTTGAAAAAATTGAAGCTCCCCAAAAGAAATTAACCGGTCTCCTGAAATATTACTCACTATTTTTCCGCGGTATGTATGAATTTGATCAGCAAGAATTCGTGGAAGCTATTAACTATTACCGTAAAGCTGAAAAAGAACTTTATGCTGTTACTGATGAAATCGAACAAGCTGAATTTCATTTTAAGGTGGCAGAAGCTTATTACAACATGAAACAAACTCACGTTTCCATGCATCACATTTTAAAGGCATTAGAGATTTATGATCAGAATCCGCTGTATACTGTAAGGAAAATTCAAAGCTTGTTTGTAATCGTAGGTAACTATCTCGATTTTAAACATTATGAAAAAGGGTTAAAACATCTTGAAGAAGCCCTGAAGCTTTCTAAGGAATTAGGGCACGACAGACTAATAAGTTCTGCTTTGTATAATTTAGGTGAATGTTATCATTACATGGGACAACCAAGTAAAGCCGAAGGATATTTGAAAGAAGCAGCTGAGGTTGCAGAAAAAGCAAAATTAAGGACACTTCCTCATACGCTCCATTCGTTGGCCACAGTTTTATTCAAGCAGGAAAAGTTTAATGAAGGACAGAAGGTTTTACAGCAAGGGATCGAAACAGCACAAAAATTCAATGATGAACTTTTCCTATCGATGAATCAGTTTCTGAATGCCCTATATATTGAGTCTGTTGATAAACAGGGTATCCTCAATATATTGAATCATCTTAATGAAAGTCACATGTTCTCATTTACGGAACACATAACGCTGCTAACTGCAGAATATTATAGAGAAGGCGGAGAATTTGAAGAATCCAGTTTTTTCTATGATAAAATGGTTGAAGCGCAGCTTCAAATTCAGCGAGGTGACTGTTTATATGAGTATTAAAAAAGGTGTTTGTGTATTTCTCTCTGCTGTTATTGTTACCACTGGTTTATTTGCGTTTACTGCAGCTCCTGAGCAATCCAACCAGCATATTGAGGCTCATACGACTAATGCTGAAATGCAGATGGCAGGAATTAGATTACAGACTTGACCGATATTAGACCCTCTCATATAAGAGAGGGTTATTCTGTTTTTACAGCTGTTAGAGAGTCAAACGCTATAAAGTTTGTATCCCCCTTTAAATCCTTCACATGTAACTGTTGTTTGATTTCATTTATGTAATGAACATGCCCGATTATGTCCTCAATAAAGCCATTTCTATAAAAACTAATGGTTATAGCCGTATTGTTCTCCATTGCTTCAGAAATAATCCGCGCCATTTCTTCGAGTTGGTATTCATCAAGAACAGGCTTTTCAATTTTTTTAGTTTCAATCTTTCTATGTAATAAAGCTTCTCTGTGTTCGGGCAGAATAAATTTTTGTTCCCAGCGTTTATCATAAATTCCTTCAGACATGTTCATCACTCCTTGAGTAAATAATACCAGAACAAACATTCGTTTTTCAACTTGAAATAGAACTAATGTTCGTATAAAATAATGGTAAAGAAGGAGGAGGAAAGCATGGAATCGATTTTAAAACGTTCTTTAACAGAGAAAACAGTCCTAGAGATGATTTATATGAGAAATGACGGTTTTATTTCAAAGAGATCAATAATTGTACGGCATATAAATGAGAAATACATACGAGCTTTTTGTTTTAAAAGCCGTCAGACAAAGACGTTTACTATTGAGAATATCCTTGCTGTCTCTCCTACAACATATAAAAGAGGGGTCAGGAATTATGCGTAAAATTACAGCGAGACAGGCAGAGGTTCTTATAACAATTTCTAATTTCATTGAAAAGAATGGTATTCCTCCTACCTATCGGGAGTTAATGACGGAATTAAATTTATCATCTACAGCTTCAATTAAATCTCTACTGGATCGATTAAAGCAAAAAAATTACATAACGTGGCAGGAAGGGTTGCCTCGAACATTAAAAATTATAGAGAGAGCCTATCAAATTTGATAGGCTCTTTTTTGTGTTTTAAAAAAGTAATGCCTTTCAAAACAACGGGAGATCCTGTGGTGGGCGGCCATTTCCTCTACTCATTTGGAGCGGCTGCCGTTGAGGTGGAGGTAGATCTGTTAACAGGCGATGTCAAATTGATAGATTGTGAGCACGCTATTGCGGCAGGTCCGGTTGTCAGTCCCCAGGGTTATCGAGGTCAAATTGAAGGCGGCGCTGTCATGGCACTCGGCTATACGCTGATGGAGGAAGCGAAAATGACGGACGGCCGTTATGCCGCGGAAAATCTAGATCACTATTTGATCCCCGGAGTCAAAGACGTTCCTAACATGAAGGTGATCGCAATAGAAGAACTAATGAAGGGTGATGCATATGGACCGCGCGGTGTTGGCGAAATTGGAACGATCGCCATCACTCCGGCGATTGTAAAGGCAGTACATGATGCGGTCGGATGCTGGATAAACAAGCTGCCAATTTCAAGAGAAGAGCTGCTTGAAGCGATAGACAGAAAGGGGCTGAAGCAATGGACGTAAAAGAGGCCGGGCCATTTCCTGTAAAAAAGGAACAGTTCCGGATGACCGTGAATGGGCAGGAGTGGGAGGTTGCTGCCGTTCCTACGACACATCTGAGTGACCTGCTTAGAAAGGAATTTCAGCTGACCGGGACAAAGGTGTCCTGCGGAATCGGCCGCTGCGGAGCCTGCTCTATTTTAATCGACGGAAAACTGGCCAATGCGTGTATGACCATGGCTTACCAAGTGGACGGCCATTCCATTACAACAATCGAGGGCGTACAAAAAGAGGAACTGGATATCTGCCAAACCGCTTTTCTGGAAGAAGGAGGCTTCCAATGCGGCTACTGTACCCCAGGAATGATAATTGCGCTTAAAGCACTGTTTCGGGAAACCCCTCAACCTTCTGACGAAGATATAGAAGAAGGGCTGGCGGGGAATTTGTGCCGGTGTACCGGGTATGGCGGGATTATGCGGTCAGCTTGCAGGATTAGAAGAGAGTTGAACGGGGGTAGACGGGAGTCCGGCTTTTAAAAGCCGGACTTTTTTAGCCTCAGTCAGACAGCGCGATCAAGACGCAGAAGCGTTGTGGGAAAACATCAAGATAAATCTCGTAGAACTTGACAGCTTCATGATTAGAAAATGATTAGTGAATCCATAGCAAAGACGCCATAAAAACTTCTTATGGCGTCTGTCGGACAGGGAGGTGTTGGATACGGCGGAGGCAAGGAAAGTTAAACTTAATAATTAAAGATAGCTGCTCCAACAATGATCAACAAAATGAATAGCACCACGATCAAAGCGAAGGAGCTCCCGAAACCGTTTGAGTAACCAGAGTTTCCATTGTATCCACCAGAATTGTAGAATCCCATAATGTCACCTCCTTTAGTGGAGATAGTATAAGATATGCCAAACGATCATTTTCGACATAGATTTAAGTCTAAAAAAGAAAAAATGGATATTTTGTCTAAAGGTGTAAGAGAGAACGCATTATCAAAACGATTAAAACCGCAGCAATTGTCTTCAGAGTATTTTTTCGAGAAAAAACGCGGTCTGTTTATAGGATTGGAAAAGGGAACTCGGCTGCTAAGAGCTGACTTATTAGTTTGAAACCCCGATTTATAAATGAAAGGACTACAGGATGTTTTTCTCGTAGGCAATTATCCTGAAAAATATTGGTGAATGTTTATTCAAGCTGTTGTTTCACTAAGCGTGGGATTACTGCAAGTACTGTCCTAGGATCAAAAGTTTACTGAAGTGCAAATAGAAACCCGCCTCACCGGCGGGCTTCCTTCTTAACTCCCCCTATACACCTGATAACCAAACGGCGACAGCAAGAGCGGGATATGATAATGTGCATCTGGATCTGCAAGCTGAAAACGGACGGTGACTATGGTTAAAAACGGCTGGTCGATCGTATTTACGTTTTTATTCGCAAAATAGTCTTCTGCATGAAATTCCATCACATACTCTCCGGAAACCAGCTCTTCACCAGCCAGCAGAGGGACATTGGCTCTGCCGTCATTGTTAGTGTAAACCTCTTTCAAAATACTTTCGCCCAGCCGCTTCACTTCAATTTTTACGTTCGCCGCTGGTTTGCCGCTGGTTAAATCTAAAATATGGGTTGTCAGTTTTCCCATCAGGCTTTCAGGCTCCGACATTTTTCAGCGGCTTTCTGTTTTTCTTTCTCGGCGTCTTCTCTTGTCACGGTAAAATGTTGGAAACCGTATGGCGGGCGCGGTTCGGTGTAGACTTTTCCTTGTGAGCCCGGGATTTCTTCGACAACCGCATCCCACGTGTGATTTTGAGATTGGAAGCTGACATCAGTGAGCTGCGGGAACCTTGCTAATATTCTGCAGCCGATATGATAGATTAAGTTTTGGATTGAAGGGGTTTCGAGCTCGTGAAAAACGGTGCTTGCCAAGTCGCGGACTTGTTCAGCCGCGACGTAGCGGGCTGGATCAGAAGCGTATGCGTCATTTGTATTTTCATATTGCCAGCTGATGTTTAAATAGACAAACAGCGGGCGGTTGCCGTCTTCGGGAAGAGTCGTATATTCGTCCCGGATGAAGCCGACGAAGGAGTTGCCGCTCACCTTGACGAGCTGAAGATCCATGATTTCGCTGTATTGCTCTGTAATCGTTATGGTATTCCCGCTTCGTTCTGCTTTCAGCACAGAGCGGCTTCGTTCATTACGCGATCTTCTGAAGACGAGGCGGCTTGTGCTGAGCTCTTTCTCCTCGTATGCAGGCATTGCTTCAAACGGAATGTCTTCGCCAGTCAGAGTGATCTTGTCCATATGAGAATAGGTATCTAAAAATCGGTGAGCTACATAGTGTAGGAACCCCTCGGTTGTCGTTCCTTCATAGGATGCGAGATGGCGCTGGATAAAGTTTTTCATTGAATCCGTTGCCACGACGAGAGTATTGTCTCCGTCTGTAAATGATGGCAGGAAGGCTTCTCCGCCAATTTCGCATGTCACATCAACGCCGACAACGGTATTGCTTCTCCCGGCAAAAGATGATTCTGGGATTTGCTTCACTCCAGTGAGCGGTTTTAAAAACGTTCGGTATGCAAATACATTTCCTTTGCCATAAGACATGGTTCTTTTCATTTGCGTCTCTCCTTTTTCAGTGATGATGTCAGCCAGACGAAAGCGGGCGATTCGGTAAATTTCTATAAGGGCCTGCTGGAACTCCGTTTCTCGTTCGCTCTCAAGCCTTGCCAGCAGGGCTTGGTGAATGTCCTGTTTCGTCTTTCCTTTCACCGCTAAAATAAAAGGAAAGCCGAAGCGATCATAATAGTGTTCATTCAGTTTGAGAAACTCCTCGTATTCCTGCTGTTCTAATTTGCTGAGCCCCGCGTTCTGCTGCTCTCGTACCGAGTCATTGCTCATTGTTTTCTTTGTTCCGAGCCGGGGATGCTTTTTGATTAAATCAAGCTGTGTCTCGCGATCCGCGGCTTTTACAATCCCAGTCATTTTGCGGTGAAGATCAGAAAGGGACGAAAACGGCCGTAGTGCTGCGGATCTCTCCGCAATCCATGAAGAGTGTTCAAAAATAGAGCCAAGTGTGTCTGTCAGTGTTTGTGTGTCCATTTGGTTCAGGTCATCCATTGTGAACATTGGCATCTTCCTTTACGTTTTTATGTCTGTGCCATTCGGCTGTTTGGTTTGAAAAAAAGCGTGCAGTGCAAAGGCCGTCAAACTGCCGATCACAATTCCGCTTCCTGCCAAGACAGAGGCCGCGCCCGGAAGAGATGAAAACAACGCGGGAACTGTTGTAGCGCCAAGCCCCAAGCTGACGGAAGAGGCGATAATCAGCAAGTTGCCTTGCGAATCAAGGTCAACACTGGATAGCATTTTGATCCCGTAAGAAATGACCATGCCGAACATGACGATCATTGCGCCGCCGAGAACTGGGGTGGGGATCACTGTTGTCAGGGCCGCTGCTTTTGGAACCAGCCCGATCGCGCCCAGTATGATTCCTGTGATGGCGATGACGTTGACACTTTTCATCTTTGAGAGCTGAACGATGCCGACATTCTGCGAGAAAGCTGTATAGGGAAACGCGTTAAATAAGCCGCCCAGCAAAATCGCAAGGCCTTCTGCCCGGTAGCCCTTTTCCAGATCCTTCTCCGACAGCCTGCGGTTTGTGATATCAGCGAGGGCAAAATAAACGCCTGTCGATTCAACGAGGCTGACAATCGCAACGAGAAGCATCGTGACAACAGCCGGCAGCTCAAAGGTTGGCGGTCCGAAATAAAACAGAGACGGAACATGAAGCCAAGACGCCTCCAAAACCTCAGAAAAATCGACCTTTCCCATGAAATATGCAGCCGCTGTTCCTGCGATAAGACCGAGTAAAATCGCTATGGAGCGGATAAAGCCTTTAAAGAAATAAAACAGCAATAAGATAAAAGCTGTGACGCCAAACCCGAGGAGCACGTTGTCGAGTGAGCCGAATTCTTTGCTTCCTTCACCTCCGGCCAGGTTATTCATTGCCGTTGGAATCAGGCTGATGCCGATGATCATGACGACTGATCCGGTTACGACAGGCGGAAAAAAACGGACAAGCTTCCCGAAGAAGCCCGCGGCTAAGACGACAATCAGTCCTGCGGCGATAATGGCACCATATATCGCTGGGACACCGTAAGTGCTTCCGATGGAAATCATCGGGCCGACTGCGGTAAACGTGCATCCGAGCACAACGGGCAGGCCGATGCCGAAATATCGGTTTCTCCAGAGCTGCAAAAGAGTTGCCGCCCCGCACATAAACAAATCAATCGCGATTAAATACGTCAGCTGCCCCGCATTCAGCCCGATCGCCGCTCCGACAATCAGCGGAACGAGAATGGCTCCCGCATACATGGCAAGCATGTGCTGAAGCCCCAGAATCATCAGCTGTAAGGCATTGTGCTGTTCCTTCATCTTTTTTACACCTCTTTTTCTAATGCGAGTGTATGTTCTAATACCGTAAGTTCTGTTTTCTGAGCTGTTTTGTCTTTTTTGCCGCGCAAGCTGAAAAATAGATTCAAAAAGATAGCGGTCAGGCTGCCAGTGATGGTGCCGTCACTGACCAGAATCCGGATCGGAGCGGGGAATTCAGCAAAAATCCCGGGGGCCGTGCTGGCGCCGATGCCGAGTGCGATTGAGCATGCGATGGTCAGGAGGTTGTATTGATTTTTGAGATCCGCTGTGCTGAGCATTTTGACGCCGGAGGCAATCACCATGCCGAACATGACGACGGTCGCGCCGCCAAGTACAGCAGCAGGAACGGCAGATGCAAGGGCGGCAATCTTCGGAATCAGTCCGAGACAGACAAGGATACAGCCTGCGGTAACGACGATGTTTCTTGTTTTCACTTTGGTCAGCTGCAATAAGCCAGCGTTTTGCGCAAAGGTATTATAAGGAAAGGCATTGAACAGCCCGCCGATGAGAATGGCGATTCCTTCCGCTCGATAGCCTTTGACGAGATCTTTTTCAGTTAAAGGTCTGCCGCATATCTTTCCGATTGCGTAGAAAACGCCGGTTGATTCCACAATAATGACGATTCCGACGATCAGCATCGTTAAGATCGGACCGATTTCAAACGCGGGGGCTCCGAAGTAAAAAGGCTTCGGGATTTGGAAGAACGGTGCTTCTGTAACAGAAGAAAAGCTGACTTTGCCCATGATCGCTGCTGCCGCTGTTCCGGCGGCTATTCCGATAAGAACGGACAGTGTTCGGGCAAATCCTTTGAGAAAGCGGTTGAGGACTAAGATCAGAACAAGGACACTGACAGAGAGAAGAAGGTTTTCGAGCGAACCGTATTCGGGGTTGGCACTGCCGTTTATTTTTTCGCCGCCAGCCATATTTTTCACACCTGTCGGAACAAGTGAAAGGCCGATCAAGGTCACAACGGTACCTGTTACGACAGGAGGAAATAACACAGTCAGCTTGCCGAAAAAACGCGCAAACAAAAAGATGAACACACCGGCCGCGATGATGGAACCATAAATCGCGTGAATGCCGTAATTGCTGCCGATTGCAATCATCGGGGTGACGGCCACAAATGAACTGCCAAGCATGACGGGAAGCCCGATGCCGATGTATGCTCCGCGCAAGGTTTGCAAAAGCGTCGCGATGCCGCATGTTAACAGGTCAATCGCCAATAGGTAGGACAGCTGTTCAGTTGTTACATTCAGCGCTCTGCCGACAAGCAGGGGCACCAAAATCGCACCTGCATACATGGCGAGCACATGCTGCAGGCTAAGCGTAAACACCTTAAACGATCTTTTTTTCACTATAGTCCCTCCTTGTATGTGAACTTTAGTAACATGATATCGTGCCGATCGAGGGGTGTCATTGGATACAGTAGCTGAAAAAGACAGGTGTGATTGCTGAAAGTGACGAAAAACGATTCATTTTGTAAGAAAATGTAACAAGCATTAGCTGATCAGCCGCTGCATACGTAAGGCAAGCCGCAAACGCATCGTTGTTTCAGGATCTTTTAAGCTTTTCCCCAGCAGCTCTTCGCATTTTTCAAGGCGGTATATGACCGTATTGCGATGAACGTACAGACGCTTTGCCGTCTCTGAAATTTGGCAGTGTGTCTCTAAATAGACGGAAAGCGTATGAAGCAGGCTTTGATCCTCCTGCTGTTTTTCAGCGAGGCTCTGAAGCGTGGAGTTGTAAAATTTCTTCAAATCCTCAACCGGGAGCAAGCGCAGAAGCTCAGGCACATCTTTGGCGTGATACACCTGGATAAATGCGGTGCTTCTTGACAAATGCCCCGATTGCAGGGCATCAGAAGCTTCTGTGAAAGCGTCGGGAACATCAATGAGCTTTTGGCAGATATTGCTGATGCCAAAGGACACGGTTCGTTTAAATTGAGCGCTGACCTGTGTTTGAAACTGTTCTAAAAAGCTGATCACCGAGGCGTGCATTTCACTCCAGCTGTCTGTCGCCTCGATTAGAATAATGCCGACATTTCCTTTCATAAAGAAGTGAGGCGGAAACGGGAAGGCTGATAATTCACCTTCAAGAAATTCGAATACGCTGTCGGAAGCGAGCTGATTTTCTGTAAAGCTGATTGATTCGTCATTGCGATCGAGTTTGCCGGCAATGCACATGTATTTTTGATCCCAGCGCAGCTTGAATTCTTTCGCCCGGTTTTTGATTTCGTCATCTGAAGAAAAGGACCGCTCAATAAAATTGTTGAAAAACTCATTGCGGGCCCGCCGGCTGAACTGTTTCAGCGCATTTTCCTTCAGCAGTTCAAAGGAAATGACGTTGGCCGCTTGTTCAATAGTGAGGATCAATCCTTTATCGCCGGCCTGCACCATGTCCGGTATCAGCAGGTAGCCGCAGTTTTTTTCGTGATTATAAATAGGCAGGACAGAATATGTTTTCTGATCTGAGATTGTAGAGAAACAAGTAAAAAACGGCCCGGATACGGTATTCAGGGTGCCTTTCAGCTTTTCGGTCTCAACTGAAATCTGATGAGAAGCAGACAGCATTTTGGCATGCTGGTCAAGCAGCAGCACGGGAAGCTGAAGGAGGTCTGACACCTTTTTGAGGAGGGATTGCAGCCCCTTGCCGCTCATAATGTGGTTTGTGAATTTTTTATGCGCGTAAATGGCTTGCTGCAGCTCGTTAGAACGCATATCGAGAATATGGCTGAGTGTGGCATTCACAATATCGCCGAGTCGGATGTGTTCCGGAAGCTCAATGATCGGAAACGCACATGAATCGGCCAGTTCAATGATTTCCTTCGGGATATCTTCCAGATAGCGCTTTGTTTTAATGCCGAGGCCCGCGCAGCCGCGTTTTGCCATTTGCCGAATCAGTTCAGATAATTGATGCGGGTGATCCTTCAGGTGATAGGCGGTGGTGACGAGCAATTCATTCTTATGCAAAAAGTCTGCGATATCCGGAGCGTCCATCATATTGACATGCTGAACCTCTCTTTCCCCTCCTGCTTTTCCAGCGATTAAATTGGCGTTTTCAAAAGCCGGTATTTTCATCACATCAAAAATATTCATAGCGCATTCTCCTTTTCTATAAAAACATTGGTTAAGGTGAATAATTTTCAATAGGAATTCTAGCGGTTTTGCTGATGTAATACGATCATAGTAGCAGTAAACTGTGGAAAATAGAACTGATTGTGTGACATAAACTGACATGAAAAATCATTATCCTTATATGGGGGGATCAATATGGCTTACGATATGGTGATAAAAGGTGCGAAGGCAGTTACGCCAGATGGCGTTATAGAAGCTGATATTGCAGTTCAAAACGGTGTCATTGCCGAGATAGGTTCTGACATTGAAGCAAGCGGGACGGAAATCATCCAGGCAGACGGGAAATACGTGTTTCCTGGTGTGATAGACTGCCATGTTCATTTTAATGAACCGGGCAGGGAGGATTGGGAGGGGTTTGAAACAGGTTCTCAAATGATGGCCGCAGGCGGCTGCACCACCTATTTTGATATGCCGCTCAACTGTATTCCATCAACCGTGACGGCAGAGCATCTTCTCTCAAAAGCTGAGCTAGGCAGGCAAAAATCTGCCGTGGATTTTGCGCTATGGGGCGGCCTTGTGCCAGGCCATATCGAGGACATCCGTCCGATGGCTGAAGCGGGAGCGATCGGGTTTAAAGCGTTTTTATCAAAGTCAGGCACTGATGAGTTCCGCTCTGTTGATGAACGGACATTGCTCAAAGGCATGGCAGAAATCGCGGCTGCAGGAAAAATCCTCGCTCTCCACGCGGAAAGTGACGCGATCACAAGCTACTTGCAGATGGTTTTGGCCAATAAAGGAAAGGTGGACGCGGATGCGTACGCCGCCTCCCGCCGGGAGGAAGCAGAAGTTGAAGCGGTGTATCGCACGATTCAGTATGCGAAGGTGACAGGCTGTCCGGTTCATTTTGTCCATATCAGCACGGCGAAAGCGGTCCGGCTGATCAGAGAGGCGAAACAGGAAGGTCTTGATGTTTCGGTTGAAACATGCCCGCATTATGTCTTGTTCAGCCATGACGATTTACGGGAAAAGGGCTCTGTTGCAAAATGCGCGCCTCCGCTCCGGTCACGGCAATCAAAAGAGGCGCTGATCGAGGCGCTCATTGCCGGGGACATTGACATGGTTTCCTCAGACCATTCCCCCTGCCGTCCATCCTTGAAACGGGAGGATAACATGTTTTTATCATGGGGCGGAATCAGCGGCGGGCAGTTCACTTTATTAGGAATGCTGGAACTGGCGCTTGAGCATCAGATTCCGTTTGAAACCATCGCAGAATGGACAGCGGCGGCCCCTGCAAAACGATTCGGCCTTCAGAAAAAAGGGCGGCTTGAGGCGGGGTGTGATGCAGATTTCGTGCTCGTCAGCATGGAGCCGTACACTGTTACAAGAGAATCGATGTTTGCAAAGCATAAAAAAAGCATTTACGAAGGACATACATTTCCCTGCAGCATTTCGGCCACTTACAGCAAAGGCCGGTGCGTGTACAATGATGGGGAAAAAGTCACTGAAATTGACGGAGCTCTGGTCGTTCCTTCGTAAGCCCGGCGGATTTTACCGCCGGGTTTTTTGATTTCCTCCGTTCTAGTTTTTAAAATCTCATCAACGTGGTATCTTTTTTTAAAGGAGGCGGAGGCAATGGAGCATGTCAAATACATACTTAAGCAATCCTGGTCGCGCCATTCGAGCTCTAAATGGACGGAAGAATGCCCGTCATGCGGCCAATGCGGCGTGACGGCATTGGTGATTCAAGACCATTTCGGCGGCACGATTTTCAAAACAAAAGTCGGTGAGAGCTGGCATTTTTACAACAGCATCAATGGTGTGATGTTCGATTTTACGAGTGAGCAGTTTCATGCGCCTATTGATTATCAGCATATTCCTTCCTCAAGAGAAGAGGCGTTTTTAGATACGAATGAGGAACAATATCAGCATCTTCGCTCTGCATTTTCCCGCCATATGAACAGCATTTCCGAGGAAACCTGAAAACACGTGTGATAAACTGGAAGAGAGGTGAATGAGTGTGATTTATATCGGACTGACGGGGTGGGGGGATCATGACAGCATCTATCCGCCGAAAACGGCCAGCCAGAAAAAATTGCAGGCCTATTCCTCCCATTTTCCGATCGTGGAATTAGACGCGAGTTTTTACGCGATTCAGCCGGCGCGCAATAATGAAAAGTGGGTGAAGGAAACGCCCGAAACCTTCCAATTTATCGTGAAAGCATATCAGGGCATGACAGGGCATCAGCGCGGCGAAATTCCCTTTGACTCAAAAGAGGAGATGTTTGATGCGTTTAAGGTGTCTTTAACGCCATATTTACATAGCAATAAGCTCGCCATGGTGCTGTTTCAATTTCCGCCGTGGTTTGACTGCAAGAAGGAGAATGTCGCCTATTTGAGATGGTGCAAGCACCAAATGGGAGATATCCCTTGTGCGCTTGAATTCAGAAACCGTTCCTGGTTCTCGCCGCCATTTTATGAGCAGACGCTTTCATTTATGAAAGCGGAAGGCTGGATTCACAGTGTCTGTGATGAACCACAAATCGGAGAAGGCAGCGTTCCGACTGTGCTGCGCGCGACCGATGAAAACAAAACGCTCGTCAGATTTCACGGACGCAACAAGCAGGGCTGGATGAAGCCTGATGGCGGGAAAAACTGGCGGGAGGTCAGGTACTTATACCGCTACAACCAACAGGAGCTGGAGGATTGGAAAAAGCACCTGAATGAATTGCAGCAGCAATGTAAGGATGTTTTTGTTCTGTTCAACAACAATTCCGGCGGTGACGCCGCGGATAACGGCAAGCAGATGCTTGAACTGCTTGATATCGAGTACAGCGGACTTGCTCCGAGACAGCTCGATTTATTTTAGAAAAGAGGTTTTTACTGATGTCGTTTGTGATTTTGGTCGTCCTGGGATTAATCGCAGGTACGGTAGGAAGTCTGATCGGGCTTGGCGGCGGAATTGTCATTGTGCCGTCTCTGATGTTTTTAAGCACAGTGACGGAGCTGTTTCAGGATGTGACGCCGCAGGTTGCGATTGGAACTTCGCTTTTGGTCATTATTTTTACGGGTCTTTCTTCAACTTTGGCTTATATTAAATATAAAACCGTTGATTATAAGAGCGGGCTCATTTTCTTTATCGGTTCAGGTCCCGGCAGCATGATCGGGGCTTACGTGTCAAAGCTGTTCAATTCAAACTCGTTTTCCGTTTGGTTTGGCATTTTTATGATTCTGATTTCATTATCCTTAATGCTGAAAGCGAAAGCCCGGCCAATCAACAAAGCGCACAAAGGAATTATCCGGACATTTCAGGATGATGCCGGTGAGCCTTATACGTACTCATATCAGGCCCCTGTCGGTATTGCCATTGCCTTTGTTGTCGGTTTTTTAGGCGGACTTTTCGGTATAGGCGGCGGATCACTGATGGTTCCGGCGATGATGCTGTTATTTCTGTTTCCGCCGAAGGTTGCGGTGGCAACGTCCATGTTTATTATTTTCCTGTCTTCTATGACAGGGTCTGTTTCACATATGATTTCCGGGCACGTCAATTGGCTGTACGCCCTCGCGCTTGTGCCCGGCGCTTGGTTCGGCGGAAAGCTTGGCGCCGCCATCAACAGAAAAATGCAGACGAAAACGATCGTTATGATCATGCGGATCGTATTGATTTTGATCGGCTGCCAGCTCATTTATGAAGGCATTTTCAGCTGAACGATTAGGGAGAGATATTATGAAGGAGAAGCTCCGCTTATATCATACAAATGATTTGCACAGCCATTTTGAAAACTGGCCGAAAATTGTAGATTATATCGAGCAGAAAAGAAAAGAGCATCAGTCAGACGGCGAAGAGACGCTCGTTTTTGATATTGGCGATCATCTAGATCGTTTTCAATTCGTGACAGAGGCGACATTCGGAAAAGCGAATGTCGATCTCTTAAACCGCCTTCACATTGATGGAGCGGCGATCGGCAATAACGAAGGAATTACGCTTCCGCATGAAGAGCTTGCTGCCTTATATGATCAAGCTGAATTTCCTGTCATCGTCTCTAATCTGTTTGATAAAAATGGAAACCGTCCGTCCTGGGCGGTGCCTTACCATATCAAATCATTGAAAAACGGTATGTCCATTGCTTTCTTAGGTGTAACTGTGCCGTATTATCCTGTATATGACAAGCTGGGATGGACAGTAACGGATGCCCTTGAAAGCATAAAGGAAACCATTCAGGAAGTGAAAGGGCAGGCTGATATTATCGTTCTGCTGTCACATTTAGGCATTCTTGATGATCAAGCAGTGGCTGAAGCGGTGCCTGAGATTGATGTAATCCTCGAATCACATACCCATCATTTGCTTGAAGATGGACAAGTGGTTAATGGGGTACTGCTGGCCAGCGCCGAGAAATACGGGCATTATGTCGGCTGTGTAGAAATCACGGTGGACAGCGTACAGCGAAGCATCATCAGCAAAACGGCTTCTGTGCAGAACATGGCGAAATGGACAGGAGAATCCGCAGAAACAAAAGCGTTTCTCAATGAAAAAGAACGTGAAGCCGAGGAGAAGCTGTCCGATGCCGTTGCAGAGCTTGCACAAGATGCTGAGGTGAAGTGGTTTGAAGAATCAGAGCTGCCTTTGCTTTTGGCATACGCCTTAAAGGAATGGTGCGAGACGGACATCAGTATGGTCAATTCAGGTGTCATTCTCGGTCCGCTTAAAGCAGGTCCTGTGACAAAACTGGACCTGCACCGCATCTGTCCGCATCCGATCAACCCGGTGGCTGTCCGCCTGACGGGAGAAGAACTGAAGGAAACCATTGTCCATGCCGCTTCCGAACAAATGGAGCAGCTCCGGATCAAAGGACTCGGCTTCCGCGGAGAAGTGATGGGGAAAATGGTGTATGCCGGCGTTGAGGTAGAAACGAAACGGCTCGATGACGGGATCACCCACGTCACCCGGATCACACTGAACGGGGAAGATATTGAAAAACATAAACAATACTCCGTTGCGGTGCTTGATATGTTTACGCTCGGCAAACTGTTTCCGTTGATTCGCGACGCTGCAGAAAAAGAATATTTTATGCCGGAATTTTTGCGGGATCTGCTTGCTTGGAAGCTTGCGCAATAAGGCAGTCAGCCCACAACAAGCTGTGCCCTTCATCATAAAGTGATGAATGAAGGGAGTGGTTGACGTGGTAAACCTGACACCGATCATGATAGAAGGACAGCCTTTTACAGCTGTGACAGTAAAGCTTCCCAAAACGAATTTTATGGCCGTCACCAATGATCACGGATACATTATGTGCGGCGCGCTTGATGTGGCGCTGCTGAATGAAAAATTAAAGGAGCGCGGCATCGTGGCGGGGCGGGCAGTTGGTGTCCGCACCATTGACCAGCTGTTAGACGCACCTTTAGAATCCGTCACGTACGCCGCGGAAGATCTTGGCATTCAAGTCGGCATGAGCGGCAGAGAAGCGCTTTTAAAAATGGTGAAATAAAATAAATTGGCTCCGGCTATTACTATGTCCCCTCTTACAAGCATACATTGTGATATGTAAGGGGGGATTTTCTTGCCAAGATATCGCGGCCCTTTTCGCAAGAGAGGACCTTTGCCTTTCCGTTACGTGATGCTCCTGTCCGTTGTCTTTTTTATCCTGTCAACAACGGTCAGCCTTTGGATGATCAATGGCTCGATCAAACCTGTTTTAATGGACATCGGCGAGATGGAAACGAAGCGTATAGCGACAGAGGTGATCCAGGATTCGATTGAGGACTATATGTCTGACAGTGAAAATATGAAAGATATGTTTCAAATGAATTCTGATGAAAACGGAAACTTAACGACAATCGATTTTAATACACAGGTTGTAAACAGTGTGAAAACAAAAGTGACAAAGCAGCTTCAGGCTCATTTGAAAGAGATGGAAACCCATACCGGACACAGCGGCGCCAGTGAAAACATTATGATCAACATTCCGCTGGGACAGGTAACCGGCAACAGCCTTCTTGGAAACCTCGGGCCGAAAATCCCGGTCCGGTTCAATTTAATCGGTGACGCTTTTACAGATGTCAAAACCAAAATCAAGCCGTATGGCATAAATAACGCACTTATTGATATCAGCATCTTTGTCGAAATTAAAGTGAAGGTCATCATTCCATTTGCCAGCAAAACCGCTGTCGTCACAAATAATGTTCCTGTATCGATTAAAGCAGTGCAGGGCGAAGTGCCGCAGTTTTATAATGGAAGCGGCGGCTCGGGTGTCACGCCTTCTGTCCAGCTTCCGAGCAGCAAAGAAGAAGACGGTGCTGATTCAAAAAAAGAAAAAAGCAGCAAATAAGCCGCCTGTCGAAGAGGCGGCTTTTTGTTACTTCTTTTTTTGGTATTCATATCGCTCCCACGCCCTCAAATGCGGGTATGGATCAAATGACCATTCGGTTCTTCCGTTATCTTTGTACATGCCATAGTGCAGATGCGGCGGGAACTTCCCGGCGGTTCCCGGCGGGCCGTATCCGGAGCTGCCGACTGATCCGATCACTTGGCCAGGCTCAACGATTTGTCCTGTTTTAATCCCTTTGGCAAACCCATTGAGATGGGCAAAATAATGATACGTATTGTTAATGTCCCTGATGCCGATTCTCCATCCTCCGAAGCGGTTCCAGCCCTTCATTTCAACTACGCCGTAACATGTGGATTTGACAGGAAGGCCGTAATGGGCAAAGATATCCGTACCTTCATGAATCCGCCTTCCACCGAAACCGCGGGCATCTCCCCACGTGCTTCGGTAGCTGTAATCGGTTCTGATCGGAAGCGGGAATGCATGCTCGCCCAGATCAATATGGCCGTAGGCTTTAAACAGCTTCATGAATTCAGATATAATCCCCACTGTCTGATCACGCCGGTAATAATTCCAAAGCCCGATCCGGATGTTGTCTTCATCTGTGCCATACGACAGTAAGTATTGGCTGAACGTATACAAGATATCTTCATCGTTGCTGACCTCGGCTTTCCCGTCTCCATCGCCATCCATTCCGATTCCGTCAAACACTTTAATGCTTAACGGCGCATCGTCTTTCGGATTCGGGTTTTCAGGCCCGCTCCAGATATCATCGGGTATATAGATGCTGATGATTCCCGCCTTTTCAGGCAGATCTTTCCGGTTGCTCCGCACGTTTTCTTCGTATTGATCAACAGCGGCGAGCGCATACCAAGGGATCTGCGTCACAGCTTCGATTTTATGATATAATTCCATCCGTTTCGACAGCACTGGATCTGAAAGTTTTTTTCCAGACGCAGAAGGCTCAAATGCAAACAAAAGGAGAAGAAGAGCTGATAACAAAACTTTCACAAAATAATCTCCTTTCATATTGAATACACATAGTTTGCGGCAACCCGGCTTAAAAATGTCAGTAATCATCTTCCCTTGTCGAGAAATTTTTCCTATGTTAAAGTGTCTAAAGAAAAGACTTTCTTTAGTTAGAAAAACATTATTTTTGTTGCAGAACTAAAACCTGCACCTTTCTCGTTTTCAGAATGTTTCGTGTCAGAAATTGAGTATATTGGATATTGGAGATGATGGGAATTGGCAAAGAAAGACGAACACCTCAGAAAGCCCGAATGGCTTAAAATTAAATTAAATACAAATGAAAACTATACAGGGCTCAAAAAACTCATGCGGGAAAACAACCTGCATACCGTATGCGAAGAAGCAAAGTGTCCGAATATTCATGAATGCTGGGCGGTCAGACGTACAGCGACATTTATGATTTTAGGTTCTGTTTGTACAAGAGCATGCCGTTTCTGTGCTGTCAAAACAGGCCTTCCAACTGAGCTTGATCTGCAAGAGCCGGAACGCGTAGCGGATTCAGTCGCGCTTATGAATTTGAAACACGCGGTCATTACGGCTGTTGCGCGTGACGATCAGAAAGATGGCGGGGCAGGCATTTTCGCGGAAACTGTCCGTGCGATCCGCAGAAAAAGCCCGTTCACAACAATTGAGGTGCTGCCGTCTGATATGGGCGGAAACTACGATAACCTAAAAACCTTGATGGATACACGCCCAGACATCCTGAATCACAATATCGAAACGGTTCGCCGCCTGACGCCAAGAGTCCGCGCGCGTGCGACGTACGACCGTTCATTGGAATTTTTGCGCCGTGCGAAGGAAATGCAGCCTGACATTCCGACAAAATCAAGTATCATGATCGGACTCGGTGAAACAAAAGAAGAGATTATTGAAGTAATGGACGACCTCTTGGCGAACAACGTGGATATTATGGCAATCGGCCAATATCTGCAGCCGACGAAGAAACACTTGAAAGTCCAAAAATACTACCATCCTGATGAATTTGCAGAATTAAAAGAAATCGCGATGCAAAAAGGCTTCAGCCATTGTGAAGCCGGTCCGCTTGTCCGTTCCTCTTACCATGCGGATGAACAAGTAAACGAAGCATCTAAAAAGCGTCAAGCACAAGCATAATGCCAAAACGCCAGATCATCTGGCGTTTTTGTCATTCCTATCGATTTTCATGTCCTGACGCGTTTCTCCATTGGCATTTTCATTCTCTGAGACAGGGCTTCCTTGCGGGGAGGTTTTCATTTCTTGAATCGTCCCCGACATGATCTCTCTAATATCCCTTGAACCAGAGCCGAGATTGCTGTAATTTTCGACGGATTGCATATGGTTTGGATTATCGGAAATATACACGTGATAGTATCGCGGTATCACGGAAGCCGCTGTTTTTTTCACCTGATCGGCGGTCAGCTCCCGGTTTTTAGAATCGGTTTTGTATACGACAAGCGCTTCTCGGTCAGTCACCAATGTCGCAGAATCTTGAATATGGGGGAGCTGAACCGTTAAACTTGATATCATGTGAGCGGTTTCTTCCCGGTTCATCACCGGCGTTTTCTGCTGGTCTCCGTCAAATTGTTCTTTTTGATAGCGGACATAGCCAAATTGTTCGTTCTCATTATGCCTGTTAAAAGCTTCGTTGCGGTCCGACACATGAATGGGTTTGGTTTGATTCTGCGTCTGATTCCGGACATTTTGGGCATTATCCAATCCTGCGCCTCCGCACCCGGATAAAAGTCCGGTCAGCAGGCAGAGGCTGACAGCGGTTCGTTTCATTTATAAATCCCTCCTCATGTGTAGGGTAGCCAAATCGCATGATTTATTCTTTAGCAATTGATGGGGACGGGGCAATGAATTATGATAGGAATGAGTGAAAAAGAGGTGAGATCATGATTCTTATTCAAAATGCCGAATTTGAATTGGTGCACAATTTCAAAGACGGCTTCAACGAAGAGGCTTTTAAAGCCCGCTACTCCGATATATTAAATAAATACGATTATATTGTGGGAGACTGGGGATACGGTCAGCTAAGGCTCAAGGGCTTCTTTGACGACCAGAATCAAAAGGCAACCTTCGAAACGAAAATCAGCACATTAGATGAATATATTTACGAATACTGCAATTTCGGCTGTGCGTATTTTGTCTTGAAACGGATCAGAAAATAAATATACACAAAGGGGATGCTGTCATGTATTTTGTTGACAGAAGCAAAATCGAGAAAACACTAGGGTTCTTCGAGCACCAGCTGGCGCTATTTGACTCACAAACAGACTGGCAGTCTGAAATCGGGGAATTGGCACTTCAGCGTATAGGCCATCTGTTAATCGAATGCATTTTGGATACAGGCAATGACATGATTGACGGCTTTATTATGCGGGACCCGGGCAGTTATGACGACATTATGGATATACTTGTTGATGAGAAAGTTGTCACGGAAAAAGAGGGTGCTGAGCTCAAGAAATTGATCGCCTACCGCAAAACGTTGGTTCAACAGTATCTGTTCGCTGACAGCGGCGAGCTTTACAGGCTGATCAAGGCGCATCAAACAGCTCTTCAGGACTTCCCGAAACGGATCAGAAGCTATTTGGAAACAGAGCTAGGACCTGTTTCCGCGTTTAAATAACAACTGGAAAGCCACAGGAGTGTTGGATATGAAAACATATAAAGGGTATTTAATTGATTTAGACGGAACGATGTACAATGGCACGGAAAAAATCGAGGAAGCGTGTGAATTTGTCAGAACGCTGAAAGATCGCGGCGTTCCTTATCTTTTCGTGACAAACAACTCTTCGCGTACACCGAAGCAGGTAGCGGACAAGCTCGTGTCTTTTGATATTCCGGCAACAGAAGAGCAGGTCTTCACGACCAGCATGGCAACTGCCCAGCACATTGCCCAGCAGAAAAAAAACGCGTCTGTGTATGTGATTGGGGAGGAAGGAATCCGCCAGGCGATTGAAGAAAACGGCCTGACATTTGGCGGAGAAAACGCGGACTTTGTCGTTGTTGGCATCGACCGTTCCATTACATACGAAAAATTTGCTGTCGGCTGCCTGGCAATCAGAAATGGCGCCCGCTTTATTTCCACTAACGGAGATATTGCGATTCCGACTGAAAGAGGACTTCTGCCGGGAAACGGCTCACTGACATCGGTGTTAACCGTATCTACAGGTGTACAGCCTGTATTTATCGGCAAGCCGGAATCAATTATTATGGAGCAGGCGATGCGCGTTCTCGGCACAGATGTGTCGGAAACACTCATGGTCGGCGACAACTACGCCACTGATATTATGGCCGGCATTAACGCGGGGATGGATACGCTGCTCGTTCACACCGGCGTAACGAAAAGAGAACATATGACAGACGATATGGAAAAACCGACTCACGCCATTGACTCTCTGACTGAATGGATTCCATACATTTGAAAAAAGGGCGCCCTAAAAGGGTGCCCTTATTCTGTATGCCGCGCGCGGTGTGCAAGTCTGCTTGAAGCCGCGGCGGAAATCGCTCCGACGATGTCATCTAAAAAGGTATGGCATTCACCGGTTGATTTATCATTCAATCGTTTAAGGATTCCGGGTTTTTCTTTGTCGATGTAACCGTAGTTCGTAAACCCGATCGATCCGTAAATGTTCACAATGGAAAATGCCAGAACTTCATCTACTCCATATAGGCTTTCATCTATTTCCAGCATCGTTTGCAGCGGTTCAGACAGTTTTTTCTGCTCAGCAAGAACATCCAATTCAATGCCCGTTAAAATCGCGTTTTGCACCTCGCGTTTTGCGAGAACACGATTGACGTTCAGCGTGCATTCATCAATGGTTAAATCCGGATGATATTTTTTCTGCAGAAAAAAGACAAGCTCGGCAATGTCTGATACCTCAACGCCGCGCTCCTTCATCCGTGCTCTTGCTTTAGCTTCCATCTGACTGAATTGTTCGTTTTCTGACATCAGCTTCACCCAATCTTTTTTACTAGTTTATACAAAATGCTTGAGAAGTTTACGACTTTTTCTTGCGCCTTCTTCGGATTAAAATATGTATTCATAATTCCGGCTGTGTATGACTACGATGTGATGAGCCCTAATTCAACAGGCAGGTGATCATGGTGAAAGGTACAATAAAAGAAAAATACGGCATTCACATCAGGCAGCTTTCCATGTACCAGCACACATATCAATGCTTTCAGACGCCTAATTCATACTTTCTGATTGTCCCCGTTTCCCAATTCTCAGAAACAGAGCTGGCGGAGCTTTATTACATGAGTCAGTATTTACAAGAACAAAGTGACCCATACGTATCGGTTTTTATCTTTACAAAAGAAGGTGAGCTGACATTTGAACATGAGGGAAAAACGTACGCTCTGCTGAAGGCGGCCCCCCCTTATTCAAATAGGGCGTTCTCCATTGGAGCGGAGCTGGCGGAATTTCACCGAAAAGGCCGAGGATATCCGTATGAGGTGAAGGCAGCCGGAAGAATCGGCCAGTGGAAGGATCTGTGGGGAAAACGAATTGATCAGCTGGAAGCATTTTGGAAGAGAAAGGTTCAGACCCCTCCGCATGAGCCATTCGATAAAAAAATGATCGAATCATTTCCCTATTATTTAGGACTGTCAGAAAACGCGATACAATATTTAGTGGACACTGAGCTGGATGACAAGCCCCAAGCCGCTGATTCAGGAACGATATGCCATCAGCGGATGGAAAGGCATACATGGTCACCGGAATCATTGATCAGGATTCCGGCGGATTGGGTGTTTGACCACGCTTCCCGTGATTTGGCTGAATATATGAGGCATACGTTTTTGCATCACAGACAAGATTTTAATCAGCAGGGCTTTCTCTTTTTACAGGAATACGAGCAAGTCACACCGCTGTCTTCATTTTCGAAACGCCTTTTATACAGCCGTCTGCTTTTCCCGCTTCATTATTTTGAAATCGTGGAAAGCTATTACATGTCATCAGAATCAGAAAAGCATTATTTTGAAGAACAACTTGACTTCATTCTTAATGACTGTGGGCGTTATGAACAATTTCTCAATACAGCGCAAGAATTCATGAATATGCGGGCGCAGAAGCTGTTTGTTCCACGCGTCAGCTGGCTCGGCAAAGGCAGCTCAGGGTGAGGAGAAAATCTGACAAAAATAATTAGAAAATAAAGAATCTTGTCATATCAACGCGTTAAGCGTTTACATTCGCAAAATTCAGCCTAGTGCTGTCTTGTCAAAACAGGAGCGGGCTTATATAATGTTTGTAACTTATATGTCTGTGTTGAGTTAACAATTGTCTTTTTCAAGAGGACAATCAAAAGAAAGGTGGAGTTTTTTTGAAAGCGATTCGTGTAGGGCTTTTAGGTTTAGGTACCGTCGGAAGCGGTGTCGTTAAAATTATTCAAGACCATCAGGATAAGCTTATGCATCAGGTCGGCTGTCCGGTTACGATAAAAAAAGTGCTTGTAAAAGATTTAGAGAAAAAGAGAGAAGTAGATTTGCCGAAGGAAGTGCTTACGACAGAAGTGTATGATGTCATTGATGATCCAGATGTTGATGTCGTCATCGAGGTGATCGGCGGAGTTGAGCAGACAAAACAATATTTGGTCGACGCGCTGAGATCGAAAAAGCATGTTGTCACAGCAAACAAGGACTTAATGGCTGTGTACGGCTCCGAGCTGCTTGCCGAAGCGAAGGAAAATGGATGCGATATCTACTTTGAAGCCAGTGTTGCCGGCGGGATTCCGATTCTGCGCACGTTAGAGGAAGGCCTCTCATCAGATCGAATTACAAAAATGATGGGAATTGTGAACGGCACAACAAACTTTATCTTAACAAAAATGATCAAAGAGAAAAGCCCATACGAGGAAGTGCTCAAGGAAGCGCAGGATCTCGGTTTTGCCGAAGCTGATCCGACTTCTGACGTGGAAGGGCTTGACGCCGCACGGAAAATGGCGATATTGGCGCGCCTCGGCTTCTCGATGAACGTGGATCTGGAAGACGTCAAAGTAAAGGGGATCTCCCAAATTACAGACGAGGACATCAGCTTCAGCAAACGCCTCGGCTATACAATGAAGCTGATCGGGATTGCTCAGCGTGACGGCAGCAAAATCGAGGTCAGCGTACAGCCGACACTGCTTCCTGACCACCATCCGCTTTCTGCTGTTCATAATGAGTTTAACGCTGTTTATGTATACGGCGAGGCTGTCGGTGAGACGATGTTCTACGGGCCGGGAGCCGGAAGCATGCCGACAGCGACATCCGTTGTTTCTGACCTCGTCGCTGTCATGAAAAATATGCGCCTCGGTGTAACCGGCAACAGCTTTGTCGGGCCGCAATATGAGAAAAACATGAAATCGCCGTCTGACATTTATGCACAGCAGTTTTTAAGAATTCATGTAAAAGATGAGGTTGGTTCATTCTCGAAAATTACATCTGTGTTCTCAGAGCGGGGCGTGAGCTTTGAAAAAATCCTTCAGCTGCCAATTAAAGGCCATGATGAGTTAGCTGAAATCGTAATTGTCACACATCATACATCAGAAGCTGATTTCAGTGATATTCTGCAAAACCTAAATGATTTGGAAGTCGTTCAAGAAGTCAAAAGCACATATCGTGTAGAAGGGAACGGTTGGAGCTAATGTGGAAAGGACTTATCCATCAATATAAAGAATTTTTACCTGTAACAGATCAAACACCGGGGCTAACTTTACATGAAGGAAACACACCTCTTATTCACCTGCCGAAGCTGTCTGAGCAGCTCGGAATTGAGCTTCATGTCAAAACGGAAGGCGTCAATCCTACGGGATCGTTTAAAGATCGCGGAATGGTTATGGCTGTGGCAAAGGCAAAAGAAGAAGGCAATGACACGATTATGTGCGCGTCAACAGGTAACACCTCCGCTGCTGCGGCAGCATATGCAGCCCGTGCTAACATGAAATGCATTGTCATCATCCCGAACGGAAAAATTGCATTTGGAAAACTCGCTCAAGCTGTCATGTACGGAGCCGAGATTATCGCAATTGACGGAAACTTTGACGATGCGCTTAAAATTGTCCGTTCCATCTGTGAGAAATCACCGATTGCCCTTGTCAACTCAGTCAACCCTTACCGCATTGAAGGCCAAAAAACTGCTGCCTTCGAAGTGTGCGAACAGCTGGGGGAAGCGCCTGATGTTTTAGCGATCCCGGTCGGAAACGCGGGAAACATCACTGCGTACTGGAAGGGCTTCAAGGAATATCATGAGAAAAACGGCACAGGCCTTCCGAAAATGCGCGGCTTTGAAGCTGAGGGTGCGGCGGCTATCGTGCGCAATGAAGTGATTAAAAATCCTGAAACAATAGCGACAGCCATTCGTATCGGAAACCCGGCAAGCTGGGACAAAGCTGTAAAGGCAGCCGAGGAATCCAATGGGAAAATTGACGAAGTCACTGATGGTGAAATCCTTCACGCATATCAGCTGATCGCCCGTGTAGAAGGCGTGTTTGCAGAACCGGGTTCTTGCGCGTCTATCGCAGGAGTGCTGAAACAGGTGAAATCCGGAGAAATTCCGAAAGGCAGCAAGGTCGTAGCTGTGTTAACAGGAAACGGACTGAAAGATCCGAACACAGCGGTCGACATTTCAGAAATCAAGCCTGTCACACTGCCGACTGATGAAGACAGCATCCTTGAATATGTAAAAGGAGCGGCCCGTGTATGAACGAAGCCGACATGCTGTTCTCTGTCACTGTTCCCGGAAGCACAGCTAACCTAGGCCCCGGCTTTGATTCAGTCGGAATGGCGCTCAGCAGATATTTGAAGCTGACCGTCTTTGAAAGCGACAAATGGTCTTTTGAGGCTGAAACAGAAACAGTCGCCGGAATTCCGGCGGGTACAGATAACCTGATCTATCAAGTGGCTAAACGGACCGCAGATTTGTACGGAAAAGAAATGCCTCCTGTCCATGTGAAGGTGTGGAGCGACATCCCGCTTGCACGTGGCCTTGGCAGCAGCGCCGCGGCGATTGTAGCGGCCATTGAACTGGCTGATGAATTATGCGGCTTAAAGCTGTCTGAAGCGGACAAGCTGCATTTAGCCAGTCTAGAAGAAGGACACCCGGACAATGCTGGCGCTTCTCTCGTCGGCGGACTTGTGATCGGCCTGCATGAGGATGACGAGACCCAAATGATCCGCGTCCCGAATGCTGACATTGACGTAGTCGTTGTCATTCCTTTTTACGAAGTGCTGACAAGAGACGCGAGAGACGTGCTTCCGAAGGAGTTTCCATATGCCGACGCCGTAAAAGCAAGTGCTGTCAGCAATATCCTCATTGCTGCGATCATGTCCAAGGATTGGCCGCTTGTGGGGAAAATCATGAAGAAGGATAGGTTCCATCAGCCGTACCGGGCGATGCTTGTGCCTGAGCTGTCAAAAGTAGAGCACGTCGCCGAGATGAAGGGCGCATATGGAACGGCTCTCAGCGGAGCAGGCCCGACGATTCTTGTCATGACCGAAAAAGGAAAGGGAGAAGAGCTAAAAGAACAGCTCGCGCTTCATTTCCCTCATTGTGAAGTAGACGCTTTGACCGTCCCGAAAGAGGGAAGTATAATAGAGCGAAATCCTTTATATCAAGTAAAAAGTGTATAGATCATGCCAAGCGTTCCTCAGCGTCAGCGGAGGGCGCTTTTTTTGCTGGAGATAAAGGAGTTTTTATTTAGAAAAACGAAATACATGTAAAAAGGAGGAGATGAATATGAAAAAGCTGATAACCGCAGACGACATCACAGCGATTGTCTCTGTGACCGATCCTCAATACGCCCCAGACGGCACCCGTGCCGCATATGTAAAATCACAAGTGAATCAAGAGAAAGATTCGTATACATCAAATATATGGATCTATGAAACGAAAACAGGCGGGTCTGTTCCTTGGACACATGGAGAAAAGCGAAGCACCGACCCAAGATGGTCTCCGGACGGGCGCACGCTTGCCTTTATTTCTGATCGAGAAGGCGATGCGGCACAGCTGTATATGATGAGCGCTGAAGGCGGAGAAGCGAGAAAACTGACTGATATCCCGTATGGCGTGTCAAAGCCAATATGGTCCCCGGATGGCGAATCGATTCTGGTCACTGTCAGTTTGGGAGAGAGAGAAAGCATTGATGACCGAGAAAAAACAGAGCAGGACAGCTATGAACCTGTTGAAGTGCAAGGCCTCTCCTACAAACGGGACGGCAAAGGGCTGACGAGAGGTGCGTATACCCAGCTTGTGCTTGTCAGCGTAAAGTCGGGTGAGATGAAGGAGCTAACAAGTCACAAAGCTGATCATGGTGATCCTGCTTTTTCTCCTGACGGCAAATGGCTTGTTTTCTCAGCTAATTTAACTGAAACAGATGATGCCAGCAAGCCGCATGATGTTTACATAATGTCATTGGAGTCTGGAGATCTTAAGCAGGTTACACCTCATCGCGGCTCATTCGGATCAAGCTCATTTTCACCAGACGGAAGGTATCTTGCTTTGCTTGGAAATGAAAAGGAATATAAGAATGCAACGCTCTCAAAGGCGTGGCTCTATGATATCGAACAAGACCGCCTCACATGTCTGACTGAGATGCTGGACGTTCATTTAGCGGATGCGCTGATTGGAGATTCATTGATCGGTGGTGCTGAACAGCGCCCGATTTGGACAAAGGACAGCCAAGGGTTTTATGTCATCGGCACAGATCAAGGCAGCACAGGCATCTATTATATTTCGATTGAAGGCCTTGTGTATCCGGTTCGTCTGGAAAAAGAGTACATCAATAGCTTTTCTCTTTCACCTGATGAACAGCACTTTATGGCCAGTGTGACAAAGCCGGACAGACCGAGTGAGCTTTACAGTATCCCGCTTGGACAGGAAGAGAAACAGCTGACTGGCGCGAATGACAAGTTTGTCAGTGAGCATACGATATCAATACCTGAAGAGATTCAATATACTACAGAAGACGGTGTGATGGTGAACGGCTGGCTGATGAAGCCTGCACAAATGGAAGGTGAGACAACATATCCACTTATTCTCAACATACATGGCGGTCCGCATATGATGTACGGACATACATATTTTCATGAGTTTCAGGTGCTGGCGGCGAAAGGATACGCGGTCGTTTATATCAATCCGAGAGGAAGCCACGGCTACGGGCAGGAATTTGTGAATGCGGTCAGAGGAGATTATGGGGGAAAGGATTATGACGATGTGATGCAAGCTGTGGATGAGGCTATCAAGCGGGATCCGCATATTGATCCTAAGCGGCTCGGTGTCACGGGCGGAAGCTACGGAGGTTTTATGACCAACTGGATCGTCGGGCAGACAAACCGCTTTAAAGCTGCCGTCACCCAGCGCTCGATTTCAAACTGGATCAGCTTTCACGGCGTCAGTGATATCGGCTATTTCTTTACAGACTGGCAGCTTGAGCATGACATGTTTGAGGACACAGAAAAGCTCTGGGACCGGTCTCCTTTAAAATACACAGCAAACGTGGAGACACCGCTTTTGATACTGCATGGCGAGCGGGATGACCGATGCCCGATTGAGCAGGCGGAGCAGCTGTTTATCGCTCTGAAAAAAATGGGCAAGGAAACCAAGCTTGTCCGTTTTCCGAATGCATCGCACAATTTGTCACGCACCGGACACCCAAGACAGCGGATCAAGCGCCTGAATTATATCAGCTCATGGTTTGACCAATATCTCTAATAAAAAAAGCCAGGCTGATCAAATATCAGCCTGGCTGCTTTATTAAAAGACTTGTTCTACTTCAACGACACCCGGCACTTCTTCTAGAAGAGCGCGCTCAATTCCGGCTTTCAGCGTAATTGTTGAACTTGGGCAGCTGCCGCATGCGCCTAGAAGACGAAGCTTAACGATACCTTCATCTACGTCTACAAGCTCACAGTCACCGCCGTCACGAAGTAAAAACGGACGAAGTTTGTCCAGTACTTCCTGCACCTGTTCTTTCATTTCAACTTCAGTCATGACATTCGCTCCTTTCGTCATAAAACCATTATATTCAGTGTAACAATAAAAATCTATTGTTTGGTTTGCAAAGTTGCTCTCCCTATTATAGCACATTCAGACTTCAACACAAAAACGGTTTTTTTCTATAAAAATGTCCTTTGGCTCTGTATACTTAAAAGAAAGGACTTGCATAGGAGAAGGGGGCGTTCACAAGTGATGAAACCAGTCATGCTAAGCGTATATGGGGCAGAAACCGTGTGTGCGAGCTGTGTCAATATGCCGACAGCCAAGGATACATACGAGTGGCTTGAGGCTGCGCTGAAAAGAAAATATCCAAATCAGCCTTTTGAGATGCAGTACATCGATATTTATGAGCCGCCTGACAATGAACATGCGAAAGAGCTTGCGGAAAAAATCAGAAATGACGAGTATTTTTATCCGCTTGTGCTCGTAGAAGACAAAATTGTCGGTGAAGGCAATCCAAAATTAAAAGACGTTTATGAGGAAATGGAGAAGCATGGGTATACAGAAAACCGCTGACTTGATCAGCGGTTCTTCTCAATCATTAACCGTTATGGTGTTTATACATCCACAGCAAGCCGGATTTCAGCATACGCGGAACACGGCCGATCAGCGGACGGTCAGCAACAAGCCCGAAGCCGGCTTTTTTTCCGAGTGAACCGAGAACGCCTTTCAGCTTAAACTGCGGCATTGATTCAGGCAGGGCTTCTCCATTCCAGCGTTTTTGCAAGATTTGGACAATCTGCTCTGCTTGAGCCTCTGCCAGCTGGGCGCTCGGTGCATGAGGAAGGCTGGCGCAATCGCCGACAACGTACAGATGTTCATCACCTGGAAGATTGTGATGAGGCGTTAATACAATACGCCCTTGTGCGTCCTTCTCCACATCTAAGTCTCTGACGACTTTGTTTGGCTGGATGCCGGCTGTCCACACGATGGCGTCTGCAGAAATCGGATCATCGTGGTTATACACAACGCCTTCTTCTACTTTTGTGATATTTGCCCTGTTTATAATGCGGACACCGTGCTCTTCGAACCAATTTTGCACATATTTGCTTAAACGCTCGGGAAAGCTTGATAAAATGAGATTACCGCGGTCGAACAAAATAATGTTCAGGTCATCACGGCTTTCTCTCAATTCACTTGCAAGCTCAACGCCGCTTAAGCCCGCTCCGACAATGGCAACGGTGGCATTAGCGCTCAGATTATTCAGCTTTTGGTAGGTTTCGCGGGACTGATCGATGGTTTGAATACTGTAGGTGAATTCAGGCGCTCCCGGCACGTTGTGATATTTATCCTCACAGCCGAGCCCGATTACGGCGTCATCGTAAGAAATCGGTTCACGATCTTGGAACAGCACTTGTTTTTGTACAATATCAATTGATGTGATATCACCGTATTGGACATCCAGGCGAGGGTGCTCTGGGAATGACACTCTGATATGATGGTCAGAAATTGTGCCTGCGGCAAGGGCATAATATTCTGTTTTCAAGCAGTGATAAGGATTTCTGTCAATTAACGTGATTGAAACATCATCAGGCAGCTGGTTTGGCAATAAGCGATGAAGAACACGCATGTTCCCGTAACCTCCGCCGATCAAGACCAATTTTTTCATTTGAATTCCCCTTTAATCCGAAGAGTATGATAGACACATTGAAGAAAATACGAACTATGTAAAATAACATCTAGAATTATATCGAATTTGATCTAAAATCACAATAATAGTTTCAAAATAACCTACAATTTAGCCTGAAAACACAAATTAGTAAAACGTTATTTGAGAAATAATATGTTACGATAATAAATTTTGAATCATCCGTTGTCTTTGACGAATAGTGAAAAATTCGCGATAATGGACATATGTGAGGTGAAACCGCATGAATCCAATGATTGAATTTTGTGTCAGCAATCTGGCTCACGGCTCTCAGGAAGCCCGGGCGATTTTGGAGAAGGATCCCAACCTTGATGTCCTTGAATATGGCTGCTTAAGCTACTGCGGGACATGCATGGAATCGCTTTTCGCTCTGGTAAACGGAGAAGTCGTCATGGGTGAAACGCCTGCTGAGCTTGTTGAGAATATATATACCTTTATTGAAGAAAATCCAATGTTTTAAAGAAAAGGGCCTGGACAGGCCCTTTTTTATTTTGCCGTACAAAAGAACTAAAAAAATGTGTAGACATCAAAAAATATTATTGTTATCGTATAAAAGATATTTTTTTAAATAAAATTTAAGAGGTGTACGAGTATTCATGAATGTTCTGTGGGGGCTGCTGGGCGCAGTTGCGATCATTGCTATCGCGTTTTTATTTTCAGAAAAGAAAAGCAATATTAAGATAAGAACCGTCATTGTTGGTTTATGCACACAGGTGGCGTTTGGATACATCGTGTTGAAATGGGAAGCGGGACGCGCTGTTTTTTTATGGTTTTCAAGCCGTGTACAGCTTCTGATTGACTATGCGAATGAAGGCATCAGTTTTATTTTTGGACCGCTTCTAAAGGTCGGAGACAGTCCGGCATTTGCATTAAGTGTACTGCCCGTTATCATTTTCTTCTCAGCACTGATTGCAGTTTTATATCATTTGAAAATCATGCAGCTCGTTTTCCGTGTCATTGGCGGCGGATTGTCGAAGCTCCTTGGAACAAGCAAAACGGAATCTCTGGCGGCTGCTGCCAATATTTTTGTAGGACAATCAGAATCTCCGTTAGTGATCAAACCCCTGATTGCCGGGCTGACGCGCTCTGAGTTGTTTACGATTATGACGAGCGGTCTATCGGCAGTTGCGGGATCTACCTTGTTTGGGTACGCGCTTCTCGGTATTCCGATTGAATACTTGCTTGCGGCCAGCTTTATGGCTGCTCCAGCTGGACTAGTCTTTGGTAAATTGATTATACCCGAAACGGAAAAAACGCAAACCGTAAAAAGCGATTTCAAAATGGATGAAGGCGAAGGAGCAGCCAATGTCATTGACGCAGCGGCAAAGGGAGCGTCAACAGGACTGCAAATTGCGTTAAACGTTGGGGCGATGCTGCTTGCGTTTGTTGCGTTAATCGCTGTAGTAAACGGTATTCTCGGCGGGGCTTTCGGCTTGTTCGGTTTAAAAGGCGTAACATTAGAATCCATTCTCGGCTATGTGTTTTCTCCTATCGCCTTTTTGATTGGCGTGCCTTGGCATGAAGCATTGCAGGCGGGAAGCTATATCGGCCAGAAGTTGGTGCTGAATGAGTTTGTCGCTTATTCTAACTTCGGTCCGCACATCGGCGAGTTTTCTAAGAAAACTGCTACCATTATCAGTTTCGCGTTATGCGGATTCGCCAATTTTTCATCAATTGCGATTATGCTTGGTACGCTTGGCGGTTTAGCGCCCAGCCGCCGTTCAGATATCGCACGTCTCGGCCTGAAGGCTGTTCTTGCAGGAACATTAGCCAATCTGCTCAGCGCAGCCATTGCCGGCATGTTTATATAAACGATAAAAGCTCCTTGCGTCAGTGCAAGGAGCTTTTATGTATGAAAAACGGGGGATAATTGTATTGTGTCCGCTTATAATAGCTTTTATACTAAGAAAAAGAAAAAAAGTTGGAGGCACCTATGAACTCATTTCGATTTACCAAAATGCACGGCCTGGGAAACAGTTATATTTATGTGAATCAATTTGAAGAACAGCTTCCAGAAGAAAAACTGTCAGAGATTGCAATTCAGGTTTCTTCTGTTTATACAGGGATCGGATCCGACGGAATGATCCTGATATGCCCATCAGACCAAGCGCCTGTTAAAATGCGGATTTTTAATAATGACGGGTCTGAAGGGAAGAACTGCGGCAACGGCCTGCGCTGCGTCGCAAAATACGCATATGAGCATAAGCTGGTTGAGGAAACATCTTTTCTGATTGAAACTCTCTCCGGGCTTGTGAAAGCGGAGGTTCAAGTCGAAAACGGAAAAGTGAATGTGGTCACTGTCGATATGGGCGAACCGCGCTTGACAAAATCCGAGCTCCCGATGCTTGACGGCGGGGAAGAGCACACAATCAATGAAACGATGGCATTTGGTGAAGTAGAACTAACAGGCACTGCCGTTTCAATGGGAAATCCGCATATCGTTTTTCCGATCGCAGACATTGAACAGGCACCCTTAACGACACTGGGGCCGGTGATTGAGAAAGATCCGAGATTTCCGGAAGGCATCAATGTGGAATTCGTTGAAACCGTGAATGAACAAGAATTGCATTTCCGCGTCTGGGAACGGGGATCAGGGATTACTCAGGCATGCGGGACAGGAGCATGTGCAGCGGCGGTCGCATCTGTATTAAACGGCGTATCAAAGCGAAATCAAGACATCACGGTGCATTTAGCAGGCGGGGATTTGGTGATAAACTGGAAAGATAACGGCCATGTAATGATGACAGGGCCGGCTGAAACCGTTTGTGAGGGTGTCTATTTCTTGTAAAACACCTTGTTTGAGAATTGGGACGATCATGTTTATAATAAAAGACAGCAACCGGTTTTTAAAAGGAGGTTCACAATGATGAGCAACCCGGTAACAATTACAGAAGCAGCAGCTTTGCATATAAAAGATATGATGAAAGAGCATGAAGAAGAAAACGCGTTTCTGCGTGTAGGCGTCAAAGGGGGCGGCTGCAGCGGACTTTCTTACGGCATGGGCTTTGAGCATGAAAAGAGTGAATCAGACAGTGTGTTTGATCAGCACGGCATCACTGTTCTAGTTGACAAAGAAAGCCTTGACATCATGAACGGCACCGTGATTGATTATAAACAATCCATGCTCGGCGGCGGCTTCACCATCGACAATCCAAACGCCATCGCTTCATGCGGCTGCGGTTCTTCGTTCAGAACAGCAACGAATGCAGGCAAGCCTGAAGAGTGCTAAGCACTAAAAACGGATAGCAACTATTACTGACGCTTTTCTTAGCGATAAATCATCGTTAAGGGAGGCGTTTTTATTATGGGTAAATGATGCAGAGAGTACGGGGACTTAGGCAAGAGAAACGCTGCTTTGTTGTTTGGTTTTTTGTTGTAAATACAGCAAAGTTACGCTATATTTAATGCAGAGTATATTTTATTGCATTTACAACAAAAACACGATAGGGAGTTGATGATGAAGAAGATTTTTGGAATGGTAACAAGGTCAGTATCTGTTCCGTGTTTAAATATATTAAAAAGGGACACAAGACAATTGAATTTTTAATAAAGGGGCTGAATCCGAACAATGAGTGTAAAAATGAAAAAATGCAGCCGGGAAGATTTACAAACACTTCAACAATTGAGTATTGAAACATTCAATGACACTTTTAAAGAACAGAACTCACCTGAAAATATGAAAGCCTATTTAGAAAGCGCATTTAACACTGAGCAGCTGGAAAAAGAGTTATCCAATATGTCTTCGCAATTCTTTTTTGTTTACTTTGATCATGAAATCGCTGGATATGTAAAGGTCAATATCGATGATGCTCAGTCTGAAGAAATGGGTGCTGAATCACTTGAAATCGAGAGAATTTATATAAAGAACAGCTTTCAAAAACATGGGCTTGGCAAACATCTGCTGAATAAAGCTATAGAAATTGCGCTGGAACGTAATAAAAAGAACATTTGGCTAGGTGTATGGGAAAAAAATGAAAATGCCATTGCCTTTTATAAGAAAATGGGGTTTGTTCAGACCGGCGCCCACTCTTTTTATATGGGTGATGAAGAGCAAACGGATTTAATCATGGCTAAAACACTCATATAATATTTTTCGAAGGGTGGATGATGATGTATATTCCAAAATATTTTAAAGTCACAAATGCTGAAGAAATTTGGAATTTTGTACAAGAAAACTCCTTTGGTACGGTTGTCACAACAGAACAAGGAAAACCAATTGCCACACATTTGCCGTTAGGATTCAATAAAAAAGATGATCATTACTATATTACGGGGCATTTCGCTTATGGAAATCCTCAGTGGAGAACGTTTGAAGCCTGTGAAGATGTGCTTGTGATGTTTCAGGGACCGCACGCTTATATTTCTTCTTCCTGGTATTCGCGCGAAAATGTTCCGACGTGGAATCATCAGGCTGTCCACATGTATGGAAAAGCAAGTATGTTAGAGAAAGATGAATTAGCAGAAGAATTAACAATCATGCTGGAAAAATACGAAAAACATCGTGACAATCCTGTTTTATGGGATAAGCTTTCTCCAAAACTCTTAGAACGTGAATTGAAAGGTATCGTTGGATTTAAAATTAAGGTGGAAGACATTCAAGCGGCATATAAATTAAGCCAGAACCGAAATGAAACGGATTATATGAACATCATTGAACAGTTGCAAAATGAAGAAAATCCAAATGCAAAACAAATGGCAGAACTGATGGAAGATAAATTCAAAAAGCAAATATAAGCTTACTTTGCTGAAGAAGTAGCAGAAAACGCCAACTCAAGCGGAGAATCGCTGACTTGGCGTTTTTTTATGATTAATATTTATCCCCATTAAAAATGGAATTCTTCACAATCACATAATCCACATTGCGGATGGCGTCAAGCTTTGTTCCGCCTGCATAAGAAATAGAAGATTGAAGATCCTGCTCCATTTCAATCAGTGTATCCTTGATTGAGCCTTTATGCGCTACATGCATTTTTTTGCCTTCGACATTTTTCTTTTCGCCTTTTTGGAATTCAGAGGCTGAGCCAAAGTACTCCTTGTAAAGCTTTCCGTCTTTTTCGATCGTTTGGCCTGGCGATTCTTCGTGTCCGGCAAATAGTGAACCGATCATGACCATCGTTGCGCCGAATCGGATTGATTTTGCGATGTCGCCATGGGTGCGGATGCCGCCATCCGCGATAATCGGTTTGCTGGCAGCCTTGGCACACCAGCGCAGCGCCGCTAATTGCCAGCCGCCTGTACCAAAGCCGGTTTTGATTTTCGTAATACATACTTTTCCCGGTCCGATGCCGACTTTAGTGGCATCCGCTCCCGCATTTTCAAGCTCTCTGACTGCTTCTGGCGTTCCGACATTGCCAGCAATAACAAAGCTGTCCGGCAAATGTTTTTTAAGGTGCTGGATCATTTCAATGACAGCATTTGAGTGCCCGTGAGCAATGTCAATTGTCACGTATTCAGGAGTCAGATTTTCTTCTGCCAGCTGGCGGACAAATTCATACTCCTCATCTTTGACGCCCACGCTGATAGAAGAGAATAACCCGCGTGCGTTCATATCTTTAATAAAATCAATCCGTTTTTCAGGTTCAAATCGGTGCATCACATAAAAGTAGCCATTTTCGGCTAATGAAATCGCTAGTTTTTCATCTATAATCGTCTGCATATTGGCAGGAACGACGGGTAATTTAAATGTACGTCCGCCTAAGCGTACGGATGTATCACATTCTGAACGGCTATTTACAATGCATTTTGCAGGAATTAGCTGAATATCTTCGTAATCAAATACGTTTTCCATTGTTTTCACTCCTAAAAACGAATATTTAAAAGTATAATATATGAAATGTTCGCCTTCTATAATGTACTCTGTTTTATTTAGGATGTCAAACATTATGATTTGCTGGCAGGTGTGGTGCAAGTGCCGAAGCTTGTCATGCAGGGTGAGTTTAGGTATCATAGTTTTAACGAATGGTCTTAGAGAGCGGATCAAAACGCGAATGATATACGTTCAGCAAAGCTTGGTCGTTCAGCACCAGGCTTTCTTTATGGCATGGACATGGGAAAGGAGCGAATAAGATGGCCCAAAACGAAGAAAAAACACCGAAGTCCCAAAAGATTCAGGACCGCATTATTATGGCAATGATCTGGGTAGTCGCAGCCCTTGTGATTGCGCTGGTTGTAGGAACTGCATTGAATTATATAAATATCTTCAAATAAAAAAGGAGCTGTGTCGCAGACACAAGCTCCTTTTTTTATTATTTATTTTCAAAAAGACTTGTTGAGTGAAGAGGCTGTACGCGGGCTTTCGGGTCCATGTAAGCCTTGGCGTTGTTCACTGCTGTCGGTGCCTCACCGAAGCCGCTGGCAATCAGGTTGACTTTTCCTTCGTATGTACAAATGTCACCTGCTGCAAAGAAGCCTTCGATATTTGTTTCCATTGTTGATTTCACGACAATGGAATTTTTCTCGATGTCCAGGCCCCAGTTTTTGATCGGTCCAAGAGATGAAACGAAACCGTAGTTGACGATTAAGTCATCAATTTCTAAAATCTCTTTGCGGTCGCCTTTCACTTCTTCAAGCACAAGCTGTTCGATTTTGTCTTCGCCGATCAGCTCCGCAGGGACGAATGGTGTCAGGACATTAACCTTCGACGCATGAAGGTTTTCCACACTGTGCTCGTGCGCACGGAACTTGTCACGGCGGTGAATGATCGATACTTCTTTTGCGATTGGCTCAAGCATAAGCGCCCAGTCAACCGCGGAATCTCCACCGCCTAGGATCGCAACGCGTCTGCCGGCGAATTTTTGCAGATCATCAACGAAGTAATGGAGGTTTTTGCCTTCATACTGCTCGGCATTTTCAAGTTCCAGCTTTCTCGGTTTGAATGCGCCGTTTCCTGCAGTGATGATGACTGTTTTAGAGTAGTGGGTTTCTTCATTTGTTACAAGCTTAAATACGCCGTCAGCTTGTTTCTCAACAGATTCAACCGCTTGCTCCAGACAAATGGTTTGGTCGAATTTCGCCATTTGCTCTTTTAGGTTATTGATAAGCTCTTGCGCGCGGATTTTCGGGAATCCCGCTACATCATATATATACTTCTCAGGGTATAGGGCGCTAAGCTGTCCGCCGAGCTGAGGCAGGCTTTCGATAATTTTGACGCTTGCCTGTCTCATCCCGCCGTAAAAAGCGGTGAATAAGCCGACCGGTCCCCCGCCTATAATTGTAATATCATAAACCTTTGTATCCTCTCGCATACGAAAATTGCCTCCTAAATGAAAATTGTTATTAATTATACCATATTGCCGTTCAAATTGACGAGTCAGCAGAAAAAATCGTAAGGATCTAACGTGCCCATCCGTTCTTGAAAATATTTCCGCAGGCCGCTACGATAATAACCAAATGAAATGATCTTTTTCTGAATGTTTCTTGGGCCAGCCGGATAAACATGATAATAGTGCTACGGGTAAGGACTTCACAAAAAACTTTTCAATATATTTCATAAAATCCCGCCAATAAGCTGAAGCTAACACAAATGATGATTTTATTATGGGTCTAACAAAAGCAAAAAAAGAGAAGGTGGATGTGATGGCATTGAATAAGCCCAAAATCGTGATTTTAGGTGCAGGATATGGCGGATTGATGACGGTGACAAGGCTGACGAAGTATGTCGGGCCGAATGATGCTGACATTACGCTTGTAAATAAACACAATTATCATTATGAAACGACATGGATGCATGAAGCGAGCGCGGGTACGCTCCATCATGACCGCTGCCGTTATCAGATAAAAGATGTAATCAACCAGTCACGGGTGAATTTTGTACAGGATACCGTAAAGGCAATCAAAATTGATGAGAAAAAAGTTGTGCTTGCGAATGGAGAATTGCAGTACGATTATTTAGTCATCGGGCTCGGCGCCGTGCCTGAAACGTTCGGCATTAAAGGCTTAAAAGAATATGCGTTTCCGATTGCCAACATCAACACGTCGCGCCTGCTGCGGGAACATATTGAGCTGCAGTTTGCGACTTACAATACGGAAGCGGAAAAACGGCCGGACAGGTTAACGATCGTTGTTGGCGGTGCCGGATTTACGGGAATTGAATTTCTTGGCGAGCTGGCTGCTCGCGTGCCGGAGCTCTGTAAGGAGTATGACGTTGACAGAAGCCTTGTCCGCATCATTTGTGTGGAAGCAGCGCCGACCGTTTTGCCGGGCTTTGATCCGGAACTTGTTGATTACGCCGTACATTATCTTGAGGAAAACGGAGTTGAGTTCAAGATCGGCACGGCTGTACAAGAATGTACCCCGGAAGGAGTCAGAGTCGGCAAAAAAGATGAGGAACCAGAGCAGATCAAATCGCAAACCGTTGTTTGGGCGGCAGGTGTCCGCGGCCATCCGATTGTGGAGGAAGCCGGTTTTGAAAATATGCGCGGCCGAGTCAAAGTCAACCCTGATCTCCGCGCCCCGGGACATGACAATGTCTTTATTCTCGGCGACAGCTCGCTGTTTATGAATGAAGATACAGAGCGTCCGTATCCGCCGACTGCGCAAATTGCAATGCAGCAGGGCATAACGGTCGCTAAAAACCTTGGCAGGCTTATTAAAGGCGGAGAGCTTGAGGAATTCAAGCCGGACATTAAGGGAACAGTGGCTTCTCTTGGCGAGCATAACGCGGTTGGGGTTGTTTATGGCAGAAAGCTGAAAGGCACGCCCGCTTCGTTTATGAAAAAAGTCATTGATAACCGCTCGCTGTTTATGATTGGCGGACTCGGACTGACACTGAAAAAAGGCAAGTTCAAGTTTTTCTAAAAACCCGCGGAAGCGGGTTTTCTTTATTAAAAAACGCCAAAATAAAAAGAGAACGAGAGGAAAACAAGTATGTTTCCGCTTACATCAAAAGATTTGTCACATGATCTGACTTTATTGTTGACAGCTTGATATGGTATATTATCAGAAAATTAAGAAAAAGGGTGATGATTAGATGAAAACTGCAACGACAACCGCTTCACATGCATGCCCATTTTGTTCAGGGAAAGGATATTTTCAATTGATTCTCGGCGGTTCAGAGACTTGTCCGTCTTGCCAGGGGACAGGAAAAGACAGTCATTCTTTTTCCAGCCGTTGACTTTATTTCAGCCCCCGCGTTACACTAAAAACAACGCAGGGGGGTGGAATAGGTTGATTAGTCTGCCAGTCGTAATCATCTCAATTGTTTTGTTTTTTGTCTTGTTTTTTGGAATCGGTTTCTTATTAAACATGCTGCTGAGAATGTCTTGGATTATGGCTGTGATTTATCCGATTGTATGCCTTTTCATTATCAGCAAAGAAAAGCTGATCAGCTATGTCCAGTCGCCGGGAGAATCCTTTGCCAGCCTGTTTCATCGTGTCTTATCATTAGCGGCTGCCGATGTGCTGATTTTAGTCAGCGGTTTGGCCGGCGCCATCGTGTCCGGTATAGCGATCAACATGCTCAGAAAAAGAGGATATCAAATGTTTTAAATGCCGCTTTCTTCTAAAGAAAGCTTTTTTTATGCGTTCAGCTCATTCATCATTTTGAATAATGCTCTCTCCACTTGGGAACAATGATTCGGAGGAGAGGTGAATGATGTTGAATATGATCAGACGTTTGCTGATGACCTGTTTATTTCTGCTTGCATTTGGCACGACATTTTTATCAGTGTCAGGAATTGAAGCGAAGGACTTGTCAAAATGGGTGCAGGAACATCAGGAAAAGCACTTGAAGCATGCAGGACTGACATTAAAAGCATTGCAGCAGAAACAAACACAAACCACGTCCGCGGCTGAGGATAAAACAAAACCGTTAGAAGAGGCATTTGATTGGGATGAATATCCGGTCCAAAGAGTAACAGCAACAGGCTACACAGCAGGAGCTGAGTCGACGGGCAAAAATCCCGGTGATCCATTATACGGGCTTACATATTCAGGTGTGAAAGTGAAACGGGATTTATATTCCACGGTTGCTGCTGACCCGTCCGTTTTCCCGATCGGAACAATTTTATTCATTCCGAACTACGGTCTCGGAGTTGTGGCCGACACAGGATCAGCTATTAAGGGAAACCGCCTTGATCTGTACTTTGAGACAGTCAAAGATGTATACAATGAATGGGGCAAAAAAACCCTTGATGTATATGTGATTAAAAAGGGAACGGGAAAGATTACCGAGGATGAGCTTGAGAAGCTCAATGAAACAAAATCTTTGCAAGTGTTCAGAAATCAATATAAAACTGTGAAAGAATAAAACGCTCCAGCGAAAGCAGGAGCGTTTTTTTACATGAAAAAGTAAGCGAGTACCAATGTCAGTAAAATACCTGTTAGGCCTCCGAAAAAGACTTCGATCGGCTGATGTCCGAGAAGCTCTTTCAGCTTTTTTTGCTTTTCTTTCTCTGCAGCCTTAGGGAAGTCCTTCGCTTCATTTACGAAACGGTTAAAATCAATGACAAGCTTATTAATGACTGTTGCCTGCTCACCGGCGTGGCGTCTGACGCCAGTTGCGTCAAACATGGTTATGACGGCGAAAATGGCGGAAACCGCAAAGAGTGAGGAGTCTAATCCATGCTCCAAGGCTACGCCTGTTGAAAGTGCAGTGACCGCTGCGGAGTGAGAGCTGGGCATGCCGCCTGTGCTTGTGACCAGCGACCAGTCCAGTTTTCTGGACACGATAAACTGTATGGGCACTTTGATGACCTGAGCAAAAATAATTGCGGCCAGGCTTGATAATAAAGGAAAATTCGTTAAAAGTTCCATCGGCGACATCCTTTCTATTTGAAAAATCCTTCGTGTTTCAAAAGAAAAAAGCAAGTCTTAGACTGTTGTTTGTTAAAATAAGTATAGTGGAAAGAATGTTTTTCCTATTATACCATTGTTCATTACAAATACCCATTACGTTAGGAGTGTAAGCCTCATGTTTTATGCGGTTCAACAATCAGAGCATACAGAAACCCTTGTGGTCGGGCTTTTTCAAAAAAGCCAGCTGACAGGAAAAGCGTTGGAAATTGATGAAATGCTCGAAGGCCATCTGACACAGCTTTTAAAAGAGGGTGATGTCTCTGCAAAACCGAATCAAGTATCAAAAGTATTCCCTCCATCTTCTGCGGGTATGAAACGGATTTATTTCGTTGGTCTGGGGAGAGAAGCAAATTATTCGTTTGAACAGGCGAAGGAACGTTTTGCTCATGTTTTTCAAGCCATTCATAAAGATCGAAAACAAGAAACTGCTGTCCTGCTTGATACATTTATTTCGGAAGACGTGCCTCCAGCCGATGCCGCTCATGCTTTAGCTGAGAGCTGCCTGCTTGCTTCCTATGAGGTGCAGGATTATAAGCACAAATCAAATGAGCCTGACAAACAAATTGAAGCCGTGTATGTTGTAACAGATGAAGATACACAGGAAGTGCAGGCGGGGCTTCGCGTCGGCCAGGCATACGGACAAGGGACAAATTCGGCTAGAACGCTTGTGAATATGCCGGGAAACATGCTGACAGCGACTGACCTCGCTTCGTATGCTGAAGAGCTTGCGGCGAAATATGATTTTGAGTGTGAGATATTGGAGAAATCAGAGATGGAAGAGCTCGGTATGGGCGGAATACTTGCGGTAAACCAAGGCTCCACCGAACCGCCGAAAATGATTGTGTTGAAATATCAGGGCAAAAAGGAATGGGAGGACGTCGTCGGACTAGTCGGGAAAGGAATTACCTTTGACACAGGCGGCTACTCCATTAAAACGAAATCTGGAATTGTCGGCATGAAATCAGATATGGGAGGAGCAGCTGCGGTTCTCGGTGCTATGGAAACGATCGGAGAGCTTCGTCCTGAGCAAAACGTGCTGTGCGTTATTCCATCAACCGATAATATGATCTCCGGCGGGGCCATGAAGCCGGATGACGTGATCGTATCTTTAAGCGGAAAAACAATAGAAATCCTTAATACGGATGCTGAAGGAAGGCTAGTGCTTGCAGATGGCATTACATACGCGAAACAGCATGGCGCATCAGTTCTTGTCGATGTAGCTACGCTTACCGGCGGCGTCGTTGTGGCATTAGGAACAGAAACAACCGGTGCAATGACAAATGATCAAAGCTTTTACCAGCAGGTAGCTGATGCTGCACAAGAGTGCGGCGAGGCAATCTGGCAGCTGCCGATAACAGAGAAGGATAAAAAACGCGTGAAAAGCAGCCAAATGGCGGATCTCAACAATTCACCGGGACGCGAGGGACATGCGATTATGGCAGGAACGTTTCTTGGTGAATTCGCTGAGTCAACACCTTGGGTTCACCTTGATATTGCAGGCACAGCGACTGCCAATAAAGCAACCTGCTTCGGGCCGGCCGGGGCTACCGGCGTTATGGCAAGAACACTGGCTACACTTGCGGAGCGATTTACATTGGAAGAAGATAAAAACGAGTAATGAAAAATCCCTGCTGTATGATGCGGCAGGGATTTTTTTCTTCCGGAATCTTTAGTTGACTAAAGTGGATCGGTTATGATACGATACGTTCGTACTTTATTTATCTACTACATTAGCAAACTAAAGGATTTTTGGAGGGGTATCATCATGAATGCAGTCGTCATCGCAGTCCTGCTTATGCTTGTATTAAGCCTGCTGCGTGTCAATATTGTTATCGCATTAATTATAGGCGCCTTGGCCGGCGGGTTAACAGGCGGGCTCGGTCTTGGCGAAACGGTTAAAGCTTTCACAGATGGTCTCGGCGGAAATGCCACCGTTGCAGTCAGCTATGCCATGCTTGGCGCGTTTGCCGCCGCTTTGACGAAAACGGGTCTTCCGGACGCAATGGTGGAAGCCTCCGTTAAATTAATCGGAAATAAAGAAGATTCTCGAAAAAAAGCACTGTCTAAGGTGCTGATTGTGCTGATTATTTTAATTGTATCTTGTTTTTCGCAAAACGTCGTTCCGGTTCACATCGCGTTTATTCCGGTGCTGATTCCGCCGCTTTTGAAAATCTTTAATGAACTTGAAATGGACCGCCGTCTGATCGCGTGTGTAATTACATTTGGCTTAACGGCTCCTTATATTTTGCTTCCGGTCGGTTTCGGCCAAATCTTCCAAGGCATGCTGAAGGACAATATGGCGGATGCCGGGTTAAACGTTCCGCTTGCTGATATTCCGTACGCACTGATTATTCCAGTTGCAGGTATGGTTGTCGGCCTTATTTTATCAGTGATCGTATACCGTAAACCGAAACAATATGAAACAAAAGACATTTCAGGTGCAGAAGCATCGCCATATACGAGAAAAAGTATTGGTATCGCGGTTCTAGCCATTGTTGTGTCACTCGGCGTCCAGCTTTACTTATCTCAGACTTTGGGAGTAGAAGGAATGATTATGGGGGCGCTCGCTGGTCTGATTGTTCTGTTTGTCAGCGGTGTGATGAAGCGTGATGAAGCGGACTCACTGATTACTGATGGAATGGTTTTAATGGCCTTTATCGGCTTTGTCATGCTTGTTGCAGCCGGGTTTTCAAACGTATTGACGAAAACCGGGGATGTCGAGTCACTGGTCAAAACGTCAGCTGGTTTTATCGGACACAGTCAGTCCTTGGGCGCATTGCTGATGCTCATTGTCGGCTTATTAATTACAATGGGAATCGGATCTTCTTTTGCGACGATTCCTGTTATCACAACCATCTTTGTGCCTCTATGCATGCAGCTAGGATTCAGCCCGATGGCAACGATTGCGATTATCGGAGCTGCTGCTGCCCTCGGCGATGCCGGTTCACCTGCCAGTGACAGTACGCTTGGGCCGACTTCAGGTTTGAGTGCGGACGGCCAGCATCACCACATTTGGGATACTTGTGTGCCGACATTTATATTTTATAATATTCCGCTTGTCATCTTTGGCTGGATTGCAGCGCTTGTTTTATAGGAAAAAGGCTCCCCTTTACTGGGGAGCCTTTTCTCGTTATGATAAAAAAACCGTCCAATAGAACGGCTTACATGGACGATATGTGATTTCTGTTAAAGCCGGTTGCTTTATGAATAGAGCGGTAGATTGCTGGTGCGATAAACGACAGTATCACAGCCAGCGCTGTATCTTTTACCATAAACCAAATCATAAAGCCCCAAGCCGTGCCGTAGCTCACTGGCGTATGAATCCACAGCTTCAGTGCAAGATACATATAGGTAGTGCCGATGAGATACATGATCGCCGTTCCGATAAGTGAAGCAATGAGAAATCGAATTTTACTTGGCTGAATGTTTCGTTCTAAAAACCATCCCGCTGCAAATGCTGCCGGGATGTATGAGATAATAAACCCGCCGCTTTTCCCTGCAAACGGTGCGAAGCCTGCTGAAAATTGAGCAAACACAGGCGCTCCGGCCAATCCGACAAGTGCATATACAATCATGGCAATCGCTGCTCGTTTGCTGCCAAGAAGCAAAGCAGCCAAGAGACAGAAAAACGGCTGCATCGAAAGCGGAATGCCGGCTACTTGTAAAAAGGGTGCTACTGATGTAATGTTGGCCCCGACAGCCATAAGTGCGGCGAACATGCCAATCAGCGCCATATCTCCCGCACGAAGTTTACGTTGTTTCATCGTTGTTCCCCCTTAGGTTGACATACACAATCATAGAGTAATAAAGAACAAAAAGATTGTCAACATGATTTTGAATTAGGTTAACAAAAAGGAGGCCCATATGTATTTCGGAAAAACAAGACAATCCGATCAATCTGGAAGAGTGCCGCCAAATCAAAACGTCACCACTTCATTTCCTGTGCTTCATACCGGAGATGTCCCATATTACGAAGATATGACGAAATGGAATCTTCAAGTATACGGTTTGGTTGACCATCCGATGCTGCTAAGCTTTGAAGATGTCAAAGCCTTTCCACGGTATGAATCGAAAAATGACATTCATTGCGTCACGGGATGGTCAAGGCTTGATAATGTGTGGCAAGGCGTGCGGGCTTGTGATATAGCGGAAAAAGCGGGTGTAAAAGAAGAAGCGGGCTACGTCATTTTACATGCTGAAGAGGGCTGGACGACCAATCTGCCGCTTGATGATTTCTTAGCGGAAACTTCCCTTCTGGCTTATGCGCATAATGGCGAACCTTTAACCCCTGAACACGGCTTTCCGCTGCGGGGTGTATTTCCGCATCTATATTTTTGGAAAAGCGCCAAGTGGCTGCGCGGCATCCAATTTACGAAAGAAAATCACCCTGGCTTTTGGGAGCGGAATGGCTATCACATGAGAGGCGACCCATGGCAAAATCAAAGGTTTACATGGGATTAAGGTTCTATTTCAAATAGGACAATCCGCATCTTTATTAGGTTTTTATTTCCATATTGTTAGTCTGCAGGTACCTTATTTGATCAAGGTGCCTTTTTTATTCGGGAAAAAGTTGACTTTCTTTGGAAGAAAACCTATTATTTGAGGTGTCTAGTTGATAGTGAAAATCATTATCATACATTGCGGTTTAGTTTAAGGAGAGGAATGTCGTACTGCATGAAAGAGCAAACAACAGACCGGACAAATGGCGGGACATCAAACGCATTTACGATTCCTGGTACGGAAGTGCGTATGATGTCTTCACGCAATGAAAACCGTACCTATCACATTTTTATCTCGAAACCTAGTACGCCGCCGCCACCCGCTGGTTATCCTGTGATTTATCTGCTGGATGCCAATTCTGTCTTCGGAACGATGACGGAAGCCGTTCGAATACAGGGACGCCGACCCGAAAAAACCGGGGTGATCCCTGCAGTGATCGTCGGCATTGGCTATGAGACAGCGGAGCCGTTCTCTTCAGCACGCCACCGGGATTTTACAATGCCAACAGCCCAATCGAAGCTGCCGGAAAGGCCCGACGGCAGAGAATGGCCGGAGCATGGCGGAGCGGAGGGCTTTTTCAGATTTATTGAAGAGGATTTAAAACCGGAGATAGAACGAGATTACCAGATTGATAAAAATAGACAAACAATCTTTGGCCATTCGCTCGGAGGGCTTTTCGTGCTGCAGGTGCTGCTAACAAAGCCCGATGCGTTTCAAACGTATATCGCAGGAAGTCCGTCCATTCATTGGAATAAACCGTTTATTCTCGAGAAAACGGACCATTTCGTCTCTCTCACCAAGAAAAACAATCAGCCTATCAATATCCTGCTTGCCGCAGGAGAATTAGAGCAGCATCATAAAAGCCGGATGAATGATAATGCAAGGAAGCTTTATGAGCGGCTGGCCGTTTTATCTGAACAAGGCATACGGGCAGAATTTTGCGAGTTTTCAGGAGAAGGACATATTTCAGTTCTTCCTGTTTTGGTCAGCCGGGCGCTGCGTTTTGCGCTTCACCCTGACGGACCGCATCTTTCAATGGGCTGAGACATACTCAGCCTTGCCTTTAAAAAAATATTTGTCACTGAAATTATATTTGACTGTCACATGACATTTGGATATGATTATTTTTATAATTGATAATGATAATCATTATCAATATACTGCGTTTTTCAAGGCGCAGCAGTCTTTTTCGCTGGATGTCTGTTTGGCATTTAGAGCGAAGAAAGGAATTGATGATATGAATGCAAAGAGTATAGAGGGAAAAATTGCTTTTATAACAGGGGCTGCCCAAGGAATAGGCGAAGCTGTTGCGCGGACGCTTGCCAGTCAAGGCGCACATATTGCGGCAGTTGATTATAATCCTGAAAAGCTGGAAAAGGTTGTGAGCAGCCTCAAAGCAGAAGGCCGCCATGCAGAAGCTTTTCCTGCGGATGTGAGAGACAGCGCGGCGATTGACGAGATCACGGCGCGCATCGAACGTGAAATGGGGCCGATTGATATTTTAGTGAATGTAGCGGGTGTCCTTCGCCCGGGACTGATCCATTCGCTTAGCGATGAGGAATGGGAGGCGACGTTCTCAGTGAATTCGACTGGCGTATTTAACGCCTCGCGTTCAGTCAGCAAATATATGATGGACCGAAGATCAGGTTCGATTGTAACAGTCGGATCGAATGCTGCCGGTGTACCAAGAACATCTATGGCGGCATATGCGTCTTCAAAGGCTGCGGCTGTGATGTTTACGAAATGCCTTGGCCTTGAGCTTGCAGAATACAATATTCGCTGCAACATTGTATCTCCCGGATCAACGGAAACTGACATGCAGTGGTCATTATGGGCCGACGAGAATGGAGCGGAGCAAGTCATAAAAGGATCACTTGAGACATTTAAAACAGGGATCCCGCTCAAAAAACTAGCCAAGCCTTCGGATATTGCCGATGCGGTGCTCTTTTTGGTTTCTGGCCAGGCAGGGCATATTACGATGCATAATTTATGCGTAGATGGCGGCGCGACCTTAGGCGTGTAACTGAATTTAAAGGAGGTTCATGAGAATGTTGGATCAAAACGTTATAACAGAAACAAAAGCGGAGCATTTGCTTCATGAATATCAGCCGGGCGCCTTTTTCTTAGCGTCTCCTCATCGTGTACTGTTAGCGAAAGGTATATGTGAAATCGTACCGGAGGCAGACGGGCAAAACCAAATGGAAACCCTTTCTGGCCGAATTGCAGAGACGCTGCGTCAGGCAAAACAATCAGGGCAAAGCCGGCCGCTTGTTGTCGGGGCCGTTCCTTTTGATCAAGTAAAAGCAGCGCGGCTCGTTGTACCTGAAGAAGTGCGCTGGTCAGGACCGCTTCAATTTGATCATGAGGAAAAGGAACAGCAGGCTGGGCATACATACCACATAAAGCCTGTTCCTGAACCTGAGGATTATAAAAATGGTGTTGAACAAGGGCTGGCGCGCATTGCCGATGGAACACTCAGCAAAATCGTCCTGTCCAGATCGCTGCATTTGACATCGCCTGAACCGATTCAGACGGATGAATTGCTTCGCCATCTGGCTCAGCATAACACGCATGGCTACACGTTTGCCGCAGACGTGTCCAGTCAGGAGGAAACGTCTCCCCACCGAACATTGCTCGGAGCAAGTCCGGAGCTTCTCGTTTCAAGGATGGGAACACAGGTCGTTTCCAACCCATTAGCCGGCTCAAGGCCGCGCAGTAATGATCCTGTTGAAGACCAGCGCCGGGCAGCTGAATTGCTTTCTTCCGCAAAGGATCTTCATGAGCACGCGGTTGTCGCTGACGCGGTTGCGGCAGCGCTGAGACCTTTCTGCCGGACGCTGGAGGTTCCGGAGAAGCCTTCACTGATCAAAACGGAAACGATGTGGCACCTGTCCAGCGTGATTAAGGGAGAGCTTTCCGATCCGTCTGTAACCGCACTTGAATTGGCGGCGGCGCTCCACCCGACGCCAGCAGTCTGCGGAACACCGACTGATCTTGCAAGAGAAGCGATTCTCAGCATTGAACCATTTGACCGCGGTTTCTTTACCGGCATGGTCGGATGGTGTGACGATGCCGGTGACGGAGAATGGATCGTGACCATCCGTTGTGCAGAAGCAGAAGAACGCTCACTCCGCCTGTATGCTGGAGCTGGTGTTGTGGCCGGTTCAAAGCCTGAGGACGAGCTTCAGGAGACGTCCGCAAAGTTTCGGACAATGCTGCGGGCAATGGGCGTGGATCACATATGAACAGAATGAATTGCTGGAGGGATACAACATGCTGAAAGGATTTACGCCTTGGCCTGATGAGTTAGCTGAGACCTATCGAAAGAACGGCTGCTGGGCTGGTGAGACGTTTGGAGATTTGTTAAGGGACCGGGCAGCCAAATATGGTGATCGCATTGCCATTACATGCGGAAACACCCATTGGAGCTATCGAGAGCTTGACACAAGGGCTGATCGCCTGGCTGCCGGATTTCAAAAGCTCGGCATTCAACAGATGGATCGTGTTGTGGTGCAGTTGCCAAATATCAAAGAGTTTTTTGAAGTCATTTTCGCGCTTTTCCGTCTGGGGGCGCTTCCAGTCTTTGCACTGCCTTCTCATCGAAGCAGTGAAATTACATATTTTTGCGAGTTTGCTGAAGCGGCTGCATATATCATTCCCGACGCTTATTCCGGTTTTGACTACCGTTCGCTTGCCAGACAGGTTCAAAGCAAGCTGCCGACTTTGAAAAACATCATTGTCGCAGGTGAGGCAGAGGAATTTTTACCGCTGGAGGATTTGCATGGAGAACCTGTAAAACTGCCTGAAGTCAAATCTTCGGATGTGGCGTTCCTCCAGCTTTCTGGCGGGAGCACCGGGCTATCGAAACTGATTCCGAGGACCCACGATGACTACATATACAGCCTGAAGCGGAGTGTGGAGGTCTGCTGGCTCGACCACAGCACGGTGTACTTGGCCGCGCTGCCGGTGGCACACAATTATCCGCTGAGCTCACCTGGCGTTCTCGGCGTATTATACGCTGGAGGAAGAGTGGTATTATCTCCTTCTCCAAGTCCAGATGACGCATTTCCTTTGATTGAACGGGAAAAGGTCACGATAACTGCTCTTGTTCCACCTCTTGCGATGGTATGGATGGATGCGGCATCCTCACGCCGTGATGATTTATCCAGCCTCCAAGTGCTGCAGGTCGGCGGTGCCAAGTTTAGTGCTGAAGCCGCGCGCAGGGTAAAAGCTGTTTTCGGCTGCACGCTGCAGCAGGTGTTCGGAATGGCAGAGGGTCTCGTCAATTATACGAGATTGGATGATCCTGAGGAGATCATTGTCAACACCCAAGGAAAACCGATGTCCCCATATGATGAAGTGCGTGTTTGGGATGACCATGATCGCGACGTAAAACCTGGTGAAACAGGCCATCTGCTGACGCGGGGACCGTATACAATTCGCGGTTACTATAAGGCAGAAGAGCATAACGCCGCTTCATTTACTGAGGACGGTTTTTACCGTACGGGTGATATCGTCAGGCTGACACGAGACGGCTATATTGTCGTTGAAGGCCGGGCGAAGGATCAAATTAACCGTGGAGGAGAAAAGGTTGCGGCTGAAGAGGTAGAAAATCATCTGCTGGCGCATCCGGCTGTCCATGATGCAGCAATGGTCTCCATGCCTGATCAATTTCTTGGCGAAAGATCTTGTGTGTTCATTATTCCCCGGGATGAAGCCCCAAAAGCCGCAGAGCTTAAAGCATTTTTGAGAGAGCGCGGACTGGCGGCATATAAAATCCCTGATCGAGTTGAATTTGTCGAATCCTTTCCGCAGACAGGGGTAGGAAAGGTAAGCAAAAAGGCTCTTCGTGAAGCTATTTCCGAGAAACTTCTTGCAGGGTCAAAAAAATAAATCAACAATTTGAGAGGAAGTGTTCATATGGCTATACCTGCCATTCAGCCGTATCAAATGCCGACAGCATCTGATATGCCGCAAAACAAAGTCTCATGGGTGCCTGATCCAAATCGGGCGGTCCTATTAATACACGATATGCAAAACTATTTTGTCGATGCTTTCACAGCGGAAGCATCTCCGGTAATAGAGCTTTCAGCGAATATACGAAAGCTGAAGAATCAATGTGTTCAGCTTGGGATTCCTGTTGTCTATACCGCACAGCCGGGAAGCCAAAATCCGGATGACCGTGCGCTGCTGACAGACTTTTGGGGCCCGGGATTAAACAGCGGTCCTTATGAGGAGAAAATTATAACCGAGCTGGCACCGGAGGATGATGATCTTGTGCTGACAAAATGGAGATACAGCGCGTTTAAGAGAACGAATCTGCTTGAAATGATGCGCAAAGAGGGACGCGATCAGCTGATCATTACAGGAATTTACGCCCATATCGGCTGTCTTGTTACAGCATGCGAAGCATTTATGGAGGATATTAAAGCCTTTTTTGTGGGAGATGCAGTTGCTGATTTTTCATTAGAAAAACATCAAATGGCGCTGGACTATGCGGCTGGACGCTGTGCGTTTACCGTGATGACTGACAGTCTTCTTGATCAGCTGCAGAATGCGCCGACAGACGTTCAAAAAACGTCAGCAAACACTGGCAAAAAGAACGTGTTTACATGTGAGAATATCCGTAAACAAATTGCTGAGCTTCTACAAGAAACATCGGAAGACATCACAGATCAAGAGGATTTGCTCGATCGTGGTCTTGATTCGGTAAGGATCATGACATTGGTGGAACAATGGCGCCGTGAAGGGGCAGAGGTGACTTTCGTGGAATTGGCTGAACGCCCAACGATCGAAGAATGGCAGAAATTGCTCACAACCCGCAGCCAGCAAGTGCTGCCAAACGCGGATTATTTATAAAAGGAGGGTAAACAAACGGATGCCTGATACAAAAGATCTTCAATATTCTTTGACCGGGGCGCAAACTGGCATATGGTTTGCTCAGCAGCTTGATCCGGACAATCCAATCTACAATACAGCGGAATATATAGAAATCAATGGACCAATCAATATTGCTCTTTTTGAAGAAGCTTTGCGGCACGTGATCAAGGAAGCGGAATCGCTGCATGTCCGCTTCGGTGAAAATATGGACGGACCTTGGCAGATGATAAACCCGTCTCCGGATGTACAGCTGCACGTCATTGACGTCAGCTCTGAGCCTGATCCGGAAAAAACAGCATTAAACTGGATGAAAGCTGATTTAGCAAAGCCGGTTGATTTAGGGTATGACCCTTTGTTCAATGAAGCTCTGTTTATTGCCGGGCCTGATCGTTTCTTTTGGTATCAGCGCATTCACCATATAGCGATCGACGGCTTCGGTTTTTCCCTGATAGCCCAGCGTGTGGCAAGTACATATACTGCGCTTATAAAAGGACAAACAGCTAAAAGCCGTTCCTTTGGGTCTCTCCAGGCCATTTTGGAGGAGGATACAGATTATCGCGGATCAGAGCAGTATGAGAAGGATCGTCAATTCTGGCTGGACCGTTTTGCAGATGCACCTGAAGTTGTGAGCTTGGCTGATCGGGCGCCAAGAACATCTAACAGTTTTCTTCGTCATACGGCATATCTGCCTCCGTCTGATGTAAACGCGTTAAAAGAAGCGGCGCGCTATTTCTCAGGAAGCTGGCATGAAGTCATGATTGCGGTGTCAGCTGTTTATGTGCACCGTATGACCGGCTCTGAGGATGTTGTGCTCGGCCTGCCCATGATGGGTCGGATAGGGTCCGCGTCACTGAATGTACCGGCTATGGTGATGAACCTTCTCCCGCTCCGGCTGACGGTAAGCTCTTCGATGAGCTTTTCTGAACTGATTCAGCAAATTTCCCGGGAAATCCGCAGTATTCGGCGACATCATAAGTATCGCCATGAAGAGCTTCGGCGCGATCTGAAATTGATAGGAGAAAATCATAGATTATTTGGCCCTCAAATCAATCTTATGCCGTTTGATTACGGACTCGACTTTGCCGGCGCCCGGGGCACAACGCATAATCTTTCAGCCGGTCCTGTTGATGATCTATCAATCAATGTATATGACAGAACAGACGGCAGCGGGCTGCGAATTGATGTTGATGCGAATCCCGAGGTATACAATGAGTCTGATATTAAGCTTCATCAGCAGTGTATCCTGCAGCTGCTGCAAACGGCTTCTGCCGGAGAGGACATGCTGATTGGGCAAATGGAGCTTCTGTTGCCAGAGGAGAAAGAAAAAGTCATTTCTAAATGGAATGAGACGGCAAAATCCGAGAAGCTGGTCAGCCTTCAGGACATGTTCGAAAAGCAGGCAGTTCTTACGCCAGAACGTATCGCTCTCATGTGTGATGACATTCAAGTCAACTATCGAAAGCTCAATGAAGAGGCAAACCGCCTCGCGCGTCTGTTGATCGAAAAAGGGATTGGTCCGGAGCAATTTGTCGCTTTGGCGCTGCCGCGTTCCCCTGAGATGGTGGCCTCAATGCTTGGTGTGCTCAAGACTGGTGCGGCGTATCTCCCCCTTGATCCGGAGTTTCCAGCCGACCGCATTTCTTACATGCTGGAGGATGCGAAACCTTCATGCATCATAACGACTGAGGAAATAGCAGCCAGTCTGCCTGATAACCTGGCTGTACCGGAGCTTGTGCTTGATCAGGCTGTTACACAGGAGATTATAAAACGCTATTCGCCGGAAAATCCGGATGTATCGGTTTCTCTTGACCATCCTGCGTATATCATCTATACCTCAGGATCAACAGGAAGACCGAAGGGAGTTGTTGTGACACAGAAAAGCTTAAGCAATTTTCTGCTGTCCATGCAGGAGGCATTTTCTCTAGGAGAAGAAGACAGGCTGTTGGCTGTGACGACTGTCGCTTTTGATATTTCAGCATTGGAGTTATATCTTCCGCTGATTAGCGGAGCGCAAATTGTGATCGCAAAGAAAGAAACGATCCGTGAGCCGCAGGCATTAGCTCAAATGATTGAAAATTTCGATATTAACATCATGCAGGCGACACCGACACTGTGGCACGCTTTGGTAACGAGTGAACCTGAGAAACTTCGGGGGCTTAGAGTGCTTGTAGGAGGCGAGGCGCTGCCGAGCGGTCTTTTGCAGGCGCTTCAAGACCTTCATTGTTCAGTCACGAACTTATACGGTCCCACTGAAACAACGATTTGGTCTGCCGCAGCTTTTCTTGAAGAAGGGTTGCAGGGCGTTCCTCCGATTGGGAAACCGATTTGGAACACGCAGGTGTATGTGCTTGATAATGGATTGCAGCCGGTGCCGCCGGGCGTTGTCGGAGAGCTTTATATTGCAGGCACCGGCTTGGCCAGAGGTTATTTCCATCGCCCTGATTTAACGGCGGAGCGCTTCGTTGCAGATCCATACGGACCGCCGGGAACTAGGATGTATCGGACCGGAGACCAGGCCCGCTGGCGTGCCGATGGGTCTTTGGATTATATCGGGCGGGCGGATCATCAAATCAAAATTCGCGGATTCCGAATTGAACTTGGAGAAATTGATGCCGTGCTTGCCAATCACCCGCACATTGAACAGGCCGCGGTTGTCGTACGGGAAGATCAGCCGGGAGACAAACGATTGGCGGCTTATGTAGTCGCTGATGCTGCTATTGATACTGCAGAGCTTCGTCGTTATATGGGGGCCAGTCTTCCTGATTATATGGTACCGGCGGCGTTTGTGGAGATGGACGAGCTGCCATTAACACCTAATGGCAAGCTTGACCGGAAAGCACTGCCGGCACCAGACTTCAGCACATCTGTCAGTGATCGGGCCCCGCGGACTCCTCAGGAAGAGATATTGTGTGACTTGTTTGCAGAGGTTCTCGGTTTGGCACGCGTCGGTATCGATGACAGTTTCTTCGAGCTTGGGGGCCATTCTCTTCTTGCAGCCCGTTTGATGAGCCGCATTCGCGAGGTAATGGGAGCCGAACTTGGTATCGCCAAGCTCTTTGACGAACCGACAGTAGCCGGACTCGCTGCCCATCTTGATTTGGCGCAGAGTGCACGTCCCGCTTTGCAGAGAGCTGAGCGGCCTGAAAAGATCCCGCTATCATTTGCCCAGCGCCGGCTATGGTTCCTGCATTGTCTGGAAGGACCGAGTCCTACTTATAATATTCCGGTTGCTGTCCGTTTGTCAGGTGAGTTGGATCAAGGATTGCTGAAAGCGGCACTTTATGACCTCGTCTGCCGTCATGAAAGCCTTCGGACGATCTTCCCTGAATCACAGGGGACATCCTATCAGCATATTTTAGATGCCGATCAAGCCCATCCTGAGTTACATGTTACTGAAATTGCTAAGAAGGAGCTTTCTGATCGGCTTGCCGAAGCTGTACGCTACAGCTTTGATCTAGCAGCTGAACCTGCTTTTCGTGCCGAGCTTTTTGTGATCGGTCCTGACGAGTACGTGCTGCTTCTTCTCGTCCATCATATTGTCGGGGACGGCTGGTCCTTAACACCGCTGACCAGAGACCTTGGGACGGCTTATGCGGCTCGCTGCCACGGACGATCTCCAGAATGGACGCCTCTTGCTGTGCAGTATGCAGACTATGCGCTTTGGCAGCAAGAACTGCTTGGAAACGAGGATGATCCAAATAGCTTGATTGCCGGACAGCTTGCTTTCTGGAAAGAAACCTTGAAAAACCTGCCTGATCAGCTTGAACTGCCAACCGATTATTCACGTCCGGCTGAGCCGAGTCATGATGGAGATACGATTCATTTTCGTATTGAGCCCGAGCTTCACAAGCGATTGCAGGAGCTGGCTCGCGCAAATAGGGTGAGCATGTTTATGGTGCTTCAATCCGGTCTCGCCGCTTTATTGACAAGGCTCGGGGCGGGCACCGACATTCCGATCGGCAGTCCGATCGCGGGACGGAATGATGATGCGCTGGGCGATCTTGTAGGGCTGTTCATTAATACATTGGTGCTCAGAACTGATACGTCCGGTGACCCAAGCTTTCGTGAGCTTCTAGACAGAGTACGGGAAGTGAATCTGGCCGCCTATGACAATCAGGATCTACCGTTTGAGAGACTTGTAGAGGTGCTCAATCCGGCTCGTTCGCGTGCGACGCATCCTTTATTCCAAATCATGCTTGCGTTCCAAAACACACCGGACGCTGAACTGCATCTTCCTGATATGGAGAGCAGCCTGCGAATCAACAGTGTCGGTTCTGCCAAGTTTGATTTGACGCTGGAAATCAGTGAAGATCGCCTTGCTGACGGGACACCAAACGGAATGGAAGGACTGCTTGAATACAGCACTGATCTTTTCAAGCGGGAAACTGCTCAGGCTCTTGCTGACCGTTTGATGCGGCTGTTGGAGGCTGCCGAGTCTGATCCTGACGAGCAAATCGGAAATCTGGATATTCTTGCGCCAGAGGAACGCAGCAGCATGGTGACAGATTGGCAAAGTGAATCTGAAAAGATTCCGCACGCAAGTTTGCCAGAGCAGTTTGAGAAGCAGGCTGCTTTACGTCCTGATGCTATTGCCGTTGTATATGAAGATCAGGCACTGAGCTATGCAGAGCTGAATGAAAGAGCAAATCGGCTTGCCCGAATGCTGATTAGTGAAGGTGTCGGGCCGGAGCAATTTGTGGCATTGGCACTGCCCCGATCGTTGGAAATGGCTGTCGGCCTATTGGCGGTGCTAAAGGCCGGGGCAGCTTATCTCCCTCTTGATCCGGATTATCCGGCTGATCGAATTGCTTTTATGCTAAAAGATGCCCAGCCTGCGTTTATCATGACGAACACTAAAGCTGCAGATCACATTCCGCAAGTTGAAAACGTGCCGAAAATCGTGCTGGATGATCCCGAGCTGGCAGAGAAACTAAACACGTACCCTGCAGAGAATCCAAAAAATAAGGACAGGACTCAGCCGCTTTCGCCTTTGAATACGGCGTATGTCATTTATACATCCGGCTCAACAGGTGTTCCAAAAGGTGTGATGATTCCTCACCAAAATGTAACACGTTTATTTGCAGCGACTGAGCACTGGTTCCGTTTCAGCTCAGACGATATCTGGACCATGTTCCATTCCTATGCGTTTGATTTTTCGGTGTGGGAGATCTGGGGTCCTCTGCTGCATGGCGGACGTCTTGTGATCGTACCTCACCACGTCAGCAGATCGCCAGAAGCGTTTTTGCGCCTGCTTGTCAAAGAGGGGGTGACTGTTCTGAACCAGACACCGTCTGCTTTCTATCAGTTTATGCAGGCGGAACGGGAACAGCCGGATCTCGGACAGGCACTCAGTCTGCGCTATGTCATTTTTGGCGGAGAAGCGCTTGAACTCAGCCGTTTAGAGGATTGGTACAACCGCCACCCTGAAAATAGACCGCAGCTTATCAATATGTATGGTATTACAGAAACGACGGTGCATGTGAGCTATATCGAATTAGACCGAAGCATGGCAGCTTTACGGGCAAACAGCTTGATCGGCTGCGGCATTCCCGATCTTGGTGTATACGTGCTGGATGAACGCCTGCAGCCGGTTCCGCCGGGTGTTGCCGGAGAGCTGTATGTATCAGGAGCGGGGTTAGCACGAGGTTATCTAGGCCGGCCTGGTTTAACATCTGAACGCTTCATAGCTGATCCGTTCGGTCCTCCAGGCACCCGGATGTACCGCACTGGGGATGTGGCCCGCCTCCGCGCTGACGGTTCTCTCGACTATGTCGGCCGTGCAGATCATCAAGTGAAAATTCGGGGATTCCGGATTGAATTGGGAGAAATTGAAGCAGCGCTTGTTCAGCATCCGCAGCTTGAAGATGCGGCAGTGATCGTTCGTGAGGATCAGCCGGGAGATAAACGGTTGGCAGCTTATGTCATCCCTTCGGAAGAAACATTTGATACGGCGGAACTGCGCAGATATGCTGCTGAGAGACTGCCGGATTACATGGTGCCTGCTGCCTTTGTGACGATGAAAGAATTGCCGCTGACACCGAATGGAAAGCTTGATCGTAAAGCACTGCCCGCTCCGGATTTCGCAGCGGCAGTGACAGGACGAGGACCGAGAACGCCGCAGGAAGAAATTCTCTGTGACCTCTTTATGGAGGTGCTTCACTTGCCGCGTGTCGGCATTGATGACCGTTTCTTTGATTTAGGCGGACATTCCTTGCTTGCTGTACAGCTCATGAGCCGCATTCGTGAAGCGCTCGGCGTTGAACTCAGCATCGGCAACTTGTTCGAAGCACCTACTGTAGCCGGGCTCGCTGAAAGACTTGAAATGGGATCAAGCCAAAGCGCTCTTGACGTTCTGCTGCCGCTCCGAACAAGTGGAGACAAGCCTCCTTTATTCTGTGTTCATCCGGCAGGGGGGCTCAGCTGGTGTTATGCCGGTTTGATGACCAATATAGGAACAGATTATCCAATCTACGGCTTGCAGGCACGGGGAATCGGGCAGCGCGAGGAGCTTCCGAAAACACTTGATGACATGGCTGCCGATTACATTAAACAAATCCGAACGGTCCAGCCAAAAGGCCCATACCATCTGCTGGGCTGGTCCCTGGGCGGGAATGTCGTTCAAGCGATGGCTACCCAGCTGCAAAATCAAGGAGAAGAAGTATCCCTGTTGGTGATGCTGGACGCCTATCCGAACCACTTCCTTCCTATAAAAGAGGCACCGGATGATGAGGAAGCGCTTATTGCCCTTCTGGCGTTAGGCGGGTACGATCCAGACAGCTTAGGGGACAAACCGCTAGATTTTGAAGCGGCGATTGAGATTCTTCGCCGTGACGGCAGTGCGCTTGCGAGCCTGGATGAAACGGTCATTTTAAATTTGAAGAATACGTATGTCAATTCTGTCGGCATTTTAGGCTCCTATAAGCCGAAAACCTTCCGTGGAAATGTTTTGTTTTTCAGATCAACAATCATTCCTGAATGGTTTGATCCGATTGAACCTGATTCGTGGAAGCCTTATATTAACGGACAGATTGAACAAATTGACATCGACTGCCGTCATAAAGATTTATGTCAGCCGGAACCTCTGGCTCAAATCGGCAAGGTTCTCGCTGTCAAACTGGAAGAGTTGAATAAATAAGGGAGGAGAAATAGAATGGCAAATCCTTTTGAAAATGCGGATGGCACGTATTTGGTGCTGATCAATGAAGAAGGCCAATATTCCCTATGGCCCGGTTTTATAGATGTGCCGAGCGGCTGGACAGTCGTTCATGAGCAAAAAGGGCGTGAAGCTTGTTTGGACTATATCCAATCGCATTGGAGCGATATGAGGCCAAACAGCCTAAAGACTGTTGAAAATGTGTAATCGTATCAAAAAGAGACTGCTCGCCGCAGTCTCTTTTTCTATCTTACGCAGACGTTTGGGTATGATCACAATCTCTGACCGGGTTTCCGTTTTCATCGGTACACCAAGATTGGGATAAAAACGCTAAAAACACAGCGGCCCACTGATCTGCAAACTGAATCAGAATACCCCCGTCATGCCAAGAGCCGTTGTCTTTTTTCCAGCGCGTATCCATTGCATTCCCTTGATTCATATGGATATTGTGCATTCCGTTAGTCGGGGTAAAGCCGAATATTTTATCTGCAGCCTGTTCAGGGCCGAATTTTGAACCGAATATATAAACCGGCGCTTTCTCATCTTGTGCTTTCTTCATATAGGTTTCAATAAAATCATTTAAATCATTATCAGGTCCTGTGATTTCATGAGGCAAAGGCTTCATTTCCCGCGGGTCAAACAAATTGCCCCGCACATAATCCAGTGCCACTTCACGGTTTGCTTCATTGATCCTTGTATATCCATACGGCATGTTCGGAAGGATGGTAATTGAGCCCGAATCAAACTGATCGTCAGCCAAATACAATACTTCAGATTCCTCAGAACTGGACATCACATTGATGGCGCACCTGTAATACGTATTCTCTTCACCGAGCATTTTGACTTGGAAATGAGGACTGTCATCATCTGTTTCCCGCTTCATGTCTAAGACTATGCCTTTTAACACGCCATATTGCTGAACAGCCATATGAATCCTCCTTTATGATCAACTTCATAGTCATAATTCGTGAAATGGTCTCTTTTTTCCTTTTAAAAAATAAAAAAGCCTGCAGAAATCTTTCTGCAAGCTCAATGTGAATTAAGCACCCGCCACAGATGATTCATCCTGTAAAGCTTTCTCGGCAGGAATATACTCATAGCCTAGATCTCTTGCTACAGCTTCATAGGTCACGTGTCCGTTAGCGGTGTTTAAACCCGCTCTCAGTGCCGCATTGTCTGTGAGCGCTTTCACTGCCCCTTTGTTCGCGATTTGCAGCGCGTATGGAACAGTAACGTTAGTCAGGGCGATTGTTGATGTACGAGGGACTGCGCCTGGCATGTTCGCTACAGCATAATGCACAACCCCGTGTTTTTCATATGTTGGCTGATCATGTGTTGTGATATGGTCGACAGTTTCGACGATGCCGCCTTGGTCGATCGCTACATCAACAATGACTGAACCGGGTTTCATTTGTTTTACCATTTCCTCAGTGACAAGAGTCGGAGCTTTAGCACCCGGAATTAATACCGCGCAAATGAGGAGATCCGCTTCCGCCACAGCATCAGCAATATTGACCGGATTAGAAATTAACGTTTTAATCTGATGGCCGAAGATGTCATCAAGCTGGCGCAAGCGGTCTGCGTTTAAGTCAATGATCGTCACATCTGCACCGAGTCCGACAGCCATTTTGGCCGCGTTTGTGCCGACAACGCCTCCTCCGATAATTGTTACTTTTCCGCGGGAAACGCCAGGCACCCCGGCAAGCAGAATGCCTTTTCCGCCTTTAGGCTTTTCTAAGAATTGAGCGCCGATTTGCGCCGCCATTCTGCCCGCAACCTCTGACATTGGCGTCAGAAGAGGCAATGTCCGGCCTTCACTGACCGTTTCATATGCGATGGCAGTTACTCCTTTATCCTTCAAGGCCTGTGCAAGCTCAGGCTCAGCTGCTAAATGAAGGTACGTAAACAGCACAAGTCCTTTGCGGAAATAAACATATTCTTCCGGCAGCGGTTCTTTTACCTTCATGACCATTTCGGCGTCCCAGACCTGTTTCGGATCAGCAATGATTTCCGCTCCTGCTGACTCATAGGCTTCATTTTCAAATCCGCTTCCAAGGCCCGCGCCTGTTTCAACCAGCACCCGGTGGCCGTTTGAAATGAGCTGAGAAACGCCCCCGGGTGTTAATGCGACACGGTTTTCATTGTTTTTTATCTCTTTAGGAACCCCTATGATCATATCTGTCTCCTCCTGTATCCTGTGATATTTTTAGTGTAGCTTGATATTTTGGAAAATTCTTTGTTTGATTAAGAAAATAAAAAAACATGGATTTGTGAAATTTCACAAATCCATGTGCCGAAGTTTGATATCTAAATAGATGGTGAATTTTTGATTCACATTTTTCAAATCAATTTCAGCGATCTGGCTGATCCGCTTGAGTCGGTAATTCAACGTATTAACGTGTATATTTAACAGCTTGGAAGCGGTATTCACGTTGCTGTCCGCTTCAATAAAGCGCTCTAGCGTCTCTACCAGATTTGACTGGTGATCCCGGTCATATTGTTCCAGTTTGGAAAGCGAGTAATTATAATGGCCCGCCTGTTTCCGTTTTTCATATAAGACATCTAAGTATTGATAAATGCCTAACTCAGAAAAGCTGAAAAGATGTTTGGTCTCTTCAGTGAACCGTTCCTTCGTTTTTAAGACGGACAATGCTTCCTGATAGGAGCGGGAGACAAAAGAAATAGAGTTGTATATTCCGCCAAAAGCGATAGAAACGTCTTCTATTTTATACCGCTCCTTCAGCTGTTTTTGCGTACTTAAAGCAAACTGTTTTAAATCTTGAAAAGGATGATCTGTTTTGGGTGAGGTTAATATAATAAGTTCATTGGAATCTACGGTCGCCAGCAGCACGTAAACCTGCTGGGTCGTTTCCTGTAAATATTGCAGCTGCTGTTCGATTTTTTCAGTCAGCTCACCATTTATGCGGATGATCATAACGGAAAACTCTGAAGGAGCGGCCATTCCAAGCTTATGGAACCCATCCGCCATATCATCCTCCTGATGGATGTGTCCGGTCAGCATTTTCCAGAAAAATTCTTGGCTGCGTTCTTCATTTTTCGTTTTTCTGATTTGAAGTTTGAGAAGCTTGTTTTTCACTGCTTTTGCTGCCATTTGCAATGTCAGCAGATCTTCATCGGACAATGTTTTTTGGATCTCAAGCGCCCATATGAAGCCAAGCACTTGATTGTTTTTCCAAATCGAAATAGCGACGCGATTGCTCAGCCCGACTTCATCAATTTGCTTGACTCTGATCGGCTGGTCCGTTTTTAAGAGAGCTGGAATTGTCCCATCTTTCCACAACTTGTTAATCACCTTCTCCGGTACCCTTCTGCCAATAATGGTAGACGTCCGGGCAGGGTCTGTGCAGTCGCTGTGTGTACTGTAGGCAAGCAGCTTGTGGTTAACATCCTCTATGGTGATCGGGCACCGCAGAACGTCGCTGATATGATCAGCCACATCTTCAAGTCTGTCAAAACTATATTTAAACGGATCATTCGGCATGGTCATAAATCTCCCTACTTTTCGTGCTTGATTTCTCTTTGACATCTCATCCCCTTCCTTTTATTATGATTGTTGTTGTTTGTGAAAATCAACAACAAAGAACAGAAGCAAAAAAACAATTTCATGAGAGAAACGGTCTTTATACATTTGGCGGTGTAATCGCCTTTTTGCAGGACAGTTGTATGCCTCATATAACGACAGCTTATCCTATTAATCTTCTAAGAAAGTCATCGGAGGCGAGACTAATTAAGGAAAGAAAAAACTGAACCTTTCAGAAATGGTGCTGTAGCATCAAATTTTCTGAAAGGTTTTTTTTGGGAGTTGGGGAGTTATTTGGGTCTTTTGGATTATTCGGAGAATGCAGAGGAGAGTAAGAAAATAAACCTATTTACTTTACAGTATATGTCATTTTTAAGTGATTCGGGGTAAACCATTGGACTCATTTTGTAAAATTAAAACATATTTGTTTGACTATGCCGAAAAACTGTTTTTATAATAATGACGTTCTAAAAATAAGTGAATTAGCCCATATTTAGGCTGATGGCACAGGAGGTAATGAGGAATATGGCAGGATTAATTCGTGTCACACCCGAAGAGCTAAGAGCGATGGCGAAGCAATACGGCGTTGAAAGCCAAGAAGTATTAAATCAGGTTGATCGTTTAAACCGAATGATCTCTGATTTGAAAAGCATGTGGGAAGGTGCTTCAAGCGAAGCGTTCGCAGATCAATACGAGCAGCTCAAACCTTCATTTATCAAAATGTCAGATTTGCTTCAAGATGTGAATCAGCAGCTTGATCAAACAGCAAATACACTTGAGTCTACTGACCAAGACATCGCAAATCAAATCCGCGGATAACAGTATGAAAGGGAAGGAGCGCCTGATTCAAAAGAAGACGGCGCTCTTTCTATGTAAGGGTGATCCTAAATGTATATTGATATTACAATAGATTTGAAACATTATAACGGCAGTGTCTTTGATCTCAGATTGTCAGATTACCACCCGGTGAAAAAAGTAATTGATATTGCTTGGCAGGCCCAAAGCGTATCTATGCCTCCGCGCGAAGGGCACTGGATCAGAGTGGTGAACAAGGATAAGGTGTTTTCCGGAGAATGCAAGCTGTCTGATTGCGGCATTACAAACGGAGACCGGCTTGAAATATTATGAAAGGATCTGGTTGAATGTCAGGTAAACAAAAATCATATTTAGAAAACCAATTAGAAGCTGTTGCCGAGAAAACAGATGCCGGCTATACATTTACCTTTCAACGGGAAAAAATAAAGCTTCTCGACGGTCTTGAAGCTAACGTGATCAAAGATATAAATCCATTTTTTCATAAAGAAATCGATGTGACGGATGATGAAGTAATCATCACAATCCAACCTCCCTCCTCCTATAAAGCATTCCGCTTCATGAAAGCTAAGGATAAAAAAAGTAAATGGCAGTTTGCCTATCAGCTTGTTCAAGCCGTACAGCAGCACAATCTGTCTAGGCTGAATTTGATTGTCGCTCCTGAAAACATTGTATTCGATAAAGGGCTTACGCCTTATTTTCTCCATTATGGAGTAAAAGAAAGCATTCCTCCTTACGAGCGTGATGAGGAAAGAGTATGGCAGGAGCTGAAAGCGGCAGCGGCTTTGGCAGTTGACGGCGCTTTTGCGTTTGAAGACTACCTGAAATTCAATGAAACGCTGACGTTCTCCGCAGAGGCAAAGGCGATATTAGATGCTGAATCCTATGATGATTTGCTCGAGCTGATTCAAACCCATATTGATGAGCTCGAAGCCAAAGCAAAAACATACATACATATCCCGAGAAAGAAGTGGAACATCCAGCGATATATCGGCCTGGGGCTCATTGTTTTGCTTGTACCGGCACTTATTTATTCGATGTACGCCTTATTTTTCGCGCAGCCAAAGCACCAAGCGATAGTGGACAGCAATCGTGCGTTCTTAAACAAGCAGTACAGTGAAGTCATCAGCACACTGTCCAAGTACGATGCGGAAAGCCTGCCTGAATCGGTGCAGTATCAGCTGGCGACGTCCTATGTTGAGGTCGAAAACCTGGGGAGTGCAAAAACCAAAAATATAGAAAATAATTTAGTCACCCTTCAATCAGACCCTCAGCATTTCTTATATTGGATTGATTATGGTCGAGGAGAATACAAAGAAGCGATCAGTATCGGCCGCAAGCTGGAATACAATGATTATATTTACTTTGCCCTAGCTAAATATAAACAGCAGCTTTTATCTGAGGATACAAATGATGAAGATATACAAAAAGAACTTGATTCAGTAAATAGTGAGCTTGAAAAAGCGCAAAAAGAACGTCAAGAAAATAAACAGTCTAATTCTGAAACATCGTTAGTCGATACAAGCGAAGAACAGACACAAACAGACGAAGAAAAACAAGCAGAAGAGAAAGCGGCCGAAGAAAAAGCCGCAGCCGAGGAAAAAGCGAAAAAAGAAGAACAGAAGAAAAAAGAAGACGAGAAAAAAGAAACAGAAAAGAAAGATGAGAAAAAAGATGACAAATAACGTGAGACATGAAGCGCAGGTCATCGCATGCTGCCATTCGGCCGTAAGGGGGTTCGCCATTTGAGTCTATTATGGGTTTTTTACCAAAATAACGTTCAAAAATTAAATCTGTCTAACCTCCCGTCGTCTCATCCGGTGACCATAGGGCCTGATGTGAAGGATTCTGTTACGATCAGCTCCATTCCATTTAATAGCGGAGTCATTTCTCTTCAAAGAAAGGAATCCGGCGGCCAATACGAAGTTTTCCTGGGAAATGATTGTCTCGGCACGATTGAGACGGATATATCATTTACTCTCCAAACGGATCAGCAGGATATACGCTTGATATTGACGGGCAGTGAACCTGAGAAATCCGTTTATTTTACGGGAAATCGGGATGAAATTGTATGTTCCTCAGAAAAAACGAATGCAGATATTTATCTGAATCCGCAAGATTTTGCATTTGCAGAACAAAGCACGTTTTCTTTGCTTCGTGCAGGCGGCAGCTGGTCGGTCCGCCCTGAAAGCGGAACGATCTTCTTGAACGGAGAGAAAATCAACGCCAATACGCCGCTCAAGCCGGGGGATGAAATATTCTGGAACTTCACGCAAATGAGGGTGACGGAACAAGACCTTTTAGAAATTGTTCATTATGCCCAGTTTGAAACAGCGTTAACAGAAACGGTCAAACCGAGTACAGAGATGCAGAAAAAATATCCGCAGTACAGAAGAACGCCGCGGATGGTATACGATCTGCCGGATGACCGTGTTTCTTTCAGTTTTCCCTCTCAGGAGAGCGATCAAACCAACAGAGGGCTGTGGCTCGTCATCCTGCCTCCGCTTGTGATGCTGATCGTGATGGGCGTAGTTGCCATCATCCAGCCGCGCGGCATATTTATACTCGTTTCTTTGGCCATGTTTATGATGACTCTCATTACCTCGACAGTGCAATATTTCCGGGATAAAAACCAGCGGAAAAAACGCGAGGAAAAACGGGAGCGTGTATATAAGCTTTACTTAGACAATAAGCGGAAAGAGCTTCAGGCACTTGCTGAAAAGCAAAAGCAGGTTCTTGAATTTCACTTTCCCTCATTTGAACAAATGAAATACTTAACAAGTGAAATCAGTGACCGGATCTGGGAAAAATCACTTGAAAGCAAGGATTATCTCCAGCTGCGGCTTGGGACGGGAACAGTTCCGTCAAGCTATGAAATCAATATGAGCGGCGGAGACTTGGCGAATCGTGATATCGATGACCTCATGGAGAAATCGCAGCACATGCAGCGCGTCTATAAAGATATCCGCAATGCGCCGGTGACGGTCGATTTGGCAGAAGGTCCGATGGGGCTTGTCGGTAAATCACAAATTGTGAAAAATGAGATTCACCAGCTGATCGGACAGCTGTCGTTCTTTAACAGCTATCACGATTTGCGTTTTGTATTTATTTTTCATGAAGATGAGTATAAAGACTGGGAGTGGATGAAGTGGCTTCCGCAATTTCAAATGCCCCATATTTATGCAAAGGGATTTATTTATAATGAGCAAACGCGAGATCAGCTCCTGTCTTCACTTTACGAATTGATCAGAGAGCGTGATCTCGAAGATGACAAAGAAAAACTGCAGTTCAAACCGCATTTTGTATTTGTCATCACGAATCAGCAGCTGATCTCCGAGCATGTCATTCTCGAATATTTAGAAGGACAGCATGAGCATCTGGGCATCTCGACAATTGTCGCTGCGGAAACAAAGGAAAGCTTGTCGGAAAACATTACAACCCTTGTCCGCTACATCAATGAGCATGAAGGCGACATTTTAATACAAAAGAAAAAAGCGGTAAGAATTCCGTTCCGTCTCGATCATCATCAGCGTGAGGACAACGAACGGTTTTCACGCACACTGCGGACGCTGAACCACCAGGTCGGCATTACGAATTCCATTCCGGAAACGGTATCGTTCCTGGAGCTTTTTCATGCGAAGGAAGTAAAAGAAATCGGCATTCAGCAAAGATGGCTGACAAGTGAATCGTCGAAGTCGCTGTCAGTGCCGATCGGCTATAAAGGGAAAGATGACATTGTGTATCTGAACCTTCACGAAAAAGCACACGGTCCGCACGGCTTGCTTGCGGGGACAACGGGATCAGGGAAAAGTGAATTTCTCCAGACCTACATCTTGTCACTTGCAGTGCATTTTCATCCGCATGAAGCGGCTTTCTTACTAATTGACTATAAAGGCGGAGGAATGGCGCAGCCGTTCCGTAACATTCCCCACCTCCTCGGCACGATCACAAATATTGAAGGAAGCAAAAACTTCAGTATGCGTGCGCTTGCTTCCATTAAAAGCGAGCTGAAAAAAAGGCAGCGTCTGTTTGACCAGTATCAAGTCAATCACATCAATGACTATACAAAGCTATACAAGCAAGGGAAAGCAGAAGTGGCGATGCCTCACTTGTTCTTAATTTCTGATGAGTTTGCCGAGCTGAAAAGCGAGGAGCCTGATTTTATCAGGGAGCTTGTCAGCGCCGCGCGTATCGGACGAAGCCTCGGCGTTCATTTGATTTTGGCGACACAGAAGCCAGGCGGCATCATCGACGACCAGATCTGGAGTAACTCGCGCTTTAAAGTAGCGCTCAAGGTCCAGGATGCCACCGACAGTAAAGAAATTTTGAAAAACAGCGATGCCGCAAACATTACCGTAACAGGCCGCGGCTATTTGCAGGTCGGAAACAATGAAGTGTATGAGCTGTTCCAATCTGCATGGAGCGGGGCGCCTTACTTAGAGGAAGTCTACGGTACCGAGGATGAAATCGCGATCGTTACAGATACGGGTCTGATCCCGCTTTCTGAGGTTGATACCGAAGATATCGCGAAAAAAGACGTTCAAACCGAAATCGAAGCTGTAGTTGACGAAATTGAACGCATCCAAGATGAAATGGGAATCGAGAAGCTGCCAAGCCCTTGGCTGCCGCCGCTTGCGGAACGTATTCCGCGCACTCTTTTCCCTTCAGACGAAAAAGACCATTTCCACTTTGCGTATGTCGATGAACCTGATCTGCAAAGACAGGCGCCAATTGCTTATAAGATGATGGAAGATGGAAATATCGGCATCTTCGGCTCTTCGGGCTACGGAAAATCGATTGCAGCCGCAACGTTCCTGATGAGTTTTGCGGACGTATACACACCTGAAGAGCTTCATGTCTATATCTTTGATTTCGGAAATGGAACGCTGCTGCCATTAGCGAAGCTCCCGCATACCGCGGATTACTTCCTGATGGACCAGTCAAGAAAAATTGAAAAGTTCATGATTCGCATCAAAGAAGAAATTGACCGTCGTAAACGTTTGTTCCGGGAAAAAGAAATCAGCCACATCAAAATGTACAATGCGCTGAGCGAAGAAGAGCTTCCGTTCATTTTTATCACCATTGACAACTTTGACATTGTCAAGGATGAGATGCATGAGCTTGAATCGGAATTTGTCCAGCTTTCCAGAGACGGACAAAGCTTGGGTATCTACTTTATGCTGACAGCAACGCGGGTGAATGCTGTCCGCCAGTCATTGTTAAATAACTTGAAAACAAAGGTTGTCCATTATCTCATGGATCAATCAGAAGGATATTCCATTTACGGCCGTCCGAAATTCAATCTTGAGCCGATTCCGGGACGCGTCATCATTCAAAAGGAAGAGCTTTATTTCGCGCAAATGTTCCTGCCTGTTGACGCCGATGATGATATCGGCATGTTCAACGAGCTGAAATCAGACGTACAGAAACTTCAAGGGCGATTTGCTTCAATGGAGCAGCCAGCACCGATTCCGATGCTGCCTGAGAGCTTGTCTACGAGAGAATTTTCTATCCGCTTCAAGCTGGAACACAAGCCTTTATCTGTACCGATCGGGCTTCATGAAGAAACAGTCAGCCCAGTCTATTTTGATTTAGGCAAGCATAAGCACTGCCTGATTTTAGGCCAGACTCAGCGTGGGAAAACAAACGTCTTAAAAGTAATGCTCGAACATCTGATTGATGATGAAACTGAAATGATCGGCCTGTTTGACTCGATTGACCGCGGCTTATCTCATTATGCGAAGGAATCAGATGTTTCATATTTGGAAACGAAAGAAGATATTGAGCAGTGGATTGAAACAGCAGAAGACATTTTCAAAACTAGAGAGGCCATGTATGTAGAAGCCGTCCGCCAAGGAGACGCACAAAATCTGCGATTCTCACAAGTGGTGCTGATGATTGACGGGATAACGAGATTCCAGCAGACGATTGATACGAGAATACAAGACCGTCTCGCTAACTTCATGAAATCATACGCTCATCTTGGGTTCAGCTTTATCCCGGGCGGAAATCACAGCGAATTCTCAAAAGGCTATGACTCCTTGACGACTGAGATGAAGCAAATCCGCCACGCGATTCTGCTGATGAAAAAGTCTGAGCAAAATGTCATTCCTCTCCCGTACCAAAGACAGGAGCCTGAGATTCAGCCGGGCTTCGGATATGTTGTGGAAAACGGGAAGGAGCAAAAAGTTCAAATTCCTTTATGTTCTGCTGAAAGGGAGAGTGCTAGATGACAGAACAACGAAAAAGCTTGATCAAGTTAATATCCGCCGTCATCATCATTTTGCTGCTGCCGGTTTTGTTTTTCCGATTTATCGGAGACGATCCGACGAAAAAAGCAGTCAATTCCACCCGGCAAATCGCGGTGGTGAATGAAGACACAGGCGTATTGAGTGATGAGGTAAAGTCTGATGAAGAGGACAAATCCGCCCAGTTCGGCAAGGAAGTAGCGGCCGTTCTGGGTGAACGTCCTGATTATTCGTGGACGGTCGTAAACCGAAGCGCGGCCGAGACCGGTCTCGCTTCAAAGAAATATGATGCGATCGTCTACATTCCCTCAGACTTCTCAAAAAACATTTTGAGCTATGACAAAGACCATCCTCAAAAAGCAACGCTCGAATTCAGCATTCAAGATAACCTGAATGCGGTTAACAAAGAAAAAGTTCAGCGGGAGCTTGAGGATGCCCAAAAGACAATGAACAAAAAAATGTCGGCCTTATACTGGAACTTTGTTTCGCAAAAAGTGGACAACATCAGAGGAGAATTTGACAAGATCGTCAATAAAGAATCTGAATTCCAGAATGTCATGTACAACTTTTACAAACCAAGCTCTAATGATTTAGCAGGTGAAATCAAACAGCAAAAAGACTTAATCGATGAGCTGAAGAAATCAATGAATGAAGCGCAAGGCACGACAAAAGAAAAAGCTTCTACAGCGGAGGAAGCTAAAAACACGTTGAAAGAATTCATTGAAACAGTTGAAAGATACAAGGAATATCAAGAAAATCAGAAAAAGCTGCTTTTGGCAGCCCAGGATTCAACACAGCAGCAAATCCGGACAGGTCTGGATGCCATCCAAGCACAGCAAAAGGCGAATCAGTTCAGCGAACGCATGAGCGGATTGGCAACTGGGATCAGCCAAGCTAAGACACAGCTCGGACAAACCAGTAATGTGCTGGCAAACGCCCAGCAAATTAGGGAAGGCCAAGTGTCCCAGCAGGAACTTGGCATGGCAAAAATCCAAAGTAATTTAATCGAACAATATCAGGCCGCATCAAGACAGGCTGCATTAAATCAGGTGTATGAATTGCTTGTTCCGGCACGTCAGGCATTGACAGTTGCGAAAGGGGACGACCCAGTCATAGACGATGGTTCTGACAACAATGATAAAGATAAAGACCCTAAAGAAGAAGATCCTGAAGAACTCAAAATTGATCTTGAAAAACAGCGTGAAGAACTGAAAAATATCGCTGCTGATATTCAGGATATTTCAGACAATCTGAAGGAGCCTGAAAAAGAGGACCCAACACCGGAGGACCCGGGTACTGAACCAGACGATCCGTCCACTGATAATCCAGAAAAACCTGATGACGGGGGCAGTACAAATCCCGATGATACACAGGGCGACACAGGGAATGACAATAACAGCAGTGATACCGGTAATGACGGACAAACGGACGGCAGTACTCAGGATCAAGACCAGCAGAAGGGAACAGACGGTCAGGAGCAGAACGGCGATGCCTCTGATGGTGCGTCCGACAGCGGACAAACCGAAACGGGCACATCTGCCGAACAGACTGCATCTTCTGATTCAGCCCTTCAATTTATCAAGCTGGCAAATGAAGGCGGAACCGGAGATTCAGGAGATACCGGTAGCGGCGGAGATACGACGGAGCCTGGGGACCAAGATCAACCAGGAAACGATGACATTTCTGATATCGCCAAAGCAAAAGAACAGCTCAGCAAAGCGTCAGAACGAATTAAGCAAATCGAAGAAGAGCTGAAGGAAAAAGAAAATACACATAATGAAGCACTGAAGAAGAAGCTTCAAGAATTGAAAGAGCAAATGGACGATCTAAATGATGAAATAGATGATCTCAAAGACCAAGTGAAAACACTCGATGATAATCTCAAAAGACTCGAAGCGAAACGGAAGCGGGAGTTTGAAGGGATTTACAGTGCGATTCGCGAGCTTGAAAATAAAGATCAGCTTCAATTTTCAGGAGAAATCAATACAGAAAGCATCTCCGCTTTAATGAGATACTATAAATATCTATCTGTTTATGATTCTGTATTATCCGGTACGATTGACAGTGCTGCAAAAGCCGGCGCTATTGACGGCCAGCAGGGCAACGTCAAATCAGTCCTGGCTCTCTCACCTGAAGAATCAGCCAGCTGGGAAGATCTCAAAAACAACACGATGCAAACTGATGAAGATATTAACAGCTTCATCGACGGCATGACCAAATTTGCGGACGACTACAGCGGCTATATCCGTGACTCTCAAGCAGGTGTTCTCGACGAACTGACGAAAATCTCTGAAAGTGCCGCAAAAGCGTCAGAACAGCTTGTAACGGGCGCAACACAGGAATCTGCGACGTTCAGCAACGATGGGCTGTCTGGTACCATGGCACTGAGTGTCCAAGATACGGTCGGCCAGGAAGTGCTGCAAATGTCAGACATGATGGGTTCATTGTCTGATCGCCAGTCCGGCATCATTGATTACACAACCAACATGCAGCAAAGCGTCAATGATGTTCAAGCGAAAGCCGACACCTTAAACAACAACTGGGGGAAAAATGTCGCCTCCACGAAACTCGTGCGCAATGACGTATACGGCATACTCGGAAACACATTAGTAGACGGGCAAAACAATGGCTATGTATATGATTACTTAGCGAATCCGCTTAAAATCAGCGGAGAGGTTCCGGAAGAAAAAATTCAGACGGTACCGCCGGTTGTCATCCTTGTCATTGTGTTGATCAGCAGTCTGTTAATCGGCTATTTCAGCTCGTATTACCAAAACGCACCGCTTCTCGTCAAAGGAGCGTTATTCGGAATTCTGAATATCCTTGTCGGACTTATGATCAGCTTGTTCGGTTTGAATATTTATTCACTGCCGGACGATCAGACGATTAAGTGGTCGGTGTTCACGATTCTATTGCTGGTCGCAAGCTCTGCCTTCATCCGGACGGCATTCAGATTCGGATCAATCCCTGGCTGGGTTGCTTCAGCGGCAATGATCCTATTCTATGTCGCACCGCTTATTGATTTGATCATGCCGAACTTTACATTTGAAGATCCGGTTTCGAAAGTATATATCGACATCCAGTACGGTACTGGGCACTTGTTTACAATGGGAATAACAGTTCTGCTGATTATTACGGTGATTGCCGCGGCTCTGCCGCTGATTATCCGGCTGATGGCTGAACACACAGCAGAAAGCGATGAAACGTATGAAGCGTGATCGCAGCATGGAAAAGGGGATCATGATTTGTATGCTCTCCTTTTCCCTTTTCATACCCTCTGCAGCTGCTGCCCAAACTGAAGAAAATACAGATGTCGCGCCAAACCAGTATGAGAAAAAAGACATCGAAATCGATACGAATTATTTGCATGAAGATACCTACTATGAAGAAAAAACAGAACTGCCTGAGGAACAGAAGGATATCACTTTTGATAAACCGAAGGACAAGGACGCCGAGCTGATAAAAGATTTGTTTACATCAACAAATGCCGAGGATTCCAACACGATTGCGGCCCAGTCGAAACAGCTTGGAATTACATTTGCAGAAAAACCAATAACAAAGACATCATCAACGGAAACAGAAGATGAACAAGAAACATCATCATTGCTGCTGCCGATGATCTATGTCGTACTGATCCTGCTCGGAATTGCAGGCATCGTGTTCCTCATCCCAAAAGTCACAGCGCAGGAAAACAAGAAGGCGTAGGCCGCGTGCTTGTGTTGTGTAAAAGCGGTGCCGTACAATAATAACGGAAAAGGAGGTTTCCAATGGAACTTTATATCATCACCGGAGCGTCAAAAGGGCTGGGTCAAGCCATTGCATTACAGGCTTTAGAAAAGGGGCATGAAGTCCATGCCTTATCCAGAACGAAAACGGATGTCTCTCATGAAAAACTAACGCAGCATCAAATAGACCTCATCAATCTCGAAGAAGCTGAACAGCAATTTGAAACATTGCTCTCATCCATCGATCCAGATCGTTATTCCGGTATTACCCTTATCAATAACGCCGGAATGGTAACGCCGATCAAACGTGCTGGCGAAGCGTCTCTTGACGAGCTTCAGCGCCATTATCAGCTGAACCTGACTGCGCCCGTGCTTTTGAGTCAGCTGTTTACAAAACGATTTGCTTCATACAGCGGCAAAAAGACGGTTGTCAACATTACTTCAGGAGCCGCCAAAAATCCATATAAGGGATGGAGCGCGTATTGCAGTTCAAAAGCCGGGCTCGACATGTTTACGAGGACATTCGGATTTGAACAGGAGGATGAAGAGCTGCCGGTGAACATGATTTCGTTCTCACCTGGAGTGATGGACACTGAGATGCAGGCCGTCATCCGTTCTTCATCGAAAAAGGATTTCCACCACATTGAACGATTCCGGAAATTAAATGAAACAGGAAGCCTTCGCAGTCCGGACTTTATTGCCGGCACGCTGCTTTCTTTACTAGAAAAAGGGACGGAAAACGGCCGCATTTATGATATTAAAGAGTTTTTGTAGAGCAGATATTTTCTGCTCTTTTTTTTATACAAAAGGCTACAGCCATCGCATTTTATTGAACAGCCGCATATACTGACTGAAACGCTGCTTTTAGGGTATAACAATGATGATAAGAAGATCAAAATGATGTGACATAAGAATTGAGTTTCTCTGCAAATTATGTTAGGATTCTAAAAATATCTAAAGGAGGGGTTTCCATGAGAAAGGTTACATTAATGGATGTTTTCACCCATCCAATTGCACAAAAATATCTTCAGCGTTCCGGCGTGGCACATGCGATTGCCTGCGCTTATCATGCATACAGGCTGTCTGTGAAGGCTGACATTAATCCTGATTTAGCAGCAAAAGCGGCACTGCTTCATGACATCGGCCATTATGAATGGTATACAGACGGAAAGTGGGATTATGAGAAATACAAAAGAAATGACATTCATGCCATTAAAGGGGCGGAACGGGCGCATAAGCTTCTGATTCGGCTTGGCGAGGAACCGAAAGCGGCAAAAGAGATTGCACTAGCCATTTTGCTTCATACAGATTCCTATTTGCCTGAAGGCGAATTAGATAAAAACACGCTGCAGCAGATTGTCAAAAAAGCGGACGAACTGGATGAAGAGCCGGGCGGCCACCATCATTACCGCCAAATTGATCCTTCAACCGCACGAAAAAAAATAGAAAAGCTGGACCAATTAATCGACCAAGCCCAGGCATCCGTGATAAAGCCTGTATAAGTACGGAACAGCGCCAGCTTTCTTCGCTGTCTCCGCTTCATCGATACTTCCTTTACACCCGCTTCCAAACGTATTCTCCTAAAATCTCCGCACTCCTTTGTTTTATCAGGTAAGCCTGTGTCATTATCCATAAGCGCGGCATAAGCTGAGATAAAACACACAAAGGGGATAAAAGTATGGTCAACCAAGGTAGTCCGCAACTGGTCTCTTTAGTCGATCCTTATGTCTATCAGACCATTAAAAAGCTCATCGGCTCAAGGTTCGTTATACAGACAGTACGAGATACGGTCAGAGGCAGACTGATCGATGTAAAACCTGACCATATCACAATTGAAGGAGCCCGAAATTCTGTTTGTTTGATCAGAATCCAGCACATGATTTCCGTCACCCCAGATTACAGTGAGCGGGTCTAACAGTGCTTGCGCATGAAAAATAGGCGTACAACAGGACGTCCTATTTTTCAGTTAAGCGCTGTAAAAACGCACTATGATACATTGTTCCGTCAAGGTCAAAACCGGCAAATTCCTGATAGTCACCATCTGAAAAACAGAAAGTGACGCCGTACACCGTATAGCAGGAACGGACTGAAGCATGCTGACGGACACGAAAATGATAACCGTCTGAATCTTTTACATACAGCCGGGATTTCCCGGTAAATGGGGCACAGAGGTGTGCTGGCTCACCAAAACATTCGAATCCGGCAATTTTGCCGTCTTGGTCGATATCCAGCAGGATACAATCATTGACCTTAAGCTCCTCAGACCGCATATTCCTGTTCTTTTTCGGAGGATGAACATAGATATAAGCCAGTTCTGGATCTGTATCGTATGTCACGGCCTTCATCACCAACACTCCTTTCATTATATTAAGAGTTCTGATATGAGTTCATTTTTGTTACAATGATGGGGTATAAGTTCTTTTATCTGACAGACAAAGAAAAACTAGGAGGAACAAAGCTTGTTGAAATCAAAAGTCCATTTTTGGACATTGCAGATTTTATTTGTTTTGCTGATTATTTTTGTAGCAACAAAAGTTTCATTTGTATTTCAGCCGTTTATTGTTTTTATCTCGACATTGTTTTTCCCGATGCTGATTGCGGGAATTTTGTATTTCATATTTAATCCGGTCGTCCGCCTGCTTGAGAAAAAAATTCCGCGGACATTATCCATTCTATTGATCTATTTACTGTTTATCGGTTTGCTTGCCTTTATTTCAGCGTCAGTTGGACCTATCATCACCTCACAGGTGACAGGGCTGTTTAACAACCTTCCTGATTATATAAAACAGATTCAGGTGCTGACAAAGGATTTGTCCCATTCTCAATGGTTTACCTGGATGATGAACCAGGATTATGTATCGATATCAAAAATTGAACAGTCATTGACAAGTTTTCTCCAAAACCTGCCGCAAAATATCACGTCCAGTTTATCTGCGGTGTTTGGCGTCGTGACAAACATCACGCTTGTTATTATAACTGTTCCATTTATCCTTTTTTACATGCTGAAAGACGGACACCGCTTTCCGCATTTGGCAGTAAAAATTCTTCCGGCTTCTTATCGGACAGAAGGCTTAAAGATTTTTAAAGATTTATCCGATACGCTTGCGGCATACTTCCAGGGTCAGCTGTTAATCTGTCTTTTTGTCGGGACAGCGTGTTTTATCGGCTATTTAATTGCCGGACTGCCGTATGCTCTGATTCTTGGGATTGTCATGGCGATTACCAATATCATTCCCTATGTCGGGCCTTTTCTCGGTGCCGCGCCGGCTGTCATTGTCGGTTTTATGGACTCGCCGGCCAAAGCGCTGTTTGCGATTATTGTGGTCGTCATCGTTCAGCAGCTGGACGGAAACCTGCTGTCTCCTCTTGTGATCGGAAAGCGTCTGAATACCCATCCGCTTACGATTATTTTGCTGTTAATCGGAGCGGGAAGCTTCGGCGGAATTCTCGGCATGATTTTAGCGGTGCCGGTTTATGCGGTAGTGAAGGCGTTCTTCCTGAATATTGTCCGCTTGATCAAGCTGCGCCAGCGGTCACGACTCGAGGAAAACGCAAAGCCAGCTGAATAGGCGGGCACCATTAGCGGCTCTTTGCATATGATGCTGTAAATCAATGCGGAGGTGGGGAAATGCCTGCAATTGTGGGGCCGATTTATATCATGTCAGTTACGGGTAATGCCGCGGCAAGCTTTGGAGACGTATTTGCGATTTCGCCAAAAAGCGTCGCTCATTCAGGGGCGGGGTCAGGCGCATTTCAGCTTGGTGATTTTGTGAAGATTAACAACCAAACGAGTAAAACTCTCTTCAAAGATGCCGATATCACTGATGAAACAGTTTCGTTTAACGGGTAACAGCCTTTTCACAAGAGGCTGTTGCTTTTTTATTGTATAATATGGGTAGTCTTTAAATAGAGAGGTCATGTTATGAAAATCAGAAAAGCAAATATCAATACGCAAACCGGAATGATCACGGACGTGTATCTGCATGAAAACAGAAAAGAACTGCGCACGCTTGTAGCGGTACCGCAGCTGGAGTGGAGCACGATCATTTCCTATGAAGAAGATAAAGCAACTCTGCCTGAACGGCTGGAAGCGTCGTTGCGCCGGCATACAGAGGAAACCCCTGCTGGTGAGCTGGCCAAAAAAATCATTCATTGGGTAACAGAAATGTAAACGGCGCTTGAAAGTTTAGCTCCTGCCTGATCAGGTGATAATGAAGACAAACAAGACGGGAGGACAGGCTTTTGAGTGAAGACAAAATGGATCTCTATTTGCAGCAAGGAATGTATGGGCCTTTGGAGACAAAGCCTGACGAGCGCCATTTGTTTTTAGGCTCTTTAAGAGAAAGAGTCGTTTTGGCACTGACGAAAGGACAGGTGCTTAGAAGTAAACCGTATAAAGAGGCGGAGCACGAGCTGAAAAACAGCCATAACGTCACCCTTTTGGTTAATGGAGAGCTTCAGTATCAGTCTTACTCTCCTTATATCCAAATGGCGAACCGGTACGGAGTGCCCTTCAAGATTGTATCTGATCTTCAGTTTCATACGCCTTTAGGCCTCGTTATTGCGGCTGACATCGCTGTGAATCGTGAATTGATATATATTCAGGACGACATTTATAATCGGTCAGTGCTGAAATCTTAAGAGACAAACGGACCGTTTGTCTTTTTGTTCATGGCAATTCACTTACAACTGGAGATAAGATATAATGTTCTCATACTGATGGCGGGGAGGCCGGCTATGAAAAAAGCACTTATTTGTATTGATTATACGAATGATTTTGTGGCGAGTGACGGAAAATTGACCTGCGGGGAGCCCGGCAGAATGATTGAAGAGGCGATCGTCAATTTAACTGAAGAATTCATCACAAACGGTGATTACGTCGTATTAGCAGTAGATTCTCATGATGAAGGGGATCAATATCACCCTGAAACCCGTCTTTTTCCTCCGCATAATATAAAAGGCACGGAAGGAAAAGATCTGTACGGAAAGCTTTTGCCTCTATATCAGAAACATGAACATGAGCCTAATGTTTACTACATGGAAAAAACGAGATATTCTGCTTTTGCGGGAACTGATTTAGAGCTCAAACTCAGAGAGCGGCAGATTGGCGAACTGCACCTTGCCGGTGTCTGCACAGATATTTGTGTGTTGCATACAGCTGTTGACGCATATAACAAAGGTTTTGGGATTGTTGTGCATAAACAAGCTGTTGCCAGCTTTAATCAGGAGGGGCACGCATGGGCTCTTTCCCATTTTGCAAACAGCATCGGAGCGCAAGTGGCAGAGTAAGGAAGGGGAAAAACAGTGTTAGAGTACGGATTTAAAGATGACAGCCTGTCATTACATACAGACCTTTATCAGATCAATATGGCGGAAACGTACTGGAGAGACGGCATTCATGAAAAGAAAGCGATTTTTGAGCTGTTTTTCAGAAGGCTTCCGTTTGAAAATGGCTATGCCGTATTTGCGGGCTTGGAAAAGGCCATTGAATACTTGGAAAATTTCAAGTTTACGGATAGCGATTTGAGTTATTTACAGGATGAACTCGGGTATCATGAAGATTTTATTGAATATTTGCGCGGCTTATCTTTTACAGGTTCACTTTACTCCATGAAAGAAGGAGAGCTCGTTTTTAACAATGAGCCGATTATGAGGGTGGAGGCACCCCTGGTAGAAGCGCAGCTGATTGAAACAGCTTTGCTCAACATTGTGAACTATCAAACATTAATCGCAACAAAGGCTGCCCGGATTAAAGGCGTCATTGGTGATGAAGTTGCGCTTGAATTCGGAACAAGACGGGCGCACGAAATGGATGCGGCCATGTGGGGAGCAAGAGCAGCCTTAATCGGCGGCTTTAGCGCGACAAGCAATGTAAGAGCCGGAAAGCGCTTTAATATCCCGGTTTCCGGCACACATGCGCATGCGCTTGTGCAGGCTTACCGCGATGAATATACAGCTTTCAAAAAATACGCGGAAACACATAAGGATTGCGTCTTCTTAGTTGACACGTATGACACGCTTCGTTCAGGCATGCCGAACGCGATTAGGGTTGCCAAGGAATTCGGCGACCGCATTAATTTCATTGGCATCCGTCTGGACAGCGGCGATTTGGCGTACCTGTCAAAAAAAGCCCGGAAAATGCTTGATGAAGCAGGATTTACAGATGCGAAGGTGATTGCTTCAAGCGATTTGGATGAGCACACCATTATGAATTTAAAGGCTCAGGGAGCGCGCATTGATGTCTGGGGTGTCGGTACGAAGCTGATCACTGCCTATGACCAGCCGGCTCTCGGCGCAGTTTATAAACTCGTTGCCATTGAAGAAGATGGGAAAATGGTTGACACGATCAAAATTTCGTCCAATCCTGAAAAAGTGACGACACCGGGCAGAAAGAAAGTCTACCGCATTATTAATCAGTCCAACCATCATTCTGAAGGCGACTATATTGCGCTTTATGATGAGCAGGTGAATGATCAGAAGCGGCTCAGAATGTTCCACCCGGTTCATACATTCATCAGCAAATTTGTCACGAATTTTTATGCGAAGGATCTTCATGAGCTGATTTTTGAGAAGGGTATTCTTTGCTACCAAAACCCTGAGATTTCAGACATACAGCAGTATGTGCAGGATAACCTCAGCCTGCTTTGGGAGGAATATAAGAGAATCAGCAAGCCGGAGGAATACCCGGTTGATTTAAGCGAGGACTGCTGGAGCAATAAAATGCAGCGGATCCACGAAGTGAAAAGCAGAATTGAAGAAGAGCTTGAGGAAGAATAAAGAAAAACTGGCCTTTCGTTCGCGAGGGGCCAGTTTTCTTTATGTATATATTATTTTTCATGTTTAGACAATTTTCGTCAAATTATTTGATATACTTAGGGGTGAAAGCCGCGCGTATTGTAAGGGGGATAAATCAATGAGGGTGTTTGTTGCAAGACAGCCTATTTTTAATAGAAAAGAACAGGTTGTTGCTTATGAACTGCTGTATAGAGAAAGCGAAGAGAACGTGTATAGCGCTAAAGACGGCGATCAGGCAACAACAGATTTGGTGATCAACAGCTTTTTAAACATCGGAATTGAGAAGCTGACGGAAGGGAAACGCTGTTTTGTTAATTTTACGGAAAGCCTGATGTTTTCGAATCTTCCCACCTCCTTCAATCCGAAACAGCTTGTCATTGAAATCCTTGAAGATATACCGATCACGCCGGCCCTCATTTCTAGATGCAAAGAATTGAAAAAAATGGGGTATATGCTGGCGCTTGATGATTTTTATGCAATAAACCCGCAAGATGAGGACTTACTGGAAAAACTCATGAGCTATATTGATATATTGAAAATTGATTTTCTCAAAACAACACGAATGGAACGCAGAACAATTTTGCAAACCTACGGCTGCCGCGGCCTGATTTTTTTAGCGGAAAAAGTAGAGACCCGAAAAGAATATAAACAGGCGGTCCAAGACGGCTTTCAATTATTCCAAGGCTACTTTTTCAGCGAGCCGCGCATCATCAGCGGGCATGACCTATCGACTCATTTCTATTCTTACTATGAACTGCTTAACGAACTGAGTAAAGAGCAGCCTAACATAAAGCGTGTGACAGAGTACATAGAGCGGGATTTATCACTGTCCTATCAGATTTTAAAATTTTTAAACTCATCCCACAGCCGTTTGAGCCAGAAAATTGAAAGCATTCAACAGGCCATTATGCTGTTGGGATTTAATGAAATCAAACGGTGGATATATATTCTTTCCTTTAAGGATTTAAGCAGGAAAGGGCATTCCAGCAAGCACGAAATCATTAAGATTTCTTTGATAAGAGCAAAGCTTTGCGAACTGCTGGCGAGAAAGACATCCCGGCCGCAGCCTGCTTCTTATATGCTGATCGGAATGTTTTCTCTCATAGACACCCTCCTGCATAGAGAAATAGAGGAAATTGTTCAAGAATTGCCTTTAAAAGATGAAGTCGGGCAAGCATTATTAGGCCATCAAAACGACTACTACCAAATGCTTGAGCTTGTGAAATTAATTGAAAGCAACAACTGGGACACTTGCTCGGAATTAGGCAATCAACTCGACAAAGAAGAAGCGTATGAATGTTATTTAGAGGCTCTGGAATGGTGTCATAATCTTATGGACGCAAAATGATTGCGGTCCTCTGACCACCGCAAAGCAAGAATCATTCGGCTTTGTGTTCCGATAAGGCTGATATAGATGCCGTCGGGATTAAAGACCGTATCCACTTCATGCCGGACGCCCATTTGTTTGATTAGGCGCTTGATGGTTTGTTTATCGGACTGCTCGGCTGCGGTCAGAATGCGGCGCGAGAGCTCCCGCGAGCCCGCAATGCGGCTGAGAACAAGCTGGGCATCCGCAAATATCCCTCCGGCCTGCTTCGCTGAACGGATAAAGGTATCAATATTGTTGGCAGGAGCGGGCGGACGGCGTACCTCATACGGATACACGTAAAACCAGGGATAACGATATCTCATGGGAGCACCTCACAAAAAAGGGATGTTTCTATATGTATAGATCCCTAATTGCCGAATATGACAAAGCGAAAAGGCCACAACTTTAGCGTTGCGGTCTTTTTCGGTGTTTGTCGGTCAGGAAACGCCAAGAATCGCATATTCAATTTTGAAAATACGGTATGAAGGACTATAGTCTTACTTAGTAAAAATGCGAAACACGTTAAAATCAAGGGAGTTAAGAATCTTTCTCAATTTGAGCAGAAAAATACGCTTCTGCACATAGAAAAATAGTCCCGTTCTTGTTGTGATCTCTTTGAGTATAAGGGCCTATTGATATTTGCGGTGTCACGCAGGATCTTTTTGCATACTTTTCGGTGAAAAATGAGCCGAAAGCAGATACACTATTAGTAACAGATCAAATACCTAGGACTCGTTCACCATACACAATTCATTGATCTTTCAAAAAAAGGAGTGTGGAAACGATGGAAAAGAAACTTGAAGAAGTAAAACAATTGTTATTCCGACTCGAACTTGATATTAAAGAAACGACAGATTCATTACGAAACATTAACAAAAGCATTGATCAACTCGATAAATACAATTATGCAATGAAAATTTCGTGAAAAAGACTTGGAAACAAGTCTTTTTTTTCGTTCTACCGATACAATAAATGGATAAAGTATTATATGATTGTTAAAAAACGAAAAACCTGCTGTCCTTTAAATGTCCCATTTAGTAAAATGGAATGGGAGGGGGGAAGTCGTTATTGAGCAGATATGTTTAGATTCTGTCCGGATCAAGGAGAAAATGAAGGAGATTGTAGATGAAAATATTTCAAATGAAGACTTAAAAATAAAACTTATTTCTTTTATTGAAGAAAAAAAACAATTTTCATTTGCAGAATTAGCTTATCACCATTACATAGCATTTGACGGAAAAGATGTTACAGCAATTGAGTTGTTGGCTTCTGGTATAGAACTTTTAATTTTATCTGCTGACATTTTTGACGATATTGAGGATAAGGACAATCTTCAGGCTTCTTGGATGAAAATAGATCCTTCGATAGTGATTAACGCAGCTACTACACTTTATACATTAAGTTTGCAAGTGATAAGTTTAGTTTCAAACAATCCGCAACTTCTAAGTCTGACTTTACAATATTCACTTCAATCTTTACAAGGGCAACATGCAGATTTAAATGTAAAAATCTCTTCAGAATCAGAGTATATTGAAATGATTAAACTTAAGTCAGGTTCTCTTGTAACATTGCCTAGTGTTCTTGGTGTATATTTGGCAACTGGAGAAATTAATGAAACAGTCGAGGAGTATTCACTTTATTTGGGTATAGTCGAGCAAATTGCGAATGATCACCATGGGCTATATTATCCTGACAATAATGACATAAAAACTAGACACAATCTTGCCTTCTACTATCTAAAAAATAAATATAACCAATCATCGATTGACTTATTAAATTTTTATGCGCAAGAAAATAATCAGATAAATAACATGGATGAATTGAAAAAGAGGTTACAAGGATCAGGTGTAATCCAATACCTGAATGTTATTAAAAATATAGCACTGGAAAATTTTAAAGAATCATTCAAAAAACTGAGATTAGATGAACAAAGAAAGAATAAACTACTTGATCAATTATTAAGGGGGAATATAAATTGAAACATATCGATAAAATCATCAGCCATTTAGTAAACAATCCGGAAGCTTTTGATCAATTTAAGAATGGGAACTTAACCTTGCTAAATATAAATGAAAAAGAAAAGAAAGCAATATTATATGCGTTTGAAGAAGGAGAGGCACCGAGAACAAGCAATTGGCCCCCAATAGAAACTATCAGTAGTTTTTTTGAGGATGATAAAAGAAAAAGTTTTATTTAATTATGGGATGATGAGATGCACAGAAATAATAACTTCTATAAATATTTGTCTCTAGCTTTTATCATTTTAAGTTTTGTTTATGTGATCTACCTCTCTTATATTTCTGTTTTTAATATCTTTGTAGGTGCGGATGTGAAGATTAATGAACAGGGTAAGTTAGAGGTTACCAAAGTTGTGGATTATACAGATGAATATTATTCGGGTGTAAAAAAGGGTGACATCATTCTCGAAGTTAATGGGCAAAAAGGAAGTGAAATCCAGTTAGAAAGCGGAAGATTGGTCAATGTAGAAAGCTTAACTGTTGAAAGAGATAATAAATCATTTCATTTACAAAATGTAAGCCTAATAAGTGAAGAAAATTTATTTATGTATCTCATTCCGCTCATATCTTATTCAATCTGTTTATTTTGTATATTTTTTGTTTACAGAATAAATAAAGTAAGAAAATCACCTTCTGCTTTTGTTTTAATCTTATTTTTGTTATTTGTATCAGTAGCATATGTAAGTGCCTGCGGGGCAAGAAGAGGTGAAGAGGTTAGCACTTATCTACTTGTCCTTACTTTAGTAAGTTGTCCAATTTTATATATACATTTCATATATAAATACTTTGCGGAATTGGGTACAAAGTTATTCAAAAAGAAGATTTTAATCATTATGTATATACTTCCACTCGTAAACCTGTTACTAGAAGCTGTTTTGAGTAATAGATTAAATTCTTCGGCTTTTTTGTCAAACTTGAACTTGATTTCCTTTTTTGTCCTAGTCCTTACTGTATCTATTCTTATCCATCAAGGGATTAGAAAAATCAAACAAAATGAGCAAAAGTCAATTTTAAAAATCCTTGCTTATATAAATATCCTGTCTTTTAGTCCTTTTATTATCTTTTTTGTTATTCCCTATGTGTTGTTTGATAAGTATCTTTCACCCTTTAGTTTGGCAGCTTTTACACTTGTTATACCTTTTTCTTTAGTGTATCAATTTATGACAAATAGACTTTATAATATTGACTTTGTTGTAGGACGGCTTAAATACTATGGATTTTTAGCCATTACACCTACTGTTATTGTGGTCACCATATTTAATTACATTCAAAAACCAGAAGATAACTTTTACTCCGTTAAACTAACAGTTGTAATATATTTGCTTATGTTTGCTGTCTTTTACTTTAAAGAAATCATTGATTTTCGTTTCAAGTTGAAAAGATTTACAGAGAAATTTAATTATCAAGATGGGATTTTTAAATTTACTCAGTTGATTAAGCAAGCATCATCAGTAGATCAAGTACTTAATCACTTTAAAAATACAATCCTAGAAGTATTAAACATAGATAATGCTTGCGTGTATGATAATTCTAAAGGGGAAATCACCCTTCTTAGTAAGAACAACTTTAAAGATTTGACTTATAAAAATCATGAGCAATATGTGAAAAATTTTTCTGGTGATATCGGTAAAATTAAAGAGTTTAAACAAGGTTTTATTATTAAAATAGGTGAACGAGGAGACAGATCATTTTTAGTACTCTGTTTCTCAAGTTATAATACTTTTAAATTAACAAGGGATGAAATTGCATGGCTTCAAACATTAGCGTTTTATACAAATGTCTCATTGGAAAACGTTATGAAAATCGAAGAATTGATGGTGCATCTTGAGGATTTAAAACAACAAGAATCCAACCCCGTATGGCTCAAAAAACTCATGTACACGATCGAAGAAAAACAACGCTCTGATCTCGCCCGTGATCTCCACGATTCGGTTCTTCAGGACTTGATTTCCTTAAAACGCCAGTGTGAGCTGTTTTTGGGTGATTTTAAGAAGAATGATAATCCGTGCCGTGAAGAGGTGCAGGACAAGCTTGTGCAGATGAATGAGCAGATGTCTGATGTGATTTCGATGACGAGGGAGACGTGTCATGAGCTGCGGCCGCAGCTTCTGTATGATCTTGGATTGGTGAAGGCTCTGTCGAAGCTGGTGGCGCAGCAGCAGGAGCGGGTTCCGTTTCATATCCGTTTAAATACCGGGAGATTTACGGCTTCCCTTGATCTGGATTCGCAGCTAAATTTATACCGGATCATTCAAGAATTCCTGTCTAATGCGGTTAAACACTCTCAAGCCACAGATGTACTGATTATGCTCATTAGTATACAAAACAAAATCGTTCTTCATTATGAGGACGATGGCGTAGGGTTTGACCTTGAAAAAAATACCGAGCATTCCATGAGCATGGGGCTTTCTGGCATTAAGGAGAGAGTCAGGGCTTTAGATGGGCGCCTTCGGATTGAAACAAGTGAAGGAAAGGGCTTTAAGGCTGATATTGAAATCGAATTGTAATGGATTTATAACGGAAACGACTTGGCACAGGCCAAGTCTTTTTTATAAAATGGAAAAGAGTGAGTAAAAGGGAGGAAAACATGAAAAAGATACTAGTGATTGATGACCATCCGGCTGTCATGGAAGGCACCAAGACAATTTTGGAAACGGATTCGAATTTGTCTGTTGATTGTCTCAGTCCTGAACCGAGCGAACAGTTTATCAAGCAGCATGATTTCTCGTCATATGATCTCATTTTAATGGATCTGAATCTAGGCGGCGAGGTCAATGGGATGGAGCTTTCTAAACAGATTTTACAAGAGAATCCTCATTGTAAAATTATCGTGTATACCGGTTATGAGGTCGAGGATTATTTCGAGGAAGCGATTCGTGCGGGTCTGCACGGTGCCATCAGCAAAACGGAATCTAAAGAAAAGATCACCCAATACATATACCACGTACTCAATGGAGAAATTTTAGTCGATTTTGCTTACTTTAAACAGCTGATGACTCAGCAAAAAAACAAAGCCGGCTCCTTCCTCTCAAAAAGAACAAGATGTGCTCACACCTAGAGAATGCCTGATTCTTCAAGAAGTTGAAAAGGGATTTACAAACCAAGAAATCGCAGATGCCCTTCATTTAAGCAAGCGGTCCATTGAATACAGCTTGACATCGATTTTCAATAAGCTGAATGTCGGTTCCCGGACGGAAGCGGTTTTGATTGCGAAATCAGACGGTGTACTTTAAATGTTGGGGGTGTAGATGATGGATACGAAACACACATTGCTTGAAGCGCTTGGTATAGAGATTGTTGAAAACACAGCGGAACGATGCGTTGCGGTCATGCCTGTGGATCATCGGACGGTGCAGCCGTTCGGATATTTGCATGGGGGCGCTTCAGTGGCCCTGGCGGAAACAGCGGCGAGCGCAGGTGCACAGAACCTGATTGATCATTCAACACAGGCTTGTGTCGGTTTGGAGATTAACGCCAACCATTTAAAATCTGTAAAGGAAGGAACGGTAAAGGCGATAGCCGAGCCCGTTCATATCGGCAGAACGACGATTGTCTATCACATTCACATATATGACGAGCAAGAGAGGCTGATCTGTATATCCAGATGCACGCTGGCTGTCATCAAGAAATAAAAAAACAGCCGGAACTCTGCCTGTCCGGCTGCTTATTTTTATAAATATGAATCCTCTTTTCGTTTAATCACAAAGTTTCTGATTCCGTTATAGTCATCCTGTACGCTTCTCTCATCAAGCTTGACGCCGGAGTTATACGCAGCACGGCAGATCAAGTGCCCGCCGATAGGCGACGTAATAAAGATAAAGAGAATCCCAAGCAGGATTTTAGCGGAGAGTTCCCCCGTCACAAACCACAAATAGAAGAAGACACCAAGCAGAATCATATTGACACCCAATGTTGAGCCTTTAGAAGCAGCATGAGCGCGTGTAAACACATCGGGAAGGCGAAGTACGCCAAATGAAGCAATGAGGCATACAAGAGCACCCAGCAAAATGAATACAGCCACAACGACCTTAGCGATTTCGATCATTTTCGATAATCTCTCCTTTCTCCAGGAACTTGGAAAATGCGATCGTTCCGATAAACGATAAAATCCCCAGCAGCAAAATAATATCCAAAAACGCACTTGTTTTCAGCAAAATGGAGACAAGCGCCGTGATTGCGATCAGATTGATGCCGATTGCATCCAGAGCCACGACCCGGTCAGGCACAGTCGGACCTTTAATGACACGAATGACATACAAAAAGGTAGACACTGCCATAATGCCGAGCGCGATTTGCAGGATCAGCGTAAACATCACCGGCTCACCTCCTGTATGGCTTTTTCAAATGACTCCCGAATGTCAAAAATCGCTTTTTCCGCATCCTCGATATCCATTGCATGAATATAAAGTATTGTTCTGTCATCTGAAATATCCATCACCAAGGTTCCCGGCGTTAATGTAATGAGCAGAGAAAGCAGGGTGATTTCCCAGTCCTTCGTCAGTTCAGTTTTAAAAGCAAAAATACCCGGTCTGATATTCAGTTTTGGAGATAAGACTGATTTCATCACACTGACATTGGCAAGGTACAGTTCCTTTATAAAAATGAAACAGAGCTTGATGATAGAAATCAATTTCCATAGATAAAACTGGCGAGTGAAAAAGCGCCGGAAGAAAAAGAGAGAGAGCATTCCCAGAATATAGCCTGTAATGAATCCTGCGGCGCTTGGACTGTTGCTTAAGAACATCCAGCAAAAAGCGAGAAACACATTTAATAAAATTTGAAATGCCATGCGATCTACTCCTTCAGAACAGCTTCGATATATTTTTCCGGATTCAGCAGCGTCTCGGCCGCTTGATCAACGTAAGGCGACACCCATTCTGTACCCAACCCGAAGAGAAGAGACAGCAAGAGAAAAATAGCTGCCGGATAAAGAAGTCCTTTAGCTGTTCGATGATTTGGTTTTGGCGTTTCTTTTTCTTCGCCCCAAAACGCATGTATAAAGATCCTCAGCACAGAGTACAGTACGAGCAGACTTGAAAGCAGAATCAGCATGGATATCGTAAATTCACCTTCTGCGAAGCCGCCCTCCGCAATTTTAAATTTGCCGACAAATCCGCTCAGTGGCGGAATGCCTGCAAGAGAAATAGCGGAAATGAAAAACATCCATCCAAGAACAGGATAGCGTTTGATCAGCCCGCCCATTTTATGCAGGCTCGCGGTTCCAGTCAATGCGATCAGCGTACCTGCCAGCATAAACAAAGCGCCCTTAATCAGCATATCGTGAATCAGATAGTAGATCGCGCCCTGAATGGATGCGGGGGTGTGTACTGCCACACCGAACAAAATCACGCCGACAGCGGTAATAATGTTATAGATCACAATTTTCATGACATTTGAATAAGCGAGTGAACCGATCACACCAAAAATCACAGTCAGCGCCGCCAGCCAAATCATCAGCTGATGGGTAAAAGCTGTATCGTGAATAAAAATCAATGTGAAAACCCTCGCAATCGCATATAACCCGACTTTTGTCAGCAAAGCGCCGAACAACGCGGAGATTGCTGCCGGTGGCGCGTAATAAGAGCCTGGAAGCCAAAAGTAGAGGGGGAAGATTCCGCCCTTCATGCCAAATACCAAAAGCAGCAGGACACCAATCACAGTAATCAGCCCGGTTTGTCCTGATTCGCTGATTTTCACGCTAAGATCCGCCATGTTTAACGTGCCGGTTACAGCGTATAAAAAGCCGACCCCTATGACAAACAGGGCAGACGATACGATATTAAACACAATATATTTAAGGGATTCCCGCAGCTGAATTTTTGTGCCGCCTAATACAATCAGCATATAGGAAGCAATAAGCAGAAGCTCAAAAAATACGTACATATTAAATAAATCGCCTGTTAAAAACGCTCCGCTGACGCCGGCAAGCAAGAACTGAACGCCGGAGTAGTAAAAGGAGCGCTCCCGTTTTTCACCGACAGAACGGAAGGAATAAAGCCCAACCAATAAACCGATGATCGCTGTTGTGAGAACGAGAAGGCTGGCGAATTGGTCTGCAGCAAGCACAATGCCGTACGGCGCTTTCCATCCGCCTAAGCTGAGTGTCTGGATACCTTTTGTGAAGACAGTCTGTACAAGTATGCCGCTAATCACAATCCCGATGGCCGATGCCGCCGTGCTGAAGATTCTCATGAGCATAAGATTCTTCGACATGAAAATCAGAAGAATAGCCGACAAAAGCGGGATCAGGATTGGCAAAATAACAAAATTATTCATGTTGATCATTTCCCCTCATTTGATCCATATCATCCGATTTCAATTCCTGATAAGCGCGAAAGGCCATGACGAGGATGAATGATGTAACGCCAAAAGAAATGACAATTGCGGTCAAAATCAGGGCTTGCGGAAGCGGATCGACAAATGATTTGGCATGCTCGCTCAAAATCGGAGCGGCGCCTTTCTTTAATCCTCCCATAGTCAAAAGCATTAAATGAACGCCATGGCTTAACAGTGCTGTTCCGATAATGACGCGAAGCAGGCTTTTAGACAGCAGCAAATACGTGGCAGCCATAAAAATAATACCGGCTAATACAGCCATTAAGATTTCCATTATTCTTCCTCTCCAATCGTTTGAATAATGGTCATCGTTATGCCTACGACAACAAGATAAACGCCTAAATCAAATATCGTCGCTGTGGCGAGCTCCGTTTTCCCAAGGATCGGCAGCTGAAAGTATCCGAATGTGTGGGTTAAAAAAGGAGCCCCGAAGACAAAGGAGCCAACGCCTGTTAATACAGCGAGCAGAAGGCCGGCTCCCGCGACATAAATGAAATTGACCGGCAAAAGGGAACGCACGGTTTTTAAATCATACGCCAAGAGCAAGAGAACGATGGAAGAGGACGTGATCAGTCCGCCGACAAAGCCTCCTCCGGGCGCGTTATGCCCTGATAAAAATAAATAGAAAGAGAAAAGCAAAATGATAAAGGATACAAGCTTTGTCGCGGTTTGGAGAATCAAGTCATTTGTTTTTTGTTCATTCACCGCTTTTCCCCTCCTCTTTTACTTTTGTTTTAATCATGCTGTAAATGCCGAGAGCGGCTATCGTTAATACCGTAATTTCAAACATTGTATCAAATCCCCTGAAATCAACGAGAATGACATTGACGACATTATCCCCTCCGCCGAGATCGTGGCTGTGTTTGACAAAGAAGGACGCAATGCTGTCTTTTGTCCGCTGGCTTGAGGATGCGATGCCGAGCACAGTAACGATAACACCGACGCCTAAAGAAATGATAAAATTCGTCATCCGGAACGTTCTCGTTTTTGTTTTCAGCCTCAGTTTCGGCAAATGGTAGAAGCAAAGCAGAAACAGTGCCACAGAAATCGTTTCAATGACGAGCTGAGTCAATGCCAAGTCCGGCGCTCTGAAAATGACAAAAAACAATGCAAGCGTATAACCGACAACACCGAGTGCAATGATCGCCGTCAGTCTTGACCTAGCAAAAACAGTCGCCACTGTGGCGCTGATCATGACAAGCGTCAAAATGATTTCGTATACACCGATTTTAGCCATGCCTTCCGTTTTAAATGAAAATCCGCCTTTAATGGCAAAAGCTCCGCCTATCAGAATGATGAAACCAGCGAAGATATACAGCAAATAATCTCTTAAAAACCCGGTCATATATTGTTTTGTGATCCGGTAAGAGCCTTTCTCCATCAGAGTCAAAAGCTTATCGTATAACCGGTTGAGTGTGAGTTTCGAAGGAAACAGTTTATAGATTCCCTTCCACTTATTCAGCGACAAATAACCAATTGTTCCGATCACAACAATACCCGCAGTCATGAGCAATTCCGTTGTAACCCCATGCCACTGTGAAATATGAACGTGGAATTTCTCATGGCCGTCAAGCAGTGTCGGATAGATTGAGTTCATCGCAGGCTCTATCAGGCTGTACGACAATATATTCGGGAAAAAGAAGAGACTGACAGCCAAAGCGACAAGAATGACCGGTGGAACGAGCATACCGACAGGCGCCTCGTGAGCCGGTTTTTCAAGCTGCTCAGGCTGGTAATTTCCTCTGAATGTTTTAAACAGCAATTTCATGCTGTAGATAAACGTAAATACACTTCCGACCCAGGCGAGAACAGGGAACAAAATGCCCCATGTCTGCACGTTGAACAGATCAAAATGTGTTACGCGAAGCATGCTTGTAAAAAACATTTCTTTACTCAAAAATCCGTTAAACGGCGGTAGGCCGGCCATTGAAAATGTCCCGATTAAGGAAATGGTAAAAGTAATCGGCATAATCGCCATCAGGCCGCCTAGCTTCCGGATATCCCGTGTGCCTGTTTCGTGATCGATAATCCCGACTGCCATAAACAAGCTTCCTTTAAAGGTTGCGTGGTTGATCAAATGGAAAATGGCAGCCATAGCGGCAACTGTATAATATTCTGTATGTCCGTAATGAAGGGCCGCAGCACTGACTCCGAGCATGGAGATGATCATGCCGAGCTGGCTGACGGTTGAAAACGCCAAAATCGATTTTAAATCAGTTTGTTTCACGGCATGGAATGAACCCCAAACCATCGTAAAGAGGCCAACGAGGGACACGATCCAAAACCACTGAGCTGAAAAGGCGAAAATAGGACTGAATCTCGCAATCACATAAATGCCGGCTTTTACCATAGTAGCTGAATGGAGATAAGCGCTGACAGGCGTCGGAGCTTCCATTGCGTCAGGGAGCCAGATGTAAAAAGGAAATTGCGCTGATTTCGTAAAAGCCCCTAATAAAATGAGAATCATAGCCGGTATAAACAATTCGTGGCCGGCAATTAATTGAACCTGATGAACCATCTCTCTAATACTGAAGGAATCCGTTATCAAATAAAGGAGAATAAATCCGCCGAGCATGCACAGCCCGCCGCTGACCGTAATCAAAAGTGATTTGGCTGCGCCATAGCGCGACTTTTCTCGCTTATACCAATAGCCGATCAGCAAAAAGGATGAAAGGCTTGTAAGCTCCCAGAACATGTAGAGAACCATGACATTGTCTACTAGAACGACACCGAGCATGGCGCCCATGAACATCAATAAGTAGACATAAAAGGGCCCAAGCTGTTCTTTTTCTTTCGATAAATAAAAAATGCTGTAAAGAGTGACCAAAGAGCCGATGCCTGTGATCAGTAAGGCGAATAATAACCCGAGGCCGTCTATATAAACGGTAAAGTTAATGCCGAGTGACGGAATCCACTCTAATACCGATCGAAGTGTTTCTCCAGATTGTGTCATCCTGATCATTGGGAGAAAGTATATAAACAGCAAGACGGGCAGGATCAACACAAACCAGCCCGTATGCACTCTTTTTGCGTATTTTGCCAAGAAGGGAATGATAAAAGCAAATAAAAAAGGCGATAAAATAGCAAGATGTAAGAGCTGCAAAGATAAGACCTCCTTTTCTCGTTCTCAATTGAAAAATGCGTTATGTATGAGATATACGGTCAAACGACCTAGTCCAAATTATATCGCACTTTTCTGCAAGCTGCCACGCTTCGAACTGCTGTAATGGGTTTTTATGAGTTCTTTTGACCTCAAAATAAGTCTAACAAAAAAGAGGTTATTTGTATATTTAAAATCAATCCTGATCAAGCTGAGGGTAAGGAGCTGGTCATGTGAAAAGAAAAGTCGTGATGTGCTCAGGTTTATTCTGCTCAGTATTTGCAGGGGCATTCATGTTGAATCAATATGACGGGCGCAGCGGTGTGGCGGCTAGTGATGAGTGGGAGCTGTATTTACTGGAGCACCACCTGTCAGCCAGAATGAGTGAGACGGAATCAAAGGATCTGCCGTTTGGTCCCCGAGAGTATATTCGGATTGTGAATAAATAAAAAAAGAGTTCCGCATAAAACGGAACTCTTTCTGTTTATGAAGTGAAAAAACGAAGCAAAACTGTCGCGCAAATAACTGTGCCTGCACCGCCGAGACGGGTTGAAATTTGGGCAAACGGCATAAGGCCCATTCTTCCTGATGCTGATAAAATGGCAACATCACCCGTTCCGCCGAGGCCGCTGTGGCAGCAAGTAACGATTGCGGATTCAACCGGATACATGTTCATCAGCTTGCCTACAAAATATCCAGAACCAATCATCGCGATAACAACTGAAATACAAATGATGACAAACGGAATAGAAATCACAGACGCTACGTCATCCAACGGAATAAAGAGGATGCCGAGACCGACCATCAGCGGCCATGTAAAGCTTGAAGAAATAAACTTATAAAGCTGGTAAGCGCCTTCTTCCATTTTTTTCGGAAGAATATTCGCATACTTGACAGCCGCAGCTGAAATAATCATTAAGATCGCGCCCGGGATGAAGATGAATTTCTCCAATAACCCGCCAAAAATAAAGAATGTACACGCGAGCAGAACTCCTGCTCCCATTAATTTGAAATCAATTTTTGCTTCGGCTTCTTTTTGATTGAAAATCTCATTTGCTTTTTTAGATTTTACGAGACGTCCGTTCCCATTTAGATCTGGACGCTTATCGCCAAGCTTTTTCATTAAGGCTGCACATATGATAGCAAAAACGTTTCCTATAATTGCGGCTGGAACCAGCTGAGACACAAATACATCAGCAGATGAGCCCAGTATTTGTGAGTAGGCGATTGAAAGCGGCAAAATTCCTTCGCCTATTCCCCCGGCAATAATCGGGACAACAACAAAGAAAAAGGAATCATAGGCACTATAGCCAAAAATAAATCCGACAAGGATGCCGGCTGCAACGGCCGCGATCGTTCCTGCAACCAGTGGAACGAACATTCTGATAAACCCCTGTATTAAAACAATTCTGTTCATACCGAGGATACTTCCCACAACAAGGCAAGCGATATAGAAATAAAGGAAGTTAGACGTTTTCATCAAGTTGGTTACAGCGTCTAAAGATGTTGAATTCAGTACATTGTAAAAGACTAAAAATGAAGGAACAAACAAAGATAAAATAGCAGGGCCGCCAATATCCTTCAATATCGGTATGCGTTGGCCTATGTCTCCGAGAAACACACCAAGAATCATAATGATGGCAAACCCGCCAAGCATATTTGCCGGCAGCTCATTGTAATAGGCTGCAAGAATAATAATAACAGCTAATACTGTGTATAAAGGCAGAGGAATCACACCGATTTCCCAAGACCAGATTTTTTGAAACAGGTTTTTCCCCTGTGAGTCTTTTTGCTCAGGTGAAATTGTCCCCGTTTTTGGAATTGCTCCCATGTCATACACCCCCATGTATTGTTTGTTACAGTCTACAAGAAAGCGTTAACACTTCATATTTTTTTAAGTTAAAAAACTAATAAACAATTAAATTAAGGGGGTCTTTTGGATTAGAAAAAAATCCCTGAGAATCGTCTTCCCAGGGGAGAATGTTTATCTTTTTCCTTTAATATAAGGCACGCCATTGGCTTTTGGCGCATCTGCCCGCCCGATAAAGCCGGTTAAAGCGAGAATCGTTAAGACATAAGGAGCCATCAGCATATACACATTTGGTATGTCTTTAAAAAGAGGGAGCAGCGATCCAATGATGCTTAAGCTTTGGGCGAATCCGAAAAACAGGGCGGCCCCCAGTGCTCCGATCGGATGCCATTTTCCGAATACAAGCGCTGCCAGGGCGATAAAGCCTTGCCCGGAGATGGTAGAGTGCGTGAAATCAAGCGCAATTGTGGAGGCATATACGCCGCCGCCGAGACCGCCGAACAATCCGCTGATCATCACACCGATGTAGCGCATTTTATATACGTTGATTCCCATCGTATCGGCCGCCATCGGATGCTCGCCGACAGAACGGATACGAAGGCCGAACGGCGTTTTGAACAAGATAAACCAGGAAATAAAGGCAAGTGCTATTGCAAGAATAGACGTATAATAGACATCCGAAAAGAAGATCTTTCCCAAGACGGGAATATCGCCCAAACCGGGGATTTTCGTCTTATAAAAAGGCTCTGGAATTTTGTCTGTCTGCGCTTTGCCGTAGATCAGTTTGACGATAAATAAAGTTGCCCCAAGCGCCAGCATGTTAATGGCGACACCGCTGACTGTCTGGTCGGCGCGAAACGAAATCGCTGCTGCCGCGTGAATCAGTGAAAACAGGGCGCCTGCTGCCATGGCGGCAAGGAGCGAAAGCCAAGGTGCGGCGGCACCTAATTCCGGACCAAAAAATAAATTAAATAACACGCTGGTGAACGCCCCGATAATCATGAGGCCTTCTAGGCCGATATTCACCACACCTGATCTCTCGGAAAACACGCCGCCGAGAGCAGTTAAAATAAGCGGGGCCGCATAGACGAGTGTTGCAGGGACAATGATAGATAAAATCTGCACAATGTCCACTTAGTTCGCCCCCTTTTTCTTCAATTTGCCCATGACGAAACGAATCGCATAGCTTGAAGCCACAAACAGAATAATAATAGCAATCACAATATCAACGACCTCTGATGGAACGCCTGATTCAATCGGCATATTTAATGCGCCGATTTTCAGCCCGCCAAGCAGGCATGCTGCCAGTACAACCCCGATGGCTGTGTTTCCCCCGAGAAGAGCGACAGCGATACCGTCAAAGCCTACGCCAGTAAATGCGCCTTTCACTGCTGCGTATTCGAATGTTCCTAGCCCCTCCATGGCTCCGGCAAGGCCTGCAAAAGCGCCGGAGATAAGCATGGAGGTCATGATATTCTTCCGCACGCTCATGCCGGCATACTGGGAAGCGTGCTGGTTAAACCCGACCGCCCGGAGCTCAAATCCTTTTGTAGTTTTGTTGATGATAAACCACATGATAACTGCTGCGAGAAGGGCAACGATGATTCCCAAATGCAGCCGTGAGTAATCGGTGATCTGTTCAAGAAAAGGAGAGCGGAGGGAGGCGGATTCGTGAATTTTCCCCGTTTTGTCCTGATGATCTGTCAAGACGTTTGAAATGATGTAATTGGTCATGTGCAGCGCGATATAATTCATCATAATGGTGACAATGACTTCATGAACGTAAAATCGCGCTTTCAAAATGCCGGGAATAAACCCCCATAATCCTCCTGCAGCTGCCGCTGTAATCAATGCGAGCGGCAAGTGAATATATGCCGGTCCGTCAAACGCCGTACCGACCCAAACCGCTGCTGTCCAGCCGACGAGCAGCTGGCCCTCGACGCCGATATTAAAGAGTCCGGTTCGGAATGCAAAGGCGACAGCCAATCCGGATAAAATATAAGGCGTAATTTGCCGGATGGTTTCTCCGACATAATAGATTTCTCCGAATATTCCATTCCACAAAGCCGAATATCCGCTAGCCACACTGTAGCCGCTCACAAGCATAATCAACGCGCCGGCCGCAAGACCAAGGATGATTGCGATGAGCGGCACGAGTAAATGAGAGAGTCGTTTAACCATTTGCTTTCCCCGCTTCCTTTTGCGTGCTTCCTGCCATCAAGAGACCAAGCTCCTGTTCAGTGGTTTCCTGCGGATTAACGCTGGCGATAATGCGTCCTTCAAAAATAACGGCGATTCTGTCACTGAGATTCATAATTTCTTCAAGCTCAAACGAGAGGAGAAGAACGGCTTTCCCGGCATCACGCTGCTCAATGAGCTTTTTATGGACAAATTCAATCGCTCCGACATCAAGGCCGCGAGTCGGCTGGGCGGCAATTAATAAATCAGGATTTCGGTCTATTTCCCGCCCGATAATCGCTTTTTGCTGGTTTCCGCCTGACAATGCCCGAGCGTGTGTATATTCATCCGGCGTTCTGACATCGTACTCAGTGATCAGGCTGCGTGCTTTTTTGTACATTTCGCCTTTATGTAAAACGCCCAATGCTGAATACGGCTTTTTGTAATAGCTTTGCAACAGGATATTCTCTCCGATTGGAAAATCAAGGACGAGACCGTGTTTATGGCGATCCTGAGGGATATGGCCGATCCCGGATTCAGTGATTTTTCTTGGCGTCAGGTTTTGGATCTGTTTTCCGTTTAAGGTGATTGTTCCTGAATCTGTTTTGCGGAGTCCTGTCACCGCTTCGATCAGCTCTGATTGCCCGTTTCCGTCGACGCCTGCTATGCCGACTATTTCTCCCGCTTTGACAGAAAGAGACAAATCTCTGACTGTCTCTATTCCGCGGGTATCCTTTACAGTTATGCCGTCAATCGCAAGCACTTCCGCTCCCGGCTGAGCAGCTCTCTTTTCAGTTTTGAACGATACCTCACGGCCGACCATTAGACTGGCGAGTTCGTCTTGGTTTGTATCACGGACATCAAGGGTTTTGATGCCTTTTCCTTTACGGATAACCGTAACGCGGTCACAAATCTCCATAATCTCTTTCAGCTTATGGGTGATTAAGATGATGGACTTCCCTTCTTTGACCAGGTTCTTCATAATTTGCATCAGTTCCTTAATTTCATGAGGCGTCAAAACAGCCGTCGGTTCATCAAAAATCAGAATGTCGGCACCGCGGTAGAGGGTTTTTAATATTTCTGCGCGCTGCTGCATACCGACTGATATGTCAGCTGCTTTTGCTTCAGGATGGATCTGCAGGCCGTATCGATCGGAAATGTCCTGCACCTCTTGGCCAGCACGCTTCCGGTCAATTCTGCCAAACTTCTTTGGCTCCTTCCCGAGAATAATATTTTCAGCAACTGTAAAGGTGTCAACAAGCATAAAGTGCTGGTGCACCATTCCAATTCCAAGGTCATTCGCTTTGTTCGGGCTGTTGATGTGCACCTTCTCGCCGCGCACCCGAATTTCACCCCGCTCCGGCTGATACAGCCCGAAAAGGACATTCATCAATGTTGATTTCCCCGCTCCGTTTTCACCGAGCAACGCGTGTATTTCGCCTTTTTTGACTTGAAGATTGATATTGTCATTGGCGACGATACCTGGAAACGCCTTGCGGATATTGAGCATTTCAATGACATATTCCATTGATTGACCGCTCCTTTATTTCAAAATAAAAGAAAAACAAGGGATAAGGGCTCGACCTCCTTATCCCTGCGATTCTTATTCAGCTTTGAAGGTTTTGAGCTCTTTCTCAGTTGCCGGGACTTCCAATCCGTCGATGATTTTTTTCTTCCATTTATCGACCGCTTTGATCACATCATCCGATAGATTTTGTTTAGATGGAGAAATGCCGACTCCGTCTTGATCAAGCCCGTAGGTAAGTGTTTCGCCGCCCGGGAACTTTCCGTCACTCGCTTTTTTCGTTACATCTTCAACGACTGTATCTACTTTTTTCACCATGGAAGTGAGGGTGACGTTATCATCTGTTCCTTCTACCTGGCCTTCTGCGTATTGGTCTTTATCGACACCGATGACCCAGACATCGCGTTTTGGATCTTCTTTTTTCAGGTTTTTCGCTTCAGTAAAGACGCCTGTGCCAGTGGCGCCCGCAGAGTGATAAATAACATCTACGCCTGATTTATACATGCTTTCGGCGGTTGCTTTGCCGACATCGGCTTTATCGAACCCCCCTGCGTATTTCACTTCTACAACGGCTTTAGGGTTAACTGCTTGCACGCCGGCACGGAAGCCGACCTCGAATTTTTTGATTAACTCTGATTCCATGCCGCCTACAAAGCCGATTTTTCCTGATTTGCTTGATAGGGCTGCGGCCACTCCGACGAGAAATGAGCCTTCCTGCTCTTTAAACGTAATACTTGCGACGTTGTCTTTATCGACAACAGCATCTATAATCGCAAAGTTTGTATTTTTGCGCTGGTCAGCAATTTCGCTGATTGAATCCTCCATTAAGTAGCCGACGCCGTAAATTAAGTCAAAATTCTCACGCGCCAATTTATTTAAGTTCGTTGTATAGTCTGCATCTGATTTGGATTGAAGATAGTCGTAACCGTTTTTGCCTTTTTTCAGCCCATTCTCTTTCCCAAAGGCTTGGATGCCTTCCCAGGCTGATTGGTTGAAGGATTTGTCATCCACTCCGCCTACGTCAGTAACCATCGCCACACTGAATTTGTTTTTGCCTTCGCCTGAGCCGCTGCTTTTTTCGCTGTTTCCGCATGCTCCTAATATGGTGCCTGCTGCGATCACAAGTGACATCGCCAATCCGATTTTTCGTTTATTCAAGATATAACCCCCCAGAAAAATTTGGTTCAAAGCTGATCCGGCCAGTCATGTGATGGGCTGTCCTGAACAATTTCTTAGAATCGATAAAATTTTCTGATAATAACAAATGGAATGTGCTGAGACAGTTCTATTCTTCCCTGAATAAGCGTGGTGTGAGTATTTCCTTCGAAAGGCGGGGAAGAGAAGGATGCGGAAGGCGTTCCGGGCGGAAAACCGTGACATCGTTTTCTGAAGTAAGACTTATGACTTAGTTTTTCGGGATCAACTAACCAATCATAATTTATCATTTAACTAATAAGAAATAAATAGAATTTCGCATAATTTTTTAAAAAGTATCTATTTTTAGAATTATTTGCTTAAAAATGTGAAAGGCTCTTTGTTATTCTTGTATAACTTATCAACAATAGAATCAAGCATCTTGGCAAGAGATATGACAGAAAAACGCACTGCTCAAAGCAAGCAGTGCGTTTTCTTATAGATATTGCTTTATTCCGTTAAGGTTACTGTTGTTGACGTTGTACTGAAACACAGGTCTTCCGATCGTTCCGTACGCCATTTCTACATTCAGAACCTGTATATCTTCAAGAAACTTTAAGTATTTTCGTATGGATACTTGAGAGATTTCTGTGTGCTTTGCCAAGTCTTCTGTCGTAAAAGATTCATTTTCAAATGACTGGATACTGGACCAGATCAGCTTCAGCGTGCTTTTTGTCAGGCCTTTAGGAAGCTGCACTTTTTCTGTTGCTTCTTTCTTTTGAAAAAGCTCGGCGTCCAGTTCTTTTTGGCTCATGTTGCGATGGGTTGAATACACCTTTTGTTTTCGTCTGTAATCAGACAAAGCCGTTTGGAAACGTTCAAATTCAAACGGTTTGATTAAATAATCAACAGCTCCGTACCGAAGTGTTTTCTTGATCACGTCAAGCTCGCTGGCCGCTGAGATGACAATCACGTCAACCGCTTCATTTTGGGCTCTCAATTCCGTCAGCAGTTCCAGCCCGTTTTTTCCCGGCATATAAATATCAAGCAAAATGAGGTCGATATGGTGCTCGCCTAAAATATGCAGAGCGCTTTGAAAGGAAGAAGCGATGCCTTTCAGCTGAAAGCCATCTATTTGGCTTAAGTATCGTTTATTTAATTCACCCACCATGGGGTCATCTTCAACTATTAGTACATTAATCATGATTTTCCTCCTTCGGTTCGTACGGGATGCGAATACTGAATGTCGTTCCTTCATTCTTTTCGCTTGTGAGGATCATTTGGCCTTTTAAATTTTCGATGCTTTGCTGTGTGAAATAAAGGCCGAATCCCCGGTTTTTGCCCTTTGTTGAATAGCCTTGTTCAAATACTTTGGCTTGGTCTTCTTCAGACATGCCTGCTCCAGTATCGGTAATTTCAATATCAAGTATGCTGTTATGGAAGCGCATGGACATGGTGATTTGTTTTTTCGGCATATCGGCAACGGCGTCTAAGCCATTGTTGATGAGATTTCCGATGATTGTAATAAGTTCATGGATGACAGAAGGGTCTGCCGCGTTCGGGATGACACCGTTGCATTCAATATCAAGATTTGCGCCCTGCTCACGTATGAAGCTTTGCTTTCCGAGCAGAAAACCGGCCAGTACGGAGCTTTTGACATCATTTATAATTTCACTTGTTTCTGATTTTTGCTGAATGGCAATATCTTTAATATAATCTCCAAGATCGTCATACTCTTTCAGCTGGACGAGCCCTAATATCACATGCAGTTTGTTCATAAATTCATGAGACTGCGCTCTCAGTGCGTTTGCATACATTTTAACACCGGATAGCTGTTCAGCTAAATGTTTTACCTCGGTCTTGTCTCGGAATGTCGCAATCGCTCCGACAGTTTGTCCTTTCAGCTGGATAGGAACTTCATTAAACACAAGCTCCAGCCCGTTAATGCGGACGTCTCTGTCTTGAAGAGGTTTTTTTGTCTCAATAACCTTTTTCAAGCGGCTTTTCGGCAAGATGTCATCTACATCCTGATCAATGGGATTTGTGTTGATGCCCATTTTGACGAATAGGCGTTTTGCTTCCGCGTTGGCAAGTTTAATTTTGCCATGTTCATCGACAGCGAGTATTCCTTCCTTCGTCGATTCCAGCATCGCGCTCCGTTCTTCAAGCAGAGTCGCAATTTCATAAGGTTCAAGTCCGTACATGATATTTTTCACTGTACGGGCGACGATAACGGCTCCGATCACACCGACGAAGATGCTGACGCAAATAATAAAGTAAAGCGGCCGTAAGCTATGGCTGATCACTTCATCAATTTCATTTACGGTGATGCCGACCGCGACTGCACCGACTTGTTTTCCATTCTCCGCGTAGACAGGGACGAACGCTCTCTGCGATTTCCCGAGCGTGCCAGAGGCTGTGCTGATATGGACATGCCCTTTTAATACCTCGGACTCATCACCGCCTCTGAATTTTTTTCCGATTTTGCTCGGGTCAGGATGGGTTTTGCGGATACCGTTCATATCCATGACGACAACAAATTCCGTGCCGGTAATTTTCTGAACCCGCTTTGTGTAGCTCTGCAGTTCCTTTTGTTTTTTTCCGCTTTCTAAAGCAGCGGCTGTCATCGGCGCTTCAGCTACCATTTCAGCAGTCTGCAGCGCAGTGGCCTTTTCCTGATCTCTAATTCGTTTGGTGGTTTGGGCACCGACTGTAAAAAACGTAATGAGCAATGCGATTAATACAACGATACAAACAAATATGGTGAGTCTGGTTTGCAGTTTTAATGTTTTTTTCATATAAAACTTCCTTACGTTTTATGATTCCTGCGTACTACTTTACTCTCAAAATGCTGCTTTGTGAAGATTTGGGACCGTAATTCGTAAAAAGGAGAAAAAATGGAATAATTTATCTTGTCAATGTGTTTTAAGTCCTCCATAATAAATGAGGTAGATTATAGAAAGGGACTTTTTTATATGAAAAATACTTATTTGACAGGATATTTTCCGCTGATTGCGATCCTGCTTTTTAGTTCGTCCTTATCCATCTCAACTTCACTTTATGCGTTGAAGATGCTGTCTTCATTTGGAATGTATGATGGAATGCTCGATTATTTTTCAGAGAAAGGAATCAGGCTTGCGTTATTTGCTGCCTTTGCACTTTTATATTTTATGGTTCTGTCCGCTCTGAAATTAATTGCAAATACCGTGACCGAGCTGTCATTGCTGTTTTTTGCTAATGATCCGGAAGGGAACAACCTGAAAAAACTCAGAATGGGTTCCATGATTTATTTGGGTGGCGGGATTTTATCCTTTGTGCTCTTGCAAAATGTCATTTGGATTGTGATCTGGTTTGCGGTCGTCACGCTCGCTTACTTTGTGTTTACCGTGTACCGGATTTATTCGACGCTTTCTCTCATGTCATTAGTCGGATTCATTCTATTGGAACTGCTGTTTTGGTTTACCTTTGTTATCGGTATTCTGTTCATATTTATCAAGCTTTATAATAGCATAATGGCTAGCTTACCTGTGTAAGCTAGCCATTTCAGCGTTTGGTGGTCAGATTTGCGCTTCGTGCTCTGTACGCAATGAAACGGCGGCTAGATTCTCAGGTTTCCGCCGTTTCACAACTTCAAAAGTTTTCAATCACGCTGAATAGATGACAAAATCCTAAAACGAAGCCGTTTTAGGATTTTGTCAACAATCTGTGATGGCTAGCTTCCTAGCCATTTTTTATTTACGGTAAAAATCTTTTTTTAATAGAAGGGGAGGGGAGCATACATTCATTTTTTTTGCCAAACCACTTATAGCGGTTGTTGGCAATGAAAGAATAGACCATATCTCTGACAGGCTTCGGTACTGCGAAAAACAGGACGAAGAGCCGCCATGGGCCTCGCAGATGCCTGAAAACCTTAATGGCTGCAGTTGACTTTGTGTGCACTTGGCCGTCTTCAATAAAGACAAAGCTGTCAAACCGATCAGTCGGAAGCCCGCTTTTTTTCAGCAGGCTCTGTCCTGTTTCCGACTGCAGCGATGTGAAAGAAATCAATCCGTCCGGATCACGTTTAATGATAAATTGCACGGCGCCATTGCATAAATTGCAGACACCGTCAAACAGCAAAACGCGATTTGGAATTTGTTCTGAAGTCACCCCATATCCCCTCCGATCCTTTAATAAGCAGCTTGCAGCGTTCCTTTCCAGATGGAAAGCTGAGGGCTGATGCTGTGAAGATATTCAACGCTGGTCGGTGTGTCCTTTCCGACCCAGACACCCATTGTATACGTATCAGTCAGGCCGACAAACCACATATCGTGATAATCATTTGATGTTCCGGTTTTACCGCCGATGTAAGGCGCATTGAAATATGCTTTTTTCCCTGTTCCGCTTTTCACAACGGAAGACATCAGTTTTTTCAGCTGCATGTTCGTGCGGACGCTGAATATTTGAGTCGCTTTATCATTCCATTTATAAAGTGTTTTTCCTTTAAGGTCTGTCACCTTTGTAATCGCATGGCTCGGCGTATAGCTTCCGCTGTTGCCGAATGTCGTATAAGCCTTTGTCATCTCAAGAGGCGTCATGCCGTTTGTAAATCCGCCAAGCGCCGCCGGAAGAAGATAGTCACTGTCGACAAGTTTGGCAAAATGATACGGCTCAATATAACTGAATGCCTTTTGGATGCCGACGCGGTCGAGCATTCTAATAGCCGGTGTATTATATGAATTTTTAAACGCCGTATCAAGCGTCACTGTGCCGTAAGTGCGGTTATTGTAGTTTTGCGGACAGTAGTCTTTGCTGCAAAACTTGCTGGCATCAATGGTGCTGCTTCCTGTCGCGCCGGTCTGTTCAATATAAGGGCCATAATCAAGAAGCGGCTTAATGGATGACCCCGGCTGCCTGTACGCCTGGTAGGCGCGGTTAAAGTCATATTTTTGATAGTTTTTCCCGCCGGATAGAGCGATGATTTGATGCGTCTGGTGATTAATCACAGCCGCTCCGCCCTGTACGTCCGCATACGGGAGCTTGGAATTCATTTGTGCCACAACTTGATTTTGCATGTACGGATCAAGTGCAGTATAAATTTTCACGCCGTCTTTCATCAGCGTGCTGACTCTTGCGGACAGCTCGTTTTCGATCTTTTCTTTTTGTTTTCCTGATGCTTTTTGAAGGCGTTTATCAAAGCCTTCTGATTTAGACACCAGCTGAGTGAATTCATCATTGACGTAGGAAACGTAGTCAGGATATTTGTCTTCTCTTTTTTCAACATCCAGTTTGATTTTTTGTTTTACGGCTTTTTTCAGCTCTTTGTCCGTAATGACCCCGGCATCTTTTAGCCCTTTAAGCAAACGTTCTTGACGGCTTTTCGTGTAGTCAAAATGCTTGAGAGGATCATATAATGTAGGGTTATTAGGTATAGCACAGATAAAAGCCATTTCTCCCACTGTGAGAGATTTCAGCGGTTTGCTGAAATAGAATTCAGCCGCTGAACCGACGCCATAAACACCATTGTTAAAATAAATGGTATTTAAGTAAGCTTCAAGAATTTCATTTTTCGTATATTTTTTCTCCAGCTGATAGGAATACGCGAGCTCTGTCAGCTTGCGGCTGAAGGAGCGTTCGTGGCTCAAATACAAGTTTCTTGAAAGCTGCTGTGTGATGGTGCTGGCACCCTGGTCAATTTTCTTGTCTTTTACGTTAGAAGCAGTAGCCCGCACCATTCCCATAAAGTCAAAGCCTTTATGCTCGTAAAAATGGCGGTCCTCAGATGTTAAGAAAATCTGTTTGACTTCCTCGGGAATCTTGTTAAATGGAACGAGCACACGGTTTTCGTGGTCGCTGACGATTTCCGAGACAAGGGAGCCGTCCCTGTCATACATGTAGCTGTTCTGAACAAGGCTGATATCTTTCAGATTAATATTTTTATCAAGCACCTGATCCAGGGACTTCATTTGTTTTACTTCTTTTCCGGAAGCGATAACTGTAAATGCAAACAATGGGATTATGCAAAGGAGCAAAATCCATCCGATTATTTTTCGTAACATGGTCACTCTCTTTTCTCCTAAATTCTAGCCATATCGTACCATTCTTTTGAGATTACGAGAAGGTTAAATTTAGAAGATTCCTCAGTTTTTTCTCGGAATCAGCTTGCTTTGGCATAAGAATCTTTCCGAAGTTTCTGCATGATCCAAAGCATGCAGGCGCCGGCGAAAAAGAGAAACGCCGTGACGTAAAAGGTGGCCGAAATGGTAAAATGGCTCGATATGATTCCGCCGAGCAGAGGCCCGAGCACGTTTCCTAAAAAGCGAAAGCTGACATTGTAGCCGAGAACTTCACCTTGAATGCTGCCGGGAGCCTGAACGCGGATCGCTGCCGTAATGCATGGCAGCAAACCGCCCATCGCCATTCCGAATAAAAATCTGAAAACAAGGAGCACGCTGAGTGAGGACGCGAGCGCCTGCGGAATAAAAAAGAAAGAGGCGGCGAGCAAAAGTCCGATTAAAATGCGGCGGTGGCCGTAGCGGTCGCCCAGATCACCCCATTTTCTAGCCAGCAGCAAACTTCCGAGCCCCGTTGCTGAAAATGCCATGCCGGAGAAAAAGGCAAGATTGACAGGTCCGTGCAGCTCATTTACATATAAAGCGAGCAGGGGCTGGATACTGAAATTGCCTGTTTGAATCAGCATGGTTAACAGCATCATGACCCACAGCGCCGGATGGTGAAAAATATAGGAGAGCACTTCTTTTCTCGAGTAAGACGTACGTTTGGCTGTTTTCTCTGCAAGAGGCTTTTCTTTGACACCAAATAACACGAGAAGAACAGACGAGAAAATCACAAAGGATGTGATAAAAAAGGTATACGTAAAGCCGAAATGATCAGCAAGCATGCCTCCCAAAAGCGGGCCGAACAAGCTTCCGGACACTTGCCCCATTTGCAGCGTGCCAAGTGTTTTGCCGGCTGAGCTCTTCGGAGTCTGTGCCGAAATCATCGCAAGAGATGTCGGGATGAATCCGGTTACAAGACCCATTGCCATACGCAGAAAAAACAATTGGTACACCGATGTAACAAAGCCCATGAAGAAAATGCTAAGGGCAATGCCTGTTCCGGTTGCCATAAGGATTTTCTTATATCCGCGTTTGTCTCCGAACCGTCCCCAAAACGGGGATACCAAAAACGCCATGAGAAATGTAATGCCGAACACATAGCCGCTCCACCTTTGCACAAAGCCGTTTGAAAAAGAGCTGAGCGTCTCAATGTATAAGGAGAGAAAAGGAACGATCATCGTTGTGCTAGCGGAGACAAAAAAGTTCGCCAGCCACACAATGACAAAGTTTTTCTTACGGATAGAAATAACATCACCTTCTTATTATTTCGGGTTCCTTACTAATTATAAAGAAACGATTCACAATTTAAAAGAAACGAAGCGGCTGGGAAAATTCATTATTTTTAGAAAATGAAGAAATGTCGAGAAGGGGAATTGATATACTATAAAGATAGCATTTTCTGATCGGAGGAAAGGCAGGTGTAAAAAGGTGACGACAAACAGCTTACTCATTATTGATTTCGAATTTACAATGCCTGATGGAAAGTACAGTCCTCAAAACTTCTTCCCGGAAATCATTGAAGCCGGAATTGTAAAGTCGATTGATGATGAAGTGGTTGAGACGTTTTCTAGCTATGTTAGACCGAAAAAGTTCCCGAAGCTTACGAAACGCTGCAAATCATTTTTAAAAATAACCCAAAAACAGGTAGACGAAGGAATGAGATTCGAGGATTTCATCCGTAAACTAAACGAGCTGGATCCTGAGAAAAACAGCACAATTATTACGTGGGGAAACATGGATATGAAAGTGCTGAAGCAAAACTGTATGTTTAACCATATCCCTTTCCCGTTTAAGGGAGAAATGAGAGATTTATCGCTTGAATACAAAAACTTTTTTGGAGACCGGACATTGACGGGTTTATGGAAAGCTGCCGAAGAGTATGGAGATTCCGGAACCGGCACCCATCATAAAGCGCTTGATGATGCTCTCACAGCATATAAACTTTTTAAGCTTGTTGAGCAGGATAAGCAGTATCTCGAAAAGCCAAAACCGCCCACAATCGGCGAAAGAATCGATTTAACCGAACTGTTCAAGCGCGCGACGTGAAAAACCCAATCTTTTGTCAGACTGGGTTATGGCAGGTTAAAATATTCTTTTTCTAAAATGTCCAGATTATGAAGGGAGCGCTTTGCCCACTCCGAACCATCCTCATTCAATTTGGCTCTCATCTGTGCTGTCGCCTCCCGCAGAGATTCGGTATAATCCGGCACTTCACCGTCATAAGGCTTCACCATATGGTGGGGGATATTGGTCTGTTCACCATATGCGAGCGCTTTTCTCTCATGAAAAAATGGCACATCCGCCTGTTTGGGATGATGAAGGTCTCCCTGAGCGGGATGGGTAAGAACCGCTTTCACTTTCACTAAATAATGCTGCGGCCTGCAAGCCGTGATTGCTCCTATGTATACACCTGTTTTGTAAAATCCTTTAACGATAGAGCCTGTCTCAAACGTGCTCATCTGTCATCACCTCGCATTTATTCTATTAAAGTTCCAATCGATTTGCTAGTGAGGAAGATCAGCGGGAAGCTTAATGGTCACCGTAGTGCCTTTTTGGAAGCTGCTGTTAAATGAAATGGTCCCGTGATGATGTTCAATAATGGAAAAGGTTACGGTGAGGCCGAGTCCCGTTCCGTTCGTTTTTAAGGAATAATAAGGTTCGCCGAGTTTTTGCATTTGATGGTCTGTCATCCCGACCCCATTGTCTGTGATGTTGATCATGATCGTATGGCCGTTTCTTTTGGCTGATATGTGGATCATCCCCTTACCGTGAGGAACCGCTTCAATACTGTTTTTCATCAGGTTGATGACAGCCTGCTTCAGCTTTGTTGCGTCTCCGTATATCAAAAGGTCCGGTTCTGTTTCAGCCTCGACGGTTACTGACTTGTAATTGGCGTACGACACCATAAGGGAGCTTGTCTCTTTGATAAGGGCAGATAGGTCAAAAACCTCTTTTTCGTATAATTGCTGTTTGGCCATATCGAGATAGTTTGTAATAATGCCTTGCGCCCGGTCAAGCTCTGACAGTACAAGCTTTTTGTAATCCGCACTCGACTTGTTTTGTAAGGTTTCGTCATTAAAAAGCAGCTGGACAAACCCGCGGACAACTGTCAGCGGATTCCTGACCTCATGAGCGACGCTCGCTGCCAGTTCACTCACAATCGTCATTTTTTCAGAATGGATAAGCTGTGAACGCAGGGCGATATTTTCGGCGATGCTTTCGATAATATAGATGCTTAATAGAAGAACACTGGAGCGGAAAAGCCCTGACACTGCCGCCTCGTAAACGAAGATTCCTGATTTTTGAAAATTTAAAATATTCAAGGCGGAAAGAATCCAGCTTGAGGCGAAAAATAGGAAAATCTCCACGCAGCTGATCAATAAAGACAGCAGCAGTTTTTTCGCTTTGGACATGAATGGCCATTTTTTCTGAAATAAGATTGGGATAATGATAAGAAAAGGCAGCAAAGTGAAAACAAACATTGCGGAAGGTTCGTAAAAAAGCAGTTCAAAACATAGGACAGATGCGGCGACTGTAAGTCCGGAAGCGGTACTAATGTAAAATAAACAAATGATAACGGGAATCATCTGAAGGCCGTATTGTATGTAGTCCATTTCATGAATCGGGAAAATAATGCATAAAACGGAGGCGCCGCAGGCGAAGAGCGTGACCAAACCGCTGTTTATTTTTGGCACAAGAATCGCAGGTTTTCCAAGCCAAAACACTTGGTAAAGAAGAATAGGAAACAAAATAAAGCAGATGTGCAGAAGATAGTCTTTTAGAATTTCCATTCGTGTGAAATCCTTTCGTATAAAATATGAATCTATTATAACACTAAATATTAGAAGTAAAATATAAAATTCCTTTATTAAGAACGCCTTTACAAATGAAGACGTAAAGGCGTTTAACAGCTATATTTACGATAATGCGGCTTTGATGCGGCGCAGGCCGTCCTGCAGGGTTGCAAGAGAGCATCCCGCGTTCAGGCGCATAAATCCTTCTCCGCCAGGCCCGTATTTCGTCCCGGGCTCTAAAATAACTTTTCCTTTTTTTAGCATTCTTTGCTGAAGCTCTGCATCGGACAAACCGTAAGCGCTGAAGTCGAGCCAAATCAAGTATGATGCATCCGGCTTCATCATTTTGACCTTTGGCAGCTCGGTGCTCAAAAAAGCTTCCGCTTCGTTCATGTTTTTCTCAATGTAAGAGATCAATTCATCAAGCCACGGTCCCCCTTTTGAATACGCGGCTTCGATTGCAGTGACGGCAAACGCGTTCAGTCCGCCTAAACCATTGCGCTGAAGGCTTGCGGAAAACTTGGCGCGCTTCAGGCGATCCGGAATAATGATTGCTGAAGCCTGCAATCCGGCGATATTAAATGTTTTGCTTGGAGCAGCACATGTCACAGAAATATCAGCGAAATCGTCAGAGAGCGAAGCGAACGGCGTGTGTTTGTGTCCGGACAGCATTAAATCGGAATGGATTTCATCCGATACAACTGTGACGCCATGCTCAAGGCACAATTCGCCTAGCTTCAGTAAATCTTCCCGGCCCCATGAACGCCCAGAAGGGTTATGAGGATTGCATAAAATAAACAATGTAACGCTTGGGTCACTAAGCTTCGTCTCCAAATCTTCAAAATCCATTGCATATGCGCCGTCTTTTTCTAGCAGCGGATTATGTAAAATGTGCCGGCCGTTTTTCTCCACCATATGGTAAAAAGGCGTATAAACTGGAGGCTGAACAACTACTTGATCGCCCGGCTCCGTAAAAGCTTGTACCGCCATGCTCAAAGCCGTTACAACGCCGGGGCTGAATGTGATGCTTTCCGGATTCACCTTCCAGCCGTGCCTGTTTTGCATCCATCCGCACACAGCATCCCTCGTTTTTTGATCTGGAGTTGTATAACCAAAAATACCGTGGTCAAGACGCTCTTTTAACGCTTCAGTTACCGCTTCCGGAGCGCGAAAATCCATATCCGCCACCCACATCGGGAGTGCGTCTGTCACGCCAAATAATTCGCCTGTTTTGTCCCATTTGACAGATTGGGTGCCAAGGCGTTCTTCTCGTTTATCAAAGTTCATTCTGTTACCCCCTCATGTATGTTTATTCTTCTAAGCTTCACTATGATAAGATAGAACTGCAAATTTTATTATAAGCGGTGATGAATATGGAAGAAAGTCAAGCGGTCAGGGAAATGATTAAGATCATTGCCAAATGGGACCCGTTTAAATATGGAGAAGAGTTTTACGAAACGGAGGCTGTTGATGTCGTGCAGGCAGTCTATGATGAAAACGATCCCGACGTGCTGGCGAAAAGCATTCAGCATATATTTGAAACTTCTTTTGAACAAACGCTGCCGATCGACAGCTGCCGGGAAGTGGCTGGCCAGCTTTTATTCATTAAAAACAGCAGCTCCTGCACGCCTTAAAAAAACCGGTTCAGCACCGGTTTTTTTAATTGATAAAATCAGCAATGTGTTCAGAAACAAGTTCAGGCCGTTCTTCAGGCACCAGATGTCCGGTCTGGCCAAGTGAGTACAGCACGGAATTAGGCAAATCTGCGTGCAGCCGTTTACCGATCTCCATTGGGACAATTCGATCCTCCTCGCCCCAAATCAATAGAGCAGGCTTGTTCATTTTCTTCAATTGCTCGGGTTCTAAATCTCCTTCTCTGTGGCGGATAAACCTTGTCATGGCTTTGAAAATCTGCTCGTCCTGAAACGGTCTGCCATAGCCGTCAATCATCTCCTCATCAATCAGCGATTTGTCATGCACCACATTTAATAAATTTTTCATCACGCCTTCTTTCGAGAGCCAGCGTTTGATATAAAGATGAAAATACGGGATATGGGTCCCGAAAATGATCGTCGGGTGTGAACGTTTTAAATACCCTGAACTGCAAAGCAGCACAACCTTTGAAAAAAGCTCAGGTTTTTGGAGAGCAGCAGACAGCGATATCTGTCCGCCCATAGAATGTCCGACAAGCACAGCCTGTTTCACTTGCAAGTGCTCCAAAATCCCAATGACAAGCTTAGCAAGATTTTGATAGGTATAGATAAACGTTCTTGATTTTTCAGATTGGCCGAAAGGAGGCAAATCAAGCGCGATGATGTCGTACTTGGCCCGAAGGAGAGGGATTACTTTTCTGAAGCTGAATGCAGATGATAAAAAACCGTGTACGCAAACCAGCGTTTGCCTGCCGGGATTTTGATAATGTTCGTAGTATACATTGACTCCATCGACCGTAAACCGCCTTATTGGTGAAACCGCCTCCATTCTGTGTCACTCCCTTTTTTTGATGGTTGTATTATGCCCTGAAATTGTCAATTCTAGCGGAAGTTTCTCCTCGTTTTTTTCTTAGCATTCGTCAAAAAACGTGATATAATGTCATGAGATTTCTTGACATTGCAAAGGTGTGAATCAAATGAAATTGACAGAAAAAGAAACAGAAATATTAGAAATTTTAGACGAAAACAGCCGCGCCGATTTAGAAACAATCGCAAAGATGGCGGGCATCCCTGTAAATGAAGTAAAAACAATTATTGACAAACTGGAGAAAGAAAAGGTTATTATCGATTATTCGGCTATGATTGATTGGCGAAAAGTAGACGGACATGAGGGCGTTACGGCCATGATCGACGTCAAAGTAACGCCGAAGCGGGGCGTCGGTTTCGATGAAGTGGCGGAACGGATTTACCGATTCCAAGAGGTTGAATCAGTTTACCTGATGTCTGGCGTATACGATTTGTCTGTCGTGATTCGCGGCAATTCGATGTCTGACGTAGCGCGTTTTGTTTCGGATAAACTCTCAACGCTTGATTCAGTTGTATCTACGACAACCCATTTTATCCTGAAAAAATACAAGCATGACGGCAAAGTGTTTGAAACAGGAGACGACGACAAAAGAATCGTGGTGTCACCGTAAATGACTTCGTATTTATCAGACTATGTACAACAAATAAAACCATCCGGCATCCGCAAATTCTTTGATTTGGCGGCAACGATGGAAGGCGTCATTTCTTTAGGCGTCGGCGAGCCTGATTTTGTCACCGCGTGGAATGTCCGCGAAGCAAGCATTCTCTCTCTTGAACAAGGATATACGTCATACACGGCAAATGCGGGTTTATACTCATTGCGGGAGGAAATCAGCCGTTATTTGAGCAACAGGTTTGACCTTAGCTACTCGCCAGATAATGAGCTGATTGTGACAGTGGGGGCAAGTCAGGCTTTGGATATCGCGATCCGCGCCATTGTGAATCCAGGTGAGGAAGTCATCATTCCTGAGCCGTGTTTTGTGGCGTACGATGCGCTTGTTTCTTTGGCAGGCGGTATCCCGGTTCACGTTCATACAACGGCAGACAAAGGATTTAAAGCAACGGCTGCTGATTTTGAAGCGGCAGTCACTGAAAAAACAAAGGCCATTCTCATCTGCTCACCATCGAATCCGACAGGTTCGGTTTATTCGAAGGAAGAGCTGAATGAGATTGCTGAGTTTGCCAAAAAACATGATGTCATCGTTTTAGCCGACGAGATCTACGCGGAGCTGACATATGATGAGGAATTTACAAGTATAGCGGCATTACCGGGAATGAAGGAACGGACGGTAGTCATCTCAGGCTTTTCAAAAGCATTTGCAATGACGGGCTGGAGGCTCGGTTTTGCTGCGGCACCATCCTTGCTTCGGGATGCGATGCTTAAAATTCATCAGTATGCGATGATGTGCGCGCCCGCAATGGCGCAGTTTGCCGCCCTTGAAGGCCTGAAGAACGGCATGGAAGACGTAGAAAAAATGAAAAAAAGCTATCGAAGAAGACGGAATCTGTTTGTAGAATCGCTCAATGAAATCGGCCTCAGCTGTCATCATCCGGGCGGCGCTTTCTATGCTTTTCCATCTATTAAAAGCACGGGAATGAGTTCAGAACAGTTTGCCGAGGAGCTTCTGACGCAGGAAAAAGTGGCAGTTGTTCCTGGAAGTGTGTTTGGTCCGAGCGGTGAGGGATATATCCGTTGTTCATACGCAACCTCGATTGAACAGCTTCAAGAAGCGTTAGTCAGAATGAAACGCTTCCTGCACAAAACAACATAAAAAAAGATACGAACCTTTTGTTCGCATCCAATAAAAGGGGGGAATACTAGAAAGCCTTTGGTATTTTCAGTTTACCCCCTTTTTGCTGTGCATAAACCTGATTTTTTATAAAAAGTTTTCTTTGCGGAAATAAGACATGTGTGATATAATTTTAAATTGCGTATAAACAGATATTTAATTTAACTTAGGAGTTGTTATGAATGGCAGCAAAATTTGAAGTGGGCAGTGTTTACACTGGTAAAGTTACAGGATTACAAGCGTATGGTGCGTTTGTTGCATTAGATGAAGAAACTCAAGGTTTAGTACACATTTCTGAAGTGACTCACGGTTTCGTAAAAGATATCAACGAGCACCTTTCAGTTGGCGACGAAGTACAAGTAAAAGTACTTGCTGTTGATGAAGAAAAAGGCAAAATCAGCCTTTCAATTCGTGCGACACAAGCTGCGCCTGAGAAAAAAGAAAGCAAACCAAGAAAACCTAAAGCTGCTCAAGTAAGCGAAGAAGCTTCTACACCACAAGGTTTCAACACATTAAAAGATAAGCTTGAAGAGTGGATCGAAATGTCCAACCGCAAAGACCTTATCAAAAAATAAGCATGAAAAAAAGCACCGGACAGGAATGTTCGGTGCTTTTGATTTAATACAAAATCCTATTTCAGCGTGATTGATATCCTATCGCATTTCAGGATTTGCTGCTTCTTCACGTGATCTTTCCTCGTTTGGCTTAAATAGCAGACCGAGGTTGATTAAGCCGGCGATTCCGACAAGTCCGTAAATGATTCGGGAAAGAGCTGACCCTTGGCCGCCGAAGATAGCCGCTACTAAGTCAAATTGGAAAAATCCGATCAGTCCCCAGTTAATGGCGCCAATGATGGTTAATACAAGACAAATTCTTTGAATGGTACTCATGTTTTGCAACCTCCTCCATGAATTATTAAAACAGTTATAGATTGTGACATATTGGAGAATCTATACATGCATTCTCCATATGAGGGAAGCTGGCCTGCCCTCGCTTATATCAGCTTCTTTCCCAGCGACATGCAAAATAAAACCATCTGGTATGCTGACCGGTGAGAGCTGATTGCTTTACATGTGGTGAGGACATTCTGCATAATAAAAAATCTAAGGAGGAGATGTCATGCAAAACTTTACATACTGGAATCCGACCAAATTAATTTTCGGGCGCGGCGAAGTGGAAAGACTTCCGGAGGAACTCAAACCTTACGGAAAAAACGTATTGCTTGTGTACGGAGGCGGCAGCATTAAACGCAGCGGCCTGTATGATCAAGTGATTGAACAGCTGAATAAAGCCGGAGCGACCGTGCATGAATTAGCAGGTGTGGAACCGAATCCGCGTGTGTCGACTGTTAATAAAGGTGTTGCCATCTGTAAAGAACACAACATTGATTTCTTGCTGGCTGTCGGAGGCGGAAGCGTAATCGACTGTACAAAAGCGATTGCCGCAGGAGCGAAGTATGATGGTGATGCGTGGGATATCGTTACGAAAAAGCATCAGCCAAAAGATGCTTTGCCATTCGGAACGGTATTGACTCTCGCTGCGACTGGTTCAGAAATGAACTCAGGATCTGTTATTACAAACTGGGAAACAAAAGAAAAATACGGCTGGGGCAGCCCGCTCGTATTCCCTAAATTCTCGATTCTTGATCCGGTGAATACATTCACCGTACCTAAAAACCACACGATCTACGGGATGGTTGACATGATGAGCCACGTATTCGAACAATACTTCCATCATGTATCAAACACGCCGTATCAGGACCGCATGTGTGAATCACTTCTGCGTACAGTCATTGAAACAGCGCCTAAGCTGATTAATGATCTCGAAAATTACGAATTGCGTGAGACGATCCTGTACACAGGAACAATCGCATTAAACGGCATGCTTTCTATGGGTGCAAGAGGGGATTGGGCTACTCATAATATTGAACATGCAGTATCAGCCGTTTATGATATTCCGCATGCCGGCGGACTGGCAATTTTGTTCCCGAACTGGATGAGACACACATTGTCTGAAAACCCTGCCCGCATGAAACAGCTTGCAGTTCGCGTGTTTGATGTTGAAGAAGCCGGTAAAACAGATGAAGAAATCGCACGTGAAGGTATCGATAAGCTGTCCGCATTCTGGACAAGCCTTGGCGCTCCGAACCGTCTTGCTGATTATGATATTAATGATGAGCAGCTTGACACAATTGCTGACAAGGCAATGGCTAACGGTACATTCGGCCAATTTAAATCACTCAACAAAGAAGATGTGCTGTCAATTTTGAAAGCATCTCTATAAAAAAAGGGGAAATAGCCGTTTGGCTGCTTCCCTTTTTCTTTTTGTCAACTTATGTTACAATGGAAAATCTGTTTTTTACCAGCATCATTTGGAGGTTTTACTATGGAAAATTTCACTTATTATAATCCGACAAAGCTGATTTTTGGAAAAGGTCAGCTTGAACAATTAAGAAAAGAATTCAAACGATACGGCAAGAATGTACTGCTTGTTTACGGGGGCGGCAGCATTAAACGCAACGGCCTTTATGATCAAGTCACAGGCATTTTAAAAGAAGAGGGCGCTGTTGTTCATGAGCTGACAGGTGTAGAGCCGAACCCGCGTCTTGCGACAGTGGAAAAAGGCATAGACCTTTGCAGAGAGCATAACATTGATTTTCTGCTTGCTGTCGGCGGAGGCAGTGTGATTGACTGTACAAAGGCAATCGCAGCTGGCGTCAAATACGATGGCGACGCTTGGGATATTTTCAGCAAAAAAGTAACAGCGGAGGATGCGCTGCCGTTTGGAACTGTTTTAACGCTTGCTGCGACAGGGTCTGAAATGAACCCTGATTCCGTGATTACAAACTGGGAAACAAACGAGAAATTTGTATGGGGCAGCAATGTGACTCATCCGCGTTTCTCTATTTTAGACCCTGAAAATACGTTCACGGTTCCGGAAAATCAAACAGTATACGGCATGGTTGACATGATGAGCCACGTATTCGAACAATACTTCCACAATGTTGAAAACACGCCGCTTCAGGATAGAATGTGCTTTGCTGTTTTGCAGACGGTCATCGAAACAGCTCCTAAGCTTCTTGAAGATCTGGAAAACTACGAGCTTCGTGAAACGATTTTGTATGCTGGTACAATCGCTTTAAACGGCACGCTCCAAATGGGCTACTTTGGTGACTGGGCTTCTCATACAATGGAACACGCCGTTTCAGCTGTGTATGATATTCCGCACGCGGGCGGTTTGGCGATACTGTTCCCGAACTGGATGAGATACACGCTTGATACAAATGTAGGCCGTTTTAAAAACCTTATGCTCAACATGTTTGACATTGATACTGAAGGCAAAACAGATAAAGAAATTGCGCTTGAAGGAATCGATAAACTATCTGCGTTCTGGACAAGCCTCGGTGCGCCTTCTCGTCTTGCTGATTACAATATTGGAGAAGAAAAACTTGAGCTGATTGCTGATATCGCAGCCAAGGAAATGGAACACGGCGGCTTCGGCAACTTCCAAAAACTGAACAAAGATGACGTGCTTGCCATCCTTCGCGCGTCTCTATAAACTCAAAGGGCGGAATCCAGTCATTCCGCCCTTTCTTCTTGACTTGATTTCACAGATAAGTTCATATAAAGTGAAAGATGAAAACATTATACCGTTATGGAGGGACAAGCAATGACGCATGTACGCTTTGACTACTCAAAAGCGTTGACTTTCTTCAACGAACATGAACTTACATATCTGCGGGACTTTGTAAAAACAGCACACCATAATATCCATGAAAAAACAGGCGCGGGCAGCGATTTTCTAGGCTGGGTGGACCTCCCTGAACATTATGATAAAGAAGAATTCGCGCGCATCAAAAAAAGTGCGGAAAAAATCAAATCAGACTCTGATGTCTTGCTTGTTGTCGGCATTGGCGGTTCTTATCTTGGAGCGCGGGCAGCGATTGAAGCGCTGAATCACGCGTTTTATAACACTTTGCCAAAAGCAAAACGCGGCAATCCGCAAGTCATTTTTATCGGAAACAACATCAGTTCATCTTATATGAGAGACGTCATGGATCTTCTTGAAGATGTTGACTTCTCTATTAATGTGATTTCTAAATCAGGTACGACAACTGAACCTGCAATCGCTTTCCGTATTTTCCGCAAGCTTCTTGAAGAGAAATACGGTAAAGAAGAAGCGAAAGCGCGGATTTATGCAACAACTGATAAAGAGCGCGGCGCATTAAAAACGCTTTCTAACGAAGAAGGCTTCGAATCATTCGTTATTCCTGACGATGTCGGCGGCCGTTATTCAGTTTTAACAGCTGTAGGTCTCTTGCCGATTGCTGTCAGCGGCGTCAACATTGATGACATGATGAAAGGCGCCCTGGATGCGAGCAAAGATTTTGCTACATCTGAACTGGAAGATAACCCAGCATACCAATATGCGGTTGTTCGCAATGTCCTTTATAATAAGGGCAAAACAATTGAAATGCTCATCAACTACGAACCGGCGCTTCAATACTTTGCGGAATGGTGGAAGCAGCTGTTCGGAGAAAGCGAAGGGAAAGATGAGAAGGGCATTTATCCTTCTTCAGCGAACTATTCAACAGACCTTCATTCTTTAGGCCAGTATGTACAAGAAGGCCGCAGAGATTTATTCGAAACGGTCCTGAATGTAGAGAAGCCTAAACATGAACTGACAATTGAGGAAGCGGATAACGATCTTGACGGCTTGAACTATTTAGCCGGTAAAACTGTTGATTTCGTTAACAAAAAAGCATTCCAAGGCACGATGCTTGCCCATACAGACGGAAATGTTCCGAACTTAATCGTTAACATTCCTGAGCTGAATGCATATACTTTTGGATACCTTGTATATTTCTTCGAAAAAGCCTGCGCGATGAGCGGTTACCTCCTTGGCGTCAATCCGTTTGACCAGCCTGGTGTAGAAGCGTATAAAGTCAATATGTTTGCGTTACTCGGCAAACCTGGCTTTGAAGAGAAAAAAGCAGAGCTTGAAAAACGTCTGGAAGATTAATGTGAGAAAGCTGACTGGCATTTGCCGGTCGGCTTTTTATAAAATCAGAAAGGTGCTGATGTTCATGAAACAATTGGTTAAACATCTCATCATTGCCGGTTTTTCTGCAGCTATTTTAAGTTTCCTTATCTCCTTTGATGCCGTGTATACAGAGTTTTCTTCAAGCTTTGGCGGCACGCTGTCACATTTTTTCATCCACGCCTTTCTTCTCATTGGTTTGCCGCTTGCCCTTTTTACCGATGCGGTACATCGGATTTTGCATTTGAAACGAACCCATACTCTTTTCACTAAATTAGGACTCTATGCAACGGTTGTTTATGTGTCTTGGGATTCAGCTGTATGGCTTGCAGCGGCAATGACTGTTTACTTCTTAATTGAATGCGCTTTCTTTTCTGTTGGCCGCGCGAAAGAAACAACGATTTCCATGTAGGCGCCTCTGAATGAAGTCTTGTTCGGCGGGACAGGATAAGTGAAAAAAGGGGCATTCTGATGATACCAATACCTTCCGCGATAGATGGGCAGTCTTTTCTGCTTCAAGAACTGGAACAAGTGATGAAGCCGCTCGGTTATGTGATAAACGGCGGCTGGGAATACGATCATGGCTACTTTGATTATAAAATTGATGATAGAGACGGCTATTTATTTTTAAGAATTCCCGTCAATGCGGTACAGGGCAGTCTCGATGAACGAGGGGCGGCCGTCCGGATCGGAACGCCGTTTATGCTGAGACAGGTGTTTCAGGCGGATGTTGACGATTACGCCGAGGGAGGGCCTTTCCAATCACTGTTTAATCAATTTTCCGAACCGGAAAGGCGGGACGCGGAAATTGATCCGGCATTTTTGGATATCGGCGCCTCTCTCGTGAAAGAATTGGAGGATGTTCTGTTACACTAGATGGCAAGGAATTGGTCTGTTTCGAGCACCTTGTATGTAAGAGGAGGGGAAATCATCGGCCCCTCCTCTTTTTGTACGCCTATAATTGTTGTGTTGTGATCAAGAAAATAGAGAACACAGGTTTTGTAAGCCGCTCCCTTTAGTTCGTCAGGAACAGCAAGAAGCTCCACATGCTGATCAAGTGTCAGCTTGATTCCGTTCTGCTGTTTAGACGGCCGTAACTTGACTTGGTAATGCTGCAGCATCGCCCGGCTGATAAATTCTGAAGTTCCGATGATTTGGTTTGCGCCTGCCCGCTCCGCATTGGTGACAAAACGGTCAGTCAAAATCTCGACGATGCAGTAAGCAAGGGGATTAAGCCCTTTGACAGATAAAAGAGTCAGCACTGACAGCATATCAGCATCAGTTTCACTTTTATACTGATCGGCAGTAATCATCACTGATTCCGCTTCAGTAATATTGGCCCGTTTCAGTGTCCCATCATCGGCAGCGTGCCCGCGTATGAAATGAACGTTTTCAATAAGCGGGCCTTCTGTTAAGGATTCATCGATTAGTACGACCGTTTTGGAAGGGGCGGCAAGCTGAAGGTCCTTCAGAAGCCGATTTGTTTTTTCATTCCACCCGATCAGAATGATGTGGTCCCGGCCTTTGTAAGCAACTTTTCCTTCGATGTAGCGATGCTGTCTGCTGAATGCGGCCGCTGATAACGTAGCGAAATATGCTGTGACAAAGCTTGCTCCGCTCAAAATCAGCAGTATTCCGGCTGCCTGTCCCAGCGGCGTGTGCGGCACATAGTCTCCATAACCGACTGTCGAAACCGTAACGACAGCCCACCAAATGCCTTCGAATACCGAAGTGAACTGCTTAGGCTCAAGTATATAAATGATTTGGCCGAACAAAAGAATCAGACATAAAATAATAACCCCGATTCGGATAAATAACGGCCACCTGAGCCATGAAATAAATATCCGATTTGATTTCATTCTTTTTCTCCTTCTTCAGATACTGAGATGGATAAAATCTGTTTAATAATTGTATTTAATTTTTCATTTAGCTTTTTCTGGCCGTACATATTTCGGGCCTGCTTCATTAACTCGGCTGTATCATCATCAAGCTGAATAAGCGGTTCATCAATTTCCGATTCATTATAAAGCTGGATAAACGCGTCCAGTCCTTCATTCATTCGGTCGATTGCTGTGCTCAGCTGTTCCTTTTCCTCACTCGTCACTTTCATAGCTTCCATCACACCCGTGCTTTTTTCTAACAGTATGTCCCACTTCCGGTGATGTTTTTCAAAAAATGTACAAAACATATAAAACCGGATTTCTCCATAAACTAAAACAAAAAGGATGAAAAAGATGACGATCTTTCAAAGAACGATCGTGGTTTTGATCGGTACGCAGCTGGCGGCATCCGCGGTGATTTTGTTTATTTTCGATTTGAATTCATATAATCACTTTTCCGGCAGCTTCTCCTGGCTTCATTTTCTGAAAGAACTGGCCGGCAGTTTCGCCTTTTATTTGTTTTCAGCAGGCCTGTTCTTTTTGCTGATTGGATTGTGTGCTCCAAGCCGGAAGAAAAAGCGCATTTCTGTACACGGGAAAGAAAACTCATTAAAATAATCGTAATAGAGAAATGATCATGGAAAAAGGATGATGAAAAAATGCTGTTTATATTTTTAACAATAGCCGCATTGGGATTGTCGTTTTGGGCACAATTTAAAGTAAAGAGCAACTTTGAAAAATATTCAAAAGTGGAAGCCTCAAGCGGACGTACAGGGGCAGAAACGGCAAGACGGATTTTAGATATAAACGGTCTTTACGACGTGCCGGTCGAACCGGTAAGAGGCACTTTAACAGACCATTACGACCCGACAAGACGGGTGGTGCGTTTATCTGAGCCGGTCTATTACGGCCGCTCAATTTCCGCCATATCCGTAGCTTCCCATGAAGTCGGACATGCCTTGCAGCATCAGGAGTCATATGGTGCGCTTGTGCTGAGACATAAAATCTTCCCAGTCGTGAATTTTGCATCCGGTGTAGCTCCTTTGCTTTTCTTAGGAGGCATGCTTCTCGGCAGCCTGAATTTGATCGGGCTTGGCATCATACTGTTTTCAGCGGCAGTCTTTTTCCAGCTGATTACATTGCCTGTCGAATTCAATGCAAGTTCACGCGCCAAGCAGATTATTGTGTCAGAAGGATTCATCCGAAACAATGAAGAAAATGGGGTAAATAAAGTGCTGAGCGCTGCTGCCTTAACGTATGTGGCCGCCGCCCTGGTTTCCCTGTTTGAACTACTTCGTTTTGTGATGATTTTCTTAAACGGTCGTGATGAGAATTAACGTTAAGGAGGTGGCCCCTTACCATTTATGGTAAGGGCTTTTTTTGCTTATTTTACAATTGATCGCCATTTTTGTTTTGATTGGCATTACGGCTGTTTTCGTTGCAGCGGAATTTGCGATCGTCAAAATCAGAGGTTCAAAAATCAATCAGCTCATCGAAAGCGGTGACAGCCGAGCGCTAGCCGCACATAAAATCATCTCCAATCTTGACGAGTATTTATCAGCCTGCCAGCTCGGGATTACGATTACTGCCCTCGGCCTTGGATGGCTTGGTGAACCTACATTTGAACGTTTTCTTCATCCCTTATTTACAATGACAGGCATGCCGGAACCGTTTAACCACATTGTCACATTTGTAGTTGCATTTATCATCGTCACTTTTTTGCATGTGGTGATGGGGGAGCTTGCTCCGAAAACGGTTTCTATTCAAAAAGCTGAAGCTGTAAGCTTATGGATTGCAAAGCCGCTGATCTGGTTTTATAAAATCACGTACCCGTTTATTAAAGCATTAAACGGCTCTGCAAGTTTTCTTGTGAAATTGTTTGGCTTTCATTCAGTAAAGGAGCATCAGGTTGTCATCAGCGAGGAGGAACTAAGACTGATCCTTTCAGAAAGCTATGAAAAGGGAGAAATCAATCAGTCTGAATTCCGTTATGTAAATAAGATTTTTGAATTTGACAACCGGGTAGCGAGAGAGATTATGATTCCGCGGACAGAAATTGCAGTTATCTCTCTGGAGCAGTCGCTTGAAGAGGCAATTCATCACATCATTAATGAACGGTATACACGCTACCCTGTCATCAAAGATGACAAGGATCATATTTTAGGGATCATCAACAGCAAAGATATGTTTAAAGCTTATTTTCTCGGCCAGCCGATAAAGCTGGAGCAAATCATGAGGCCCGTTATCAGGGTCATTGAAAGCATTCCTGTTCAGCAGCTTTTAATCCGCATGCAGAAGGAGCGGATTCACATGGCGATTCTCGTCGATGAATACGGGGGAACGGCGGGGCTTGTCACTGTAGAGGATATTATCGAGGAAATCGTCGGGGAAATCCGCGATGAGTATGATCAGGATGAAACACCGCACATCCTGAAAAAGGGCGAGCACCATTATGTGATGGATGGAAAAGCGCTAATAGACGAAGTGAATGACCTTCTCGACATTGCGATTGAAAATGAAGAAATTGATACGATTGCAGGCTGGCTTCTAACGCAAAAAATGGAGCTGAAAGCAGGGGATGTGATACACGCGGAGGGCTGTGAATTTAAAATCCTCGACGCCGAAGATCATCACATCCGTTTTGTAGAAATAAAAAAAACTGATTTTTGATAAAAAACAGCCGGGGAACAAACGGCTGTTTTTTGTGTCATCAAGTCATTTCTTAAAAAGCAATGCTGTAAAGACCTTTTTCTACATAGGATATATAAGAACGGTACACTGGGAAGGAGTGGCTGTATGAAAAAGGCTTGGTGGAAGGAAGCCGTAGTTTACCAAATTTACCCCCGCAGTTTTAAAGATTCAAATGGCGACGGAATCGGGGATATTCAAGGAATCAGATCCAAGCTTTCTTACATAAAAGAGCTGGGCGCTGACGTCATATGGATTTGCCCGCTGTATGATTCACCGAATGCCGATAATGGCTATGATATCAGGGATTATCAAAACATATTAAGCGAGTTTGGCACGATGGAAGATTTTGATGAGCTGCTTGGTGACATTCATGATCTGGATATGAAGCTGATTATGGATCTCGTTGTGAACCACACAAGCGACGAACATCCATGGTTCATAGAATCCCGTTCATCCATACACTCGGAAAAGCGCGACTGGTATATTTGGAAAGACGGCAAAAATGGAAAAACACCCAACAATTGGGAAAGCATTTTCGGCGGGCCGGCTTGGGAGTATGATCAAAAGACAAGCCAGTATTATCTGCACCTTTTTGATAAAAAACAGCCTGATTTGAATTGGGAAAATGAAAAGGTGAGGAATGCCGTTTATGACATGATCAATTGGTGGCTTGATAAAGGAATTGACGGATTTCGGGTGGATGCCATTACGCATATTAAGAAAAAAGAAGGGTTTCCTGACATGCCGAATCCAAAGGGACTGGACTATGTCCCTTCCTTTCCTTATCATATGAATGCTGACGGCATTATGGATTTGTTAACAGAACTGAAGGAAAACACGTTTTCCCGCTATCCGATTATGACAGTTGGTGAAGCGAACGGCGTCGCTGCAAAAGAAGCAGCTGATTGGGCTGGAGAAAAAAACGGCATATTCAGCATGATTTTTCAATTTGAGCATCTCGGCCTGTGGGATGTAGAGATCAATGAAAGTATTGATATCGTTGCATTTAAACGAATTTTAACTGACTGGCAGGACAGTCTGGAAGGGATCGGCTGGAATGCTTTGTTTATGGAGAATCACGACCAGCCCCGTTCAGTTTCTGTGTGGGGAGACGACGGAGTGTACCTGAAAGAAAGTGCAAAAGCGCTTTCCGCTGTTTATTTTCTCATGAAAGGCACACCGTTTATTTATCAGGGACAGGAACTCGGGATGACGAACGTGGCTTTTCCATCTATTGATGACTATGATGATGTCGCAATGAAACGCCTGTATGAAACAAAAACGGCGAAAGGCACATCACACGAGGATGTGATGAAGATTGTCTGGAAAAAGGGAAGAGACAATTCAAGAACGCCGATGCAATGGAATGCAGGTCCATACGCCGGATTTTCTGAGGCCAAACCGTGGATCGGAATCAATGAGAATTACAAATGGCTGAATGCCGAGGCGCAAAAAAATGATAAAACATCCGTTTACCATTTTTACAAAAGCTTGATCAAGCTGCGCCAAACATATGATGTTTTTATTAACGGGACATACGAGCTCATTTTACCGGAAGATCAGCAAATCTTTGCATATCTTCGGAAAAACGAGAGCCATACTGCACTGATTGTGGCCAATCTGACAGGAACACCGGCGTTGTTCAAGCACTCTGGCTTGCCATTGTCATCAGATGCACTCGTCTTGTCAAATATTGAAGCAGAGCCGCACAAGCATATGACATCAGCACTCTTAAAGCCGTATGAAGCAAGAATATATCTATGGCGTTAATCTCCAGCCTTAGACTGGAGTTTTTTTGTTGTATCAGGTTTATGAGAGCGGTTTAACAGGAAAAAAAGAACACAGAAAGAATTAAGCAATGAGAGCGGACAAACGAAAGGAGAAACAAATGCTGAAAACACTGCAAATCAAAACGACCAAACGAGATGAAATGATTGATATCACCCGTGAGGTGGAAACGTTTCTTCAAGAAACAGGTATAACGAGCGGCGCAGCGCTAATTTACTGTCCGCATACGACTGCGGGTATTACAATTAATGAAAATGCCGATCCGGACGTCAAAAAAGATATGCTCAGAAGGTTTGATGAGGTATATCCGTGGGAACATAAGCTGGACCGCCATATGGAGGGCAATACAGCTGCACACATGAAGTCGAGTACAGTCGGAGCTTCACAGCATGTCATTGTGGAAAACGGCCGGCTCATTCTTGGAACGTGGCAGGGCATTTATTTCTGCGAATTTGACGGCCCTCGCACCCGGACATGCTATATCAAAATGATGGGATAATAGGCTGTTTTTTTGACAAAAGCATGATCGCTGAACAAACGCCGATAGCCGGAGGGCTTGTCACACCCGCCCCGGCTGCCGCTTTATCGAATGAAGGCGCGCTTGGCATTCGTCCATATGCGAAATAAAAAGCGAGGGAAAGAGACACGCGCCTCACCCTTTGTTTTCAGGAAAGCCTTGCATGAGGGATAGTCAATCAATGGATGTAAACGTACCGAGCTTTGCCGAACGTAACTTGATAAACTGAGGTGACAGATATGAACATTCTTCAATATTCTTATAAAAAAAGAGGGAAAATTGAGTTTGTATTTGAAGGCTGGCCTCACTCAAAAGTTACAATGGTTCCTATCAAAGGCTACTATTTTGTCCGCTTTATCAAATGGAGCAGCCAGGATCCAATCGTGACAAGAAATGACCTTGAAAAAATGGAGTGGGCTGTGAACCAATATTTCGGCACAGCCCCCTTCTATCGAAAACGAAAGGCATTTGAAACCCCATCGTCCGGAAAATAGGCGATGGGGCTTTTTAGCGGACGATGCGGAAAAGAGACGGAACATCCAGTCTGGTCGCCTGAGACAGAAGGTAGGCTGACTGTAAGGCTCCTTTTTTCCTAAAAGAATTCAGCTTATCAATAATTTGCTTTCCGTTTAAGATTCCAAGACCATGGGCAAAATATTTATCTTCCCCCAGTAGTATCACATTTTCGCCTCTCCATTGCGCCTTTTGCGGATCAAATTCAGGATTCTTAAAATACAAACAATCTCCAAGGAAAAAGTGGTGTCCTGTTTCCGTATATATCGGCAATTTCTCATAATGCCAGTCATATAAAATAATTCTGTCAAAGCTGGCATTGAATTTATCTTCTCCGATTGTATCGATTAAGGCCAAGTAATAAATGATAACGATTGCGGTTGCGCATTCAAACGCATAAAACGGGCCGTTCTCTGCAATGTCCCGAATCGCTTTGGAAGGCGGCATTCTGTATTTCAGCTCCAAGGCACCCTCCGGTGAAACCCTCCAATACGTTGTATTCCCGTATGTTTTTAAAAAAGTGGCAAACTTCGCCCCGCTTTTGTGCAGCGTCTTTGCCGCTGCTACAATATTCATCCGCAGTTTAAGCTCAAACATCAGTTCAGCAATTGAATGATAATCAAACTGAACAGGCGTCTCAATCATCTCTTTTAACAGCGGATTCAGATTTTGATCAATCTGCCAATTTTCAATATCCTGGGGACGGAGCAATTGTCCTGATACAATAATCATGTTTAGCCCCCCTTGTTTTTTATAAGATATGCAAAGGGCTTGGGCAATGAAAGTTAAAAAGACAGAAGACAGCCAAAAAGAACTTCTTCCATTTTTTATTTTAAAACTTTTTTAAGCAGCCGATATATACTGTATCAAACCTGAAGGAGCAAGTGACATGAAGACTTTTATCAATTGGCTGAAGAAACCGTCTATTTCAAAGAAATTAATCGTCTCATTTATCGCGATTCTCATTATCCCTATTCTTATATTAGAATTTAGCTCTTACCGAAGCGCCAGCGGAAAGCTGGATCAGGAAATTATGGGAAATGCGAAAAACAGTGTCGATACATTTAATACAACCGTTACAAATAATCTGGGAGAAAAAGCGAAAGCAGTCACCTTTTTCAGTGAATCTCTTAAAAGATCCGCATTCAAAGGGAAAACGAATCAGGAAGAGATCAAAGCTAAATTTTCACAATATGTATCTATTAATCAAGGAGTAGCCAGAATTTATGGAGGCGCAGATAACGGCACTTACGTACAAGCGCCAAAAGAAAAATTGCCGGACGGATACGACCCGAGACAACGCCCTTGGTACCAGGATGCGATGAAGGCCGGCGGTGAAATTGTCGTGACAGATCCTTACGTGGCTGCGAGTGACGGAAGCATGGTCATTACCATTGCACAGGAGCTGAAGGACGGATCTGGCGTTGTCGCCATGGATATTACCATTGATAAATTGTTAGAACAAATGAAACAAATCAAGGTCGGAAAAGAAGGTTATGCTTTCATTGCAACAAAAAACAAAACCTATGTCGCCCACAAGAACCATAAGGCTGGAGAAAAGCTTTCAGGCGACTGGGTAGCCAAAATGTATGCGAATGACAGCGGTGAACTCCAGTATACTCTTAATAACGAAGATAAAAAGATGACCTATACTACAAACGAACTGACTGGTTGGAAAATAGCCGGCACAATGTATATGGATGAAATTAAGGATGCCTCAAAGTCTGTGCTGACAACAGGAATGATCGTGCTGATTGCTTCCATTGTGGCAGGCGGAATTTTAATTCTGTTTATCGTTCGTTCGATTACAAAACCGTTAAAACGTCTTGTTCAATCATCGAAAACGATCAGCAGGGGGGATCTGACCGAAACGATCGAAATCCATTCAAAGGATGAGCTTGGCGAGCTTGGGGAAAGCTTCAATGAAATGGGACAATCTCTCCGCTCTCTGATCAGCGCTATTCAGGACTCGGTGAACAATGTGGCCGCATCTTCCGAACAGCTTACCGCATCTGCCGGGCAGACGAGTAAAGCCACCGAGCATATTACGATGGCGATTGAGCAGTTCTCAAACGGAAACGAGGAGCAAAGCGAAAAGGTTGAATCCAGCTCTCATCAGCTGAACTTAATGAATGAAGGACTCCAGCAAGTCTCACAAACATCGTCAGATATTACAAAGGCATCTATTCAATCAACGGAAATCGCCGGAACGGGTGAGAAGTTTGTGCAGCAGACAGTCGGACAAATGAACTCGATTAATCAATCTGTTCAGCAGGCTGAAGCTGTTGTCAAAGGCTTAGAAGGAAAATCAAAAGACATCACAAGCATTTTGAGAGTCATCAACGGAATCGCTGACCAAACAAATCTGCTTGCACTAAACGCAGCCATTGAAGCGGCGCGTGCCGGAGAGTCAGGACGCGGCTTCTCTGTCGTAGCGGAGGAAGTGCGCAAGCTGGCTGTCCAATCAGCCGATTCAGCAAAAGAAATCGAAAAGCTGATCCAAGAAATCGTCGCAGAAATCGACACCTCTCTTCACATGTTTAAAGAGGTCAATCAGGAAGTACAGTCCGGACTTGTTGTCACAGACAATACAAAAGAAAGCTTCCAGAGCATTTTCAGCATGACAAACGAAATCGCGGGCAAGCTGCAGACGATGAATTCCACCGTCGAGCAGCTGTCAGACCGTTCACAGCATGTTTCAGCAGCAGTCAGCGGCATTGCAGACGTGTCGAAAGAAAGCTCGGCTAGCATCCAGGACATTGCCGCATCAGCTGAAGAACAGCTTGCTTCCATGGAAGAAATCAGTTCCTCAGCGACCACTCTTGCGCAGATGGCAGAAGAGCTTCGTGATCTGACGAAACAATTTAAAATCGAGTAAAAACCGAAAAACAGCGCTATCAAAGCGCTGTTTTTTTATATGGTAAACAATAATAAAGTCCTAGTTTAACCGGTGAATTTAGAATTATTTTTCATTTTTACCTTCATTTTCAATGTAATTTAAAGGAAGATCCGCCGATATAATTTGTAAATTATTGAAAGAAGGTTCAAAAGGAAATGAAAAAAACACTCACCACTATTCGCAGATCATCAATTGCAAGGAGACTTATTATTTCTTTCCTGCTGATCTTAATTGTTCCGATAACCGCCCTTTCGGTTAGCGCTTATCAATCAGCAGTTGCCTCACTTGATGTACAGATGACGCAAAGCGCAAAGGAAAATGTTCAGATATTAGATCACATCATTGATGATAAAATCAGCACGACTGAAAAAAGCCTCGCGTATTTCAGCGATTGGGCTACAGCAGAAAAATTTCAGGATAAAAAGAAAACTGAGCTGAAACAGGAATTTAAACAATTTATCCAAATGAATGATAATGTCGCTGCGGTATTTTCAAGCGGCAAAGACGGGGAATTCACCCGTTATCCGTACGCTGACATGCCAAGTGACTTTAATGCTTTGGAACGAGATTGGTACAAAGAAGCAATGGCCAATAAAGGCAAAACAATTGTCACTGAGCCTTATGAATCGATTTCATCAGGAAAAATGGTCGTCACCATCGCCCGTCAAACGGTGGATGGATCAGGCGTTGTCGCCATTGATATGAAAATTGATGACTTAGTCACTACCGCGAAAGGAATCCATATCGGAAAAGAAGGCTATGCTTTTATCTTGAACCAAAACAAGAAAGTCATCGCCTACTCCGGAGAAAAAGCGGGAACAGAGCTAAAAGGGGACTGGGTTGATAAGCTCTACAAGGATAAAAGCGGAGACTTTGAATATATGCACAAAGGCAAAAAGAAAAAAATGGCATTTGCAACAAGCGAAACAACAGGCTGGAAAATCAGCGGCACGATGTATGCAAACGAGATTCACGATGCTGCAAGCAAGGTTCTGATCATGGCTTCAATCGTTCTGGCGATTGCCATCGGAGCTGGAATGACGGCGATTTATTTTGTGATTCGATCCATCACAAAGCCATTGAGACGCATTGTCGCATCAGCTGAAAAAATTAGTGAAGGCGATCTAACCGAAACGATTGAAATCAATTCAAAAGATGAACTCGGCGTTCTGAGCGAGAGCTTCAATCATATGGCACACTCGCTTCGCTCGCTCATTCACGGGATCAAAGACTCAGTAGAACACGTTGCCTCATCGTCTGAAGAGCTGACTGCATCGGCAGACCAGACAAGCAGAGCCACTGAGCACATTACGATGGCTATCGAGCAATTTTCAAACGGCAGTGAAAGCCAAAGCGAGAAAATAGAAACGACAACCGAACAAATTAATGAAATGAATGACGGATTGGCAGAGCTGGCGCGGGCAGCAGCAGTGATTACAGAAACATCCGCAGATTCAACAGAAGTGTCAAGTAAAGGGGAGACACTCGTCCAGAAAACAGCCGGCCAAATGAACACAATTGACCATTCCGTAAAAGCAGCGGAACAAGTGGTGAAAGGGCTGGAGATCAAATCAAAGGATATCACAAATATTTTGCGTGTCATCAACGGTATTGCGGATCAAACCAATCTTTTGGCTTTAAATGCCGCCATTGAAGCGGCCAGAGCGGGTGAATACGGCCGGGGCTTTTCAGTCGTCGCTGAGGAAGTGAGAAAGCTCGCGGTACAGTCGGCTGACTCGGCAAAAGAAATTGAATCGCTGATCAGTGAAATCGTAAAGGAAATTCACACATCACTGAACGTGCTTCAGTCCGTAAACAAAGAAGTTGAAACAGGGCTTGTCATGACGGATGAAACTAAACAGAGCTTCAAACATATATCTCAAATGACCAATCAAATTGCTTCCGAGCTGCAAAACATGAATGCGACGGTTGAGGAGCTGTCAGCGGGAGCTCAAGAAATTTCCGCAGCTTCAAATGATATCACAGCCATTTCTAAGGAAAGCTCGGATGGCATCCAAGATATCGCCGCTTCAGCTGAGGAACAACTGGCATCCATGGAGGAGATTAGTTCATCTGCACTGACGCTTGAAAGAATGTCTGAAGAACTCCGTGATCTGACAAAACAATTTAAATTAGATAAATAATAGGTCTAAAATACTATTTATTTATGGGAAATTAGTTACTTTTGTTAAATTTCTTCTTTTTTGCTGTATATATTTACCCATTTCCAGCCGATATGAAGGGTAGCATAAAAAAGGAGAAATGAATGATGAAAAAAATACTCCAACTCATAAAACAAAGATCAATTACACGGAAGCTTCTCGTTTCCTTTCTGTCGATCCTCATCATACCGGTTGTCATATTGGCGATCTTTGCGTATCAATCGGCTAGCAGCTCACTCGACAGACAGATGATGGGGAGCGCATTGGAAAATGTACAGCAATTAAACGAAATCATTAACACCAGCATCGGCGAAAAAGAAAACAGTGCTGATTATTTCAGCGAATGGCTGACAAAAGAGAAATACAATGCAAAAAGCAATGCAAGCATTGCAGAGAAATTCTCACAATATATCAGCCTTAACAAGGATGTAGAATCCATTTATACAAGCGACACAAAAGGACACTTTACCCGCTATCCGGATCTTCCGATGCCAAGCGGCTATAATCCGGTTGAACGCGACTGGTACAAAAAAGCGGTTGCGAATAAAGGAAAAGTCGTTGTGACAGATCCTTATAAAACCGCGTCGACAAATACGATGGTTGTGACAATCGCCCAGCAGACAAAAGATGGTTCAGGCGTTATCGCAATCAACATGACCATTGAAAATCTGCTGAAAACAACCAAAAAAGTCAACATCGGCACACAAGGCTACGCATTTATCATGACGAAGGACAAAAAAGTTGTCGCTCATCCTAATGAAAAATCAGGAACTGAATTAAAAGGCGACTGGCTCGATAAGATGCTGAACGCTGATAAAGGCGATTTTCAATACACCATGGACGGCGATAAGAAAAAAATGGCCTTTGACACAAACAAGTTGACGGGATGGAAGATCGGCGGCACCATGTATTTGGATGAAATCCATGAGGCAGCCCAGCCTGTCCTTCACCTTGCTTTAATTGTCTTGGCCGCAGCTATTATCATAGGGATTATCGTCATGACTTTGATCATTCGGTCGATTACAACACCGCTGAAACAGCTTGTCGGTTCCTCTAAGCGGATCAGCGAGGGAGATTTGACGGAAACCATTGATATCCGTTCAAAAGATGAATTGGGAGAGCTCGGCAAAAGCTTTAACAATATGGCGTCGTCACTTCGTTCTCTCATACACGCCATCCAGGATTCGGTAGATAATGTTGCCGCTTCCTCTGAGGAGCTCACTGCATCAGCTGCGCAAACGAGCAAGGCAACAGAGCACATTACATTGGCGATTGAACAATTTTCTAACGGCAATGAAAAACAAAACGAAAACATTGAAACGGCAGCAGAGCACATTTATCAAATGAATGACGGGTTGACGAATATGGCTCAAGCTTCTGAAGTGATCACTGATTCATCTGTTCAATCGACAGAAATTGCAAGTGAAGGCGGCAAGCTTGTTCATCAAACCGTCGGCCAAATGAATGTCATTGACAAGTCCGTTAAAGAAGCGGAGCAAGTCGTACGCGGATTGGAAACGAAATCGAAAGATATTACAAACATTTTGCGTGTGATCAACGGCATCGCAGACCAGACGAACCTGCTTGCCTTAAACGCAGCAATTGAAGCAGCGCGCGCAGGCGAGTACGGCCGCGGCTTCTCCGTTGTAGCGGAAGAAGTAAGAAAACTGGCAGTACAGTCAGCAGATTCAGCAAAAGAGATTGAAGGATTAATCATCGAAATTGTGAAGGAAATCAATACATCTCTCGGCATGTTCCAATCTGTCAATCAAGAGGTGCAGACAGGCCTTGACATCACAGATAAAACAGAAATGAGCTTCAAACGCATTTCTGAAATGACAAACCAAATCGCCGGCGAACTGCAAAATATGAGTGCGACGGTTCAGCAGCTTTCTGCCAGCTCCGAAGAAGTTTCGGGAGCGTCTGAGCACATTGCATCGATTTCAAAAGAAAGCTCAGCGCATATACAAGATATCGCGGCGTCAGCCGAAGAGCAGCTTGCTTCCATGGAAGAAATAAGCTCGTCTGCAGAGACCCTTTCGTCTATGGCGGAAGAGCTTCGCGATATGACCAAACGATTCAAAATCGAATAATAAGCCTTAACACCCAAGCTTGTTGCGCTTGGGTGTTTTTTTTAGTTTTTTTATTAAACCTTTTATCCTAGTTTGACGATATTAGATTTATCTTAAAGGAGGAGTCAACAAGAATGGGAAAATTCATACATTGGATCAAACAGCCATCGATCAGCAAACCGCTAATCGCTGCGTTTCTGGCAGTGCTTATTTTGCCGGTTGGGGTTTTAGCATATTTCAGTTATCAATCAGCTTGGAACGCGTTAGACAGAGAGCTCATAAACAGTGCGAAGGGAAATGTTGAAGAACTAAACAGTACGCTGCAAAATAAATTAGAAGATAAAGTAAAAGCAATAGATTATTATAGTGAGACAGTCGATAAAGACATATTGCTAGGCAAAAACAAAACATTACTGAAAGAGAAATTTAAGCAGTACACGACACTTAACGACGATGTAGGCGCAATCTATGCTGCTTCAGAAGATAAGAAGCTTTATAAATATCCGGATAGCGGTGTTCCGAAAGGTTTTGATCCGACAGGACGTGACTGGTACAAACAGGCGGTTGCGGAAAAAGGACAAGCTGTTTTCTCAGAACCGTATACTGATGAAGCGACAGGAGATATCGTTGTCACAATTTCAAAACAATTAAAAGACGGTTCAGGGGTTATAGCGCTTGATTTAAACCTGGATGAAGTGCTTACTGCATCACAAAGAATCAAAATCGGTAAAGAAGGCTTTGCATTTATTACAACTGGCAACAAAAAATATATCGCCCATCCGACCATTAAGCCGGGGACAACCGGTTCCGGCGATTGGACAAACCAAGTATATTCCAAAAAAGAAGGCTCATTTGAATATACATTCGAAGGCAAAGAAAAGAAAATGGCCTTTACGACAAATAAATTGACTGGCTGGAAAATCGCAGGCACATATTTTGTCAGTGAATTGCAAGATGCTTCAAGCCCGGTGCTGAACACTGCGGTTATCATTCTATGCGTGTCAATTGTAATCGGCGGCATACTCATTCTCTATATTATCCGTGCCATCACCAAGCCGTTAAGAAAACTTGTCTCAACGTCTGCAAAAATCAGCAGCGGAGATCTCACAGAAGTCATTGACATTCACTCGAAAAACGAGTTTGGCCAGCTTGGCGAAAGCTTTAATGAAATGTCTGCATCATTGCGTTCTGTAATCGGCGTTATTCAAACGTCTGTAGAAAACGTTGCTTCATCTTCTGAGGAGCTGACGGCAAGCGCAGCCCAAACGAGCAAGGCAACTGAGCATATTACACTTGCCATCGAACAGTTCTCAGATGGCAACGAGGCACAAAGCGAGAAACTGGAAACAAGCTCAAATCATCTTTCTCAAATGAACGAGGGGATTTCAAAAGTGGCTCAGGCCTCTTCAACCATTACGAAATCATCGATTCAGTCCTCTGAGGCAGCGGGCAGCGGAGAAAAGCTGGTGGAGCATACAGTCGGCCAGATGAAAACAATTGACCAATCCGTTCAAAAAGCGGAAGCGGTTGTAAAGGGTCTTGAAACAAAATCGCAAGACATCACAAGCATCTTGAATGTGATTAATGGCATTGCTGATCAAACCAACCTGCTTGCATTAAATGCTGCGATTGAGGCGGCAAGAGCGGGAGAATACGGAAGAGGTTTCTCAGTAGTTGCGGAAGAGGTTAGAAAACTTGCTGTACAGTCAGCAGACTCCGCCAAGGAAATTGAAGGATTAATTCAAGAGATTGTCAGAGAAATCAGCACCTCACTTTCGATGTTCCAATCCGTGAATCATGAAGTGAAAGAAGGCTTGCAGATTACGGATCAAACAGCGGAAAGCTTTAAACAAATCTATGAGATGACAACCCAAATTTCCGGCGAATTGCAAAACTTGAACGCGACGGTTGAACAACTGTCAGCCGGATCACAGGAAGTGTCAAGTGCTGTTGAAGATATTTCTGCAGTGGCGAAAGAAAGCTCAGCAGGCATTCAGGATATCGCAGCTTCGGCGGAAGAACAGCTTGCGTCTATGGAAGAAATCAGCTCTTCAGCGGAAACGTTGGCAAACATGGCGGAAGAACTTCAGGACATTACGAAGAAATTTAAAATTGAATCATAATGAAACGAGAAAGCGGCATATCTGCTGCTTTCTTTTTTATTAAAAACAAAAATAAACAAAAATAATTCAAAAACAAACGGAAATCATATATAATGAAAACGGATACAAATAAAAGGGGATGGAGGAATATCAAATATGGTGAAACATATATGGGATTCAGAGCGAGCTGCACAGCTGCCTAAAGGTGTAGAGGAATTGGTGTACAGGTCCAATCTGATCGGGTCAGACCGCACTGTCTGCAACTGGGGCGGGGGGAATACATCTATGAAAACAACGGAAAAGGATTTTAGAGGCCGTGAAATAGAAGTCATGTGGGTAAAAGGAAGCGGTTCGGATTTGGCAACAATGAAAACGCATAACTTTACCGGTTTGAAATTAGATGATATCCGCCCGCTGATTAAAAGGGACCAAATGCCAGATGAAGAAATGGTAGACTACCTGTCTCATTGTATGATAGACAGCAAACATCCCCGCCCTTCAATTGAAACGCTATTACACGCTTTTCTGCCATACAAACATGTTGACCATACCCATCCAGATGCGATTATCAGCATATGCTGTGCAGATAATGGAAAACAAATCGCTGAAGACATTTACGGAAACCGATTTGTATGGGTGCCATACGTCCGTCCTGGATTTACTTTGTCTAAAATGATCGCTGAAGGCGTAGCAAACAATCCCCACGCCGAGCTTGTATTAATGGAGAAACACGGCTTAGTCACTTGGGGAGAGACGTCTGAAACATGTTATCAAAAAACGATATCCATCATTCAAGAAGCCGAGCAGTATATTAACGATCGTATCAATCAGCATGAGGTATTCGGAGGCAAAAGGTATCAGCCGCTGCCGGAGGATAAAAGAAAACAAATCTTGGCAGGCATCATGCCTGTGATCAGAGGAGCAGTAAGTGAAGAAAAGAAAATGATCCTTTCCTATGATGATCATGACGATGTCTTGGAATTTGTAAACAGTGTCCAAGCGCCAGCACTTTCGCAAATCGGTGCGGCATGCCCGGATCACCTTGTTCACACAAAACGGGTTCCGCTGTACATTGATTGGAATCCGGAAACTCAAGATGTGCACAAGCTTGCAGATCTGATCAAGTCAGGAGTCGAGACCTTTACATCAGAGTATCAGGCTTACTTTACACGCAATCAGCAGGATGGGGATCAAATCTTTGAATCCGCCCCGCGGGTGATATTGATTCCTGGAATCGGAATGGTGAATACAGGAAAAAGTTATGCCATGTCTAAAGTAAGCGGGGCTTTATATCGGAGGGCCATCGCCGTGATGAAAGGAGCAACCGCTCTGGGGCAATTTGTTTCTTTACATGAAAATGAATCCTACCATGTCGAATATTGGCCGCTCGAACTATATAAACTCACGCTGGCCCCGCCGGAAGCAGAATTTTCCCGAAAAGTAGCGTTGATAACTGGAGGAGCCGGCGGAATCGGCAGTGCAGCATGCCGCCGATTTGCAGCTGAGGGAGGGCACGTGATCGTAGCTGATCTGAATATAGAAGGTGCACAGAAAATTGCCGGGGAAATAAACGATGCATACGGAGAAGGACGGGCAATGGCTGTCAAAATGGATGTGACAAAGGAGGAAGACGTACAATCAGCTTTTGAACGAGCGGCGCTTGCTTACGGCGGCATTGATATCGTCGTCAATAATGCCGGGCTGGCCACATCAAGCCCATTTGACGAAACAAGTCTAAAAGAATGGAATCTTAATATGAATGTTTTAGGAACAGGCTATTTCCTTGTAGCCCGTGAAGCGTTTAAACAGATGAAACACCAAAATAGAGGCGGAAGCATGGTATTTGTCGGATCGAAAAATTCGGTTTATGCGGGCAAAAACGCCTCTGCCTACAGCTCGGTTAAGGCGCTTGAAACCCATTTAGCAAGATGCATTGCTGCAGAAGGTGGAGAATTCGGCATTAGGGTCAACTCTGTTTTGCCTGATGCGGTTCTTCAAGGATCGGCAATCTGGGGTTCAAGCTGGCGGGAGGAACGAGCCGCGGCGTACGGGATTGAACCAGATCAGCTGGAGGAACATTACCGGAAACGGACAGCATTGCTCGTCAATATTTATCCGGAGGATATTGCCGAAGCCATTGCATTCTTAACTTCTTCCAAAGCCGAAAAAACAACGGGCTGCATGATCACGGTAGACGGCGGCGTCCCTGCTGCTTTTACGCGTTAGAAATATGCTATGATAAAAAATATAAGACGGACTACGATATGAGGAAGGGCGTTACCGATGCTAGTAGCAGAACGGCAGCAAAAAATAGTGGAAATAGTAAATAAGCGTTCAAGCATCCGCGTTTCCGAATTAAGTGACATATTTTCAGTCACAGAGGAAACCATTCGGCGTGATCTTGAAAAGCTTGAAAAAGAACATAAACTGAGCCGGAGCCACGGAGGAGCGGTCAGTATTCAGCAGAAGGAATCAGAAATTCATTTTTCTGAACGGGAAATCACGAATGTCATCGAAAAAAAAGCCATCGCTCACGAAGCGGCCAAATATGTAAAAAGCGGAGACCGAATCATTCTCGATGCAAGCACAACCGCTTGGTACATGGCAAAAATACTCCCTGACATTGAGCTCACCGTGATTACAAACTCAATGAAAGCAGCTATTGAACTCAGCAATAAAGAAAACATATCAGTCATTTCAACAGGCGGCATTTTGCTGGAAAAATCATTATCGTTTGCCGGCCCGTTAGCAGAGCGTTCACTTGAGACCTATCATGTCAATAAAACCTTTCTGTCATGTAAGGGATTTGACGTACACAACGGGATGAGTGATTCAAATGAGTGGCAGGCGCTGCTCAAAAAACGGATGATCGAAAGGTCGGACCAGACCATTTTGATGGCCGATTCAAGCAAATGGGGGAACCGCGAGTTTTCACATATTGCCTCGCTGCAAGATGTCAGCCGCCTTATTACGGATTCTGGACTTGATCCGGCATCGGTAAAAGCTCTTGAGGACAAAAAGGTGAAGGTGACAGCTGTTCCTCTTTCGAAGAGAGGGTGAAAGGATGATTTATACTGCCATTGATATAGGCGCATCAAGCGGGAGAATCATGGTAGGTGAACTGAATGAAGGGAAGCTTGACATACAAGAGATTCACAGGTTCGCTAACGGTTTCAGTCAAAGAGACGGGCATTGCTTTTGGGATATTGATCATTTGCTAAAACAAATCCTGCAAGGACTGCAAAAAGTAAAGACGCTTGGGTATGAACACTGCACCGTAGGCATTGATACATGGGCAGTTGATTATGTCTTACTGGACGAAAAAGGCGATCGGTTGCGGGAAGCAATCTCCTACCGTGATAGAAGAACAGATCACACAATAGACAAACTGGAACATACCCTCTCAAAAGCCGCAATTTATCAAAAAACAGGAATACAATTTCAGCCTTTCAACACGATCTATCAATTGTATGAGGAAGACCGTGAGCTGCTGATAAAGACAGACAAAATTATGATGATTCCTGATTATTTAGGCTATTGTTTAACCGGAAAAGCTGTAACGGAAATCACAAATGCGTCCACAACACAGCTTTTAAACGCCTCAACGGGAAATCTTGATCCTGAATTGCTTGAAGCCGTGTCCGTTCAGGAACAGCAATTTGCCCCGCTGACTGAACCGGGGTGTGAACTCGGGAAGCTAAGAAATGAGTGGTTCCCGGATTATGATCTCCCGGCGTGCAAGGTGATGACAGTCGCAACACATGATACGGCCTCGGCCGTCATTGCAGCGCCAGGAATAAATGATGGCTGGGCGTATATCAGCAGCGGAACATGGTCGTTAATCGGGGTTGAAAACAAAACACCGATAATAACTGATCTTGCTTTAGAAAACAACTATACAAATGAACGCGGCGCAAACAACACCATTCGCTTTCTCAAAAACATTATCGGCATGTGGGTGATACAAGAAGTCAGACAACAGTTACAAGCAGATTACTCTTTCCAGCAGCTTGCAGAAGAAGCCAAAAAAACAGAACCATTCCAGCAATTTATAAACTTAAATGATAAACGTTTCCTGAATCCAGAAAACATGATAAAGGAAATACAACATTATTGCAGACAAACCCGCCAAAAGACTCCTCGCACTGCAGGCGAACTTGCCTGCTGCATCTACAGCAATTTAGCCATCATCTATGCGATAGCCATCAAAGAGCTCGAAACAATCACAGAAAAACCGATCGAGCAATTTCATATCATCGGCGGCGGAGCCCGGAATGATTTCTTAAATCAATTAACGGCAGACATGAGTGGAAAAGCGGTATATGCAGGGCCGATAGAGGCAACTGCCACCGGAAATCTTTTGATGCAAATGATTGCTGCCAAAGAAGTCAAAGACATAAAAGAAGCCCGGCAAGTCGTCAGAAATTCCTTTCCGATCAAAGTGTTTACACCTAAAGACATCGACAGAAGCACGATCATTCAGTCATTTCAGCAAACTGTTTTGAAAGCGCTATCTAAATGATGAAGAGGTGAAAAGGTTTGAAAAGAAAAGCCAGTATCATGTTTGTCCATCAAGACAAGTACGAAGAATACAAACAGCGGCATGATGACATTTGGCCTGAGATGGCAGAAGCACTCAAAGCTCATGGAGCACACCATTATTCCATTTTTCTAGACGAGGAAACAGGCAGGCTTTTTGCATATTTAGAAATAGAGGATGAAGAGAAATGGAGAAAGATGGCGGACACGGAAGTTTGCCGAAGATGGTGGAAATCGATGGCGCCATTAATGAAAACAAATTCGGATTTCAGTCCTGTTTCGATAGATCTAAAGGAAGTTTTTTATTTGGATTAAAAAACTGATAAAGGGAGAGAGCCGTATGACCATAAAAGCCAATTATGACAGTGCAAAACAGGCATATGAAAAATGGGGAATTGATGTTGAAGAGGCGCTTCGGCAATTAGAGCAAGTGCCCATTTCGATCCACTGCTGGCAGGGTGACGACATTGGAGGCTTTGAAGTAAATAAGGGCGAGCTTTCAGGCGGAATTGACGTGACCGGCAATTATCCCGGAAAAGCGCAAACTCCTGAAGAATTAAGAAAAGATTTGGAGAAGGCTCTTTCTCTCATTCCTGGAAAGCACCGCGTAAACCTGCATGCGATATACGCAGAAACAAACAGGGAAGCGGTAGAACGTGACGAATTGAAGCCGCAGCATTTTGAAAACTGGGTGAAATGGGCAAAAAACCTTGGTCTCGGTTTAGATTTTAATCCAACCTTGTTTTCGCATGAGAAAGCGGCTGACGGACTCACCCTTTCACACCCTGATCCGGACATCAGAGAATTTTGGATCAGGCATTGCATCGCTTGCCGCCGTATCGGGGAATACTTCGGGAAAGAATTAGGAACACCTTGTTTGACGAATATTTGGATTCCCGACGGCTATAAGGATATCCCGAGTGATAGGCTGACACCGCGTAAAAGACTAAAAGAATCACTGGATCGGATCTTCGCAGAGGAGATCAGTGAACAACACAATCTTGATTCAATCGAGAGCAAGCTGTTCGGGCTTGGCTCCGAATCATATGTTGTCGGATCTCATGAATTTTATTTAGCTTATGCTTTGACGAATCATAAGCTTTGTTTACTTGATACAGGCCATTTCCATCCGACTGAGACGGTATCAAACAAGATCTCGTCCATGCTGCTTTACACAGACAAGCTTGCCTTGCACGTATCTCGGCCTGTTCGTTGGGATAGCGACCATGTAGTGGTTTTGGATGATGAATTGAGAGAAATCGCTCTTGAAATTGTACGAAATCAGGCTCTTGAGAAGGTCGCCATCGGTCTGGATTTTTTCGATGCCAGCATTAACCGTGTAGCCGCCTGGACCATCGGAACGAGAAATATGATCAAAGCTTTATTGTATGCCTTGCTTCTCCCGAACGGCTATTTAAAACAATTGCAGGAAGAGGGCCGCTATACAGAAAGGCTGGCCCTGATGGAGGAATTCAAAACATATCCTTTCGGAGCCATCTGGGATTCCTACTGTGAGCAAATGGGCGTTCCGGTAAAAGAGGCATGGCTTCATGACATCAAAGAATATGAGCAACAGGTGCTTTTAAAAAGGAAGGCATCTTCTCCGATTGTCTAATAAAAAATCCGCCGCGGCATTTGCACGCGTGCGGATTTTTTTAAGCTTGATCAGCAGGGTATATAATTCCCATTTGCTTTCTTGCTTCTTCCATAATTTTTGCAGTGGTCAAAGACCGTTCAAATGTATTTTCTTCAGATTCCAGCTTATTCTCTTTTATGAGCGTGACAAATTCTTCTGCTTCATAGAACATCGCCGGTTTAGGATCAGGAATCGCAATGTTTTCAAGGCGGCCGTCCCGGTAGCGGATTTCAACACGTTCAGGCCGGTGAATCGTATCGATTACAATCGTCCCGTCTTCACCCTGGATTTCCGCCGGGGCATAGGAAGTAGAGATTTTGGAATGCATCAGAACAGCTTCGAACCCGTCGTAAGACAGAATGACAGTTCCCTCTCCATCCACTCCGGAAGATAAAACATATCCGTTTGCTTTTACATCCTTCGGCGCGCCAAACAACACAACAGCCGGATAAATACAATAGACGCCAATATCCATTAATGACCCATTGGAAAGCTCAGGCTGAAACGCATTCAAAACAGTTCCGCTTCTGAACGCGTCATATCGTGAGGAATACTGGCAGTAGCTTGCGGTAAATCTGCGGACAGTGCCGATTTTATGCAGGTGTTTTTTCAGCTCTTTGAAATTCGGCAGGAAAGTGGTCTTCATTGCTTCCATGAGAACAACGCCGTTTGCCTTAGCCGCTGAGATCATCTCTTCTGTTTCTTTTGTATTCGAAGCAAACGGCTTCTCACAAAGCACATGCTTGCCATGGTTCATAAAGAGAACGGCTTGTTCCTTGTGAAGAGCGTTCGGGCTGGCTATGTATACGGCATCAAAGCAATCGCTCGCCGCCATTTCCTGAAGGTCTGAGAAGGCATGCGCAGCGTTGTGTTTAGCAGCAAACTCGCCAGCGCGTTCAGCCGATCTTGAATAAACAGCAGTCAGCTGAAAATCTTCGATATCCGCTGCTGACTCAAGAAAGCGGTCTGTAATCCAGTTGGTTCCTATTATTGCAAAACGTATCACTCGTATCGCTCCTTTTGTATGATATAGCTAAATTATAGCTTAAAAAGAACAAAATCACATGATAGATATAAATAGAATGTTAAAACCGTGAAAGCTTTTCCAGCAATTAACGGTTTTTATTTTTCATTATAGGGACGATAGTGTACAATTTAATTAAACTATGTATGACGGAGGAACGATAGTGGAGACGTTGCAAACATGGAGCGGCAGATTCAAGCGATTCTTCTTGGACAATAAGTTTGTTTTATTTTTGCTTGTGCTGCTGCTGATTGGTTTAAATATTCTAGTATTTACAAAAACATCATTTATTTTCACCCCGATTATTGTTTTGCTCAAAACGATATCACTTCCGATTATTTTGACAGGCATTGTTTTTTATCTGTTAAACCCGGTCGTCGATTTCCTTGAGAGAAGAAGAATAAGAAGAATCTATTCTATTTTACTGTTGTATCTATTGATTATCGGGCTGATCACGATCACAATCGTGTCGATCATTCCCTTCTTAAAAGAACAAATTATGAGTTTAATCGACAACATCCCAAGATATGTGGATATCGTTGAAAATCAGACGAAACAGCTGATCGGCAGCAACTTCGTCAATCAGGCCCAGCAAACGACGAACATCAATATATCTGATCTCGCAACAAAGGTTTCAGATCAGGCAGCGACAATTGTGAACAGTACCTTTACCGGCGTTGGGAATTTTATCGGCGCCCTGACTGAGATTATCATTTCAATCGTTACGGTTCCGTTTATCCTTTTCTATTTGTTAAAGGACGGAAAAAAATTGCCGGTCTACATACTGAAGTTTGTTCCGACGCAATTGAAAGAACAGACATACACAGTCTTAAGCGAAATGAATCATCGGTTAAGCTCTTATATCAGAGGCCAGATCATTGTCAGCTTCTGTATCGGGTTTTTGCTGTTTATCGGTTATTTGATTATCGGGCTGGATTATGCTTCATTGCTAGCCGTCATTGCGGCTTGTACTAGCATCGTTCCATATTTAGGGCCAACGATTGCCATTACGCCTGCGATTATCATTGCCATAGTGACATCGCCGCTTATGCTGCTTAAATTGGTGATCGTTTGGACCATTGTTCAGCTGATTGAAGGGAAGCTGATCTCTCCGCAAATTATGGGAAAAAACCTTCACATCCACCCTATCACAATTATTTTTCTGCTGTTAACAGCTGGCAAACTGTTTGGCGTTGTTGGAATCATTCTTGCCATTCCGGGCTATGCAGTTGCTAAAGTCATTACGACACATTTATTTGACTGGTTTAAAATGCGGTCACATTTATACGACGAAGAAAAAAATGAAAATACGCCGGGTCATAAAGTGTGATTTTCGTTTATAGTTATATAAGACGGGCTTTCCATTTATGGAAAGCTCCCGTTATGTAAAAAAATAAATGTCTAATGGGGAGAATCAAAATCATGACTCTATGGGAATTGTTTGTAGCCGCCATTTTAGGAATCGTAGAAGGATTAACAGAGTACGCGCCGGTTTCTTCGACAGGACATATGATTATAGTAGACGACATCTGGCTTAAATCAAGTAATCTGATGTCAGAAGAAGCTGCTAACTCATTCAAGGTGGTTATTCAGCTAGGCTCCATTTTAGCAGTAGCTATCGTGTTTAAAGACCGAATTTTAAACTTACTCGGCTTGAAAAAAAATATCACAAGCGACCAGGAGCAGGGACATAAATTAAGCATTGCCCAAATTGCCGTCGGACTCGTGCCTGCAGCTGTTCTCGGCTTTTTGTTTGAAGATTACATTGATGAATATTTATTTTCCGTTAAAACTGTGGCCATCGGTTTAATTGCCGGGGCAATCCTCATGCTTTTTGCTGACTGGGTCAATAAGCGGAAAACAGCGACAGACACACTTGACCGCATTTCCTATAAACAGGCGATAGCCGTCGGCTTATTCCAATGTCTTGCCCTTTGGCCGGGTTTCTCGCGTTCGGGTTCAACCATTTCCGGCGGTGTTATTCTCGGATTAAACCACCGAGCTGCAGCCGACTTTACGTTTATTATGGCGATGCCGATCATGATGGGAGCCAGCTTTCTAAGCCTCGTGAAGCATTGGGACAGCTTAAGCTCGGATCTGATGCCATTTTTCATCGTCGGCTTTATCTGTGCCTTTGTTGTCGCACTGTTTGTCGTCCGTTTCTTCTTAAGGCTGATTAACAAAATCAAACTTGTCCCATTTGCAATCTATCGAATTATTCTCGGTGTGATTTTACTTTTGATCATGATGTAAGTCGAAAAATAAGGCTCTTTTCCGAGCCTTATTTTTTCTGTCAATTCAAGAGGAAACAGCTTGTTTTTCAAAAAAAAATCATCTATAATAAACATGACGTTACATACGGGGCCATAGCTCAGCTGGGAGAGCGCTACGCTGGCAGCGTAGAGGTCAGGGGTTCGAGCCCCCTTGGCTCCATACCTTTAAACCCTTATTCTATAAGGGTTTTTTTGTTTTGAGGAAAAGGTTTCATTCTCTGAATCCTCCAGTTGAGCGAAGTCAAAGTGAGCAGTTTATCTGTCAATCATGAATTTTCCAATACCTCCTTTTGTTCCTCAAAGACCGTCATGTCTTCCAAAGGAGGGGAGTAGACATGAAGAGACACCATTCGTTCGGATGTTGGATTGGACATTTTGTGAATTAAACCTTTGGTTGAAATAAGGCATTCTCCTTCGTGGACAAAGTATGAATTGGAGAGTTCTGCGTGTTCGCCGGTTGAACGATAAATAGAATTAAGAAGCTTTCCTTCTAACACCATTGCACAACCAATGGATTGACCATGATCGTGTACTGTTGTCTCCTTGTTTGGCGGAATGTTAATCACGATAATTTCTAATTCATTATTTCGATAGATGGCATTTCGGCCGTAAGCGTACTGGTCTGGTTCCTTAATATACGGTTGACTCAATTTTGCTGCGTTTGGAATTTGTTTTAAAGACGTTGCTAAATCTTTAACCGATGGATTTTTCAAGCCGCTAAAAATGTCTTGGATACACTCATACAGTTCCATTCGTTTTTGCCTCCCGGAATATTTAGAATTTCCTTACATTGGTATTTCATAGGTTAATTCATGGTATTTACCCATATACAATTTAGAGGCGGCAAACGCCCAGTGAACACAAAAAAATGTGCGGCCAAAATGTTGTCTTATCACCAACTTATTCGAGTTTATTAGTTGGAATAGTGGATTGAAAGGGTTAAAACGGCCTGTTATAATTCGCTTGAGGGAACGAGCAGGGCTCCATAAGTGCAGTTCTAGGCCCCTTGGCTCCAAAACACAATATCGAGGAAAAGCTTTCAGACTTTTTATGTTGTGCTTGAAATTTACTCCATTGACAAAACACAATCGATTTGAAATAATATTTGATTATATGCTCATTCATTCACATAATTATAATAAAATAATATCATTTCCCCTGAAAGGGAGAATATTAGACTGAAAGCTAATGGTATGCAAAATCTATTAGCTTCTTTTGGTTTCAAAAAATGATGTGTTTCGCATGTATTCATATAGGAAGGAATGACAACATGAAGACAAAACACTATTGGGTGATTTCTTTGCTCGCCGTCTTAGCGGTCGGGCCGGGATTGATGTCTAACACGGCATTGTCGTCAGTTCAAGGCCTTGTTCAGAAAGCGGTTGGAACAAGTGTCTTCACATCAGTAAATCCGATATTGATCGGCAATATGGCCTTTGCCTTGTTAGTTCCGGCAGGACCGCTGCTGAGGAAAAAATTCGGTGCGCGTCCCGTCTATCTGGCTTCATTACCTGTCTTTATACTAGGCTCACTGCTCATCGCATGTTCAGGCGATATTGCATGGATGGCGGCAGGGCGCTTTTTACAGGGGGCGGCAACAGGCGTCATGCTGATGATTATGATTCCAATGCTTGTACTGTCATTCCCGATTGAACGCAGGAACTATGCACTGCTTGTGCTGATCGGGGGATTCTATGGTTCTGTTATCATCGGCACAATCCTCGGAACCATTGCAACAAGCTGCGGACATTGGAGATGGCTGTTTTTCATCTTTGGCACCTTGTCCCTGATCGGTGTCGCGGTGAGCTATTTCTTTCTCCATGACGAGCATCACGGAGCGGCGGATCAAGAACAGCCGCTTGATCGTGCGGGAATTCTTTTATCTGTTTTCCTTGCCGCAGCCTCAGCGGTTTCATTCATTTTTCTGCAAAAATGGGGGCTGTCATCGGGTTATGTATGGATTGGTTTCGGGGTGACGTTATGTTTGCTCATTGGTCTATTGATTGTGGAATATAAAGTGAAAAACCCATTCATATCTATTAAACTGATGCTGCTGCCAAAACCGGTGCTTGGCTTATTGATCATAGCTGCAGGGACGATAACGGTAGCTGTCAGCCTGTCTGCTTTTCAAGGCTTGCTCCGTCAAATGTATGATATTTCTCAGGAGCATCTCATTCTTTTAAACTTGACTCTTTTAATCGGAGTGGCGATCGCGGCCATTTTGAGCGCTCTGTTTTATGATAAAGTCGGACCAGGGATGCTCGGTATTATCGGCGGACTCATTCTCGTCTTTGTGAATTTTCAATGGCTGCATATGCAGGATCGATCATCTCTTTATATGTTCGCGGCACTGTTTATCATGCTTGCAGCGGGAACAGGCCTGACAGTCGCCGCAGGGCTGATGGGAGCTGCCATGGGAGGCCCGCTGCCTGATTTGGTCAAGAGAATGACAGCTGTTCAGTTTTTAAGATTGTTTGTCTATATGGGAGTTCCTATTCTCATCGGCTTTTTCACGAAAAAAGATGCTGCCAGACAAAGCGGTTCGGTACAGGATTCTATGATGACTGCTTATCATGATCTCTTCTTCATTTCTTTTATCCTTAGCGTGCTGCTCGTCTGCCTGTCATTTTGTATGAATGCCACTGGAATGGGGCACAAGCTGGCACATAAACCACATGATAAAGCGAAAACAGCTCCGGAAAAACCGGCCGTTTCAGCAGAAGGTTTGTCGAAGGCAACTGTCAAATCGTATAAAGTAATAAATGATACGGAATATCGGAATGCACTCAGAAATTTACAAAAATAGAAACATGGTAAAAACCTTTTCATTGAGCGAAAAGGTTTTTATTTTGCAATCTTTTCCCAACTTTATCCCTAAAGAATTGAAAAATATTAGAAGTGCAAGTAAAATTCTAAAAGGTAGATTCTTTTACATTCGTAATCTTTTAATTCGAAGGAAGGTTTTCATGGCCCGTAAAAAACTTAAAAAACGTAAACTCTTGATTTCACTATTTTTCCTTGTATCGATTCCGCTAGCTCTGTTTGTTTTAGCGACAACTTTATCAAAACCGATTGAAATATCCAAAGAAACTGAAGAAATCGATGAACAGCAAGTATTTATAGACAGTCTGTCCGGACATGCCCAAATTTTGTATGAAAAATACCATGTTCTCCCCAGCATCACAATTGCTCAGGCCATTCTCGAATCGGACTGGGGGAACAGTGAACTGGCTGCTAAGGCCAACAACCTTTTTGGCGTAAAAGGGAATTATAAAGGCCATCATGTCACGATGGAAACGGACGAAGTTGAAAAAGGGAAAAGAAAAACCATTCGCGCGAAGTTTCGAAAATACAGCACGTTTTTTGAATCTATGGATGATCACGCCCAATTGTTCGTCCGTGGCACATCGTGGAATAAAAAGAAGTATAAACCGGTGCTTGAGGCAGGGAATTATAAGGAAGCGGCAATCGCCCTGCAAACATCAGGATATGCTACAGATCCTGACTACGCTGACAAAATCAGCGCTATTGTGGAAAAATACGATTTAGATGAGTACGATGAGGTAAATCCATCCCTCAAATCTGTGGATTTAAACGCCTCTATTAAAGACAGTGCCGTTCAAGACGTATGGTCCAAGCCCTCTACTGATGATCGGTCCATAAGGCTTACCTCTGCCCAATCTTACGTCGGCAAAGACATAAAGGTTGTGTCTAAAAAACAGAAAGGCCAGTCTGTTTGGTACCAATTCCAAATCAATGATAAACTTATCGGCTGGATTGATGATTCAGCTGTTGAAATAAAGGAGGCAACCTAAGCCCTTTTTACTGGTATTTTTAATTCTTTGTTCCATTCCGGGGAATTTGAGGTATAATATTCCACGGAAGTTATCACTTTTTAACTATGCTTTCGGGAGGGAACAAAGATGCAGAAATATAGACGCAGAAACACGGTTGCCTTTACAGTATTAGCTTATTTTACTTTTTTTGCGGGAGTATTTTTGTTTAGTATCGGACTCTATAATGCTGATAACCTGGAACTCAATGAAAAAGGTTATTACATCGCTGTTATGATACTTGTAGCAGTTGGTGCGATTCTCACACAAAAAGTAACCCGTGATAACGCGGAGGATAACGAAATCATCGCGGAACAGGAAAAAAGACAAAATCAATCTCATATCGAATCATAAAAAAATCCGGCGACTGCACGCCGGATTTTTTTGATATCACCCTGTAAACACTTCGCCATCAGGATAACGGATATTTGATTGCTCTGTTTTTGCGAATGAAAACACGAACGTTAAAGGACCAATTCTTCCGATAAACATGATGACAATAATGATACACTTGCCAGCTGTTGTCAGTTCAGGAGTAAGCCCCATCGTAAGGCCGACAGTTCCGAATGCGGAAAAGGTTTCAAACACAATTTGAAGAAATGGCGCTTGTTCTGTGATCGTCAGGGTAAAAATCCCTAAAAACACGATGAACAAACTGGTGACGCTCACAGCTAAAGCTTTAATGATAATCGGATATTTGATGGAACGGCGGAAAATAACCGTTTCTTTTTTACCTCTCAAGTAAGCAATAACAGATGTTAAAATCACGATGAACGTAGTCAGCTTAATGCCGCTCGCCGTTGATGCGCTTCCTGCTCCGATAAACATCAATAATAAAGTAAATACAATTGTTCCTTCTCTCATGCTTCCAAAATCTAGAGAATTGAAGCCTGCGGTTCTCGGCGTCACTGCCTGAAAATAGGACGCCCACAGTTTATCCACTATATGCAGGTGGCCGAGCGTCCCAGGGTTGCTGTATTCTAAAATAAAGACCGTAAGCATAGCAATCGCATTCAACATCAGCGTTCCTGTAAGCATGAGCTTTGTATGTAAAGAAAAAGCTTTAAAACGCCGATTTTTCATCACATCAAACAGAACCGTAAATCCGATCCCTCCTGTAATAAATAAGAAAGTAATCACGAGGTTTACTGTAGGATCGCCAACGTAGCTCATCAAATTATCAGGCCACAACGAAAACCCGGCATTGTTAAAAGCAGATATTGCGTGAAACAAACTTGCAAACAAGCCGGATGACCAGCCGTATTGAGGTACAAGCCGGATGGATAAAATGAGTGCTGCTATCAATTCAATACTGATCGAAAACAGAAACAGGACTTTGACAAGGCCAATGACACCGCCGATTGTCGGCTGGTTTAAGGCTTCCTGGACGAGCATTCGTTCTTTTAATCCGATTTTTTTTCCTAATATCATGACGATCAAGACCGCAAACGTCATAAATCCAAGCCCGCCAATCTGAATCAGCCCCATAATAACTGTTTGCCCGAATACCGTAAATTGAGTACCGGTATCGACAACAGCAAGCCCTGTAACAGTTGTAGCGGAAGCCGCAGTAAAAAGAGCATCTATCCATGACAATGGCTTCGTAGTGGAAATCGGAAGCATTAATAGGACAGCCCCGATGATAATGGTAAGGAAAAAACCAATGGCAAGCACTTGAGGCGGTGTAAACCGAACCCATTTAATCACTTTATCCTTTTGAAGTGTCACCTTTGTCTACATCCCTTCGTTTTCAAAACGTTTAATATCCTTTTTGTGGCCCATGATCACCAGGCAATCTTGCTCGTGAATGATGTCTTCAGGCGCGGGGGAAAGACAGATATCTCCATGATGTTTAATGGCCAGGATCGTGCAGCCGTACTTTGCTCTTACATTCAGGTCAATAATCGATTTTGAATCAAGCTTGCGCGTAGCCAGCAGCTCGACAATACTGTATTCATCAGATAGATCAATGTAATTCAAAACATTTTCGTCTGAAAGGCTTTGTGCGATTTTAACTCCCATATCTTTTTCAGGATGAATAATGCGGTCAGCGCCGATTTTTTCAAGCACCTTGTGATGATAATAGTTTTGAGCCTTCACCCAAATATTTGGAATATCAAGCTCCTTTAATAATAGGGTGGTCAGCGTACTCGCTTGAATATTTGCTCCGATGGCAACAATCACATATTCAAAATTGCGTATTCCTAATGAAAGCAATTCGTTTTCTTCGGTGGCGTTGGCAATTACCGCATGAGTGGCGTAAGAAGCATATGCATTGACCTTTTCTTCGTTGATATCAACCGCAAGGACCTCATGCCCCATTCTATGAAGTTCTTTACAAATGCTGCCGCCAAACCGGCCCAGACCGATCACGGCAAATTGCTTATTTTTAATTCTTCCCAATGTTCATATCTCCCTTAGTGAATTAACGTTTCTGAAGCAAAAAAGACCATTGCAAAGAATGGCCAAATAATAGACCTCCTCTCTGTATACGCCTACGAGGTTAGCTGTCGGATTAGGGATTCAGAGTACCCCCTCTTACTTAGTAAGATTCACCCCAAGGCTGTTAATATAACAGCCAATCGTTGGTTCCCCCGTTCGTGTTTGATTAAGCGGTAAAAGAGACTGTATGAAATTGAACACTCAAGAATTTACTCCTGTTTCTAGTGTTTGTCAATTTAAATTTTAAACCAGAAAAAAGATAACGGGAATTAGAGAAAAAGGGGAGGGTAAAACGCAAAAAAGACCGGCATTAACCGGTCTTTTACATTAGTTGCAACCGCAAGGCTGAGTCGGAGGAGTGCTGCGCTTAGCCACGTCAATGCTGGCTTCTGCGTAAAATTTATTTCCGATGCTTAATGATTTATTCTCTGCACGGAAAGTATATGTACCAGCGGCAGGAAGTGTTTTGTTATTCAGTTTTAATTTGAATTCGCCAGCTCCTAACAAATCAAGTGCCAAAGGAACTCTTACTGTTTTCCCGTTATTGAGGATCTGTGTTGTACGCAAGGCATTTCCGTTCAATGTGTCTTTCGTGTTTGCAGTAAATCCGCTTGGCAATGTAAACTCCATAACGCCAAGGCTGAGAAGCGTGTTTGGACGGTAAGTCAATTCGATATCTGAGAAAGACCATTCCGTTTTGCTGGCGCCAGTGATTGTTGCGAACAATGAAGCTGTAGACTGTGTTCTCATAGTAGATTCAGTATGAGCTTTAGTTGATGTAGATTCAGCCGCGAAAGAAGCTGTAGGTGCAGAAACGAGTAACCCGAGACTTAATGCACTAATTGCCAAAGAAGATAATAATTTGCGTTTCATAACAAAATTCCCCCTAAAAAATGATAAATTAAACAGGCCTGCCCGCTTTTCACCTCCTCTGAAAGGCCAAATACAAATTTTACCTACATAAAATTACCATCAAATATTTTGGAAGTAAATGGGGTGTTTTTCCCGTATTTTTCAAATTTGTAGTAGTTACATCAAAAAAACGCCTGGTTTCCCAGGCGTTTTCTGCTTTACTTTGTTTCGATCGGTATAAATTTAAAAATTTCTCCGGTCTGCACCGATTCAGCAAGCCGTTTCAGCCAGTCATAGTAAGCTTTAGAGCTTTCCAGCTGATCGTATAACTGCAGTGCCTCATTTTTGATATCCTCATCGAGATCTTCCTTGCTTAAAACCTTTTGTAAATCAGCTTGAGCTTCCTCGATCGCTGCTACATTCACTTGAACCTCCCGCTCCCATTTAGGTGGAAAGAAATTTGTGAAAAATTTAAAGAAATCCTTTTCAGCCACAAATGTATGCTTGCGGATTCCCCGGTGAAATGTTTTTTTCACTACATTTAAGTCTTGAAGCTTTTTGACGCCAGTGCTCATGCTTGGTTTGCTCATTTGCAACTCCTCACGCATTTCGTCAAGCGTCATCTCATCCCTCATATACATCGTCCCATATAAAATCCCGACACTGCGGGTAATTCCGTAAAGATCCATCGTTTCAGCAATGGAGTCAATAACAAGATCCCGAGCCTGTTCTATAGCTGCAAATTCTGGATTTTCATCCATACTGACCCTCTTTTCCTTTAGAAAATTAAATTCGTTAAGTTATTTCTTTATGTTCTTTATCTTAACGAATCATGAGGAAAAGTCAAAAAGAAAAATCGAAATGGGACTTTGACAGTTTAAAAACCATATGTTAGATTAATATTGTTAAAAACATTAAATTTTTATTTAACAAACTTTATTTACGTCAAGGAGGCTTATATGAGTCAAACATTATTCATTGACGGAGAATGGATCAGTGCCGAAAAAGAACAGATCCGCAGTATTATCAACCCATTTAATCAAGAAGAAATTGCAACTGTAAGCGAGGGAGGGCGAGAGGACGCCATCAAAGCAATCGCAGCCGCACGCAGAGCATTTGACAAAGGAGAATGGTCATCGCTATCCGGGCTTGAACGCGGGAAAATTGTTCTGAAAATTGCGGAATTAATCAGACGCGATCTTGAGGAGCTGGCTGAGCTTGAATCTCTTGATACAGGAAAAACACTCGAAGAAAGCAAGGCCGATATGGACGATATCGCCAATGTTTTTCAATATTACGCCGGCTTGGCAGACAAAGATGGCGGAGAGATCATTTCATCTCCGATTCCTGATTCAGAAAGCAAAATTATTAGGGAGCCAATCGGGGTTTGCGGCCAGATCACTCCATGGAATTATCCACTCCTTCAAGCAAGCTGGAAAATCGCCCCTGCACTGGCTGCAGGAAACACAATCGTCATGAAGCCGAGTGAGATTACGCCGCTGACGACAATCAAAGTCTTTAAGCTGATGGAAGAAGCCGGTGTTCCAAAAGGTGTCGCAAATCTTGTTCTTGGACCGGGAGCCACAGTGGGCGACGAGCTTGCCGTAAACAAAGACGTCGATTTGATTTCATTTACGGGCGGAATTGAAACAGGCAAAAAAATCATGCGGGCGGCAAGCGGAAACGTCAAAAAAATCGCCCTTGAACTTGGCGGGAAAAACCCAAATATTGTTTTCAAGGACGCGGATTTAGAAGTTGCGGTTGATCAAGCCTTAAACGCTGTATTTTTCCACGCCGGCCAAGTATGCTCTGCAGGTTCCCGCTTGCTTGTTGAGGACGCCATTCATGATCAATTTTTGGCGGAGCTGGTCAAACGGGCAAAACGCATAAAACTCGGAAACGGTTTTCATGCTGAGACAGAAAGCGGTCCGCTTATTTCGGCGGAGCACAGGGCAAAGGTAGAAAAATATGTAGAGATCGGAATAGAGGAAGGCGCGAAGCTGGAGACAGGAGGCAAACGCCCGGAAGATCCTGCGCTTCAAAACGGCTTTTTCTATGAACCTACTATTTTCTCAAACTGTAATTCTGACATGAGAATCGTTCAGGAAGAGGTTTTCGGTCCTGTATTGACAGTCGAAACCTTCAGCTCTGAAGAAGAGGTAATCGAGCTTGCGAATGATACCATCTATGGCTTGGCTGGAGCGGTATGGTCAAAAGATATTGAAAAGTGCGAACGGGTAGCAGCCCGCTTGAGAATGGGAACCGTTTGGATCAACGATTTTCATCCGTACTTTGCACAAGCGCCATGGGGCGGATATAAGCAATCCGGGTTCGGACGCGAGCTTGGAAAAATAGGCCTTGAAGAATACACAGAAGTCAAACATGTATACCGTAATACAAAACCGGCAGCGGTTAACTGGTTCAATTCATAAGAGGGGGAGATTGATGATGACATTAAATATGAAGGTAGAAAGCATGCAGAAATTCCACACATTTGAAATTCCGACTGTGATTAAGCATGGAATCGGAGCCATCAAGCATACGGGTGAGGAAGTAGCTGCACTGGGCGTTTCAAAAGCGCTCCTTGTCACAGACCCAGGGATTTATAAAGCCGGTGTTGCTGATCCTGTAATCGAATCACTTAAAGAAGCAGGCATTGAAGTGGTGCTCTTTAATAAAGTTGAGCCAAACCCGCCTGTCCGTCTGGTGAATGAAGGATCTGAGCTTTACAAAAAAGAGAACTGTAATGGTTTGGTGGCAGTCGGAGGCGGAAGCTCCATGGATACGGCAAAAGCAATCGGAGTAGAAGCGACTCACGAAGGAAGCGTGCTTGATTATGAAGCGGCAGATGGGAAAAAACCGCTGGAAAACCGCATTCCTCCGCTGACGACAATTCCCACTACAGCTGGAACAGGATCAGAAGTAACCCAATGGGCGGTTATCACAGATGAAGAAAGAGAATTCAAATTCAACACGGGCGGTCCGCTGATTGCAGCGCACTTGACAATCATTGATCCTGAGCTTCATGTTTCAATGCCTCCGCATGTAACAGCTATGACGGGAATTGATGCGCTCGCCCATGCCATTGAATGCTATACAATGAAATTTGCACAGCCAATCACGGATGCGGTTGCCTTAATGGCGATTGAGTATGCCGCTCATTACATCAAGAGGGCATTTGCTGATGGAGAGGATCTGGAAGCAAGGTACGGAATGGCGCAGGCTGCGATGCTTGCCGGTCTTTCTTACGGAAGTGAATCAGCGGGCGCTGCTCATGCGATGAGCCAAACGCTTGGCGGTATTATCCCAGTCGCTCACGGCCAATGTGTAGCGGCGATGATGGGCCCTGTCATGGAATACAACTGGAAGGGCTATCCTGAGAAGTTTGCGCGTATTGCGAAAGCGTTCGGTATTGATACAAGCAAGATGACAACAGAAGAAGCTGCGAAAGCATCTGTCAATTGGATGTATGATCTGGTCGAAGATTTAGAAGTGCCGACTTTAGAAGAGCAGGGAGTATCACCTGATATGATCGAACGCTTGTCTAAAGAAGCAATGAAAGATCCGCAAACCTTCGGAAACCCTAGAGATTTAAATGAAAAAGCATACAACTGGATCTACAAGCGCTGCTTTAACCTTACGCCTAAAACGGTATAATCAAAATCCCGCTCCTTTACAGAGCGGGATTTTTTGGGATAATGAAGCATAGGTGGAAATTTTAGATAAGAAGGAAGGTGCCAGCTGATGTGGAAGCGTATGACTGCAAAAGCGGAAGGCTTATATATCGCAGATACAAAAAGCTTCGTAACAAAGCAAATGGACAAGCTTGATTTTGATTATGGCGGCATCCCCGGCGACTTGCATTTTGGCCTGACCAAAAAAGCGGGAGCCAGAGAACCAATGTTTTCAAGAGGGACTGAAATTTTCAATCGCAGACAAATTTCAATTGTTTCAATAGAGGAATGTAACGAAATCGCTTTAAAAATGGGAGTGCCGAGGATTTTGCCGGAATGGCTCGGGGCGAATGTGGCAGTCAGCGGTATGCCAGATCTTACTTCATTAAAAGAAGGAAGCCGGATTATTTTTCCGAGCGGAGCGGCTCTGCTGTGTGAGGGCGAAAATGATCCGTGTATCCAGCCGGGAGAAATCATTCAGTCTTATTATCCGGACCAACCGAAGCTGGCGCCGGCTTTCGTCCGCCACGCACTGGGCATTAGAGGGATTGTCTGTATTGTGGAGAGACCTGGTGCTGTTTACACAGGTGATGAAATAGAAGTTCATTCCTATCAGCGAAAAGTTAAACGAAAAGCAGAAAGGGTCTGATCAAATCAGGCCCTTTCTATCTTTTCTTTAATTTCTTTCATTTGGCTGAGGTGCCGTTTTTCATGATGGCCGATAAAATCGATCCACTGTCTGACAGTCAGCTCTTGAAACACAGGATGCGGAAGCACTCTTTCAAAATCTTCTTCTTTCAGAGAGGCAATCGCAGCAGTCAGCTGCTCTCTTACCACATCAAGCTCACGTTTCATTTGGCTGCCTGAAATAAAATCATGCGCAGGCTCAAGATGACTCGGGGCTTTCCGTTTATTATTTCTGTCCTGTGCTACCTCAAGCGGTTTTTCTTCAATTTCTTTAATCGGAGCGTCCTTTACACGTTCCTTCAACATTTTTTGTGCGGTCATATCGATTTTTTTCAAATGGTCAAGAACTTCCCGTATGCTCCATTCTTCAGCAGAAGGCTTTTGGTTCAGCTTTTCGTCAGAAAGTCCTTTCAATTCGTTCCACGTTTCTAATCTGGCTTCATTAAAGATACTCATCATATCTCCTCCTAAAATGACATTACCATATATATAAGCAATTATCATTTATAAACACTTCAAACGGGTTATTTATCTTAAAATTTTGAAACTTTTCCCGGGGTGTCTCGTATAAATGGTAACGGCAGCCGTTCATCAATGCATTGATGAAGAAAGGATGAGGAAGTTGGAGTTATTTGGAGTACCTATACAAACAATGTATCTTTATACGCTTATTATTGCGGGCAGCCTTACGCTGTTATTCCTGTTTTTCGGAGATGTATTTGCAGGGCTGCCAGAAGGCATTCCGTTTCTTAATCCGACATTAGTGCTCTCATTTTTCACATGTTTTTCAGCGGGCGGATATATAGGTGAACTCGTATTGCCTCTGTCAAGCTTGCTGATTGCGCTTTTATCTTGCATCCTTTCGATCATGCTGGTGGTATTGCTTCACATCTTTGTACTGGTGCCATTATCATCTGCAGAAGAATCATTGGCATATAGAGAAGATGATCTCAGAGGAAGACTCGGTAAAGTGATTACAGCTGTGCCGGTTGACGGGTTTGGTGAAGTGGTCATAGAAGGGATAGGCGGGACCATTTCAAAGTCAGCGGTCAGTTTTGATAATCAGCAGATCAGTTACGGGACAACGGTGTTAGTCGTAGATATTAACAACGGAGTTCTTTCGGTTACTCCGCATGAACCCATTTAACATAAAAGGAGGAATTTGATATGACAATGCCGATTATAATGATCATCGGAGTTGTATTCTTTTTATTAATTGCACTAATAGCTGTGTTTATTACGAAGTATCGTACAGCAGGGCCTGATGAAGCGTTAATTGTAACAGGGAGCTATCTGGGCAATAAAAATGTTCATGTCGATGAAGGCGGCAACCGTATTAAAATCGTCCGCGGCGGAGGAACCTTTGTCCTTCCCGTCTTCCAGCAGGCAGAGCCGCTAAGCTTATTATCAAGCAAACTCGATGTTTCCACACCTGAAGTCTATACAGAACAAGGAGTGCCAGTAATGGCCGATGGAACTGCGATTATTAAAATCGGCGGTTCTATAGGAGAAATCGCTACAGCGGCCGAACAATTTTTAGGGAAATCAAAAGACGACCGTGAGCAGGAAGCGCGGGAGGTTTTAGAAGGCCACCTTCGTTCCATTCTCGGCTCAATGACAGTAGAAGAAATCTATAAAAACAGAGAAAAATTCTCTCAAGAGGTGCAGCGTGTCGCTTCACAGGATCTCGCGAAAATGGGGCTTGTAATCGTCTCGTTTACCATTAAAGATGTTCGTGATAAAAACGGTTATCTTGAATCATTAGGGAAACCGAGAATTGCCCAAGTAAAACGCGATGCTGATATCGCAACAGCAGAGGCTGATAAAGAAACCCGAATTAAGCGGGCAGAAGCCGATAAAGACGCAAAAAAATCAGAACTTGAACGGGCGACGGAAATCGCTGAAGCTGAAAAACTCAATCAGCTCAAAATGGCTGAATTCCGCAGAGAACAAGATACGGCAAAAGCGAATGCCGACCAAGCATATGATTTAGAGACTGCCAGAGCGCGCCAGCAAGTCACAGAGCAGGAAATGCAGGTTAAAATTATCGAACGCCAAAAACAAATAGAGCTAGAAGAAAAAGAAATTCTTCGCCGTGAACGTCAATACGACTCAGAGGTAAAGAAAAAAGCCGATGCAGACCGTTATTCTGTTGAGCAGTCCGCAGCAGCTGAGAAAGCCAAACAGCTCGCGGAAGCCGATGCCAAGAAGTACAGTATTGAAGCAATGGCAAAGGCTGAGGCGGAAAAAGTAAGAATTGACGGGCTAGCAAAAGCAGAAGCGGAAAAAGCGAAAGGAGAGACAGAGGCAGAGGTTATCCGCCTGAAAGGTCTTGCAGAAGCGGAAGCAAAAGAGAAAATTGCGGCTGCCTTTGAACAGTACGGGCAGGCGGCGATTTTCGATATGATTGTCAAAATGCTTCCGGAATACGCGAAACAAGCAGCGGCGCCTCTTTCAAATATTGATAAAATCACCGTTGTCGATACAGGAGGAAGCGGTGAATCAAGCGGAGCAAACAAAGTAACCAGCTATGCGACGAACTTAATGTCAAGTCTGCAAGAAAGTTTAAAAGCATCCTCAGGAATTGATGTAAAAGAAATGCTTGAGAACTTTTCAGGAAAAGGAAACGTAAAACAAAGCATTAATGAATTAACAAATGAAATCAAAGAAGCCAAAACGGTCCAAAAATCAGAGTAAGGAAAGGGCAGAACCGTATGGTAACTGTACGTGAAGCGAAGTTAGAGGATATAAAGGACATTGCAAAAGTGCATGTAGACAGCTGGAGGACAACATACCACGAAATTATCCCGATTGATTATTTAAACAGCCTGAACTATAAGGAATTTGAAGACAAATGGAAAAGTCGCTCGTTAAAAGGAGTATTTGTTGCTCAGGACGAAATGGATTCAGTATTCGGCTTTGCTTCATTTGGACCTATTCGCTCTGAACAAGAAGGCTATGACGGCGAGTTATACGCTATTTATCTTCTGGAAGAGCGCCAGCGGCAAGGTGCAGGCAGGGCGCTCTTAGCAAAAGGAGCGGAGTTTTTGCTTCAACATGGATTTTCAAGTATGTTTGTTTGGGTTATTGAGCAGAATCCCTTAATTATATTTTATCAGGCCTATTCACCTGAAAGAGTAGCGGAGGACAACTTTGAAATTGCCGGAGTAAGGCTGAAAGAAGTAGGTCTTGGCTGGCTGGATCTTTCAGCTTTAAAAACACTTCTTAACAGATAACGAACAATCCCCCAGCGGAATTCGCTGGGGGATTGTTACTTTTACGCTTTGTCACTTTTAAGCAGACGGGGTGCTGTCATAAATAATAAACATAGGACAATTGCACAAATAATGAATGAAGGAACCATGTAAGTCGCATTATAAGTTAAAGAATAAATCCATACCGGTGTTCCTTTTGGAGCAAAGCTGCCGAAAAACACAGCTCCTGAAATGACATGCGCGGCATAGCGCAGCAAACTGCCGATAAAAACTGCGCTGACCACTGAAACAATCAATTTCCCTTTTGTTTTTGATACAGCGGCTTTACGGACAGAAGAAGCGAAACAGCCGCTTATGCCGATTGCTGCGAAAGCGACAATGTAATCTAACAATAGCTGTACAGGATGTTGAGCAAACAAGTTTCCGATTGCTATTTGTACTAGACCTGTCAACAAACCTGTAGTAAGACCTGCTTTGACACCCCAGCGAAACGAAATTAAAAAGATCGGAATCATCATGATGGAGACCGAGCCTCCTTGAGGCATGCTAAGAAACATTCCTGAGACAATGTCTAAAATAACGGCTGCCGCTGTCATAATGGCAATTTCAATAAGGCGAACCAGTTGCTTAGATTGATTCATATCTATCTCCTTCCATTGACAGACAACCAAAAGGACAACAAAAAAGCAGCACGCGGAAGGATGAGAAAAGTTCCACGCACTGCTTTACGATCTGCAATTCATTTGACTTTGCCACATCCCTACGCCAGCGTTAACTAACAGGTTCAAAGGGTCAGAACGAAACCGCTCACTCTCAGCTTTAATGCTCCCCTTGTGGTCATCAGTATTTAGTTCGTTTCTACTATACAAGAAAACGAAAAAAACAACAAGATCACATGACTGATGTATATGTTCTTTTAAGAAAGTTATATGATACACACGCTTTAGAAATCATGGCGAGGATTATAGTTTATTTGTTTTATAGATTTTTTTAAAAAAACTATTGCGATAAATAAATACAGGTGTTATATTATTAAACGTCGCTGATGCACAGCGGACACAAACTAGATGCTTCAAAACAACTTGAAAAAGTTATTGACAAAAAAGAAGCTGAATGTTATATTAGTAAAGCTGCTTCATTGAGAAGTAACGAAATGATCTTTGAAAACTAAACAAGACAAAACGTACCTGTTAATTCATTTTTATAAATCGCACAGCGATGTGCGTAGTCAGTCAAACTAGGGCCTGCACGACGCAGGTCACACAGGTGTCGCCGCAGGATGCGGTGAACTTAACCTGTGATCCATTTATCGGAGAGTTTGATCCTGGCTCAGGACGAACGCTGGCGGCGTGCCTAATACATGCAAGTCGAGCGGACAGATG